>NZ_JBNWBX010000002.1:0-589043 GCF_053522705.1 Agrobacterium sp. 16-2014-1-2a
CCATAGGGATTTACGCTGGTAACGCGGGGTGGAGCAGCCCGGTAGCTCGTCAGGCTCATAACCTGAAGGCCGCAGGTTCAAATCCTGCCCCCGCAACCAATATCTTCAAGACTATCAACAACAAAGCCCTCCCATCCCGGAGGGCACTTTGCGTTTAGGGCCTTGGATACCGCAAATGAATTGCTCGCGGTATATCACCGTGGGGCTCTGATAGCGTGCACCTAGGCCTATATCCTGCTCGCGGAGCACTCTGCAACTATTTAACGATTGGTTATGAAGATCACGTTCTGCTTGGCGTATCCCGTTAAAAACGAGGGCGCAAATCCAGAGTTGCTCGCGCCGGTTCAAATCCCCATAGTTTAGCTTTTCTAAATAAAAACCCATCTGTGGCGGGATTGTCTCTCTTTGTTGACGCGCAAATAATGAGATTTGTCAGAGGGATAAATTGAGGTGAGGCCTTGGGGCTGCAAATTGGTGAAGACCAAATTGCCAGCGAGTTTTTGAGGAAGTTCTGCCTCCCACGAAAACCTTTGACCGTCTGCAGGTTGAAGCAGGCCTTGAGCGATCTCACGGGGAGGGCTTTCGAGGCGATCTGCGGATTTCCGGATATTGCAATCATCAGGACAAGCAAATCATGACGACCCGCCTGGATCCACGTTTTCGCCCGTTCGAGGTAAAGCGCAAGGTGCGCGAGAGTGCCACGATCACTTCTTTTTACCTCACGCCTGTCGATCCTGCGGATTGGTGTACTTTTGAGGCGGGCCAGTTTCTGACGATCCAGATACCGCATCCCGAAGGCAAAGAACCGCTTGTCCGGAATTACACGGTTTCGTCAGGACCAAATGAGATCGGGGTCTATCGTATTACCGTGAAACGGGAGGCCGCTTTAACGCCCGATATGGCCGATGGTCTTGTTTCGTGTTGGCTCCATGACGCCGTAGGTGAGGGTGCCGTCATCCATATTGACAGGCCGCGTGGTGCCTTCAAACTCGACAAGGCCAGTCAGCGACCGGTTATTCTCTTGTCCGGTGGCGTCGGGCTGACACCTACGATTTCCATGTTGAAGGTCCTGGTTGCGGAAAGCGATCGGCCCGTCTGGTTCGTCCATGCCTGCGACGGGGCTGCTACCCATGCGCTGCGTGAAGAAGTACGGGTGCTCGCTAAACAGCGCAGCAACGTCCATATTCATTACTGTTATCGTTTTCCGACCGACGAGGATGCCAAGGCCGGGCTGTTCCATTCCGCCGGTTTCATCACTCGAGAGACCTTGCAGTCCTTTCTGCCGCTGGACGATTACGAAGTCTATATGTGCGGACCACCGCCGTTCATGCAGGCGATGTATGACCTGCTCCTCTCCCTCGGCTTGGAGAAAAGCAAGATTGCCTACGAGTTTTTCGGGCCTGCCTCCCTGCTTTCGCCATCGCAGCCGAAGAAGGAAGCAAACCTCAGCCTCCCTGTTGCTCCGGTGGCGTCAGAGTCTGAGTACTCCGGCATCGAGATCGTTCTTGGAAAGTCAAATGCCAGATTCGAGTGGGATTCAGCCTCGGAATCCATCCTGAGCTTTCTGGAGAGCCGTGGTATTGAGCCAGCATTCTCCTGTCGCGCGGGTGTCTGCGGCAGCTGTGTCCAAAACCTTGTGTCCGGCGACGTTGAATATGTGGAAGAGCCGCTGGATGACGTGCCGTCCGGGCAGATTCTCCTCTGTTGTTCCAAGCCCGTGAGTTCAGTCGTACTCGACCTCTGAAACCAGATTCCAGCGTTTATCCAAATCAGCGAGATCAACCCATGGCCGATACACTCAGGCTCAACCCGCACGTTGCTGAACTCCCGCTTTATAATGCTGGAATGAATATCGCCGTTGCGCGAAGCAAGACGGGTTTGACCGATATTGCGGCCCTTGCCAGCAATGAGAATCCATATGGTTGCTCTCCGAAGGTAACCGCTGCGCTGGCCAGTCTCGACCCTTCACGCTATGCGGATCCTGCTTGTGTGATCTTGCGTGATGCGCTTAGTCGAAAGCTCGGCGTTGCCGGAAACCGGATTGTCATTGGAAACGGCTCGGAAGAGATGATTGCTGCCGTTTGTCGCGCGGTCCTGCGTCCCGATGCTACCGTGGTCGCGATGATACCTGGTTTCGGCCTTCACGAAATCGAGCCCAGAGCAAATGGTGCGAAAATCATCAAGATACCGATGACGAAGGATCTTCGGTTCGATCTTGAGGCGATGACGACCGCATTGCGCGAAAAGCCATCGATATTCTTCATCTCCTCGCCTTCCAATCCCGTGGGCCCTGCGTTGCGACAGGATCAGCTCTCAGGCCTCATTGCAGCCGTCCCGAAAGAGACATTGCTTGTTTTCGACGAAGCCTATTTCGAATTCTGCGATGGGAATACGCCAGATGGGCTTAAGACACTGGCTGACAGCGCTATCTCCTGGGTCGTGCTCAGAACCTTCTCGAAGGCCTACGGGCTGGCTGGGTTGCGCGTCGGATATGCCGTGGCTTCCGATGAGCGGCTGGCACAGGCCATGTCATCTGCAAAGACACCGTTCAACGTCAATGCGGCCGCGCAATTGGCCGCAGTTGCCGCGCTCGATGACGAAAACTGGATGCGGGTTTCAGTCGAAAGCGTCATCAAGGAGCGCAGGCGCATGGCTGCGGCAATCGCCTCGCTTGATCTTTTCGTTCCGGACTCTCAGACGAATTTTCTCTTCATCGATGTTGGTTGCGACAGTTCGATCGCTTTCGATCATTTCCTGTCCCATGGCGTCATCGTCAAACCCTGGAAAGAACCGGAGTTCGCCAGCTTCATTCGTGTGACCGTCGGGCTTCCTGCGGAAAACGACCGTTTTCTCGAAGCGTTACGCTCACTCAAAGATAAGCTTCCTGAGGCAAAAGTCGCGTCATGATCGAACACAATACCGCCTCAACACGGGATTTGTCCGCCGCGTTTCTCAATGAAATCGACCAGATTATCGGCCTGTCGAACCTGAAACGCGGTGATGCCGTTGCCAATCTCGATTATGGCGTAACGCCTGCGAATTTCGGTGCGGATGCGGTTGCTTTCCCTTCATCTCCGCACGAGGTTGCGTCGATCATAAAAACTGCGGTTGCCCATGGTATATCGGTTGTACCACAGGGTGGCCGAACCGGGCTTGTTGGCGGGGGTGTGTCTGTCCCCGGTCAAATCGTGGTGTCGACCGCCCGGCTGAACCGGATCGTGGAAATCTATCCAGATGAGCGCGTTGCCGTTGTGGAGGCGGGCGTTACGCTTCAAGCGTTGCAGGCGGCCGCATCGGAGCATCGTCTCGAGCCAGGCATCGACTTGCCATCGCGTGGTTCTGCCACGATTGGCGGAATGGTCTCGACCAATGCCGGCGGGATTTCTGCTTTTCGATATGGGGTGATGCGACATCGCGTGCTCGGGCTGGAAGTCGTATTGCCTGATGGCTCGATATATTCCGACCTGACACGCGTGGTGAAGAACGCGGCAGGATACGATCTGAAGCATCTCTTCATCGGGGCCGAGGGTACGCTTGGTATAGTGACCAGGGTTGCCATCAAGCTGGAGCCGGTTCCCGCAGCAACCGCCACCGCACTTTTTGGGTTTACCTCCGTTGAAGCGGCTCTTGAGGCAACCAGGCTGGGGTTGACCGTGAGGTATGGCCACATGCGTGCGGCGGAAGCGATCTGGAATTCGTTTTTCTCCCTGACGGCGGGCGAGCACCTTTGGTCGGCGCCAGATTATGCCCCTGACTATCCTGTCAACCTCATCATGTCTCTGGGCGGCGGTGACGAGGAACAGCTTCAGATGGAGCTCGGCCGGATTTACGAGGAGCTGTATGAAACCTATCCGAACATGTCCGCTGTCGTCGCAACATCGAAGGCGCAGGAAGCAGAGTTGTGGCGTCTGAGGGAGGACACGGACCTTATCTATCGCAGATATCCGGCTGCGCCATCCTTTGATGTCTCCGTCCCCTTGTCGCAGATCGGAGAATATGTGGCTCGCTGCGTACCGGAGCTTCGGTCAATCGATCCTCTCCTCGATCCCTACCTCTTCGGCCACATTGCCGATGGCAATCTTCACATTGTTCTCAATGCAGCCGGGACAGCTCTGACGACCGCCAAGATTGCTGCCATCGAATCCGTTCTCTACCGCGACTTGACGCAATCGGGTGGTTCGTTCTCGGCGGAACATGGGATCGGCTCCAAACGCATTCATGCGTTGCGGGAGACAGCGAACCCGGTAAAATTTGCCTTGATGACGCAGATCAAGGCCGCAATCGATGGCGGATACACTCTTAACCCCGGCAAAGTCACCGGCTGACATGACAACGCCGCGCTCTTTAGGCGCGCGGCGCGGACACGATATAGGCGACTACGTTTCAGTTCGACAGAACGCCATTTTTTTGGCTGTCCAGGCGGCGATATAGTCCATCAATGCGCGTGACAGGCAGTCGTAAGGTTCGAGACTACTGGCCTTCAGCGCGCTTCGTGACGCATCAGATGTGCCTCAAGCATGCGGACGAGCATGACGAGGGTGAGGTTGATGACGAGGTAGATGGCACCCGCGAGGGCGAAAACCTCGAAAATCGCGAATGTCTGGCTCATCAGGCGCTTTGCATATCCCGTGATCTCGAGAACCGTGATTGTCGAGGCAAGGCTCGTACCCTTGACGACGAGGATCAGCTCATTGCCGTAAGCCGGCAGAGCCTGGCGAATGGCGAGCGGGAATTCGATCCGGCGGAAACGCATAAATGGTGACATTCCCGTGGCTTTGGCCGCTTCCTTGAGACCCGCGGGAACCGATAATAATCCGCCTCGCAGAATCTCCGATGTATAGGCGGCTGTGTTGAGCGCCATCGCCATGACCGCGCAGCGCGCACCATCACTAATCACCCACCACGTTATGGCATTGCCTTTGATAAAGCCAATTTGGCCAAGCCCGTAGTAAAACAGGAACAGCTGTACAAGCAGCGGTGTACCGCGAAAGACCATGCTGTAATATTTTGCAAACCCGGCAAGGAAACGGTTTTCGGACAGCCGCATGAGCGCAAGACCAAGGCCGAGATTGAAACCGATCGCGACAGATATCGCGGTTATGGTCGCCGTTGTGGAAAGCCCTTTCAAGAGGAAAGGCATCGATGTTTTCAGGAATTCGATATCCATCGCGTTACTTCCTCGCCCTTAGTCTCACCAGGCGTTCGACCCTGTCGAATCCAGCCTGGCTTATGATGGTGATCGCGAAATACACGACGGCTGCGATAAGAAAGAAAATCAGGGGATTGCGGGTGCTACCGGCGCCAACCGAGGCGGCGCGCATCAGTTCCTGTAGCCCGACAACCGATACCAGTGCCGTGTCCTTGATGGTTGTCTGCCAGACATTGTTCATACCGGGGATGGCAATGCGTAGCATTTGCGGGATGATGATGCGCCTGAAGATGCGGCGCCCGGGAATCCCCAGTGCGCGCGCAGCTTCTATGTGTCCCGTCGGGATGGAAGCCAATGCTCCCCTGATAACCTCGGTCGAGTAGGCGCCTGAAATCGTACCGATGGCAATGATGGCAATGATGAAGGCATATCCGCTGTCCGCAAGGGCAGCATATCCGAAAGCTGTGGCAACCTGTGTCACGAATTGCACGGAAGAAAAGAACAGCAGATAGATGATAAGCAGTTCAGGCACCCCCCGCACGAGAGAGGTATAGGCGTCTACCACAAGTGTCAGCGGGAATATCCGCGCCCACTTGATGACCCCGCACAAGGTTCCGATCAACGCACCGACAAGCATGCTGACCGTACCGACGGCAATCGTTATTGCGGCCCCCTGCAGAATGGCTCTTATCCAACCACCCTGCCAAACTAGGATCAGACTAGACTCCATTGGATTTGCCTTGGTTTTGCTGCGCACTCCCTTGCCTTTTTGGCAGCAGGCATCGTCAGCGTCTTCGACCGTGCGCACCCTGTCAGGTTGCGATTGAGTGGTTGCCCCGCACTTCTGGGAAGAGCGGGGCAGGCGTCTTAGTTGCAGGGTCTGGAGATATCCATCTTGAACCACTTCTGGCTCGCTTTGCCGATCGAACCATCCGCGACGAGCTCGCACAGTGCCTTGTCGATCTTCGTCTTCAGCTCGGTGTTCTCCTTGGCAATACCGACGCCGATCCCTTCGCCGAGGGTGGAATCGAATTTGCTCTGAACTTTCACGTCGACAAACTGAAAGTCCTTGCCTTCGGGCTTGGCGAGAAAATCCTGAAGTGCAGAGGCGTCTGCAAATGCTGCCTCAACGCGGCCGCTTGCGAGATCGATCTGCATATTGTCGAGCGTGTCGTAGGTTTTGAGATTGGCATTAGGCACCCGCTTTTCGATGAAATGGGCGTGCGTCGTGCCGGTTTGAACGCCGATCGTCTTGCCGTCCAAGCCTTTCAACAAAGTGTCGATATCCTTGATGCCGGCGAGATCGGACGTCTTGGGAACGAGGAACATGTTTGCCAGCTCAGCATATCCGACCGAAAAATTGATTTCCTTTTTTCGATCCTGGGTAATCGACATCCCGGAGATGATGACGTCGAAGCGCTTCGCCTTGAGGGCAGGGATCAGGCCATCAAAGGCCTGCACGACGAACCGGCACTTCACGGCGAGCTTCGTGCAGAGCAGGTTGCCGACATCGGCGTCGAAGCCGGTTACATTGCCGGCAGCATCGGCCATGCTCCATGGTGGATAGGCACCTTCGGTGCCGATCGACAATTCGCCTTCGGCAGCGTGCGCCGTGCTGACGCCTGCAAGAAGCAGGGCGAGTGACAGGACTTTCAGATTCATATGCGAATTCCCCTATTTGGTTATTTGTTAGGTTTGATTTGCCGGACACAGCGCCGGCACAGCGGATCACGTCATAACGTTCGCGACAGAAACTGACGCAGGCGTTCCGATCGCGGATTGGTGAACAATTCCGCCGGGGTACTCTCTTCCTCCACCTTTCCTTTGTGTAAGAAGAGAATCTTGTGAGATACCTCGCGCGCAAACTGCATTTCATGCGTCACGAGGATCATGGTATTGCCCTCTTCTGCCAGCTGACGGATCACGCGCAGGACCTCTCCCACAAGTTCGGGGTCGAGAGCGGATGTCGGTTCGTCACAGAGGATGACTTTTGGCCGCATGGCCAGTGTTCTTGCGATGGCCGCACGTTGCTGCTGGCCGCCGGAAAGCTGCCCGGGATATTGGGCATGCTTTTCCGACAGTCCCACTTTCTTCAACAACTGATGGGCATGGTCGACTGCATCCTGGCGACGCTCGCCAAGAACATGGACGGGAGCCTCGATGATGTTCTCAAGCACGGACATGTGGGGCCAGAGGTTGAAGTTCTGGAATACCATTCCCACGCGGGCGCGAATTCTTTCGACCTGGCGCATGTCTGCTGGCTGCGAACGGCCATTCGCTCCGCCCTTCATTCGTATTTCCTCGCCATCAACGACGATCGTTCCACTGCTGGGCTGTTCGAGCAGGTTTATGCAGCGCAAAAACGTGCTCTTGCCGGACCCTGACGAGCCGATCATCGAAACGACTTCACCGGGATCGGCACTCAGCCCTACGCCCGACAGGACTTCGTGCGTGCCGAAGCTTTTGTGGAGATCATGAACTTCAACGGCTGGCCGTTCATGGCGTTTGGTATTGAGAGGCACGGCAGGTGGCCAGTCGCTTACCAAAGCCGGAGCGGTCGCGCCCTTTGAAGCCGGGGGAGTAACCGAGGCAAGTGCGGTCAGCGCGCGGTCGAAATATCGCAAGCTTGTCCCAAGACAGTTCTGCTGCCATTCGGGATCGTCAGGAATGAACGCGGTTCTCAGCGTCTTCTTGATTTTCTGCCCAAGCGGAGATTCGATATTCCCGAAAAGATGCAGCCAGTTATCCGCCTGCACGGCGTCCATCACCACCGAGCCTTCAAGGGTTCCGCATTCGATTACCAGCGGCAATACGCGGCTCTCGGGCAAGGATTTGCAGACCGCTGCTGAAACGTAGCCCGTAGCCGTTGCCGCAATGCCGGTATCGGTCGTTGCGCCCTTGCCGGTGATCACGACCGCGAGTGCGTGCCCATAGGTTTTCCTGCCCCATTCTAGACCGGCATGGTCCTCTTCCGCCACGGATAGCAGTGCGGGATATCCGTAAGGGCCTGCACCGGTGTGAAGATCGAAGACGACGACATTCGACGCGCCACTGACGAAAGTGCTCAAGATATCGTTGAGGGTGCGGTTCGACCATGTCGGGCCGTTGCCGCCATAAAACAGTCCGTCTGGAAAGTCGTATTGGCCTGCTTCGATAATCGCGGCGATCCCGGCGTGACCATTTAAAGCGGCCTTGGCATCTCTCAGCAGTTGATCGGCACGGTCACGATCGGGTCCATCCCACTCGGCGCAGACAAATGCATTATGGAGTGGGGCGTATCGTTCGTTTCGTGGAACGGCTCTCTTCCAGTCAACGAAGTTTCGGTTGAGATCGACATTGTCCTCGTTGACCCGTCGGCTCCATGCTGTTCCCCACGGGTTGATCAGATGGATCATCACCACAGCCGTATCGGGAGGAAGCGGTAAAGGGTTATTTGCGGCAAGCCATTCAGCCTGGCTAGCCGATCCGAATTGCCCCTCAACTCCGTGCGTGCCGGACAAGATGACGAGTTTTTTTGACGCGTTGCGTTCGCCCAGATATGCAACATCCGTGAAAAGGTGCTCTCCACCTGGGCCATGCAATGGATGCTTATATTCGAACAACGCAGCATTCGACCGGCGCGCGGCGGAAAGAAAACGTTGCCGCAGCACATTATAGTCCACTGAATAGAGCTCAGGCTGCCTGATGTGGCGCATCAAGGATACTCCCGATTTGTGGCGGGCGTCGGCTTTTGCCGATCACCAGCTATGTTCCCGGTTATTATTTTTTTGCCATCTCCGCCTGACCCATTTGAGCAGGCGAAGACCATATCGTTAGTCATTCCGGCGCAGGCGCTTACTCCGCGGCAGCGACGACATTCATGGTCTCGCTATCGATCATCTGTGAAAGCTTGCGTCTGAACCGCAGCGGTCCGACATCGATCTTCAGATCGAGGTTTGGAGTCTTCTTGTTCGCGATCCCGTGGTGGACCGCCTCCAGCACGACACGGTCTTCCTCGAATGCGCCGCGTACGGATGTTGCGAAGCGCGCTGAAACGTCCGGGTCGTCGGGCGCGAAATTTCGCATCTGAAACCAGTAATACTTCGTGCGGTTCTCATCGACTGGCGTCATGAAATTGTAGCTGTCCATCAAGAACGTATTGGCTGGCAATTCGCGGCCTTCGCCACCGAAGCCTGATGGTGCAAAGATGGCCTTGATGATGGCATTGCTGGGGTAGCGAACCTCGTAATGCTGTTTTCGATCGCATTTCCCCTCAAATTGCAGGAACGGTGCGTAGAAGGGGGCTGGATCTGAATCCAGCATCCAGCGCCAGACGACGACGCCATCGCTTTTCACCGTTGTTTCCAATGGCGTTTCTTCGCAGGCGGAACTGGCGAACGAGCTCTGATGCACCCATGCGACGTGGGATGGGTCCAGCAGATTGTCCGTCATGTAGAGGTAATTGCAGTTGATCGTCATCGACTCGCCGCGATTGACGCCCCAGGACGGATCACCGAAATGTTCGACACGGAAAATCTCTGCGGGATCGGCTTTCGCGGCCTCACCCATCCAGACCCAGACGAGCCCGTAACGTTCCTCCACCGGGTAGGAGCGGACGCAGGCCACATGTGGAATACGCTCTGCACCCGGTACGCGGGTGCAGGCGCCGGAACAGTCGAAGGTCAGTCCGTGATAGCCGCATTCGACGTCGTCGCCCTTGATACGCCCCATGGACAAGGGGAGCTTGCGATGGGGACAGGCATCTTCGAGCGCTGCAAGCTTGCCATTCTGAAGACGATAAAGGACGATATTTTCGCCGAGCATCGTTACGGGTGTCAGGTCTCGTCCGATTTCGTGATCCCAGGTGGCGACGTACCAAGCATTCTTGAGAAACATTTTCTTCCCCCGTTCTCGCTTTAATCGGATCAGTATTTTCCTTGTTGCGATGCGGGACAAGCGGATTTTCGTTGCGTTTTTGTTTAGAAAAACTTAACAAAAAGCAGAACTGGAGATACTCTATTGGCTATGCCCCCACTCCATGCCCTGCAAGCTTTCGAAGCCGTAGGAAGGTGCGGCACGATGAGCACGGCTGCCAAAGAACTGGGCGTAACACCCAGTGCCATCAGCCAACAGGTGCGCAAGCTTGAGAACCATCTCGGCGTTACGCTCCTCGAACGTATCGGACGCCGTGTGGAACTGACGTCGTGGGGTGTTCTTCTTCACAAGGAAGTCGCCAAAGGCTTCAGCCAGCTCAATCATTCCGTCGATGTTCTCGAACGGGCGCGGAGCCAGACCGGCATCGTGCTGACTGCGCTCAGCTCGGTGGTGAACAAGTGGATCGGCCGCAAGATCTTCGAGTGGCAGGCTCTCTATCCGGAAGCCAATGTCCGTATCATCGGCAAGGATGACGAACCCAGCCTGTCGGGCGGCCAGAGCGATTTTCGCATAACCTATGGAAAGCGGGCAGAGGTGCACGCGCATTTCGTGCCGCTTTATACGGATTGGGTGGTTCCCGCATGTTCGCCGCGTTTGCTCGGGGGACGGACATTATCGGCGGCCGCCGACCTTCTCAAATTCCCTTTGCTCAATATCGAGTGGGAAGCCCATTACAGCCGTCCGCCACAATGGAGCGAGTGGGCGCAGCTGGTTGGCGCGACCGTGAATGAAAAACTCTCGAGCCTGTTTTTCGCGTTGTCGAGCAACGCAATCGACGCTGCGGTCAACGGACACGGCTTCGTGCTGGCTCAGGTCTCGATGATCGAGGACGAGTTGCAGGCCGGTACACTTGTTGTTCCTTTCGACATCCGCCTTCCGCTTCCCGAGAGCTACTATCTGGCATGGGATCGTTCCGTTTTCGATAAGCCCTACGGAAGAGAATTTCACATGTGGGTGATGGGGATCGCGAAAAAGCAGTCTGTCGCATCGTCCCCGAACCGCAGTGCGTGACTAAGGGCCTACCGCTCGGGATATCACCTTCTGATGTGTTGATATTCTCCGCGCCAGTACAGAAGTGGCCTGGCATCGTCATGTGTCCTTATCGACCGGACGAGGCCGATCAGGATCACATGGGATCGATGGATGATCGCGTCTTCGAGTTCGCAGTCCAGACTTGCCAGAGCGCCATCCAGCGCAAGGCCGCCTGACCCCATCGTGTGCCAGACGGCGCCATCGTAGCGGCTGGCACCCTTAAGGCCATTAAAACCCGAGAATGAGTGGGCGACGTTTTCCTGACCTTCAGCGACGACGTTGACGCAAAACCGTCTGGCTTTCTCGACGATTTCCCAGGACGAGGATCCACGATTGAGTGCGACCATCACAGTCGGGCCATCCGCAGAAAGTGCTGTGACGGATGTTGCGGTGAAGCCGGTTCGTGTTTCACCCGTGCCTGTCGTGATGACGCAAACGGCACCCGCCAGATTCCGCATGGAGGATTTGAAGAGGTCAGCGCCCGGAGACGGCACCTGCATTTTCATCTGGTCCACCATGATTGGCTCCTTCAGATGCGCTCTTTATCGCCTTTGGCGGCCGTGTAACGGTTGGCAGGCATCGAAAGCCCCAGGTTCTCGCGCAGCGTCGATCCTTCATATTCCTCACGAAACAGTCCGCGCCGCCGCAACTCCGGCAAGACAAGGCGGACGAAATCTTCCAGGCTTGCGGGAAGTGTCGGGAACATAAGAATAAAACCGTCGGCGGCACGGGTTTCGAACCACTCTTCCATGTAGTCTGCGATCTGTTTTGGTGTCCCGGTTATTCCGTTTCCGGTGTGGCGTTCTGCGTAGTGGCGGATCAATTGTCCCACTGTCTGTCCTTGTTTGACGAACTCGACGAGCTGGTCAAACATCTTGCGCGAGCCTTTCGGCTCGGCGGGCAGCCGGTCCATCGGAAATGGTTGATCGAGTGGAACGCCACGAAGGTCGGCTTCGAGGAACTCCGAAAGCATCAACCGACCCACGTCCGGATGCAGGCTGTCGATGAGAAAATCGACTTTTGCCTTCGCCTCGGCCTCGGTCTCCCCGACATTGACGACAATTCCCGGCATGACCTTGAGATCGTTGGGATCGCGACCGAATGCCGGCATACGTCCTTTGACGTTCTGGTAGAAAGCCCTGTTGCTCTCGATGTTGGATGCCAGGCTGAAGACGATTTCAGACGTCCGTGCAGCAAGGTTCATTCCGGCCTCGGAGCCGCCGGCCTGAGCGATAACGGGCCGCCCCTGCTCGGAAGGCGCAATGTTGAGGGGGCCGCGCACCTGAAAATGCTTGCCGACATGATTGAGGGTATGGTGCTTGTCCTTGTCATAATAAACGCCGCTTTCGCGATCGAGCAGCAAGGCGTCGCGTTCAAAGCTGTCCCATAGGCCGAACACTACGTCGATGAATTCCTGCGCGCGCTCGTAACGGACGGCGTGAGGATCGAGACCCTGACGATTGAAGTTGTAGCCGGTCTCGTCATGATCGGAGGTGACGACATTCCAGCAGGCGCGTCCCCGGCTCAGCTGATCGATAGACGCGAAAATCCGGGCGACATTGAAGGGTTCGTAATAGCTCGTCGATACCGTCGAGACCAAACCCAGTCGTTCCGTCATCACCGAAAGCGCCGAGATGAGAGAAAGCGGTTCGAACCGGTTCTGCTTGGTCGGGCTGCGCGCCAGGGCGTCGGGGTCACCAACGGCAGCCGCAGCGGAATCGGCGAGGAACATGAAATCGAATTTGGCAGCTTCAGAAATTCTGGCCACATTCAACATGTGGCTGAAGTCGGTTGCTGCCGTTACCTTGCTTGCCGGGTGCCGCCATGCGGCTGCATGGAAGCCGAACGTGTAAACAAAGGTCCCGAGCTTGATCTTGTCCTGCCGTTTCGACATCGTTCCCTCTTTTGACTGATACCAATTCTGGTCTCAGGCTATTCGAGGATCAACGCTGCAACAATCGGCCGAAATCTTCTCCGTAGGTTAGAAATACTAACAAGGATTAGTGGCGCGTCTGCGCATCAGCCCGAGAGGCTGCGGCGCCACGCAAGGATCACATTCCCGTTGGAAGGCCTGATGATGGCGCTTCACTATAAGTATTCATAAGTCACACTTAAGTCGCTGTTAACCAACATCTGGTCAATTTATTCATATAAGAAGTTGTCTTCGCAGGCGAATTTCGCGCAGGCGCTTCATTTTCATGACCACATGACGCGGTCGTCTTTTCCCAAAAAAATGTTTCCAGATCCGTTGAATTCGCTCGGTGAAAGCCGAGGAGTTCGCGCGTCTATTCGCCCGCAATCCAATGATAGCGAGGACAAGTGCAAATCGTATTGGTCGATGACAGCAAGTCGATTCTTGTTGCCCTGAAAGCGACGGTCCGCGGGCTTCCGGATGTCGGCACCATCGTGGGCTTCACCGATCCCACGGAGGCGTTGGAATTCTGCCGCAACAATGCGGTCGATCTGCTTGTGGTGGATTATACGATGCCGAAATATAACGGCATACAGCTCCTCAAGGCACTGAATACGTATGAGCATTTCGCGCATGTGCCTGTTATCATGATCACATCGGAAAGAGGCCAGCCTGTCCTTATCGAAGCGATAGAGAGCGGTGTCACGGAATTCATCCACAAGCCCTTTGACCCGGTGGAGCTGAAGGCGCGGGTGCGCAACCTTCTCGCCTTGCGCAAGGCGCAGCGTGATCTTGCCGGACAGGCGCGCAGCCTTGTGGATGAGGTGCGCAAGGCCACCCGGCAACTCGCGGCCCGCGAAGAAGAAATCATCTGGCGCCTGGCGCGGGCCATCGAATTCCGCGACGGCCACACCGGCGACCATATTTCCCGCGTCGCGCAAATCAGCATGCTGATGGCAAAGGATCTCGGCCTCGATGACGAGCATTGCCGCATGATCTATCTCGCGGCACCCTTGCACGATGTCGGCAAGATCGGAATTTCCGACAGCGTGCTGCTGAAGCCGGGTCGCCTGACGCCTGATGAGATCACCGAAATGCGAAAACATGTCGGTATCGGCGTGCAGATTCTCGAAAACGGTTCATCCGATCTGCTGCGCATAGCCGAGGCGATTGCAGGTGGCCATCACGAAAAATGGGATGGAACGGGATATCCGCACGGCTTGTCGGGCGATGGCATTCCGCTGGAAGCCCGTATCGTCGCCATTGCGGACGTCTTTGAGGCTCTCTGCTCCGAGCGCCCTTACAAGAAGGCGTGGTCGACCGAAGAGGCCTATGCGCATGTTGTCGCGCATAGCGGCAGCCATTTCGATCCCGCCTGCGTCGCGGCGTTCCAGCGCCAATGGACGCTGATCGACAGGCTCATGACGGGTCACGGCGTTCTGGAGATCGAAGTGCCGAGCCTCGAAACACCGGAAGAACAACCGATCAGGGCGGATGGCGGCATGCACACCGAAACCGTTCGGGAGACTCCCCATGTTTGATGAAACCACGAACGACACACTGAAGATGCCGCAAGCGCTTTCCATACGGTCGATTGCGTCGGCACACGGTCTTCTTCTCGACCGTCTCAAAGACACCGACAGGCTGGTGGTCGAGGTGCCCAAGGATGCGGATGCGGATTTGAGCTTCGTGCAGCTGATGGAAGCCTCGCGCAATTTCGCGGCGCAGAACAACAAGACGATAACATTGAAAGAGCCGGCTGACGGTCAGGTTTTGCAGACATTGCGGCGGGGCGGTTTCCTGTCGCGGATGGATGAAGCCTCCCGCCAGTTCTGGTTGCATGGAAAGGACATATCATGAGCGCACATATTTTAACGGTCGACGATTCCGCCAGCATTCGCATGACGACGAAGATCGCCCTCACAGGCGCGGGCTACCAGATTACCGAGGCCGTTGATGGGCAGGACGGTCTTGCCAAGGCGAAGGCCGCGAATTTCGACCTCATCGTCACTGATCTCAACATGCCGAACATGAATGGTCTCGAAATGATTGAGGCGCTTCGGCAATCTCCGGCTCATACCGGCATTCCGATCATCTTTTTGACGACGGAATCCGATGCGGACATGAAGGCGCGCGCCAAGGCCGCCGGTGCCACCGGCTGGCTGACCAAGCCCTTCGATGCCGAACATCTGGTCAAGATCGTCAGAAAGGTCCTCGGAAAATGACGACGCTGGACCCTATTCAGGTTTTCAGAACGGAGGCTGCGGAGCTTTTCGAGCAAATCGAGGGTGGCCTTCTCGATCTGCTTGACGATTTGACCGATCAGGATCAGATCGACGCCGTTTTCCGCGGACTGCATACATTGAAGGGGTCCGGGGCAATGTTCGGGTTCGAGGCGCTTGCCGCCTTCACCCACCATTGCGAAACCGCCTTTGACCGGGTGCGCAAGGGCGAGGTTCCGGCAACCAGCGAACTGGTCGCAGCCGTTCTTGAAGCGCAGGATCATATGCAGGCGCTGGTCGACAATCCGCACGGTGTGCAGGGTGATGTTGGAGAGCAGCTGCTCGCCAAGCTTCGTGCGGCAGTCGGCACTCGTGGCGATGGCGGTGTCCTGACACATGTTCCGGCGCAGAATCTCGTCAGGAAGCAGGCAAAGGCAAAAGCCGCCACCTGGGAAATCCGGTTCCGGTTGCCCGTCAATGCCATGGCAAACGGAACCAATCCCCTTGGTCTGCTGGATGAACTGGCCGAACTCGGCGATTGTGAAATCGTTGCCGACACCTCGACGGTGCCGTCTCTCGATGCACTTAATCCGAGCGATCTCCATCTGGGCTGGACAGTCCGGCTGACGACCGAGCAGCCGCAATCGGCAATCGACGACGTTTTCATCTTCGTGATGGATGACATGGAGATCGATATCCGCGCAATCGAAGCGGTTGTCGAAGAAGAGCTCCCCGTTTCCGAAATCCTGCCGGAAGCCAGAAAGGTCGCCGCCGATCCGAAGGGCGGCAAGGCGGCCGAAAACGTGCGGGTGCCTGCTGAAAGACTTGACGAGTTGATGGATCGGGTCGGTGAGCTCGTCATTGCCCAGTCCCGCCTTTCGCAGCTGGCGGGTAGCAGCGTCGATATTCTTTTGCGCTCTGTTTCGGAGGATGTCGAACGTCTTTCCGGAGAACTTCGCGATACGATGATGGTCCTGCGAATGGTGCCGATCGCCCAGCTTTTTGGTCGGTTCCGCCGTCTGATCCATGACCTGGCGCGGGAAACGGGCAAACAGATCGAGCTGGAGACCGAGGGCGAAGGCACAGAGGTCGACAAAGCGGTGATCGAACGCCTGGCTGATCCACTCGTGCACCTTGTCCGCAACTCCTGCGACCATGGTCTCGAAAAAAGCGATGAGCGTGTGGCGGCCGGCAAACCGGCGACGGGGCGGATCACCCTCATTGCCCGCCAGTCGGGCGGTGATGTGACGATCACCATCCGTGACGATGGCCGTGGCATTGATCGCCAGCGCGTCCGGGCAAAAGCTGAGGCTTCCGGCCTTTTGGCTCCGAACGCGCAGGTCAGCGATCAGGAACTGCTGCAGATGATCTTCCAGCCGGGCTTTTCGACAGCCTCTGAAGTTACCAGTCTTTCCGGCCGTGGTGTCGGCATGGATGTGGTGAAAAAGAGTGTCGAGGCCCTTCGCGGCACGATCAGCGTTACCAGCACGCCGGGCGCGGGTTCGGAAGTTTCGCTGGCGATCCCGTTGACTCTGGCCATCATCGACGGCCTGCTGGTGCGGGTCGGCAATGGTTGCTACGTCATTCCGCTGCCGGCGGTGGAGGAATGCCTGGAACTGTCGCCTGACGACGATATTCGTTCGCGGGGCCGGTCCTTCATTTCACTGCGCGAGAGCCTCGTTCCCTTCATTCGCCTGCGCGAATTGTTCAACACCGGAACCAAGCCGGATCAGTTCCAGAAGATCGTCGTCATTTCCACCGGCTCCGAGCGGGTCGGGCTTGTGGTTGACCAGATCATCGGTGACCACCAGACGGTCATCAAGGCCATGTCGAAACTGCACCATGACGTCGCGACATTCTCCGGCGCGACCATCCTCGGTGACGGCAATGTCGCCCTTATCCTCGATGTCGCACATCTGGTGATGGCGGGGCAACAACAGGAGGCGCGATTGCGGGCCGCGGGATGAACCAGTCTCTCTTGAAGCAGACGGACGAATTTTGGGGCGTGTCCGACGCCGTGGAAGTTCTGACCTTCAACATCGCGGGCGAGACCTTCGCCATCGAGGCGGTGAAGGTTCGGGAAATTCTGGATCTTCTGCCCGAAACCGCCGTTCCCGGTGCTAAAGCCTTCGTGGCGAGTGTTATCAACTTCCGGGGCAAGGTCATCCCTCTGGCCGATATCCGTCTTGCCTTCGGCATGGAAGCCACCGAGCGAACCATTGATAGCCGTATCGTCGTCATAGAACTGCCGTTTGATGGCGAGCCGGCATTGATCGGCATCAGGACCGATAAGGTCAACGAGGTGACCACGTTCAGCCGGGCAGCCAGCGAACCGCCGCCGAGCGTCGGCATGCGGTGGCGGGCGGATTACATCCATTGCCTCATCAAACGCGGCAGCGAGTTCGTCATTCTTCCAAATCTGACAGCAATTTTCACGGGGCATCGCGAGTCCGGACCGGTTTCGTCCAGCGCGCGTGGCAACGTCATCGAACTTTCCAAGGAGCATTGAGATGCGATTTACAATCAAGATGAAGCTGGCGGTTGCCTTCGGCTTTCTGATCCTGATGCTTGCCGGAACGGCTGGCTACGGCATCTACAGCCTCGGTATCGCCAAGAATGCCATGGACGATGTTGTCGACGGCACTGTCGTGCGCCTCGACAAGGTTCACCAGATGAACGCACTGGCGCTGGCAACTGTCCGGTCGCAGAAGAATATCATCCTTGCTGCCTCGCCGGAGGAAACCCAGCTTTTCAAGGCGGCCGGTAACGAAAGTCGCGACCAGTTGACGGCCATGCTGAATGATATGGCAGCCACCGCCAGCGCCGAGACGCGTGCGTTCTGGACGGATCTGCAGGCCATCACCAAGGCTTTCGAGGCCAGTGATGATCACGTCCGGGAACTGGTTGCGCAGGGCAATACGTCGCTCGCCGCGTCGTACTCGTCCGGCAAGGGCCGTGACGCTGCCAATGCCCTGACCGGGAAACTGGGCGAGGGCGTCAAGATGAACCGCGACCGCCTTGAAGAATCGAAGCAATTGGCGGCTGATGACTATGAGCAGACCCGCACCCTGCTGGTCAGTGCCTCGGTTGTTGCCGTACTCATCGCCATCGCGACAGCATTCTGGATCGCGCTCGGCATCAGCAGCGGATTGCGCAAGATCATGACCGTGGCGGAGGCGGTTGCGATCGGCGATCTCGATCAGAATGTCGAGATCAAGACCAATGACGAGATCAAGGATCTCGTTGCGCGCATCAACACGATGACGGGCAATCTGCGCAATACCGCAGGCATTGCCGACCGGATTGCCGATGGCGATCTTACCGTCATGCCGAAACCCCTGTCCGACAGGGATACTCTCGGCCTTGCGCTGGAACGGATGGTTGAGCGCCTGCGTGGCATTGTCGCCGATGCGCTTTCCGCTTCCGACAATGTGTCCTCCGGCAGCCAGGAACTGTCGGCCAGCTCCGAACAGCTGAGCCAGGGCGCGACCGAGCAGGCATCGTCTGCCGAAGAGGCCTCGGCCTCGATGGAAGAGATGGCTGCCAACATCAAGCAGAATGCCGACAATGCCGCGCAGACGGAAAAGATCGCGCGCCAGTCGTCCAAGGACGCCGAAGCCAGCGGTGAAGCCGTCAACCGCGCCGTGGTCGCCATGCGCACCATCGCCGAGAAGATTTCCATCGTGCAGGAAATTGCCCGCCAGACCGATCTTCTGGCGCTGAACGCCGCCGTCGAGGCGGCGCGCGCTGGGGAACACGGCAAGGGTTTTGCTGTCGTGGCATCGGAAGTGCGCAAGCTCGCCGAACGCAGCCAGGCTGCTGCCAGCGAGATCAGCTCGCTTTCCGGCGAGACCGTGCAGGTGGCAACCGAAGCGGGCGACATGCTGAACCGTCTGGTGCCGGACATTCGCAAGACCGCCGAGCTGGTCGCCGAAATCTCCGCCGCCTGCCGTGAGCAGGATATCGGCGCCTCGCAGATCAACGAGGCAATCCAGCAGCTTGACAAGGTGACGCAGCAGAACTCCGGCGCTTCGGAAGAAATGTCGGCGACTTCAGAAGAGCTGGCAGCGCAGGCCGAAGAGTTGCAGAGCAGTATCGCCTTCTTCAAGGTGGATACCTCAAGCGTCTCGTCGCGCCCCGCACAGGCTGCACATCGGCCTGCCGCAAAGCCTGCTGCGACGCGTCCGGCGATGAAGCCGGCCCCCGTTCGCAAACCGCAGACGGGCAATACCGTCAGCGCCCAGCAAGCCCGCGTCAAAGGTTTCGCACTGGATATGTCCATGGGCGGTCCCGATGCTGACGACGCGGATTTCCGCGAAAGCGCCTGACCATGACCAGCACATCTTCAGAAGGCCAGTTCGTGACATTCAGCCTCGGTGAGGAGGTCTTTGCGGTATCCGTCGCGGTCGTCCGTGAAATCCTCGACTACGAGGACACGTTCAAGATTCCGCATAGTCCTGAATATCTGCTGGGTCTGAGAGATGTGCGTGGGCAGGGTGTGCCCATCATCGATCTGCGGCTGCGGCTCGGAATGAGCCGCAGCGTGCGGACACCCCATACCCGTGTGCTGGTGCTGGATATTCCGTTTCCATCCCGCACGCTGGCGATAGGTCTCGTGGCGGACAAGGTGTTCGAGGTGACGCCGTTCCGTCGCGACCAGATGGAAACCGCACCCGATATCGGCGTTCACTGGAACTCCGACTACATTGCAGGTGTGGTTCGCCGCGAAGGTGATTTCGTCGTCATCATCGATCTTGCAAAGCTTTTCTCGAACGAAGAAAACGCCATTGCCCGGCAGGGCGGCACACCGGTTCAGGCGGCATGAGGAGAGCCCTTTCCGTGGATGCCTCCATTGCTGCCAGCTCCGCGCATGATGGCCTGAGTCAGCGGGATTTCCGGCTGCTCGCCGAATACATCTACAATTACAGCGGCATAAAGATGCCGGACAGCAAGCGCACCATGCTGGAAGGGCGTCTTCGCAAGCGCCTTCGCGCCACGGGGCATGCCACCTTCGCTCAATATTGCAATTTCCTCTTCCGCGAAGACGGGCTGGAAGAGGAAGCGATCTACCTGATTGACGTGGTGACGACCAACAAGACGGATTTTTTCCGTGAGCCGAACCATTTCGACTACATGGAGAAATTCGCTTTGCCTGCACTTGCGGGTGAAGGCCATGGGCGTATCCGTGCCTGGAGTTCCGCCTGTTCGACGGGTGCGGAACCCTATACCATGGCGATGGTGCTGGCCGAAGCGGCCGAGAAACAGGTCATCAACAATTTCAGCATCCTTGCGACCGACCTTTCCACTGATGTGCTCAGGAAAGCCCATAGCGGTATCTATGCCCGTGAACTGCTCGACCCGGTTCCGGCCGACATGATGCGCAAATATGTCATGCGGTCGGTCGATGCCGGACGACGGGAGGTTCGTATCGTGCCGCGGCTGCGTTCCAAGATCGGTTTTGCCCGCCTCAACCTCATGGACCCGACCTACCAGATCGGCGATGCGGTGCACCTTCTCTTCTGCCGTAACGTTCTCATCTACTTTGATAAAAAAACGCAGGTGCACGTCTTGACCCAATTGTGCAAGCGCCTGGTGCCGGGCGGTTACCTTTTCATCGGTCATTCCGAAACGATAACCGGTATCGACCTGCCCCTGCGGCAGGTCGCCAATACAGTTTTCAAGAAGCAATAGCGGCAGAGAGCCATGTCGAAAAAAATCCGCGTTCTCATCGTCGACGATTCCGCCAGCGTCCGGCAGACCCTGACGGAGGTTCTCGAAAGCGATCCCGGCATTGAGGTGATCGGGGCCGCTGCCGATCCGTTTGTTGCGGCCAAGCGCATTCAGGAAGAAATTCCCGATGTCATCACCCTTGATGTGGAAATGCCGCGCATGGACGGCATCACCTTCCTGCGCAAGATCATGTCGCAGAAACCGATCCCTGTAGTCATGTGCTCGTCGCTGACCGAGGCCGGATCGGAAACCCTGCTTCAGGCACTGGAGGCGGGGGCGGTCGACATCATCCTCAAGCCGAGGATAGGCGCTGCGGATCATCTGGCGGAGCAAGCCACGCGCATCTGCGAGGTCGTCAAAAGTGCGGCGCACGCCCGCGTCGGCAATGCGCGGGCGGCGCTGCGTTCGGCTGCCGCAAGCGGTCCGCAGGCCAAGCTGACCGCCGATGCCGTGTTGCCGCCGCCTTCGGGCAAGGCCATGGCACGCACCACTGAAATGGTGGTCTGTGTCGGTGCATCCACCGGCGGCACAGAAGCGTTGCGCGCAATGCTGATGAAGCTGCCGGCCAATTCACCCGGCATCGTGATCGTTCAGCATATGCCGGAAAAATTTACCGCCGCATTTGCAAAACGCCTGAACAGTCTCTGCGATGTCGAGATCAAGGAGGCCGAGGACGGCGATCCGGTGCTGCGCGGCCATGTGCTGATTGCGCCGGGCGACAGACATATGCTGCTGGAGCGGCAGGGTGCACGTTATCGCGTTTCGGTCCGCACCGGGCCACTGGTTTCGCGACACCGGCCTTCGGTGGACGTTCTGTTTCGTTCTTCCGCGCGTGCCGCCGGTGCCAACGCCATGGGCATCATCATGACAGGCATGGGTGATGATGGCGCACGCGGCATGCTGGAAATGCATCAGGCCGGCGCCTTCACGGTGGCACAGGACGAAGCATCCTCTGTTGTCTTCGGCATGCCGAAGGAAGCGATCGCCCATGGCGGTGTCGACAAGGTTCTGCCACTCGACAGGATCGCGCTGGAAATTCAGGCCGAAGACCACCGCCGCTGATGGCGCGACCCTTTTTTACCCGGCATTAACCAAACTCGCCAATGATGGCGGCAACACCATGCGACAGGTGCGTTCCGCGAGGCATGACAGTCTCCGCCCAGTTTTCCGGATCATGCCATGCCAGTTATCACCTTCGCGAACACCAAGGGCGGTGCCGGGAAAACCACGGCGGTTCTTCTCCTGGCGTCCGAACTGGCGCGTCGCGGATCGCGGGTTTGCGTCATCGATACAGATCCACAGCGCTGGATTTCCCGCTGGCGTGAAAAGGCCGATGCGCGTGTCGATTTTTCAGTCATCACCTATGTGACGGCGGCGACGTTACAGCAGCATGTCATCGACAGCCGCCGTGCATTCGATCATGTGATCATCGACCTGCCCGGTGCGCAATCGCCCCTGCTCGCGACTGCGATAGGTCTCTCCAACCATGTGCTGATACCCGTTCAGGGCAGCACCATGGATGCGCAGGGCGGGGCGCAGGTGCTGGAGCTGCTGCGTTATCTCGATGAAAAGGCGAATATCCGGATCGACCATTCCGTCGTGCTGACCCGCGTCAATCCGCTGGTCACGACCCGCGCGCTTCTGGCCGCACGGGAACTGCTGGCGCAAAGGAATGTACGTGTTCTCGATACGCCGATTTTCGAACGTTCTGCGTTTCGCGATATGTTCGAATTCGATGGATGCCTGCATATGATGAAAGCTGGCCATGTCAGCAATCTCGACAAGGCTCTGCAGAATGCCGAAGCTTTTGCCGCCGAGGTTCTCCGTCTCCTTGAGGCCTCCAGCAAGAAAAACCCTGGCAAACTGATGCAGGCGGCCTGACGCCGGGAACCCGGCGCAGTAAAAGCGCCCCATCGATCCTGTTTAGATCGGCTACGCTCTAGAAAAGCGCGTCGGCAAAGAGATCGTCGTCATCTTCGACGGTGGCGGGTGCTTTCTGCCCGGGCGCAAGATCGACCGGCAAGTAGCGAAGATGCACGTCGCGCTCCTGCGCCATCGTGTAGATCTTGTAGATGCGTGTCGAAAACGGCTGGATTTTCTCTGCGAAGCCGGAAATGTCTCCGGCGCCGCCGGCGGCCAGCCCGCTTGCCACCTGATGGCATTCTTTCAGGACATCGCCGAGTTCGCTTTCGAAATCGAGCTTGATCACGGCGGCACTGATGCGGCTGAAAACGGCCTGACCTTCCGTGGCGAGATCCTGAAGACCGGTTTCCATCTGACCCTTGGCGTGGCTTATGGCTTCCAGTGCTTCGCTCAATGGTTCCCGCAGGTCACCGGCGCTCCGGTTCTCAGCCGTCTTCAGATTTGTAATGACGCTTTCGATCCGGTGGAGATCGGCAACGATCGAATCCGCCGGGCTTTCCAGCTTGTCGGCAAAGACCCGCAGCTCGCCGCTGACGACATTGACCGACCGGCCTTCGTCACCCAGTTTCGAGCAGCGCAGGTTTGAGTTCAGCGCCATATAATGGATTTCAGTCTTGATCGAGCGCAGCACTTCAATGCCGTGCAACAGGTCCTGTGCGGTACCGGTAACGGAAGCGACGACCGCATTGGCATCCGCCATGCCTTCCTGAACGCGCCCGGCCAGATCGCACGCCTTTGCTATGTCCTTCTCAAGCAGCTGCAACGCGCTGCCGCCATCATTGGCAGCATCTTCCACCAGGGTGTCGCGCAGTGAAAGAATGGTTGCGGCATCGTCGGCGAAACTTGAGATGCCTGCAAAGATCTTGCGGCAATCCTGCTGGAAGGTGGTTGCCATCTCGTCGATCTGGGCGCTGACCATCTCGAAAACGGTGTCGTAAAGAGCGTCCATTTCGGCGGAATTTAACGCCTGCGCCTCTTCGGAATTCAGATAATCGCTGAACAGGGCGAGTGTCGTCTGCACATGTTCGACACGTTGGCGGGTGATGTCGCCGATCTGGAGGGAGGACAGCGTTGCCGCTATCTTGCCCTGCACGCCCTGCGCGACGGATTTCACCTTGGCCGCCATGGCCGTCATGGCGCGATGCTGTTCGCCGATGCGACCGGAATTTGTCTTCAAACCTCCGACGATGCCGGGGATCGTTGCTTCGAAATCGGCGCCGATGACGGAGGAGACGTCGCGCGCTCTGGCAAGCTGCTTGTCCATGAGATCGAGATATTGCGCGAATTTGCCGACTTCAGTACCGCCGAAATGGATGCGTTCGCGGATTTCCTCGGCAAAGGAGGAAAATTCGGCGATGCCTGCGCCGGTAATCTTTACCGTGACCGCAAAGGTTTTCAGGTAACGGATCGTCTCGCGGATATCATCGACATGGCCGTTTGCAGACTTGCAAAGGGAACTCATTTCAACGAAGGCGGCCTGTCGCAACTGTTCGGTTTCCGGCAGGCGGACCATGTCCTCAATGGTCTTTTGCATGTTGGCCATTGCCGCATCCGCGGTATCGCCGTCCATCGAACCCGTCATGCGGTCCAATATGGTGATGAGCTGGTTCAGGATGTCCATGACTGAAACGAGCACGGAGCCGCCTTCAAGAAAGGTCTTCTCGATACGAGACTGTGCGGTTGCAAGGCGCGCGGTCAGGTACGCTTGCGGATCACTGGCTTCAGCTTTTGGTTGATTTTTCACGACGGTACTGTTTCCCATACTCGGATGGCGTGATCCTAGAGAGCAGGAAGAAACGGACAGTGAATATTCTGAGTTGATCGGGAGTTAACAACTCAATTGGTTGACGAATTCCTCTCCCCCTGGAAGGCCTTCTCGGGGCTTATCGAATCTGGAGGTGGTCGGTGCCTACCGGAAAAGTCAGTTGTACCCTTGCGCCATCGCCCGGCATCGAGCTGATATGCGCCTCGCCGCCGCTCTGCCGGACGAAGCCGTAGACCATTGCAAGGCCGAGGCCTGCCCCGCCGTGTTCCTGCCGGGTGGTGAAATAGGGCTCGAAGGCCTTGTCCACCGCCTCGGGCGTCATGCCGACCCCCTCGTCGGTGACCGCGATCACAAGTGCATCCTTCTCGGAAGCGGCGCTGATCGAGATCAGGCCACCATCGGGCATGGCCGCTGCCGCATTCAGGCAAAGGTTGAGGATGGACTGCTCGAGGAGGGCAGGGTCTAGCGCAATCGAGGGAAGATCCTCGTCAATCTCCAGCGCAATCCGGCATTTCGGGCCGACTGCAATCTCAAGGATATCGGCCATGCCGCGCAGCAGGTTTGCGACGTTGATGCAGCTCGGATGAATGGGCTGCTGGCTACCGATGGTCAGCATGCTGCTGGCCAGAGAACGGCCGCGATCCGCCGCCTTGCGGATACGGGCGATGTGGCGTTTCTGGCGATCGTTGAAACCAGTTTCGCGCTCCAGCAGGCCGAGGCTGCCGGTGATGATGCCGATCATGTTGCCCACTTCATGACTGACCTGATGGGTCATGCGCATGATGCCATCAAGCCTCTGGGCTTTTGCGGCCTCCGCCTCCTGACGATCGAGAGAAGTTACATCCCGCGCCAGCAGCACGATACCGCCATCCGGCTGGCGTGACATCGATATTTCGATCACTCGTTGATCTCCAGTGCGATGGCGCACCACTGCCCGGTCCATCAACTCGCCTCGGCCGCTCTCGAAAGGGAACAGTGCGGGATCGATCTCCGGTATCGGTTCGACAAAACGGCGAAGCGGCAGCTTACGCGACGAGCCGGAACGACCGACAAGTTCTATGATCCGGCGGTTCATGGTGATTGGCCGACCGGTCGGATCGAACAGCGCTATTCCCTCATTCATGTTGCGGAAGGTCGAGCGGATGGTTCGGGCCGCCGCTTCCGCCGTGCGCCGCAGGCGGGAGACACGATCGACGCTGTCATGGAAAGCCCGGAAAGCATCGAGCAGGCGGATCAGTTCCGTCTCCGATCCGGTATAGGATGGCGGGCCGACATCCTTTTCACCCTTGGCGAGCGCGTTCATGCCGTTGGAAAGCGTCGCGATCCCGCGTGAGACACGCATCACCGATCGAATCGAGAATGTTGCCATGACCAGAACCAGAAGCGAAGCGACTGCGACGATGACCAATAGCCGGCTCAGAGCGTCCGAGGTCGAGATCAGATCCTCGTTGAGGCTGCGGGCAACCGCATCGCTCTGGGTTTCTGTGACATGGGACAGATCGCGCGACACAATGTGAAGCCGCGACACCGAGGCGCGGATCGCAAACATTTCCAAGAGGTAACGGCTCTGCGCTTCAAAGACCCGCTCATAGGGTTGCAGCTCGGCCACGGGGAGCCGCTCTCCGGGATAACCTTCCTGGCGCGCGGTGGTTTCGGCAACATAGCGGCGGCGCAGTTCACCAAGCTGGAAGAGGCTGTCTGATGCGGATGCGGCCTGCACGATGCCGTTCATCCGCCGGCGCAGTTCGGGATCGGTGATGCCGCGACCCGTGGCAATTTCGCCAAGCGCGGCTGCCGCTTCCGCCTTGTGGCCCTGCGCCGCATCGGCATCCTTTGCCAGATCCAGCGTCTGTGTTCTGATCAATTCAAGGAGTTCGACGATGCGCTCGTTGGCAAAGCCGCGGGCGACCCGATCACCGTTGCCTGGCCCTGTCATCTCCAGCAGGATATCGACCTGCTGGACCACGGACCGGCTTTCGCTGGAGACGCGATAGGGCGAGGCGGCATTCATCAGGAAAGGTGCACTCGAGACGAGGTCGGAGACCTGCCGCGAAACCAGCGATGCCTTGGCAAGGCTGGAAAAGGCCTGCAGGCCGTAGGCGGCCATTTCATCGCGAGCGCGTTGCAGGCCGTAGATGGCGATGGCGGATAGGCTGAAGACGAGGATGCAGATGAAGACGATCGCAAAGGGCAGGCGAAAGGCGATCGAGGAAAGGAAGGAACGGCTGATCACGGAGAAAGCTCGCCCTCGTCGGTGTGGAGCACATAACCCCTGCCGCGCCGCGTCTTGATGTGACGCGGCAGATCGGGGTTTCGCTCGATCTTGCGCCTCAGCCGCAGCACCAGCACATCGACGTTTCTATCAATATAGCGGTCGCTTTCCGAGCCCAGCCTGTCGAGGATCTGGGAGCGACTGACGGGCTGGTTTGGCGTTTCGGCCAGAATTTCCAGAAGTGCGAATTCGGCACTTGTCAGCGTTCTGCTGCGATCGGTCAGGCAGACCGCCTGTCGGGCATTGAGATCAATCGCCCAGTCGCTGAGGAGCAATGCCGCCCGGCCGTGGTCGCGCTCACTGTCCTTTTCCTGCTTTAAGGAGGGGATTGTCCGACGCAGAACGGCCTTGATCCGTGCCGTGAGTTCGATCGGTTCGAAGGGTTTGACGACATAATCGTCGGCCGCTGTTTCCAGGCCGAGAACCCGGTCGGCGGCGCTGCCGGCAGCCGTTACCATGACGATGCCGATATCGACCTTGCTGCGTAGTCTCTGGGCAAAGGTGCGGCCGGAGGTGCCGGGCAAGTTGTGGTCCACGAGCACCAGCTGCATCACGTCCTTCGCCAATATCTCGTCCGCTTCCTCGGCGGAGCGCGCGCAGGTGGGCAGCCAGCCCTCGGCCTCGACGAGGTCCGAGATAAGCTCTGCCATATCCGGATCGTCCTCGACGATCAGAATGCGAACCTTCTGATTAAGCACTGCGTATTCCTCCCGCCATCATCATAGGCGCGGCAGACGCGATCTTCAAAGCCTAGCTGGTTATCCGCCCTGTCATATTTGTAATATCTGTAATCTTGTTCGGAAAGATTGGTAACCATTCTTCGATTGCGGTGCGGTCAGGATGTGACATGCTAATGGCGGAGATTGGAACGGGGAGGTTCCGAGCAGGGAGGCTCAGTTGAGAGCATTGACCGCACTTGCGGCGAGCATGGCCTTATGGCTGTGCGGCGCAGGGCATGGCATGGCCGCGACGAAGTTGAACGTCCTGTGCGGCGTCGACGAGGCTTGGTGCGTGACCATGCAGCGGGCTTTCGAAGCGCGGATGGGGGTCGAGATTTCGATGGTTCGCAAGAGCACTGGCGAAATCCTCGATCAGATTCGTGCCGAACGCGCCCATCCGACAGTCGACGTCTGGTGGGGCGGTACAGGCGACACTCATTTGCAGGCGGGTTCGGAAGGCCTTCTGGAAGAGTATCAGCCCGCGCATCAGCAGGATCTGCTGCCATGGGCGCAGAATTTCAATGCGATGTCGGGATCGAAATCGGCCGGAATCTATGCCGGTGCGCTCGGTTTTGCCTATAATTCGGAACTGCTTGCCAAGAACAATCTGCCGGCCCCGACATGCTGGAAGGATCTGGCGAAGGAGATTTATCGCGGCCATATCCAGACCGGCAACCCGAACTATTCGGGCACGGCCTTCACCATGCTTGCTACGCTTGTCCAGCTCTTTGGCGAGGAGGAGGCTTTCAGTTTCATGGGCAAGCTTAACCAGAATGTGGTGAGTTACACCAAGGTCGGCTCGGCGCCCGTAAAGGCGGCGGCGCGGGGGGAGGTTCTGATCGGGATTTCCTTCATGCATGACGCCGTGACACAGAAGATCGAAGGCTTTCCGCTGGTGATCGTCGCCCCTTGCGAGGGAACCGGTTACGAGATCGGGGCGGTCAGCATCGTCAAGGGCAACCACAACGATGCGCTGGCGCAGGCCTTCGTTGAATTCGCGCTGACCCCGGAAGGACAGGCGACCGGGGCAAAGGCGGGGCAGAACCAGGTGCCATCCAACGCCCGAGCGACATTGCCGCTGACGGCGCCCGATATATCGATGATCAAGATGGTGGATTACGACTTCGCCACCTTTGGCCAACCCGAAGAGCGAAGTCGATTGTTAAGCCGCTTCGACAACGAAATTCACCCGACCCAGTAGGGTCAGCAATCCAAGACCGAAAAGACAGACAGCGTGGCAGCACAAGATGCCGCGACCGGCAGCGCCATGTTTGTGGACTGCCGAACCATTCAGACGCAAGCTACAGGAGGATAACCATGCGACTGACGATACTTTCCACATTGCTTTTTGCCGGTACGGCACTCGGCACCACATCGGTGCAGGCGGCAGGCGAGCTTAACCTGATATGCTCTGCCGATGTCGTCATCTGCGAACAGATGAAGGGCGATTTCGAAAAGTCGCATGACATCAAGGTCAATATGGTTCGCCTGTCTTCCGGCGAAACTTATGCCAAGGTGCGTGCGGAAGCCCGCAACCCGAAGACCGATATCTGGTGGGCCGGCACCGGCGATCCGCACATGCAGGCGGCCTCCGAAAACCTGACGCTTGAATACAAGTCGCCGATGCTGGATCAGCTGCAGGACTGGGCCGTCAAACAGGCGGAAAGCACCGGTTACAGAACCGTCGGCGTTTATGCCGGCGCGCTGGGCTGGGGTTACAACACCGAAATCTTCAAATCCAAGGGTTACAAGGAGCCGAAGTGCTGGGCCGATCTGCTGGCACCGGAACTGAAGGGCGAAATCCAGATCGCCAATCCCAACTCTTCTGGCACAGCCTATACGGCGCTTGCCTCGCTCGTGCAGATCATGGGCGAAGACCAGGCGATCGATTATCTGAAGAAGCTCAACGCCAACATCTCGCAATATACCAAGTCCGGCTCCGCGCCGGTGAAGGCGGCAGCGCGTGGCGAGACGGCACTCGGCATCGTCTTCATGCATGATGCCGTGGCGCAGACAGCGGAAGGTTTCCCCGTCAAGTCCATCGCGCCCTGCGAAGGTACCGGCTACGAAATTGGCTCCATGTCGATCATCAAGGGTGCCCGCAACCTCGAAAATGCCAAGACCTGGTACGACTGGGCGCTAAAGCCAGAGGTCCAGTCACGCATGAAGGACGCCAAGTCCTTCCAGCTTCCATCCAACAAGACCGCGGAAGTGCCGAAGGAAGCGCCGAAGTTCGAGGACATCAAGCTCATCGACTACGACTTCAAGACCTATGGCGACCCGGCCAAGCGCAAGGCGCTGCTGGAACGCTGGGACCGCGAGGTCGGTGCAGTCGCAAACTGATCTGAACTCCGGCGATCGGCATCCCGGCCTTTGAAAGCCGGGATGTCCGCCGTTCTTTCATCGGCATGAAATAAGCGAGGTCGGCCATGACACGTGGCAATCGCAGGCTGAACATTGTCCTGGCGCTCGGGGCTTTTGCCCTGGTTTTTCTTCCCTGGTATCGCATTGAAGGCGGCTTCTTCAGCTTCCGCTGGCTGTCTGAGTTTCTCTCTTCCCCCAGCAATGCGCCCGGTGTGCTGCAAATATTGGTTTATGGAAAACCCTGGCTTGCCGGTGCCGGCCTGTTTTTCCTCGCCGGATGCCTTGTCCGCCCGATTGGCGATCCGATGCTGCGGGGCAAGCTGCTTGCGTGGATTGGTGCTGCCGGTCTCGTGGTTCTGATTTTGCAGGGATTGGCGATCGGCTTTACCGGCTGGACATGGAGCGTCAGTGAAAACCTGTTCGGCGTGCTTTCCGATGGCCAGCCCGCCATGGGCGCCGGTGCCGTCGTCATGTCGCTGGTCTTTGTACTTTTCTTTGCCTTCGGGCTTGCCGAACGCGGCGTGATGAAGGGCGATGCCTTTGTCGTCGGCTCGATTTCCATTCTGGCCTTCCTCGTTACCGTTTTCGTGTTCTATCCGATCGGCAGCATGCTGATCGCATCCGTTCAGGATTTCGATGGCTCCTTTAATGCCGATGGCTTCATCCGCAATATTCAGGATCCCGGCATCTGGAGCCTTGGCTGTGTCACGGGTGAAGAGCGCTGCGGCGTTGCCTGGCGAACGCTCTTCCTCGCCTTGATGACCGCCTTCGGCTCCACAGTGCTTGGGTTGGGTTTCGCGCTCGTCGCCACCCGCACCCGTTTTCCGTTCAAGAAGGGCCTGCGCCTTCTGACGGTTCTGCCGATCATAACGCCGCCTTTCGTCATCGGTCTTGCCCTGACGCTGCTCTTCGGCCGCGCCGGTGTCGTCACCGAATGGCTTTCCTATCTCTTCGGCATCGAACCCGGCCGCTGGCTCTACGGCATGACTGGCATATGGATCGCGCAGGTTCTCTCCTTCACGCCGATATCCTTCCTGGTGCTGATCGGTGTCGTCGAAGGTGTCAGCCCGTCGATGGAGGAGGCGTCGCAAACGCTTCGCGCCGACCGCTGGCGCACCTTCTGGCGCGTGTCGCTGCCGCTGATGAAGCCGGGTCTCGCCAATGCGTTTCTCATCGGCTTCATCGAAAGCATGGCGGATTTCGGCAATCCGCTGGTGCTTGGTGGCACGCATGGGGTGCTGTCGACGGAAATCTTCTTTGCCGTTGTCGGTTCGCAGAACGACCCTTCACGCGCCGCTGTTCTCGCCATTATCCTCCTGTGCTTCACGCTTTCGGCCTTCCTCGCCCAGCGTTTCTGGCTGGCCGGCAAGAACTTCGCCACGGTTACCGGCAAGGGCGACAGCGGCGCGCATATCGCGCTGCCACGCGGCCTGTCCATTGGTGTCCACGCTGTCGTCGTGCCGTGGATGGTCTTCACCATCGTCGTGTACGGCATGATCCTCGTCGGCGGTTTCGTGAAGACCTGGGGTCTGGACAATTCGCTGACGCTCGACCACTACATCCGCGCGTTCTCCGTCAGCTTCTCCAACGGCTCGATCGCCTGGACCGGTGTTGCCTGGAACTCGTTCTGGACGACCATGGAGATCGCGCTGGTGTCGGCGCCGCTGACCGCTGCCGTCGGTCTGCTGACGGCCTATATCATCGTGCGGCAGAAGTTTGCCGGTCGGAACATCTTCGAATTTGCCCTGATGATGAGCTTTGCCATTCCCGGAACGGTCATCGGCGTCAGCTACATCATGGCCTTCAACCTTCCGCCGGTGGAAATGACGGGATCGGCGCTGATCCTGATCGCCTGCTTCGTCTTCCGCAACATGCCGGTCGGCGTGCGCGGCGGCATTGCGGCAATGAGCCAACTCGACAAAAGCCTCGATGAGGCCTCGCTGACGCTGCGCGCCGACAGTTTCCGCACGATCAGGAAAGTGATCCTGCCACTGCTGCGCCCGGCGATCACGGCGGCTCTGGTCTACTCCTTCGTCCGAGCGATTACCTCGATCAGCGCCGTCATCTTCCTCGTCAGCGCCCAGTACAACATGGCGACCTCCTATATCGTCGGTCTCGTCGAAAACGGTGAATACGGTGTCGCCATTGCCTATTCCTCCATGCTGATCGTGGTGATGATCACTGTTATCACCGGCTTCCAGCTCATTGTAGGCGAGCGTCGCCTGCGCCGCGAAAACCGCGTCGCGGGACTGCCGTCCGCGTCCTCCGTTCCTCTCGCTCAGGAGAAAACCGCATGATTTCCGTAAAGCCCGGCTCCGTCACCTTTCAGAATGTCCGCAAGACATTTGGCGCCTTCACCGCCATCCCCGACCTTTCGCTCACCATCGAACCCGGCACGCTGGTGACACTTCTCGGTCCCTCCGGTTGCGGCAAGACGACGACGCTGCGCATGCTGGCGGGGCTCGAACATCCGACGGCCGGTCGCATTCTGATCGGCGACAAGGATGTGACCATGCTGCCGGCCAATGAGCGCGATGTCTCGATGGTTTTCCAGTCCTACGCGCTTTTCCCGCATATGACGGCGCTCGACAATGTCGCTTATGGCCTGCAATCCTCCGGACTGCGCAAGGCGGAAGCACGGGAGAAGGCTGAGGAAGGTCTGAAGCTCGTGGGGCTGGCCGGCATGGGACATCGTCTGCCTGCCGAGCTTTCCGGTGGTCAGCAGCAGCGCGTGGCGGTTGCCCGTGCTCTGGTGCTGGAGCCGCAGGTGCTGCTGCTCGATGAACCCCTTTCCAACCTTGATGCGCGTCTTCGCCGCCGGGTTCGTACCGAAATCCGGGAATTGCAGCAGCGGCTTGGTTTTACCGCCGTTTATGTGACGCATGATCAGGACGAGGCGCTGGCCGTTTCCGACCGGATCATCGTGATGAAGGAAGGCGAGATCGCCCAGTCAGGCGCGCCGCGGGAACTCTACGAGGCGCCGGCTTCTTCCTTCATCGCCGACTTCATGGGCGAGGCGAATGTCGTCGGCTGCGAGGTGGTCAGCCTTGAGGGCGCCGATGCGTTGATCCGCGTTGGAGGGATCGATCACCGTGTTGCGGCACGCAACGCCAAACCCGGCCCGGCAAAGCTTGCGGTTCGTCCGGGTTCGATTTCCATTACCCAATCGGGCGGGCAGGGACTTGCCGGGAGGGTGCTGCACAGTGCCTATCTCGGCGGTCACGTCGAATATGAAGTCGAGACCGATATCGGCACGCTCTTCATCATCGACCATGCGGTCGAGACCAGTCTGCCGCCCGAAAGCGATGTCACACTCGGGTTCAAGAACCGTGGCATTGCCTTGATCCAGGCCTGAGTTTCAAAGCGTATCGCGGCGGCCCTCTCAAATATCCTTTGCGAGACGCAGTGCATCGTATATCGCCGCATGTGTATTGCGTGCGGCGACCGCGTCGCCGATGCGGAACAGCCGGTAGGCACCGCCAGGGTTGCGCTCGACGGTTTGGGCGGAGCCCTCCAGCAAGGCGTCGTAGGATATTTCGCCAAGGTTCCTGGAGCCGGGCTTGAGGTCGAAATAGAGATCGTCCAGCGGCACCGTGCCGTGATTGACGACGATCTGGTCCACGGTCCTTGATTTCGTCACGCCGCCATAATCGCTGCCGACGTGGGCGACGAGCTGGTTGCCGTTTCTTTCCGCCGCTTCCAGCCGATAGGTGACGGTGAAGGTGACGTCGAGTTTTTGCAGTGAGCGCATGTAAGGAACGAGGTTCATCGCCATGACTTCCGGCGCGAAGGCGCGATCCGGGGTCATGATCTCCACTTTTGCGCCCGCCTTTGCGAGAAATTCTGCTGCCTGCAAGCCCGCATGGTCGCCGGCATCGTCGAAAACCAGCACATTCGTTCCCGGCTTGACGTCGCCGGAAATGATATCCCACGAGGAAACGACCAGATCATTGCCGTTTGAAAGCACATCGGTGTGCGGCAATCCGCCGGTGGCGATGATGACGACATCTGGGCTTTCCGAGAGCACCGTGTCCGCTTCCGCCCAGCTGTTGAAGTGAAAGGTAACGCCGAGCCTTTCGCACTGGCTCATGCGCCAGTCGATAATGCTGATCATTTCGCGGCGGCGTTCGCTTTGCGCGGTCAGGCGGATCTGGCCGCCCGGATCGTTTGCGGCCTCGAAGACGACGACCTCATGGCCGCGTTCGGCACAGACACGCGCGGCCTCCAGCCCGGCCGGACCGGCGCCGACGATCACGACCTTCAGGCTTTCCGTCGCCTTGGTAATTTCGTGCGGCATCGTTTCTTCGCGGCCTGTCGCCGGATTGTGAATGCAGAATGCGAGGCCGCCCTGATAGATGCGGTCGAGACAGTAGTTGGCACCAACGCAAGGCCTGATATCGTCCTCCCGCTTTTCCATGATCTTGCGCACAATATGCGGGTCCGTCATGTGAGCGCGGGTCATGCCGACCATATCGACCTTGCCGGAAGCGATGGCGTATCTGGCGGTGGCGACATCCTGGATCTTGGCGGCGTGGAAGGTGGGGAAACTGGTTGCCGCGCGGATTTCGCCTGCGAAGTCCAGATGCGGCGCGTTCGCCATGCCTTGAATGGGAATGACGTCGGTCAGGCCGGGATCGGTGTCGATATGGCCCCTGATAACGTTGAGATAGTCGATCAGGCCGCTATCCCGCAACCGGCGCGAGATTTCGAGGCCTTCCGCCTTTCCGGTGCCGCCTTCAAGACATTCGTCGGCGGTATAGCGAACCCCGAGGATGAAATCGTCGCCGACACGTTCGCGCATCGCCCTGAAGACGTCGAAACAGAAACGCATGCGGTTGTCCAGCGAGCCGCCATAGGGGCCATCCAGCTCGTTGGTCAGCGGCGAGACGAACTGGTCGATGAGATGGCCATAGGCTTCAAGCTCCACCCCGTCCATGCCGCCCGCCTTCATGCGTTCCGCAGCGTCGGCGAAGTCCTTGATGATGCGCTCGATATCCCAATCCTCGATCTTCTTCGGGAAAGCGCGATGCGCGGCCTCCCGCTGGTGGGATGGTGCCAGCACCGGCAGCCAGTCGCCCTTGTCCCAGCGCGTGCGGCGGCCGAGATGCGTCAGCTGGATCATGATCGCTGCACCCTCTTCATGCACGGCGTCGGTCATTTCCCTGATCCACGGAACGATTTCATCCTTGTAGGCCAAGAGGTTGTTGAAGACGGGCGGGCTGTCTTTCGAGACGGCTGCGGAGCCTGCCGTCATCGTCATGGCGACGCCGCCCTTTGCCCGCTCGAGCGTATAGGCGCGGTAGCGCCCTTTCGGCATGCCGTCCTCCGGATAGGCGGGTTCATGCGAGGTAACGATGATGCGGTTTCGCAGGGTGAGATGCTTTAGCTGGTAGGGCTGAAGAAGGGGGTCATTCGACATGGCGACCGTGCTCCGAGAACGTTTATGGGAGAAGGCTAAGCGGGAATGTACATAGGTGTCAATTAATAAAACACTTGTGTTTATGCATTCGACATGAGTGGACATTCGCCTTGTCGCGACCAGACCGATTTGCTAGGAAATCATCATGGAAGCGACATTGAACGAGACCGGTTGGCGCGGATCGCAGGAGGGCTGGCTTGAGGCCGCCTACCAGGCACTTCTCGAATCCGGCGTGGATTCCGTGAAAATCCTGCCGTTGGCGAAAAAACTCGGTCTGTCGCGCACGAGTTTCTACTGGTTCTTCCGAGATCGGGAGGAGTTGCTGGCCGCACTCGTCTCCCGCTGGCGCGAAAAGAATACCGGCAGCATCGTCAGGCAGTCGGAGGCCTATGCGGAGACCCTGGCCGAAGCGATGCTGAATGTCTTCGATTGCTGGCTGGATGCTGGCCTCTTCGACAACAGGTTCGAATTTGCGGTTCGCAGTTGGGCTCTTCAGTCCGATGATATTCTTGCCGAGGTGCGTAAGGCTGATCAGACGAGAATGGATGCACTTTCGCGCATGTTCATGCGTTTTGGCCATTCCGAAAATATGGCGGATGTGCGTGCCCGCACCACCTATCTCGTGCAGATCGGCTATATCTCCATGCAGTCGGAGGAAGATATGGCCGTGCGCATGAAAAGGATCCCGGACTATATTGCGATCTACACCGGTGAGGTGCCGCAGCAGCGCGAGCTTGACCGTTTTTATGCAAGACATGGGTACAGGCCGGGATAAGGCATCCAAGGTGTGACGGTCGATTTGCGTCTGGCAGGACGGTGAGAGAAGGATAGTCCGGCTCCTTGCCTGCAATGTAGCTGTAACATTCACCGACCAGTGGTGAGGACGGCAAGAGTTCACCTTTGGGGAAAAGTCATTGCGAATCCTGCTTCTCGAGGATGAACCGGAAATGGCGCGGGCCCTGCTCGAAGCCCTGCGACGGTGTGATGTGCTTGCGGATCATGTCAGGACGATTGCCGATGCCGACGCGCTGGCGCGTGACGGCTCTTACGATGTGCTGGTTCTGGATCGTCGCCTTCCGGATGGTGAAGGGTTGAACCTTGTGTCTTCGCTTCGCAAAGCCAGGCATTCGGTGCCGATCCTTGTTCTGACGGCGCTTGGAAGTGTCGATCACCGCGTTGACGGTCTTGACGCCGGCGCGGATGATTACCTCGCCAAGCCCTTTGCGATCGAGGAATTGCTTGCCCGCCTTCGGGCGCTGTACAGGCGCGGCCCTTCGCTCTCCAGCCAATATGTGAGCTTCGGAAATCTGAGCATTGATCCGAAGAGCAATGAAGTCACGGTTGCCGGTGCCATCATCGAGTTTCGGCGGCGAGAATATCTGGCGCTCGAGGCTCTGATGCGACGTCCGAACCGCATCGTGACGCGTTCCAATCTGGTCGAAGCGGTTTACAACCTGGATGATGAGATCGAATCCAACGCTCTCGACGCCCATATCTCCCGCATCAGGAAGAAGCTCGCGCAGGCCGAAGCCACCGTCGAGATAAGAGCCGTGCGAAACATCGGCTATCTCATCCGGGCGAACACATGAAGCAGGAGCGCAACCGATCCCTGCGGTGGGCGCTGATGAAGCGTCTTTTCGCCTTGCAGGCGTTCTTGCTCGTTCTGTTTGTCATCCTCCTCGTCGGCTGGATCTGGATCATTGATCCACGGCTGGAGGGCGCCAATGAAGAGGCTGTCCGCATCGTTGCGGAAAGCGTGACAAAGGATGGGCAGGGCCGGGCGCAAGTTCTGCCCACGCCCGGATTGGTCGACCTGAAACGGCGCTATCCGAATCTTTGGTTCTTGGTGCGGGACGCCGATGAAATCGTCCTGCGATATGGAGAAATCCCAGTACCGGCTTTGGCGGCAGTTTTTCCGTCAAGCATCGAAAGGGCGCGTCTGGAAGCGGGGGAAACAGTCCGGGCCACCATGGAAAACCGCGATACGCCTGCCGGGCGGCTGCAATTCATTGCCGGGACGGAAAAAGGCATCCCGAATGACGGCCTCAGCCTATGGATCAGTATGCAGTTAGATCTGGAAAAAGATGCCAACGGCGAAATCCGCTGGCTTACTGTCTTGCCGGGTGTGGGCTTCGTCATTCTTATCGCCGTCGTGCCCATGCTGATCCTGACTGGTATCGCGACATTGATCGTGACCCCGAGGGCGGTCGGCCGTTCACTTGGCGGCCTCATGGAAACGGTCAGCCAGGCGCAATCCATCAATTTCGAGAACCGGTCTGCCCGTATCAATCGTTCCAAGGTGCCCAGCGAAATCATTCCCCTGGTAAATGCCTTCAACGTCGCGCTTTCCAAGCTGGATGAGGGATATAATCGCCGTAACCGCTTTCTTGCCGATGCCGCGCATGAGTTGAGAACGCCGATTGCAATCGCGCGGATCAGGGCCGATCTTTTGCCCGATGACCCGCTGAGCCGACAACTCCGGGCCGATATCGATCGCCTCACACGCGTTGCGCACCAGTTGCTGGAGATGCAGGCAGTCGGCGTGGTGGAATTACCCGCCGAGCGGCAGGACCTGAACATCCTTGTCGAGCGCATCGCGACCGATCTCGCGCCGATTGCGATGGATGCCGGTTACGAGTTCGATTTCGAGCCAAGTGAAGGAGAGGCCGTATTCACGGTCCAGACTTCGATCATCGAGATGGCGGTCGTCAATCTCGTCCGCAACGCAATCGATCATGGCGGCGGCAAGGGTGCTATCACGATCCGGGTCGGTGCTGCGGGCTTCATTGACGTTTGCGATGAAGGGCCGGGCATCCCCGTCTCGGAGCGCGAGCAGGTATTCGAGCCGTTTCACCGCGTCAATACGAACTCGCCAGGAGCAGGCCTCGGGTTGAACCTAGTCCAGAAGGCGGCAGAGATCCATTGCGGACGCGTTGTCTTCCTCGACCTCAATCCCGGTTTTTGCGTCCGGCTGGAAATTCGCTCGGTGGCTTCGAAAGGTGCTGCGGCTGACAGTGTCTAGCTGACGGGATTGTAAGCGATCAGGGACGTTTCCCCGGCTTTGGCGGCGGCCTGTTGGCCAAGTTTGGCGAGCGGCAGGTCGAAGACCGATCTAAATGATCACGTCATCAAGGCTGGCCTGAACCACCGCGTCTGACCGGCCCATCCGATGAGAAATCCCAGGGAGAACGTTCCAACGAAAACCGCCGCTTCGAGCATCAAAGCGGCGGTCAAAAATCTGGGAGGGCGGAGTTTGAAATCCGGAAACGATCACTCGCATTCGAGTGACGGTTGCCGGAAGCTCGTGACATACCATTCGCCGCCGGAATTGCGTGTGTAGAAAGTGTAGAAGCAGTCTATGCGCTCGACATAACCCGGCGTCTCGGACACTTCGTAACGCTCTCCGCGCCGTGTTGTCCGCACTTCGCCACTCGATGATCCGGCGACAGCCTGTGTCTTGTTCTTCCGCCACTGGTAGGCCTGCTGTCCACCGCCAAGGCTATAGATATTGTCCGGCAGCCCATAGTCCAGCATCACGCTGGTGATGGGCGCGCCGATGTAGCTTTTCATGACTGTCGAGGCGCAGGCCGAAACCAGGATCGATGCTGTGACAAGGGCGAGCGTTGTCAGGTAGGCGGGTGACAATCTCTCGGACATAGGCAATTTTCCTCCGCTGTGGTGAGTTGCCACAGGGATAGGAACCAGCCATTACAAGTACATTGCACGCGAAGGTCGTGACGGGTCAGCGGATCCTTGGGGGATCAGAGACCGGCAATGTTGCGGCCGATGTGGCGCAGGATGCTTTTGAAAAGTTTCACTTCGGCCGGGTCGAGGCCTTCGATCGCGGTCTTTTCGAACATGGCGGCGATGGGCATCAGTTCCTCGGCAAGTTCTTCACCCTTTGGCGTCAGCGTGATGCGCACGATCCGCGCATTGTCGACCGGTCGCTCGCGGCTGACGAGGTTGCGCCTGACGAGCAGGCCAACAAGCCGGGAGAGCGTGGAAATCTCCACCGACACGAGGTCTGAAAGCTCGGTCAGCGTTTTGCTTTCCTGTTGTCTCAGCGTTGCCAGCACACGATACATCGGCAGGGTGATGTCATAGGATGCCAGCCTCAGTGAGAAGCGCTCTCCAAGCCGAACACCTACCCAGTTGAGCAGGTAGGGTACCGAGTCAGTGAACTGATAAGACACAAGCAAAACCCCGTTTTGAGAACCACGTGCGCGGGTGACGTGGCGCACCCATCGGCTGTACCGGCATAATCTATCAGTTTCAATAGTTTCGCTCCAGAAGACCGGGGACGGCGAGGCCATATCGCAGCTTCCCCCGCCATAAAACATTTGCATTGACAAAGGTTGCAAATGAAAATATTTAAGAATGCAGGATTTGGGAGGATCTCATGACATCAGCACTGTTTGGCCTGAACAATCTTGCGCCTGAAGGCGTCGGCCAGAATTTCCGCACGACGATGCGCCGTTTTCCGGCGACCGTGACGGTCATCACTGCCTGTGCCACGGGTGATCAGCGCGATCACGGCATGACGGTTACCGCCGTCACCTCGGTTTCGATGGAGCCGCCCTCTCTTCTGGTTTGCCTGAACAACCGCACGTTTCTGCACGAATTGCTGCTCTGCCGGCCCGATTTCATCGTGAATGTGCTGACGCAGGACCAGATTGCCTTGTCTGATGCTTTCAGCGGCAAGGTTTCGCCGGAGGAGCGTTTCCGCAACGGCGAGTGGCAGCGTCATGACAACGGTGTTCTTTATCTGCCCACGGCCCATGCCGCGATCGCCTGCCGCCGTGTCGCGGCAATGCCATATGGAACGCATACGGTGTTTATCGGACAGGTGGTGTCGGCCGATGTAAGCGAGACGACACGACCGCTGCTTTACGAAAATGCCCAATATTGCGCCGCAAGCCCGGCAGGCCTGTCCGCCTGATATTTCCCGGCTAGACTATTCTCGGAGGAGACAATCATGAACGATATGAGCCATGCGCCGCAGCCGGCGCAAACGAACCCGCATGTCCGCCTCGTCAGTCGCGTTGCCGGTGTAGCGGATCTTTTCCGGTCCAGCGCCCGACAAACAGAGGAGGCGCGCCGCGTTCCCGCCAGTCATATCGCGGCGCTGCGCGGCATCGGCTATTTCGATGTCGTCAAACCGCGGGCCTTCGGCGGGCAGGGCGGTGAATTTGCCGAGCTTGTCGAAGCCAATATCGAGCTTTCGGCGGCCTGCGCGTCGACAGGCTGGGTTGCCGGCCTGCTTTCCGCCCATCAATGGCTGCTGGCGATGTTTCCAGAGGAGGCGCAGGCGGATGTCTGGGGCGAAAACCCTGACGCGCTTCTGTGTGGTTCCTATGCGCCGGTAAAGATGGCGGAGGCCGCTGACGGCGGTTACCGCCTGAGCGGCAAATGGGCCTTTGCCTCGGGCTGCGAGAATGCCCAATGGTCTCTCTGCGCCGCCATCCTGCCGCCGCAGGGCGAAGGCAGGCCGGTTCCGGCCTTCCTTCTCGTGCCTGCAAGCCAATATTCCATTGAAGACACGTGGCATGTGGTCGGACTGGCCGGCACGGGTTCCAAGACGCTGGTTCTCGATGATGTCTTTGTTCCCAAACATCGGGTTCTGACCTTTCCGGACGCGACCAGCGGCCACACGCCGGGCGGGCGGTTTTATGCGCAGGAAGGTCTCTTCAACATGCCGCTTCTTACAGGCATTCCTTCCTGTCTCGCCTCGGCTGGCGTCGGCGCAGCCAAGGGTGCCCTGGCAGCCTATGTCGATCATGTCGGTGGCCGCGTGACGCGCGGTGCGGTGGCGGGCGGCAATAACCGCATGGCGGAATTTCCAACCATCCAGCTGCGTGTCGCGGAAGCAGCTGCGAGCGTGGATGCCGCTTGTGAAATCCTGTTGCGCGACGTTGCGCGGGCTCAGGCACTCTCACAGGCAAGGCTTGAAGGGCGGGCGGAATTTTCGGTGGACGACCGGCTATTGAGCCGTCGCGGCCAGTCCTTTTCGGTCTCTCTGGCGCTACGCGCCGTGCAGGCACTCAACGATTCCACCGGCGGTGTCGGGCTCGATCTTTCCAATCCGGTCCAGCGGGCCTGGCGGGATGCGAATGCGGTGGGCCGCCATATCAGCATGAACTGGGATGCCGTGGGCACCATGATCGGCCAGAGCATGCTCGGCCTGGAACCCAAGGGCCAATATTGACCGCACATGTGGCGGCAAGTGAACAGCGATTTTCGGAGGAAATAACATGCAAGGCAAGGTCGCTCTCGAAGAGCATTTCGCAATCCCGGAAACACTTCAGGATTCGGCCGGGTTCGTGCCCGGTGATTACTGGAAGGAACTGCAGCATCGCCTGCTCGACATTCAGGATACGCGCCTGAAGCTGATGGATGCGCATGGCATCGAAACCATGATCCTGTCGCTGAATGCGCCGGCGGTGCAGGCTATTCCCGACAAGAAGAAGGCGATCGAGATTGCGCGCCGCGCCAATGACGTCCTGGCTGAAGAATGCGCAAAGCGGCCGGACCGCTTCCTCGCCTTCGCAGCCCTGCCGTTGCAGGACCCGGATGCGGCGACCGAGGAGCTTCAACGCTGCGTCAACGACCTCGGTTTCGTCGGCGCACTCGTCAACGGCTTCAGCCAGGAGGGCGATGGCCAGACACCGCTTTATTACGACCTGCCGCAATATCGTCCATTCTGGGGCGAGGTGGAAAAGCTTGATGTGCCTTTCTATCTGCATCCGCGCAATCCGCTACCGCAGGATTCCCGCATCTATGACGGCCACCCCTGGCTGCTTGGCCCCACCTGGGCGTTTGCGCAGGAAACGGCGGTTCACGCGCTGCGCCTCATGGCATCAGGCCTGTTCGATGAGCATCCGCGCCTCAACATCATTCTTGGCCATATGGGCGAGGGCCTGCCCTACATGATGTGGCGCATCGACCACCGCAATGCCTGGGTGAAGCTGCCGCCGCGCTATCCGGCCAAGCGCCGTTTCATGGATTATTTCAACGAGAATTTCCACATCACCACCTCTGGCAATTTCCGCACCCAGACCCTGATCGATGCCATTCTGGAAATCGGTGCCGACCGCATCCTGTTCTCCACCGACTGGCCCTTCGAGAACATCGATCATGCCTCCGACTGGTTCAATGCGACGAGCATTGCCGAGGCCGACCGGGTAAAGATCGGCCGCACCAATGCGCGCCGCCTGTTCAAGCTCGACGGAGCCTGAGCCATGCAGCCGTTCGTCTATACGACGGCCCCGGCCCGCATCGTCTTTGGCACGGGTAGCTCCGTGGGGGTGGCGGAGGAAATCCGTCGCCTCGGGCTGTCACGGGCGTTGGTGCTTTCCACACCCCACCAGAAGGGCGATGCGGAGGCTTTGGCCGCCCGGCTTGGCCCATTGGCTGCCGGTGTTTTTTCCGATGCGGCCATGCACACGCCGGTCGAGGTGACGAAACGGGCGGTCGAGGCCTATCGCGCTGCCGGTGCCGATTGCGTCGTTTCGCTCGGCGGCGGCTCTACCACCGGTCTTGGCAAGGCCATTGCCTTGCGCACCGATGCGCCCCAGATCGTCATTCCAACGACCTATGCCGGCTCTGAGGTGACGCCCATTCTTGGCCAGACGGAAAATGGCGTGAAGACCACCCTGCGCGGTCCGGAAATCCTGCCGGAAGTCGTGATTTACGATGCCGAGCTGACACTTGGATTACCTGTTGGCATCAGCATGACCAGCGGGCTAAACGCCATGGCCCATGCGGCAGAGGCGCTTTATGCTCGGGATCGCAATCCCATCGCCAGTATGATGGCGGTGGAAGGGTTGCGGGCGATGATCGAGGCGCTTCCCGGTGTGAGGATGGAGCCGCAAGATGCCAAGGCGCGCGAAACGGCACTTTACGGCGCGTGGCTGTGTGGCACGGTGCTTGGCGCTGTTGGCATGTCGCTGCATCACAAGCTTTGCCATACGCTGGGCGGCAGTCTGGATTTGCCGCATGCGGAAACCCATGCGGTGCTTCTGCCGCATACCATCGCTTGTGTGGAACAGGCGGTGCCGGACCAGCTTGCGCCGCTGGCCGCACTTGTCGGTGGCAGGGCAGGGACGGGTCTTTACGATTTTGCCGCCCGGCTCGGCGCGCCGGCAAGCCTTGCAGCACTCGGTGTTGCCGGGGAAGATCTCGACGCTATGGCCGAGCTTGCGACTGCCAATCCTTACTGGTGCCCGCGGCCAGTTGAAAAAACCGCGATCCGCGCCCTGTTGCAACGCGCCTTCGAGGGCGCAAGGCCGGAGTGATCCGGCAAGCAGGGAGCGGCAATGATGGGAGGAGGACATTATGGACATGAAAACAACCGGTGACGACGGCTATTTCGTCGAGGAACGTTCGGCCGAAACCGTGATTGCCCGTATGCGCGATTGTGACGATCCGCGTCTCAAGGAGATCATGGCGGTCGTCACCCGCAAGCTTCACGAGGCGGTGAAAGAGATTGAGCCGACTGAAGAGGAATGGATGAAGGCGATCCATTTTCTGACCGAGGTCGGCCAGATCTGCAATGAATGGCGGCAGGAGTGGATCCTTTTTTCCGATATTCTCGGCGTTTCCATGCTGGTCGATGCGATCAACCACCGCAAGCCGAGCGGCGCGTCGGAATCCACCGTTCTCGGGCCTTTTCATGTGGCCGATGCGCCTGAGATGCCGATGGGCGCCAATATCTGCCTCGACGGCAAGGGCGAGGACATGCTGGTAACCGGCCGCATTCTCGACACCGACGGAGTGCCGGTCGCAGGCGCCCGCATTGACGTCTGGCAGGCCAATGACGAAGGTTTCTACGATGTGCAGCAGAAGGGCATTCAGCCCGATTTCAACCTGCGTGGCGTATTCGTCACCGGTGAGGACGGACGCTACTGGTTCCGGGCGGCGAAGCCGAAATATTACCCGATACCGGATGATGGCCCCGTGGGGCAGCTTCTGCGGGCCATGGGGCGTCATCCCTACCGACCAGCGCATCTGCACTACATCGTTTCGGCAGAAGGCTTCACCACGCTCGTCACGCATATTTTCGACCCTGATGATCCTTACATTCGTTCGGATGCGGTTTTCGGTGTGAAGGAAAGCCTGCTGGCCGATTTTCAGCGGGTGGAGGATGCGCAGAGGGCGCAGGAGCTGGGGTTCGCCAACGGCTGGTTCTGGTCGGTGGACCACGATTTCGTGCTCGCCCGATGACCGTCGGTAGCGACCGTCCCCGGCTCTATGTGCGTTTTGCGGAAAGTGATCCCGCTGCCGCTGAGCAAAGGTTGGCGCAGATGAGTGCCCACAAGGCTCATTTGCGCAACGAAGATGGCGTGCCGGAAGGATTCAGAATTCTCGCATCCGGCCCGATGCAGGCGGAAAGCGGAGGGTCTGCCGCGGCACTCATCATTGCTGAAGCCCGCTGTATCGAGGACGTCATGGCTTTTAGCGACGCCGACCCTTTTGTCATCCACGGCGTCTATAACCGCATTCGTATTTTGAACTGGACGCCGACTTTGTCGAGGATTTCCGGGCTGCAAGGCGACTGAAATTCACGCCTGCAATGGCTGTTGGCGATTGTTAATATTTCAATTGCAATTTTTGCAAACGCAACATTTAATCGAAGGCGGGTGATACCGGCGATATGTGTCTTGACAGGAGCGAGACGCACATCAGGGTGGAGCAAGCCGGGCACCCAGGGAGCAATCGCAGGAACGGGAAGACGTCGATCCATTCCGGGTGGCGCGTTCATGCGTGAAAGGGAGGAATATGTCCACGAACTATATGAGCGCCGCCTCGGTGCGGACGAAGAACCCGGCTGGCGTCATCGCGACATGCGGCCTGATGATCATGTTCGACGGTTACGATCTTGTCGTTTACGGCGCGGTTGCACCGGCGTTGCTGAAAGAAGGCGCATGGGCGCTCAATCCGGCCATGGTCGGGCGCGCTGCCGCCTTGACGTTGGTGGGTATGCTGCTCGGCGCGCTGTTTGCCGGCACCATGGCGGACCGTATCGGCCGCCGGAAGGTCGTTCTCATCAGCCTTGCCGGATTTTCAGCGATGATGATTGCCTCGGCCATGACGCCGAACTTTCTTGCTTTCGAAATCACGCGCTTCTTCGCCGGTCTCGGCCTTGGCGCGCTCTTGCCGACGGTGACGGCGCTGGTGCTGGAGTTCTCGCCGCCCAAGCGCAGGGCGCAGGCAAATTCCCTTTCCTTCCTCGGTTATCTTATCGGCGGCATCATTTCCGGCCTCATGGGTATTTTGCTTCTGGAGAGCTATGGCTGGCGGCCATTGATGCTGATCGGCGGCCTGCCGCTTATTCTTCTGCCGATCTTCATGCGGTTCCTGCCGGAATCGCCGGAATGGCTGGCAAGCAAGGGCCGGCAGGCAGAGGCAGACGGGATTTGCGACACTTACGGCCTGCAACGCATTACGCCGCATGCCAAGATCCAAAAGGGCGGCGTGGGCGCCCTCTTCTCGGAAGGCCGGCTGCTTTCGACGCTGAATGCCTGGGGCATTCACTTTTGCTCGCTTCTGCTGACCTTCGGCATGGTCAACTGGCTGCCCACCATCATGAACAAGATGGGCTACGACATCAGTTCGGCGCTCAGCTTTTCCATCATGCTCAATGTCGGAGCCGCAATTGGCATTCTCATCGGCGGGCGTTTCGCCGACAAGGGTAACGTTAAAGTGGTTGTGGCCGTCCTTTTTGCCATTGGTGCGGCCTCGATCTGGGCGTTGACGGTAAACAAGGGGCCGTTGCTCTATCTCTTCGTTGCCCTTGCGGGTGCGGGAACGATTGGAACCCAGATTCTTGCCAACGTTCTGGTCGGGCGGCTTTATCCTGTCCATATTCGCGGTACGGGTCTTGGCTTTTCCCTGGCCGTCGGGCGGCTGGGCGGCATCGCCGGTCCGATGATCGGCGGTCTCGTGCTGCAACGGGGCCTCGCTCCGGAGTGGAACTTCTACATTTTCGGCTCGGTCGCGCTGGTCGGGCTGGCTTTGACCGTATTGACCCTGCTCTACCGCACTTCAGGCGACGGGCGGGTTTGACTAAGATGATGTTGGCCGCAGGGCAAAACCTGCGGCCAGCACTTATGGATGGTCTAACCTCTGCGGCGGCTGCGGAGTTGCCCCAACGTCGCGAGTGTATTGCCGCTGATGGACGTGCTGCCGCTGCCGAATAGAGCGAGACGCGGATCCGACGTTGCGTTGTTCGCTTCGAATGTCAGCAAAAAGCGATTGACCAGTTTTTCGACCTTCTTGGGGTCCTGCAGGTCTTTTATCTTCAGCTTCTTCTCGATCATCTTTGCCTGCGCATCCACCTTGGAGTTTGCGGTTTCTGCGGGAATTCCAAGGGCGGTGCGGGTGAACTCCGCAAGCGCATTGTCGGCGAGTATGTCGTAGGGATTGGAAATGCTGGCAGCCATGCGCTTGAAATAGAGCGCAAGGCGAACGCCGGAATTTTCTTCGCCGACCCGCTGTTCCAGCGTCTGCCGAACATATTTGTCGCGTGTTTGCATGAGGCTGCGGGTGTTCTGCACGCTCTGGCCGGCTTTCGCGACGATATTCCCCTTGGCGTCGAAATTGAAGGAGCCGGCAAGTGCGCGGAAGCGGGCATCTTTTTCGGTATTGGCGAAACTTTTGGGGTCCTTGAGGTCGGACTTGAAGATCTTCTTGAGGTAGTCGGTGGTGACCGTTTTGGGGTCGATACGCTGCGCAATCAGCATAAAATCGAGAAGGCGGCGGTCGGAGAGCAATTGATCGACGGTTTCAATCGTTTCCATTTTCTGGCGATAATAGGTGACCTCCTTTTCGCCTTTCTCCCTGACCTTTTTGTCCTTGTCCCAACGGCTAACTTCCTTCAGATAATTTCGTGATATTCGGGTGATCTCGTTTTCCGACTGGGCGAGCCGGGGTGAGCCGATCTTGCCCTCGGCATCAAAGTTGAAAGCCTTGGCCAGCCGCACGAAACGCTCGTCTTTCAAAGTATAAACGTAACTTTTCGGGTCTGACAGATCGCTGGTAAATACCCGTTTCAGCGTGAAGGACGAGGCTTCTTCAGCGGTAATATCGAAGGCCTTCAGGGCGAAGTTTCGAATGATGACCGCGCCCTGCGCGTTCGACAGAAAATCCTCGAGATTTTTCGTCAGGCCGATGTAGCGCTGGTAGTTCTTGATTGCCTTTTCGTCCGCTGCTTCGTCCTTGTCATCGTAACGGCTGAAGTAGAGGTTCATCATGGTGTTGAGCTGTTCGGCGGTCTGCGCTACCTTGCCGGTCTTGATCTTGCCGTCCGCACCGAAATTGAAGGCGCGTGCCAGATCGACAAGACCTTTGTCCTTCTCCTTATGGATAGGGCTTTTCGGATCATTCGGATCCTGCAAGACGGCCCAGCCGATTTTCTTGTCCGTCTCATCATTGTCGGTCAGATTGAAGCTGACGATGAGCATCGTTCTCAGGCGCGCAAACTGCGTCATCTGGCTGGCCTCGGTGATGGTTTTTATCTTGTCCGCGAAATACTCGCGGTTGAGAACAGCTCCGGCCTGCGTCAGGCGGGGATTTGAAAGAACGTAGGTTTCGTTAATCAGTCGCCTCTGCGCAGCCGTCTGCGCCGGCATGCCGTCATCTACGCGGCCGTCGTCCCGGAAATTAAACGCGGCCGCCATCTCGAACAGTTTGTTGGCATCGTTGATACGCTTGTTATATTGGCTGATCAGGTAGTCGATCTTTGCGAGCGCCGGTTTGTCGGTGGACGCGACGCCTGCACGTTCTATGCGCAGATCGGCCGCCTTTGCCTTCCACTCCGGGATCAATGACTTGTAGGTCTTGTTGATGTAGCTATCGGCATTGCTGATATCGCTCGTCAGAACGTTTTTGACGTGCTTGTAGCTGAAGGTCTCGGGGTCGATGCCGAAGGATTTGAAGATATAATCCCGAAGCCGCGTGTTCTTGAAGATATCGTCGACATGCCCGACCTTCTCGATGGCCATGTTGTAAAAACGGGTCTCTTCCTTTAATTCGGCGCCTTCCTGTTCGATCGTAGCGTGATAGGTGGCAATCAACCGGTCCTGCTGGGATTTTGTCTGAACCGATTTTTCCGCTTTGATCGTGCCGAAATCGAAAGAAGCAGCGAAGTCGCGGTATCGCGTATCCTTCAGTTTGTTGGCGAAGCTGTTCGGATCGTTGAGATTGCTTTCCAGCACCTTCTTCATGAAGGCGGTGGCATAGATCATTTCCTCCAGTCCATGTGCCTTCATGGCGTAGGAATAGAGCCGGAAATCCTTCAGGAACGCGTCGAGGTTTTTGACCTTGCCGATATTATCCGCATAATATTTGGCGTCGCGCGATACGACGGGGTCGTTCGCGACGCGTTTCAGCGACAATTCCATATCACGATTGTAAAGAGCGTAAGTCGTATATGCGGGCAGCACCATGTGTCTCCGAAAAAACTATGGCAAAATCTGTGCGTGAACCAGTTATGAAGCGGATAGTTGCAGTATAGTCTTGCGCGTAGCTGTATAATTAAAAGTAATATTTAGAGTAAATATTTTGTATTATTAAATTAGTTGAGATTTATATTGATTGTTTGGTGCGTGGCTGCGTTCAGATCGCGTGCAGGCAGAGGCGGCCCCAAGCGCCAAAGCCAACACCACGCCGGCAGACAAAGGGGAAAGACTTGGCAAAAGCTGAGGGCGGCACATTTGTCCGGGCTGTTGGGACAGACATGCGAAAATACCGCTGGCAGCGTGTTCAGCGCTATCCTGAGGCAAGGCCGTATTAGAGGCTTTTTCTAGGGTAGTTTCGGGTACCGCTACGGGTTCTTGCGGGAGACGGGGGCGATGGTCGCCATCTGCAACAAAGTGCGCTCATTCGTGCGTTTAGCTCGCGCCAATGCATCGTCGCGGTCTTCCGGCAGCGTGTAGGTCATGTAGGACAGCGAGGTTTCGAGGTCGTTATTATTGTGTCCAAGGATGGCCGCGAAATAGCTGTTCTTGGTGACATGGGGCGGCGCGAAATTGTGATACGCCACCTCCGCATAAAGGTGCCGCAAGCCATAGGGCTTGGGCAGTTCTTCCTTCGGCCAGAGGTCCTCGAACAGATTAAAAACCGTGTCCCGAAGCAGCAGGCGGGTTTCCGATGAAAAATCGTCGATCGACATGCCGTGCCACAATTTTCCCTGCCCGCTTTCGCGCAGGCGCTGGTAGGCGGACAGGATGGTTGCGGAGCGTGCAAGGACCGGGATCTCGTAGGTAATCCCGAATTTCGTTCCTTCGCCCTGCTTCGTCTTGGCCTGGCCGTTAAACAGGATGCTCCATTTGGAAACGCCCTTGCCATATGGGGCGGGTGAAAACTCGGCCTGCGTAAAGACCTCGTAGGGGCGTCGCCCCGTCATGCCGATCAGGCCGATGCCGATCATCAGCGGATCGCTGGACTTGAGACAATCCTCGCAGATCTTCAGCACCTGCCGGTAATTCTCGAATGTGATGAGCGCGCCGTGCTTGTTGGCGATCTTCTCCATCTTGACCCGGCGCGCATCGTCGTACATCGCTGCATCGCCGGTGGCGATCTTCAGCATCGGATGGTCGTCACCGAAGGCTTCGCGGATGGCGTTACGATATTTGGTGATGTAGGAAATGATCGTCGTCTGGGCGCGGCCCTTCATGACGGCGATTTCGGCGTCCCACAAGGCCTGCATCTCTTCTTTCGAGCCCAGGCCGTTCATCGCTGCAATAAAATCCGCGATCCGCAAAAGCACTGTCGGCTTGCGGCCGGCGGTGTTGAACTCCGCCCGTTCGATCTTTTCGACAATGGAGGTCGCCACGCCGGTTTTCGGATAGTCGGCCCGCTCTATATAGGTCTTCAGCCGCTCCCGCAGCTTTTTCATGTTGCAGATGGCAAGCGGGGTGCTCTTTGCGCCAAATTCGGCCTTCAGGGCATAGCGATATTTCATGATGTAAAGTTCGAGCGTCTTTTCCGTGCGGCCATTGTCGAAATGGTAGCGGACCTCTGCGTCCCAAAGATCGCGGATTTTTTTGTTTCGCAACGTCTCGCTGCTTTTCATCGCCTCCCTGACCCGACCGACGAACTGGTCGATGCGTTCCACGAGAACTGGAGTTTTGGTCTTTCGTGCGAGCATGCGGCGGCCCCTGAACCGGTCGGGAAATATAAAATCTATGATTGGCAATCAACAGAAGCATGGTTGCGGAAATGCCATGGATATCCGCTGCCAGCATATTTCTTTTGAATAATAGTTTAATCGATTCCGCAAGTATGGCCGTGATGCGTGGAACCTTCAAGGAAGGTTTGCGAGCCGAGATCGGCAAGTCGGGGAGCCGACATCCTGCCGGCGGCGCTTCGGGTGATTGAATTCTGATGGAAGTATGGGCTTCGGGAATTCTCCCGAAGCCGCAGAGGTTGCGACAGCCTATTTCGGTAGCCGGGTTTTCAGGGAGGTCACGATGCGCTTGGCAAGCCCCTCATAGTCCTCATCGAAATGGTGGCCACCTTCGATGCCGACCGTCTCCACGCCCTTTGCCTTCAGGCCGGGGCAGGGGTCTTCATCCTCTTCCTCCGTGCCATAGACGCATTGCACCAGCTTCGGATCGATCTTGACGATGTCGTCGATGGTCTTGCCGCCCTTGCCTTCGCCGGCAACGCCGAGCCAGCCCTGGACGGAAATCTCGAAATCGACTTCGGTCGAAAGTCCAAGCAGCGTCAGCTGCACGACATGGGATTTCGCGCGTTCGGGCAGGAGATTATAGGTGGCGGGAATGATATCAGCGCCAAAGGAATAGCCGATCAGCACGACGTTCCGAACCTTCCATTCCTTGCGGTAGGTGTCGATGATGCGCGCAAGGTCATTGGCCACTTCCTGCGGTTGTTTTTCTTTCCAGAAGTAACGCAGGGCATCGACGCCGATCACAGGTATCCCCTGCTTTTGCAGCGCGCCGCCGACTTCCTCGTCCAGATCGCGCCAGCCGCCGTCACCGGAATAGATCACCGCCATGGTGTCCATCGCCGGGCTCGTTTCGAGGACCGTGATCGGCAGGCCTAGCGGGCTGCTGGTGTCGCCCGCCGCATCGACCTTGTCGGACAGGGTCTGGGACAAAATCTCATCCGCCTTGCCTGTCACATCAGTCACTTCGATATCGGGATGAAGCTTCACCAGGGCGTTAACGTGGTCGCGGCCCTTCTGATCCGCATCGGGCGTGAACAGCACGCTGACAGGAGCTGGCAGCGGGCCATCGGTCAGGCCATAAACCGTTTCACCGTCCACCTTGTCCTTGGTGGCGGGGGTGCAGAGTATCTTCTCAAGCGGCAGGCCAGCCTTGGGGTCGACCGCGATGGCTTCCTGAACGGTGGAGACCGGGCTTTGCGCGATCATGGCGAGCGCCAGCGTTCCGCCCTTGCCGATGCCGGTGAGGATAGGCTGGCGATAGCTGGCCGTCCCGGCGGTGCGCTGGATCTGCTGCGACAGCGACTCGATGTCCGAGATCATATAGATACACTCGTCATCATCGGCCTCGAGTGCCTTCAGATATTCCTTGAAATCGATGCCGACCACCGCGGCACCCTTTTCCACCAGTGCTTTGGCGCGTTCGTCGTCGGTGCCGGTCCATCCGTCCGCATCGGAAATCAGGAAGACGCTGGCGAGAATTTCACCATCCGGCACCATGATGTGCTCGGCGGGAATCATGCCGGTGTCATAGGCTGGCTTATCCTGCGAAAAGGCGGCACTGGAAGCAAACAATGGGGAGAGGAACAGGGCGGAGGCGGCAAGGGCTGCCTTCAGCATGCTGTATTTTCTCATTTTCCGATCACTCCTCTGACACCGCCACTGATCAGAACCGTCGCGTCCATCAGCGCCAGAGCGGCGTCTGCGCCATTTTGTACGGCGAGGTAACGCGGTTCCCATTTCGGGTGGAACTTCGTCTTGAACGCACGAAGGCCCTTAAAGTTGTAGAAACGTTCGCCATGTTCGAAAAGCGTGCTGCCAATGCGGTCCCAGACCGGTGCCGCATCGCGCTTCGACATGCCGGACATGGGTGCCATGCCGAGATTGAAGCTCTCATATCCCGCCTCGCGTAGATGCTGCATGATGCTGACGAAGAGGAAATCCATCGAGCCGCGCGGTGCATCCGGTGAAAAGCGCATGAGATCGACGGTGGCTTCCTTTTTGGTGTCCGTCACCATCAGATTGGCGAAGGCGGTGATCTTGCCATCCTTGCGCAGCACGGCGACGGGCTGGGAGAGAATGTAGTTGGGCTCGAACGCACCAAGAGAAAATCGCTTTTCCCTTGTATTGTGGTGGGTGAGCCAGCCATCCGAGACCTGCTTGAGATCATCCAGAATATCGGCAACATGCGATTGCTTGACAACTTCGAAGGTCAGCCCGTCGCGGGCGCCGCGGCTCAGTGACTGGCGAAGGGTCGCGAGCTTGCCGCCCTTCAATTCGAACGCGGTAAGATCGACCAGTGCCAGTTCGCCAAGCTTGAAGGCACGCAGGCCCGCATCGGCGCAATGGGACAGGAGGAAGGGCGAAATCTGGTAGAAGGCGGCGCGCGCACCCGCCGAACGGGCGGATTCCACGAATTGCCAGACCAGATCGGGAAAATCCTCCTCGTTGCCGACGGGATCGGCGAAGGCTATCCATGACCGGCCCTGAATGCCGTACATGATGAAGGCGCTGCCGCTTTCCGAGAACATCACATGCTTGTCGCCCATGCGCACCAGATTGGCGTCGGCCGAATCCTGCTGCATGACGATGTCAGTTGCACGTTCAACGTCTTCCGGCTGGATGGAATCCGGCTTGAAAGTGACGGGCCGCATCAGGCTGAAAATTGCAATGGTGGAGGAAGCGAGCACCAGGCCGAGGAGGGCGCGCAGACCGCGCGGGGCTTCTTCGGAGAACTCGAATTCCCACCACAATGTGTGGCTGTAATCGGTGTCGCGGTAGACGAACAGAAGGATCGTTGCCGCGCCGGCGATGATGACGGCCATAGCAGCGAGCCAGCTCGGTCCCAGCGCCTGTTTGACCAGCGAGGCATGACGGTTGAAGCTGCGCATATTGAGGGCGAGCGCCGCGATGAAGATGCCGAGGAAGATTGCCTCGAAAACGGCGATCGCCTTCACCAGCGACAGGATGAGCGCCAGCGATGCGGCGACAAGGGCAATCCACCACGCCCCATCCAGCCGCTGCCCGAGGCCGCGGGAGGCGACAACGAGGCCAAGGCCGAGAATGCTCGTCAGAAAGTGCGCCGCCTCGATGATCGGCAGTGGCACGAAATTCGACAGGAAATCCAGATTGCTGCCGGGCGTCGGCGTCACGCTCGAAAAGATCAGCATGGTGCCGAGAATGATCGCGAAGGTGGAGAGCAGCGGTGGCGCCAGCCGCACGGCAAGCTGGCTGATATCGGAGACCACCGGCTTGGCCGCGAACTGCTTCATTTCGGAAACGATCATCACCAGAATGGCAACAACCAGCGGCAGGACGTGATAGATGACGCGATAAAGAACGAGGCTTCCGAGCAGCTGATCGACGCTGATCGCGTTGCCGAGCCCGGCTACCATGACCGTTTCGAACACACCGAGACCGGCGGGAACGTGGCTGAGAACGCCAAGGCCAACGGCGGTGGCATAGATCGCGAAGAATGTCGGCCAGCCGAGATGCGTCTCGGGCAGGAGCACGTAAAGCACGGAGGCGGAGGCGGCGATATCAAAGGCGGAGACGAGGAACTGGCGCGAGGAGGTGCGGCTGTCGGGAAGGCGCAGTCGCCATTTGCCGAGCCGGATCGCCTTGCCGTTGCGGCCGACGTAGGCGGTGGTAACGAGAACGGCAATGACGGCGAGCGCTCCGCCCCTTAGAACAGTCGGGTCGAGACCGATGATGGCCGCGATGCGTGGTGCGACGATGAAGGTCGAAAGGGCGCTGACAGACAAAAGCCCCAGCCCGAAGGACAGCGTGACGAAGGCGATGACACGGGCGATGTCACCCGGCGAAAGTCCCAGCCTGGAATAGGCGCGAAAGCGTATGGCGCCGCCGCTCAAGGGGCCAAATCCAGCAGTGTTGCCGATGGCGTAAGCGGCAAAAGCGGTGGCCGCCATGGACGGGAAGCGCACCTTTTTTCCGACATATTCGATCGCGTTGGCGTCATAGAAAATCAGCGACAGGAAGCTCAGCGCCGTAAAGACCATTGCAAGAAGAATGGCCGGAAGCGAAGTGTCCAGAAGGGCTGCGATCACATCATCGTATCGCACTTCGGATGTGAGGCGGTAAATCGCAAACGTCATCATCACGAAGATGAGCGTAATGGCGATGGCCGTCAGATAGGGCCGGTTTCTGGCAAAGAAGCTTTCAACCGGGGATTCGGTAATATCGGTCTGTATAATTTCGCTCTTGTCTGCCATTTGCTTTTTCCAGCGCCAGTCCCTTGGTTGGCGAACCACAGGATTGTGTCGCTAATTCGTTTCGGTTGAGGAAATTTGCTTAGCAGAAATGCGTGACGTGTCGATGTGAAGTTTGGCGACAAACCAATGAGATTTTCGCCGTTAAAATGAAAAATGCAACCAAAAAGAGCGATGTTCAAATTTTAGATCAAAAACTCCGTGAATTAAACGTTCCGATTGCTTGGAGGCGATGTTTGATGTGATTAAACGCTTCTTTCAATTGAAGGAAATGCAAAATGAACATGCCTACAAGAATAGTAATTTCGCTGATCGCAGCCCTTTTGGTGGGCGGCGGCTACATGGCTTATGACAAGATGCGGGGCGCCGAATGGGTTGTCTCGCCGCAGCAGATCGCTGATGCGAAGGCCGGCGGGCAGGCCGGATATGAATCGCGTCCGGGAACAGTGACCGTTCTGCCGATCCGTAGCGAGACGGCGGATGTACTGCCGATCAAATGGGCCATTGCTGGTCTGGTCGCAGGCCTGCTGGCGTTTCGGTCCACGGGCAAAAAGAAAGCGGCAAAGGCCTGAGGCCTGCCGCTTCATGTCTCCGGCACGGAAGTCCGGGGAGAATGCCAAAGTCGGGGCGCGTTACGCGCCCCACGTTTTCTCCAGCACGCGTACCCAGTTGCCATAGCAGATCTTGGCGAGTGCGGCGTCGTCATAACCGCCGTTGCGCAGGGCTGTGACCAGCAATTGCAGATCGGCCGCATCCTTCATGGCTGCTGGAATGGTGGTGCCGTCGAAATCCGAGCCGAGTGCGACGTGATCGATGCCGATGCGGTTGACGATATAGTCGACATGGCGGACCAGTTCGCCAAGATCGGTAGCCGGGTTCTTCACGCCGTCCTGTCGCAGGAACAGAACGCCGAAATTGATGCCGGCAAGACCGCCTGTGTCGCGGATCGCGTCCAGCTGGCGGTCCGTCAGGTTGCGGCTGTGGTTGCACAGCGCATAGGTGTTGGAATGGGACGCCACCAGCGGTGCGTCCGAAATCTTCGCGATGTCCCAGAAACCCTGTTCGTTCATGTGCGACAGGTCGACCATGATCTTCAATTCGTTGCAGGTCTTTACCAGCCGTTTTCCGGCATCGGTGAGGCCGGGGCCGATATCCGGTGTCGACGGGAAGCGGAAGGGAACGCCGTAGGCGAAGATGTTCGGGCGGCTCCAGACCGGTCCGAGCGTGCGAAGGCCAGCCTCGTGGAGAACATGCAGCGCATCCAGATCGGCGCCGATCGCTTCTGCGCCCTCGATATGGAAGACGGAGGCAAAGGCGCCCTCTGCCATCGCGCTGCGGATCTCGGCGGCCGTGCGGCAGACTTTCAGCGCACCGCCTGATTGTTTCTCGGCGCGGAACAGCAGGGCCGCCATGCCAAGCGTCGCCTTCAGCGCGTCCGCTTCAGCCGGTGTCGTAAAGTCGCCGTTCGCGTCCTTCTCCATGCTGGGCGAGGGGACGTAGATGGCGCAGAGGCCACCGGCCAACCCGCCCTTCCTGGCGCGCGGCAGGTCGATATGGCCGACCGTATCACCCTCGATGAGAAGCGTTTCGGGAGAGGCATTTCCCGATCGCCATAACCGCAGAAGCACGTCGTTGTGGCCGTCGAAGACGGGTACGGTTTTTTCATCGGTCATGGTCATTCACCTTTGGATACGGGCGGGGCGCGGTCGCGCGGTCGTCAGACTTTTGAGAATTGGTAGAGGAAAGGTCAAGGTCGGAGCAAATGCAATCCATGCATAGGCTCTGCCAAATTTGGAATTGGTCGCGCCTCGTTTGCTCGTGGTAATCGCGGGAAAACATAAAAAAAATGACTGGATTGGGGCGAACCCATACCGTTTCCGAAAAATAAGGTCCGAAAGGGGATTTTCGATGATTTCAAGACGCAACCTGCTGATTGCCGGCGCTGCCGTACCGTTCCTGTCCTATGCGCACATTCCGGCATTTGCTGCGACGCCCAAGGATATTCTGGTGGTCGCGCAGCAGCTGGACAACATGACGAGCCTTGATCCGCATGAGGGTTTCGAAGCCGTCGGCGGTGAAATCATGTCCAACATGTACCAGAAGCTGGTGCGGGCGAACCGTGAAGATTCCACCAAGGTCGATCCGGTCATCGCGAAGTCCTGGGAAGCCGATGCGGAAAGCAAGGTTTTCACCTTTGTGATCGGTGACGATGCGACCTTCTCGAGCGGTGCGAAAGTGACCGCGGAAGACGTGGCCTTTTCGCTGCAGCGCGCCATCAAGATGAACAAGAGCCCGGCCTTCATCATCGGCCAGTTCGGCTTCACGCCTGACAATGCCGAAACCACCATCGTTGCCGCCGACGAAAAGACAGTGAAGCTGACGACGGCAAAGCCGACCGCAATCTCGTTCCTGCTCTATTGCCTCTCCGCCAATATCGGCGCGATCGTTGAAAAGAAGGCCGTGCTGGCAAATGCCTCGGGCGAAGACCTCGGCAATGGCTGGCTGCAGAAAAACAGCGCCGGTTCCGGCGATTTCATGTTGCAGGCCTGGAAGCCGAGCGAGAGCGTAGCGCTCACCGTCAACCCGAATGGCCCCTACAAGGGTAACATCAAGCGCGTCATCCTGCGCCATGTCACCGATCCGTCTTCCCAGCTTCTGATGTTGCAGAAGGGCGATATCGACATTGCCCGCGACCTGACCTCGGAACAGCTGCGTACCGTCCAGAACGACGCCAACATCGAGTTGCAGCGCAAGAGCATCGCCTCGCTGGTGCTGATCTCGCTTAATCAGGGCAATGAGAACCTTGCCAAGCCACAGGTCTGGCAGGCCATCAAATGGGCGCTGGACTACAAGGGCATGCAGGAAAACATTGTGCCGCTGACGCACAAGGTTCACCAGAGCTTCGAGCCGGAAGGTTTCCCCGGCGCCGTTAACGACACGCCGTACCAGCGCGATGTCGAAAAGGCCAAGGCGCTGATGGCGGAAGCCGGTCTTGCCGACGGTTTCGAAATCACCATGGATCACTATTCCGCCCAGCCTTACCCGGATCTGGCGCAGGCCATCCAGGCAAATCTTGCCGATATCGGCATCAAGGTGCGTCTGCAATCTGCCGAGAACCGTCAGGTTCTGACCAAGATGCGCGGCCGCGAACACCAGATGGCGCTTTCCGCATGGGGCACGGATTATTTCGATCCGCATTCCAATGCCGATGTCTTCAACATCAACAAGGACAATGGCGACGACGCCAAGTCCAAGCCCTTCCTGTGGCGTTCGCGCTTCAAGAACGACGACTTTGCCGCGAAGGCAGAAGCCGCCCGCGACGAGAAGGACCCGGCAAAGCGCATCGAGCTTTATGAAGCGCTGCAGCGCGAGCACATGGAAAACAGCCCCTTCGTCTTCATGTTCCAGACGACGAAGACGGCCGCGTTCCGCAAGGGCGTTTCCGGCTTTGAACTCGGCGTTCTCTCCGAGGGCAATTCCTACCACGATGCTAAGAAAGCGTAACATTGAACAAGCGCGTCAAAAGCATATCGTCGACACTGAGCAGCGTCATTCTGACGCTGTTCGGGTTGATGGTCATCACCTTCCTGATCGGGCGCGTCATGCCTGTCGATCCTGTCATCGCGGCAGTTGGCGACAACGCGCCTGAAGACGTCATTGTGCGGGTTCGGGCCGAAATGGGCCTGGACCAGCCACTGGTCGTTCAGTTTTTCCACTATGTGTCGCAGGTGCTGCACGGTGATTTCGGCAATTCCATCCTGACCCGCAACCCGGTTTGGATCGATATCAAGCGCGTTTTCCCCGCCACCTTCGAGCTTGCTACGGCAGCACTCATTCTCGCTGCGCTGATCGGCATTCCGCTCGGCGTATGGGCCGCCGTGAAGCAGGGCAAGTTAACGGATCAGATCATCCGCGTCGTCTGCCTTGCCGGCCATTCCGTGCCCGTCTTCATGCTGGCGCTGATTTCGCTGCTGGTATTTTACGCCACGCTTGGCGTCGCACCCGGACCGGGCAGGCAGGACATCATCTATGACGGCATGATCTCGCCGGTCACCGGCCTGATGACGGTCGATACGCTGCTTGCCGGCGACTGGGACGCGTTTTACGACGCCATCGCCCATATGGTGCAGCCCGTCTGCATCCTTGCCTATTTCAGCATGGCCTATATCACCCGCATGACACGCGCCTTCATGATCGATGCGCTGAAGGGCGAATATGTCATTACCGCCCGTGCCAAGGGGCTTTCGGCAATGACCGTTATCTGGGGGCACGCCTTCCCGACGGTTGCCGTACAGCTCGTCACGGTTCTCGCACTCACCTATGCCGGCCTTCTGGAAGGTGCCGTGGTGACGGAAACCGTCTTCAGCTGGCCGGGCCTTGGCCAATATCTCACCGTCTCGCTCATGAACGCGGACATGAACCCTGTCGTCGGAGCGACCCTGTTGATCGGCCTGATCTATGTCGGCCTCAACCTGCTCGCAGACGTACTTTACCGAGTAATGGATCCCCGCGTTCGATGATGTTAGCAACTTTCAGAAACTGGGCTCTGGATGAGACGCCGCATTCCCGCAGGCAGGCTGCCTGGGGAAACCGGTACCGCATCTGGCTGAACCTCAAGTCCAATCCGCTGGCGGTGGTCGGTCTCACGATCATCATCGTCTTCATTGCGCTGTCGCTGCTGGCGCCGTTCATCGCGCCTTACGATCCGGCCGCGCAGAACCTCGGCAACCGCCTTGCCTTCCCGAGTGCCGAGCACTGGTTCGGCACGGATGAGCTGGGTCGCGACATTCTTTCCCGCATTCTCTATGGTGGTCGCGTCACGCTTGGCATGGTCATTGCCGTCGTTGTTCTCGTTGCGCCGATCGGTCTCGCCATCGGCTGCATCGCCGGTTATTTCGGTGGTATCGTCGATACGGTGTTGATGCGGGTGACCGATGTGTTCCTGGCCTTCCCGCGCCTCATCCTGGCGCTTGCCTTCGTCGCGGCGCTGAAGCCTGGCGTCGAAAGCGCCATTCTCGCCATCGCGCTCACCGCCTGGCCGCCCTATGCGCGTCTCGCTCGCGCCGAAACCATGACGGTTCGCGGCAGCGATTTCGTTGCGGCCTACCGGCTGACAGGCGCTTCCGCCTGGCGCATCATCGCCCGTCACATCGCGCCGCTCTGCGTGCCGAGCCTCATCGTGCGCATCACGCTCGACATGAGCTCGATCATCATCACCGCCGCAAGCCTCGGCTTCCTCGGCATGGGCGCGCAGCCGCCTTCGCCGGAATGGGGTGCGATGATTGCGACGGCCAAGCGCTTCATCTTCGAACAATGGTGGGTCGCCACCATTCCGGGCATCGCCATTTTCCTCGTCTCGCTCGCCTTCAACTTCCTTGGCGATGGTCTGCGCGACGTGCTCGACCCGAAGGGACATTGAGCCATGCTGGTCGAAATCGAAAATCTGAAGATCGCGTTCCAGACCCGCACCAGCCGCTTCGAGGCGGTGCGCGGTGTTTCCATGAAGCTCGGAACAGAAAAGCTCGGCATCGTCGGTGAATCCGGTTCGGGCAAGAGCCTCACGGCGCGCGCGCTGATGAAGCTTCTGCCCTCCAATGCTGATATCAGGGCCGACAAGCTCTCCTTCGACGGTATCGACGTGCTTTCCGCCAGTGAAAAGCAGATGCGCCAGATCCGAGGAAAACGGGCAGGTTTCATCCTTCAGGATCCGAAATATTCGCTGAACCCGGTCAAGACCATGGGTGCACAGATCGCGGAAGCCTGGCGCGCCCACAAGGGCGGCAGCAAGCGTGCGGCCATGGAGGCGGCAATCGCTCTGCTCGATCAGGTGAAGATCCGCAATCCGCGCCAGGTCGCTTCGTCCTACGCTCACGAGGTTTCCGGCGGCATGGGCCAGCGTGTCATGATCGCCATGATGCTGGCGCCTGATCCAGAGCTTCTGATCGCCGACGAACCGACAAGCGCTCTCGATGCCACGGTGCAGGCGGAAATCCTGCGGCTGATCGAGGAGCTGGTATCGGAACGCGGCATGGGTCTCATCCTCATCAGCCACGACCTGCCGCTAGTCTCGCATTTCTGCGACCGCGTGGCTGTCATGTATTCCGGCCGGGTGATGGAGGAACTGAAAGCTTCCGAACTCCTGAAAGCACAGCATCCTTACACGCAGGGTCTCTTGAACTGCATTCCCTCGCTGACGCATCCGCGCGAGCGTCTTCCCGTTCTCAACCGTGATGCAGCGTGGTCCAGCCTATGATCGACGTCGAAAATCTCCGTATCAAGTTCGGCGACCGTGAAGTGGTGAAGGGCGTGTCCTTTTCGGTCGAAAAGGGCGGCAGCTTCGGCATCGTTGGCGAAAGCGGCTCGGGCAAGTCCACCATCCTGCGCGCCATGGCCGGCCTTAATGAAAGCTGGGAAGGCCGCATCGCCTTTGCCGGCAAGGATGCGCCGCTGAAGCGCACGCCGGAATTCTTCCGGCAGGTGCAGATGGTGTTTCAGGACCCCTATGGTTCGCTGCATCCGCGCCAGACCATCGACCGCATTCTCAGCGAATTGCCGTTGGTGCACGGCATGGACAATATCGAAAAACGCATCCAGCAGGCGCTATCGGATGTGGCCCTGCCGCAGGCGGTGCGCTTCCGTTACCCGCACCAGCTCTCCGGCGGTCAGCGTCAGCGCGTGGCGATTGCGCGTGCGTTGATTGCCGATCCGCAGGTCCTGCTGCTCGATGAGCCGACTTCGGCGCTCGATGTTTCAGTGCAGGCGGAAATCCTGAACCTGTTGCAGGATCTGCGGGCGGCGCGCAACCTCACCTATATCCTCGTCAGCCACAATCTGGCTGTTATCGCGCATCTGTGCCCACAGGTGGGCGTGATGCTGAATGGTGAAATGGTCGAGCAGCTGAATGCAGGCGATCTGCGCGAAGGCCGCACGAAACACCCGCATACAGAAGAGTTGCGCAGCCTGAGTATCCGGTTGGAAGAGCCGGCTTGAGCCCACGTCGCACATAGATCGAGCGGGTGCTGCTCGCTTCTTCTTCCCACCGGCGAGAAGGTCGCGGCAGCGGTATGAGGCTTCCCACAAGACCCACGAAGACACGAGACCGAACAATGTCACAGCAATTCGACTGGAACGCCGCTTCAACGCTTGCCGAGAGTTTCGTCTCGCAATGGGCCGGCAACGAGCCAGGCGGAGCAGTGATCGGTTTCGATCTCAATGGCATCCGTTTTGCCCATGCGGGCGGGGTTGAGAGCCTTTCGACGTTTACGCCGTTCACGCCGAAAAGCGTGGTGCGTTACGCATCCGTCACCAAACATGCCTTCTGCGCCATGGTGCTTGCCCATTCCGATCTGATCGGGCTTGACGATCCGCTCGGAACGCATCTGCCGGAGCTGCAATCGCCGCTCCGCGACGTCACTGTCGGGCAGGCGCTGGATATGAGCGGCGGGTTGCCGGACACGCGCGAATGCCTCTCGCTGCTTGGTCTTTCCGTCTACACCGAAACGAAGGCCGGCCCGCTTCTAGACTATCTGTCGCGGCTGACCCGGCTGAACTTTCCGGCCGGCAGCGAGGTTTCCTATTCGAATACCGGTTATCGTCTGGTCGAGGCGGCGCTGGAGCGCCATGGCTTCCGTTTTGACGATTTCGTGCAGACGCAAATTGCCGGACCGTTCGGTGTTTTCCTAAAGGCGCCGGACGTCTGGAACGATCCGGTGGACGGATTGGTGCCGGGTTACTGGAAGGCTGAAAGCAACTGGCAACTTTCGGCGGCGGGGCTGCATATTTCCGCTTCGGGCAGTCTTGCCGGCAGTGCCGAAGCGCTGACCCGCTGGCTGCAGGGGCTGATGCGCGGAGAGGGCAGCTTTGCCGCCGTTCTGGACGGGCTTTCCACCGAGCGGCGGCTCGCCGATGGACGGATGAGCGAATATGGTCTCGGCCTGCGCTGGTCACATCTCGGCGACAGACGTTTCGTCGGTCATGGCGGTTCGCATCCCGGCTACAAGACGTACTTCCTTCTCGATCCGGAAAACGGCACGGGTTTCGTCGTGGTATCGAACCGCGAGGATACCGACGGCTTCAAGATTGCGCTGGAAAGCATGGCGGCCCTGACCGGTTTGCCTTTACCCAAACCCGCCGCCAGCTTGCCGGAAGGCCTCTATGTCACCGAAAGCGGACCGTGGTGGCTGGAGATCAAGGGCAGTACCTCGACCTTCATCGATGGCGACGACACGCTTTATGAAGATGCCGATGGCTGGGTGTCATCGCGCTCCGCATCCTCTCCGATGCTTCTGAGGCTCGAGGGCGACGCGATCGTCGGCGAGGCAGGCCACGCCGCTCGTCGGTTCCTTCCGGTTGGCGACCATGCGGTGCCCGATGAGCTTTCCGGAACTTGGCGCTCTACCGAAGGGGCGGAATTTACGATTTCCGGTTCGTCGCTGACCATGGGTATCGGTCCCACGCGCCGCTCCATGCCTTTGACGGCGCTCGGCAATGGTCGCTTCCTCTTCACGCTCTCGGACGGGCCGTGGACGAAGCGCATCTGCCTCAATCAATTGAGCGACAGCCGGATAGAGCTTGTGGCGAGCCGGGCGCGAATGATCGAATATTCAAGAAGCCTTTAAGAGGGTTTCAATCAGCTGCTATTGCTCCTAATAAAGACCCTTGTTCCAGCTAAAGGCCGGTTCAACATCTTTGTGGGAGAACAGGCCCTTGGAAGTCAAATGGCTCGAGGATTTCCTGGCGCTGGCCGGAACGCTCAATTTTTCGAAGGCGGCGGAAGAGCGGCATGTGACGCAATCCGCTTTCAGCCGGAGGATCAAGCAGCTGGAAGCCTGGGTGGGCGCGACGCTGGTCGATCGCGCTTCCTATCCCTCACGGCTGACCGAGGCCGGGGTGAAGTTCGTTCCGGTGGCGCAGGAAACCCTGAAGCAGCTTTACCACGCCCGTCGCACCCTGTTGCAGGAAGACGGTGAGGATGCCAGAACAGTGCGGCTGACGGCGCTGCACACGCTGTCTTTCACCTTCTTCCCGGACTGGCTGAAACGGGTGAACGAGAAGGCGGGACCGCTGTTTTCGGTTCTGCGGCCTGATTCCGGCAGCATGGAGGAGAACCTCAATTCGCTGGTGGACGGGCAGAGCGATTTCCTTCTGACCTACGCCCACCCCGAAGTGCCGATGCTGCTCGATGCGCAGACCTTCGAATTCCGCGTGCTTGGCGCGGAAAACATCATTCCCGTTTCCGCCCCCACAGAGGACGGCGCACCGCTGCACAGCCTGACGGAAAGCGCGAAAAAACCCTTTGCCTATCTGGATTACGAAAAAGCATCGTTCTTCGGGCCGCTGTTGCGCGATCTCCTGAGTGCGCGCCTGCCGAAATTCGAGCGGGTGCATGAGGGCAGCATGTCGGTGGGGCTGAAAGCCATGGCGATGGCGGGATGGGGTGTTGCCTGGGTGCCGGAAAGCCTGATGCGGCACGAGCTGGATAGCGGCGCGCTGGTGCGTGCCGCCGATCACAGTTTCGATATTGCCGTGGATATCCGGCTTTATCGTTCCAAGGAGAACCGCCGTCCCGTTGTCGAGCGCATATGGGCGGTTCTCGAAGATTGATCCCGGTCAGATCGCGGTGCGGTGGGCGTTTTCGAGATAGAGCGCGCGCAGGCGTTTCACCATCGCGCCTGGTTTGCCATCACCCACCGGCTTGCCGTCGATCTTCGTCACCGAAACCACGAAGTTGGAGGCGCTGGTCAGGCAGGCTTCGTCTGCGTTCATCGCCTCTTCCAGCGTGAAAGGCCGTTCTTCCAGCGTGAAACCGGCCTCCTTGGCCAGTTGCAGGGCGGCAAGGCGGGTGCAGCCGGGCAGGGTCTTGTTGCTGTTGCCGCGGGTGATGATCTTCCTGTCGCCGGTGATGATATAGGCGGTGGAGGATGCGCCTTCGGTGACGAAACCATCCTCGATCATCCACGCCTCATCGCAGCCTTCAGCCTTGGCGATGCGTTTTGCCATGACCTGCGGCAGCAGGCAGACGGTCTTGATATCACGGCGCGCCCAGCGCTGGTCGGGAACGGATTTGACCGCAATGCCGGCCTCTTCCACGGCGGTGCCGACGAGTTTCTTGGCCTGCGTGAACATCACCAGCGTCGGCTTCAAATCGGCGGAAAACAGGAAGTTGCGGTCTTCCGCGCCGCGCGTCAGTTGCAGGTAGATCATGCCTTCGACAAGGTTGTTGTCGGCAATCAGGCGACGTTCGGCCTCGACGATTTCCTTTGTTGTGACCGGCAGCGGCACGTCGATTTCGCGGGCGCTGCGTTCCAGCCGCGCCATGTGCAGGTCGCTGTCGATCAGCTTGCCTTCGAGAACGGAGGTGACTTCATAAATGCCGTCGCCGAACAGGAAGCCGCGGTCGAAGATGGAAAGGCGGGCTTCCGCCTCGGGCAGAAATTCGCCGTTGAGATAAACGATGCGACCGGATTGGCTAGTCATGAAAACTCCGTCTGGAAAAGTCAGGCTGAAAGAAGGGTTTTAAGGGTATCGATGCAAATGGCCTCAACCGTTGCGGCCTTGCCGGTTCCAGCGTTGAAGCCTGATGTTGTTGTTGACGCGCAGAGCGAATTGAGGATCGCCTCCTCGGTTGCCTCTATTGCGGCTTCGAAGAGCGGCGAGATCGCATCGTTGGAGAGCTCAGGATAGTCTGTAACTGCCTTACGGCGTGCGGGCGTGCGGCGAAGGCGCTCGTTGGTCGAAAATGCCAGCGCGTAATCGCCGGAACCATTGCTCAGTGCCGCACCGGTGCGCGAGAGGCCGCCGAAGCTCCTAGCGGCCAAGCGCTTCAAATTGCGCGAAGACAGCGGCGCATCGGTTGCGATGATGATGACAATCGAGCCGTCCTTGTCCTTGTGCTCCGGGCTCACATAGGCTTTGCCACAGACGAGAAGATGGCCGCCATAATTGGACTGCACGAGAACGCCGAGCGTATAGGCCTCCCCCGCGACGGTGACGATGCGGGATGCGGTTCCGATGCCGCCCTTCATGCCGAAAGCCACCGTGCCGGTCCCGGCTCCAACGCCGCCCTCGGCCACCGGGCCTGTGGCAGCGTTTTTCAGCGCGGCCGAAATTTCCTCGACGGTCGGGCGTCCAGCGCGGATGTCGTTGAGGCGGGAATCGTTGGTCTCTCCGACGACCGCATTGATCGACACCACTTTTTCGTTACCCGGCTGCGCCAGTGTGTGGCGGTTGATCGTCTCGATTGCCCGGCCGGTTGCAAGCGTATTGGTGAGGATGACAGGCGTTTCGAGTTCGCCGAGTTCCTCGATCTGGGTCGAGCCGGCAAATTTGCCAAAGCCGTTATAGACCGCAAAACCCGCAGGCACCTTGTCCTGAAAAAGATTGCCGCCATGCGGCAGGATCGCGGTTGCGCCGGTGCGGATCGTGTCGCCTTCGATGACGGTCGAATGGCCGATCGTCACGCCTTCGACATCGGTGATGGCATTGAGCGGGCCGGTCTCGAAATGGCCGGGCGGCAAGCCGATATCGCGCAGTCTCGGGCGGGTCGTCTGATGCATCGGGCGATCACTTTTGCGGAATGCAGGCTCAAGGTGGAACAAGCGCGGCTTGCGAAAAGCTTTGCTCTGACTTGACGTTAGCCTAGTTCGCCGGGAAACGGCATCGCAAAAATGGAATAGTTTTATGCGGGCAATGGATGCGCTCAGAAGGCGCGTAGCGCCGGTCCCCGTTCACGCTCCCGCTCCAGCCATTGCCGCATGGCTTCCTCGGTCTCTTCGCGTGTGGGCGCCCCGATGCGACCACCGAAGACCGTGCATTTGAGCGCAGCGGCAACGGAGGAGAGCCGGATGGCGGCGCGGCTTTCCATGCCTTCGGCTATGGCAAGCGCAAAGGTGCCGTGGAAAATGTCGCCTGCCGCCAGCGTATCCACCGCCTTGACCTGCATCGTTTCCTGAAAATGGACAGTGGGATCGCAAGCTTCCGTCCACCAGCAGCCTGCCGGTCCGGCGGTGACGGCGATGAAGGTCTGCGGGTAGCGGGCGTGCAGCACCGGCAGCATGTCCTCTACCGTCTCAAGCCCCGTCAGCCGGGCGGCGGCGGGTTCGGAAAAAACGATGTGGGTCGCGGCGGGTGCGAGCTTTTCGAGGGTTTCGACCGGCGCGACGTCGCCGTCGAGAATGGCGTGTTTGCCGAGCGCGCGTGCCACATCAAGAACATCGAGCGCCAGTTCCGGCCAGCGAACATCCACCAGCACGGCGTCGTAAGCGGCGAGGTCCGCTGGTGTGCAGGAGCGCTTTTTCTCATACAGCCTGTGATCATAAAAAGGCACGATCAGCCTCTCACCGCGATCATCGATAATGATCGTGGAGAGTGCGGAGCGTGCGCCGGCGGCGACTGTCATGCCTGTGGTGTCGATACCGCTTTCGGCGAGATCGCGCAGGATACGGGTTCCGGTCTCGTCGTCGCCCACAGCACCCCAAAGGCTGGCGCGGCCGCCCATGCGGTGCACCGCATAGGCTGCGCTGGATGCCATGCCCTCGGCGACCTGCAACATTTCGTAAGGCAGGACTTTGCCTTCGCCCTTTGGCATGTCATGGACGCGAAACAGGGTGTCGAGCACGGCTGCACCCACGCACAGCACATGTTTGCGGCTCTCGTGTTGGCTGTCCATGCCCGTCACCCTATGTCTTTGTCTTACGCAATTTTACTCGGCATGCGCCTTAGATGCGCTTGCTGGTTGCCTTGTCGAAAAGGTGAACCATTTCCGGGTCGATGGCGATATGGATCGTATCGCCGAACCGCACGTCCAGCCGCTCACGGAACAGGCAGGCGATCTCGTCGCCCTTGCAGTTCAGCTTGGCATAGATTTCCGAGCCTGTGCCTTCGACCAGTTCGACCCGGCCTTCGATACCGCCGCTTGCTGCACGGATATGTTCCGGGCGCACGCCGTAGACGAGGTCGCGGCCGCCCAGTGCGGCGATGTCGCTGTTGGCGGGCAGGGGAAGGCTTAAGCCCTTCACGGTGCGGAACACGCCTTCTTCGACGCGTCCACGAATGAAATTCATCGCAGGCGAACCGATGAAACCGGCAACGAAGAGGTTGGCCGGGCGGTCGTAAAGCTCCAGCGGCGCGCCGATCTGCTCGATCACCCCGTCATGCAGCACCACGATCTTGTCGGCCATGGTCATGGCTTCCACCTGGTCGTGGGTGACGTAGATGGTGGTGGTGCCGATGCGCTGGTGCATGGCCTTGATCTCGCCGCGCATCTGCACGCGCAGCTTGGCGTCGAGGTTGGAAAGCGGCTCATCGAACAGGAAGACCTGCGGATCGCGCACCAGCGCGCGTCCCATGGCCACACGCTGGCGCTGGCCGCCGGAAAGCTGGCGCGGATAACGGTCGAGCAGCTTGTCCAGCCCCAGAATGGCGGCGGCCTTGTCGACCTTGGCCTTGGTTTCGTCGGCGCTCACCTTCTTCAGCTTCAGCGCGAAGCCCATATTATCCTTCACCGTCATGTGCGGATAAAGGGCGTAGTTCTGGAAGACCATGGCGATATCGCGGTCGCGGGCGGGCAGGTTGCTGACCTCGCGTGTGCCGATGTGGATTTCGCCGTCGCTGACTTCCTCAAGCCCCGCAATCATGCGCAGCAGGGTGGATTTGCCGCAGCCGGAAGGGCCGACCAGCACGACGAATTCGCCATCCTTGATATCGATATCGATGCCGTGGATGATATTGACCGCGCCGAAGCGCTTCTGGACGTTTAGAATATTGACCGGTGCCATGTTTTTGGTTCCCGTATTTTTAATTGGTTGATTCAGCCGCCCTTGACGGCGCCGGCGGTCAGGCCCGCCACGATCTGTTTCTGCGCGAACATGGTGAGCAGCAGCACCGGCAGCGTCACGATCAGCGCGGCTGCGGCAAGCGGTCCCCAGCTCACCTGTTCGAAGGACAGCATGTTGTAGACCGCCACCGGCAGGGTACGCGTTTCACGGCTGGCCAGCACGATGCCGAAGACGAAGTTGTTCCACGAGAAGATGACCGCGAGGATAAAGGAAACGACGATGCCGGGCTTGGCAATCGGCAACGCCACCAGCCGGAACACCTGCCAGGAGGATGCGCCATCGATGCTTGCCGCTTCTTCCAGTTCCTTCGGCGTGGTTTCGAAATAACCGATCATGATCCAGACCACGATCGGAACCGTCACCACGAGATGGATGATGATCTGCGGCCAGAGTGTGCCGAGCAGGTTCAGCCATTGGAACAGCAGGAATAGCGGAATGAGGAAGGAGAGGCCGGGCGTCATACGGGCGATCATGATGACGACAGCCGACTTTTCCGCCTTCAGTCGGGCGATGCCGTAACCGGCAGGCACGCCGATCACCAGCGCCAGAATAGTGGCCGCACCGGTGACGAGCACCGAATTCCAGAAATAGAGGAAGAAATTATTCTCCTCGAACACCTTCACATAGTTCGACCATGCGAAACGCTCGGGGATGAGGATCGGCGGATAGGCGCCGTTGTCGATTTCATATTTCAGCGACAGCGAGATCATCCAGATGAAGAACAGGATGACAGGCGAAATCATCACCAGCGCCACGAAAAACAGGCCGATGCGGTCGAGGTTTTTACGTTTGAGCAATTGGCGAGCCATCAGCGATCCTCCATCTCGTTCCATTGCGCACGCTGGCGCACCATCAAAAGCACAAAGGACAGCGCCACGATGATGATGAAGAAGACAACGGCCATGGCCGAGCCGTAACCGATGTCGTAGTAGGAAAACGCCGTGTTGTAGAGGTAGATGTTGATGGTTTCCGAGGCCGTGCCAGGGCCGCCCTGCGTCATCGCGTAGATGATGTCGAAGCTTTTGACGGCATCGATGGAGCGGATGATGACGGCGATCATCAGGAACGGCGCGATCATCGGCATGGTCAGGTAACGAAACTTCTGCCAGGCGTTGGCGCCATCGATTTCGGCGCTCTCATAGGGTTCGCGGGGTACTGCAGCCAGTCCGCCGAGCACGATCAGCATGACAAGCGGCGTCCATTGCCAGGTTTCCACCAGCACCAGCGAGGGGATGACGGTGGACTGGTTGTAGATCCATTCCAGCGGTCCGATATGGATGAAGGACAAGAGATAGTTCAGAACGCCGAGCTGCGGGTGGAACATCATGGTCCAGACGAGCGCGATGGCGACCGGGGTCGCCATCATAGGCATCACGAACACGCCGCGCAGAAAACCGCGCAGCGGAAACTGCGCATCGAAAACCAGCGCCGCCAATGTTCCCAGAAACAGCGGAGCGACGACCGACAGCACGGTATAGATGAGGGTGTGCCAGAGCGATTCCCAGAACCTCACGTCGCTTGCGAGCCTTATATAGTTATCGAAACCGATAAAGCTCTGCTCCTGTCCGAGAGTCCAGCGATGCACGCTCATCCACAGGGTGAAGACCCACGGAAAAACGATCACCGCCGAGATGACGACAAGTGCCGGTATAACGAAAGGCCAGTAGTTAGGAGCAAGCCTTGCGGGCCTGCTCCCTTCTTTCCGGCTGACGCCTGTTTTGGTGTTTTCGATGCTCACGGAGACCATTATCCCTCGCTACGCGCCAGAACGGGTGCGAACTGTTCCGTCGCTTTTTTCAGCTCAGCTGCCGGGTCGGCGCCGCCGATCATGTTGGTGAGGCCGACGCCGTAGATGTCGCGGAATTCCGTGACCGGAATGATGACCGGCAGGGCAAGCTGCGAGACCTTGCCGGAACCGACGACCGCATCCAGCCAGGCGGCCGGCATCTTCACGCCCTCACGCACCTTCTGGTCCTCGAGGATGGACTGGCGGAACGGCACGCCTGCACCCGCCTGCAACAGGCGCGCGCCCATGTCGTGCGAGATCGCCCATTGGCAGAAGAGGTAGGCCGCTTCCTTCTTGCTGCTGGCTTCGACGACACCAAGGCCATCGCCGAAGGTGCCGGCCGCCTGTACTGCCGGGCCCTTCGGCATGACACCGTAACCGACCTTGCCGACCACGCGGGATTTTTCCGGGTTTTCGATCGGCGGTGCAAAACCGACGCCATCAAACCACATGCCGATCTTGCCCTGAAGGAAGGCAGACTGCGCTTCGGCCCAGTTGAAGCCGGAAACGCCGGGAGGGGCGGCTTTGGTCATCAAGCGTTGATAGAGTTTCGCTGCCTCGACCGCTTCCTTGGATTCGGTGTCGACCTTTCCGTCCGCGCCGATCGGCTTTGCTCCGTAGCCCAGCATCAACGAAGTCCAGACCGGGGTGTTGGCGTTCTTCAGGCCGCGGGCGACGAAACCGTAGGTGTTGGTTGCGGGATCGGTGATCTTTTCCGCTGCCGTCACCAGTTCCTCGAAGGTCTCAGGGTATTTCAGGCCCTTGGCTTCGAAGAGTTCCTTGTTCCAGTAGACGATCCAGTAATCCACCGAGAATGGCAGCGAGCGCAGCACGCCGTCTCTATCCTTGGCAAACAGCATGCCGGCTTCGGCGAAATCCTTTTCGACGAGGGACGGATCGGTCAGCGACGGGTCCTTCAGGAAGCCGCTGATATCGGCCAGCCACTTGCCTTTTTCGAACTGTCGCTTCTGCACGTGGTAGCTCAGATGCACAACGTCGAAGCTTGGCTTGCCGGAGGAAAGCTCGATTACCACCTTCTGGCGCTGCTGCTGTTCAGGCGTTGCTTCGGCATTGACCTTGATGCCGGTCAGTTCCTCGAATTCGCCCAGATATTTGATCAGCGTTTCGCTGCGCGGGCTTTTGACCAGGTTGACTTCAAGCGTGGTGCCGGCGTGTTTTTTCCAGTTCACCGCCGCCGATGCGGGGCGGATGCCGAGCACCGCGCTGCCACCGATCGCTGCCGTGCCTGCCAGAAAGGCGCGACGCGTTGGGTTGAGCAATGAATGCGTCATGTCAGTTCTCCTCCAGTTAGCCGGAAATTCTCCTCACCTCCGGCTTGTTGCTTATTTTCATGCAATTCCGGCCAGGACCTTTCTTCTGCCCTACCGGAATTGCCCTATACTGCCAGCGCCCTGTCCCTTGCGTTGCGGATATGGGCGGTCAGCCGCTCCACGGCGTCTTCGACGGATCGCTTCTCAATGGCTTCGAGAATGGCGAGGTGTTCTTTCATCACCGATTTGACATGGCCTGCGATGCGAAAGCGCTCCTGATTGATGAGGCGCATCTTGATGGAATTGACCCTGTAGGCGTTCGAGATGATCGAATTGCCGAGACTATCGATGAAGGCGTCGTGCATGCCCCAGTCCACCTGCTGCGCGTGCTGGTCCAGCTCTGGCGATTCCCCACCTTTTTCCGTCGCCTCGACGATATCGCGGTGCTGTTTCAACAGCTTGGCGATGGTCTCGTCCGAGGCCGAACGCGTAAAGAGCGCCACGGCCTCCTTCTCGAGAAAGATCCGGAACTGGAACGCCTCGCGGATGAGGTTGATGTCGATATGGGCGACCTGCAATCCCCGCTGCGGCACGGTCTTGATCAGACCTTCCGCCTCCAGCCGTGGAATTGCTTCCCGGATCGCGCCCAGCGGCAGACCCGTCAATTCCACGAGGCGGCGTTGCGAGATGAATTGCCCAGGGCGAACGTCGCGCGAGAGAAGGTGATGCGTAAAGCTTTCATACGCCCGTTCCCGCAATGTCTGTTCGCCGGTATCGTCCATGCTCAACCTTTCAAGGTCTGTTCAGGCGGCCTGTTTGCGAAACAGCGCGTCGAATGCGCCTTCGATCTGCCGCCGGCCCTCCGGTGAAATGGCAACGAGCGGCGCGCGCACGTCAGACCAGATATTTTCCCCTGTCGTGTGTGATACCAGCACCTTGACGGCGGGCGTAACCGGAAATTTCAGAAGTTCCACAACAAGATCGACGATGCGTGCATCGTCCTTGCCGTCAACGGCCATGGCGCGGACTTCCTGCGTCAGGAAATTGGCAACGCCGGAGATGGCTCCCTGACCGCCCAGGCGAACGCCCTTGGCCAGATCACGCTCATCGCCGATCAGAATGGCGAGATCGCCGTGTTCTTTCAGCAGGCGCTCTGTGTGGCTCCAGTTGCCTGAGGAGTCCTTCACGCCGGTGACGATGCCCGGAAACGCTTGTCTCAGCCGCCCCACCAGTTCGACCGACAGTGTTACCATGGTCACGGAAGGTATGTTATAGACGAGAATGTCGCGCGCGCCCTTGCCGATCTTTTCGAAAACCGCCGAGAACCAGGCAAACAGGCCGTCATCGCTGACATTCTTGAAATAGGATGGTGGGGCGAGAAGAATATTGCGGGCACCTGCGTTCAGGGCCTCGGCGGACTGGTCGGCTGCATCCTCGATGGAATCCACGAGAACGCCGGTGACCAGACGGGAAGGCGCAATGCCTGCCTCAATGAAGCGGGAGAGAATGACCTGCCGTTCGCGGCTGCCGACGGAGCATCCCTCGCCGGTGGTGCCGAAGAGTGTCACGCTGTCGCAACCATTTGCAAGGCAACGGCGGGCATGCGCGATCATGGCGTCTGTATCGACGGTTCCGTCAGTTTTGAAAGGGGTCGTCAGTGCTGCCGAAAGGCCGAATTTCTGGGTCAATTAAGATGCTCCTCCAAGATGGCTGCAGATTGATGGCACACTGACATGTTAGTTGTAAAGCGGTAATTACAGAATGATTGTTCGGTAGGCTGGAACGGGGGGAATTGGCTTCTAAAGCTGCCTCAGGATCGGTGTTGCGCCCGGTGGGGCATGGAATGTTTACACCGGTTTACGCGAATGCCATTTTTTAGCGATGCACAGGAAAAATGCTAAAATAAATTTGACTGTTTAAGTAAAGATTTTTATCAGGCAATCTGAATATGGGATAAAGGGAAGCGTCATGACCATTGTGGAGCCAGCAGCGCCTGTGGAAGAGATCGAGCAGAGCCGCGTGAAGCGCCTGAGGGCTGCCACGCGTGGCGCGCATGGTGGTCTCGATACCTTCATCATGGCAGCGAAGCCGTTCGAGAGCCGGGAGAACTTCGGCAAATTCGTGGAAACGCAATATCTTTTCCATCGCGACCTCGATGCGTTTTTCTCCAATGAAACGCTTGATGGCCTGCTGCCTGATCTTAAGGGTCGTCGCCGTCTCTCTATGATAGAGCAGGACCTTGCCGATCTGGGACACGCCATTCCTGAAACAAACGAGCCGCGCTTTACCAGCGAAACGCCGTTCGATCTACCTGAGGCCATGGGCTGGCTTTATGTGGTCGAAGGCTCGAACCTCGGCGCGGCTTTCCTCCTGAAAGACGCAGCCAAGCTTGGCCTCACCGAAGAATTCGGCGCGCGCCATCTGGCCGGCGCTCCGGAAGGGCGCGGCCTGCATTGGCGTACCTTTACGGCCGCGCTCGATGAAATTTCACTGACCATCGAAGAAGAGGAGCGGGTCGTCGCCGGCGCCGAAGCCGCCTTCAGGGCCGTGCATGCCTACGCGCAGCAACGCCTCGGTTGAGGTTTTGGCATAGCTTGTCGCTGGTTGTCTTCACAGCGCTTGAAATGCCTCGTTGCACATTCGTGCTGACCTCGTCTTAGCGCCCCACGCCGTCACCCCGGGCTTGGTCCGGGGTCTAGTGCGATCAAGTGCTTGATCGCGCGGGGCTCTATTGGCGGCGCGGACGGGCCGCGGCTGGATACAGGATCAAGTCCGGCGTGACGGAGGAGTGGTTTTCGGCTGTCGTGCAACGCTTCAGAACCATTGTGAGAGCTACTCATTTCCCGCACATTGCGTTCGATATTTGCCGAATAAACAGGCATGTTAATTTACCAAATGATAAAAATTTTATCTTTTGGTAAAAAGAAATTCGCCTCCAAAAAATTATCCAATTGATAAAATTATTTTTTTTCGTCTGGCACGGAACCTGCTACTCTTTCTTCAAATCAGGAAAACGCCTGATGCCAAAAAAGGGAACAGCAAGATGGAAGTTGGTGTTTTTATACCGATCGGGAATAATGGGTGGCTCCTTTCCGAGAACGCGCCGCAATACAAGCCAAGCTTCGACCTGAACAAGGAAATCACGCTGAAGGCGGAAAAGTACGGCTTCGATTTCGCACTGTCGATGATCAAGCTGCGCGGCTTTGGCGGCAAGACCGAGTTCTGGGACTATAATCTGGAATCCTTCACCCTGATGGCGGGCCTCGCCGCCGTGACCTCCAAGATCAAGCTGTTCGGCACCGCCGCCACGCTTGTCATGCCGCCGGCCATCGTTGCGCGCATGGCGACGACGATCGATTCCATTTCCGGCGGGCGTTTCGGCATCAACCTTATTACCGGCTGGCAGCGTCCTGAATACAGCCAGATGGGCCTTTGGCCGGGCGACGATTATTTCGGTGATCGCTATGAATATCTCGGCGAATATACCTCCGTGCTGAAAGAGTTGCTGACGGAAGGGCAGTCGGACTTCAAGGGCAAGTTCTTTCAGATGGATGATTGCCGCATGAAGCCGGTGCCGCAGGGGGATGTGAAGCTCATCTGCGCCGGTTCCTCCAATTCCGGCATGGCGTTCTCTGCCAAATTCGCCGATTACAGCTTCTGCTTCGGCGTCGGCGTCAATACGCCAAAGGCTTTTGCACCCACCAATGAGCGACTTCTGGCGGCAACGGAAAAGTCGGGTCGCGAGGTTAAATCCGTCGTGCTGACCATGATCCTCGCGGAAGAAAAATCCGAGGATGCCTGGGCGAAGTGGGAGCATTACAAGGCGGGCGCGGATGAAGACGCGATCAAGTGGCTCGGCCTGCAGAGTTCTGTCGACACCAAGTCCGGCTCCGACACCAATGTCCGGCACATGTCCAATCCCGTCTCGGCGGTCAATATCAACATGGGAACGCTGATTGGCTCCTATGAGGAAGTAGCGGCGATGCTGGATGAAATGAGCGAAGTGCCGGGAACGGGCGGCGTGATGCTGACCTTTGACGATTTTCTCGAAGGCGTCGAAAAATTCGGCAAATATGTACAGCCGCTGATGAAGAGCCGCCAGCATGTGCTGGCCGAACTGGAGGCAGCGGAATGAGTGAAGCCGTCGTGGCGGGTTACAAGGGGCCGGAAAGCCGTTCGGAAAGTGTCACACTTCCCGCAAGGCCGGAGCCGATTACCCTCAAGCCCAGCGAGACCGCCGTTGTCGTGGTCGACATGCAGAACGCCTATTCGACCGAGGGCGGTTATGTCGATCTTGCCGGGTTCGATATTTCCGGCGCCAAGGGCACCATCGCCAACATCAAGAAGACGCTGGATGCAGCGCGGGCGGCAGGTGTTCAGGTCATTTATTTTCAGAATGGCTGGGACAAGGATTATGTCGAGGCCGGTGGGCCGGGTTCGCCCAACTGGCACAAGTCCAACGCGCTGAAAACAATGCGCAAAAGGCCTGAATTGCAGGGCCAGCTGTTGGCCAAGGGCACATGGGACTATGCCATCGTTGATGAGTTGCAGCCGCAGCCCGGCGATATCTTGGTGCCGAAGACGCGTTATAGCGGCTTCTTTAACACCAATATGGACAGCGTTCTGCGTGCCCGCGGCATCCGCAATCTGGTGTTCGTCGGCATCGCCACCAATGTCTGCGTCGAAAGCTCGCTGCGCGACGCTTTCCATCTCGAATATTTCGGGGTGATGCTGGAGGATGCGACGCATCATTTGGGCCCGGACTATATCCAGCAGGCGACGGTCTACAATGTCGAGAAATTTTTCGGCTGGGTGGCGACCGTCAATGATTTCTGCGGCGTCATCTCGCAGGCCGCACCCGTCAGGGATTGATCCCCAAACACAAAGAGGAGAATGAAATGCCGAAGAAGATCGTCGTGCCTGCCGGTACAAGCAAACCCATCGCCCCTTTTTCGCCGGGAACCCTTGCCGATGGCGTGGTTTACGTTTCCGGTACGCTGCCATTCGACAAGGACAATAATGTCGTGCATGTGGGCGATGCCAGCGCCCAGACACGCCATGTTCTGGAAACCATCAAATCCGTTATTGAGACCGCCGGCGGCACGATGGAGGACGTGACGATGAACCACATCTTCATCACCGACTGGGCGAATTATCAGGCCGTAAACACAGTCTATGCCGAATATTTCCCCGGCGACAAGCCCGCGCGTTATTGCATCCAGTGCGGCCTCGTAAAGCCTGATGCACTGGTGGAAATCGCCACCGTCGCACATATCGGCAAGTAAGGCGAAACGGCAAAATGATGCATTTCGAGGTTCATGGCCGGGCCGAGCCTGAGGCGCCCACTATCCTGCTGTCATCGGGACTGGGTGGATCGGGCGCCTATTGGGCGCCGCAGATCGAGGCCCTTTCCAGCCATTTCCGGATCGTTACCTATGACCATCGCGGAACTGGCCGGACCGGCGGCGAGGTGCCGGCGGATGGCGGCATATCGGCGATGGCCGATGATGTGCTGGAGATCGTCTCGGCGCTGAACCTCGAAAAATTTCACTTCATGGGCCATGCGCTTGGCGGTCTGATCGGACTCGATATCGCGCTTCGCAAGCTCGGCCTCATCGACAGGCTTGTTCTTATCAATGCCTGGAGCAAGGCCGATCCGCATTCCGGGCGCTGCTTCGATGTGCGGATCGAGCTTCTGGAAAAATCCGGTGTCGAGGCTTTCGTGAAAGCCCAGCCGCTGTTTCTTTATCCGGCGGCCTGGATGTCAGAGCATCAGGAGCGGCTGGCACGTGACGATGCGCATGGCGTCGCGCATTTTCAGGGCAGGGCGAATGTGCTTCGGCGCATCGCGGCGCTCCGGGCCTTTGATATCGACGCGCACCTCGGCGAGATCGGCAATCCGGTTCTGGTAGTGGCAACCAGGGACGATCTTCTGGTGCCCTATACCCGGTCGCTGCGTCTTGTGGAGGGTTTGCCGCAAAGCGAGCTTTGCCTTCTCGATTTCGGAGCGCATGCGGTCAATATCACCGATTCTGACCTTTTCAACGCGCGGCTTTTGCAGTTTCTGCTACCGGCAACACAAACATTCTGACGGGATTTGAGAGTAAAATGACGAGAGCATTGGACGACGCTGCATTGGCAACACTTTTCACCGAGGCACGCACCCACAATGGCTGGACGGACAAGCCAATAGGGGATGAGACGGTGACAGCGCTTTATGACCTGACGAAGATGGGGCCGACCTCGGCCAATTGCTCGCCGGCGCGTTTCGTGTTCGTGCGCAGCCTGGAAGCCAAGGAAAAATTGAGGCCAGCGCTTTCTTCGGGCAATCTGGAAAAGACCATGGCAGCACCCGTCACGGTCATCGCTGCCATCGACAGCGAATTTTACGAGAAGCTGCCGATGCTCTTTCCCCATGCCGATGCGCGTTCCTGGTTCACCTCCAGTGCGGCGATAGCCGAGGAAACGGCATTCCGCAATGCCACGCTGCAAGCCGGTTATCTCATTCTTGCCGCCCGCGCGCTCGGGCTTGATACCGGAGCCATGTCCGGTTTCGACAAGGGCAAGGTGGATGCCGCATTTTTTGCGGGTACGACGTGGAAATCCAATTTCCTCATCAATCTTGGTTACGGCGATCCGTCGAAGCTGTTCGGCCGCCTGCCGCGACTTGCGTTCGAAGACGCCTGTGTTCTGGCTTGAGGGCCTGTTAAGGAAGGATGGTTTAGATGCGGATGATGTCTCTTGAAAAGGAAGCGGAAATGGAGACGAAGACTGCACAGGAACGCAGCCTCGATTATAGAAACGCCATGGCGCGGCTCGGTGCGGCAGTCAACATCGTCACCACGGACGGTGCGGCAGGCCGTGCGGGATTTGCAGCGACGGCCGTTTGCAGCGTTTCCGACAATCCGCCCACGCTTCTCGTCTGCCTCAACCGCGGCTCTTCCGCTTATAATGTGGTGAAGGGCAATGGCGTCATCTGCGTCAACACGCTTGCTTCCAAGCACGAGGTGCTGAGCACCCTGTTCGGCGGCAAGACACCGGCGGAAGAACGTTTCGCTGCCGGAAGCTGGGGCGTGCTCGAAACCGGCGCTCCAGTTCTGGAAGACGCACTGGTCTCCTTCGATTGCCGCATTCGCGAGGCACATGATGGCGGCACGCACGATATCCTGATTTGCGATGTCGTCGATATGAAGATCAATGAGGGCGACGAAGCACTGATGTATTTCAACCGGCGTTACCGGGTGCTTTGAGAGCGGTCTCTGGGGCCGGTTTACCCTTAACTCACGATCAGCTATTTGCGCGCCGTCATCCTCGGGCTTGTCCCGAGGATCTGCAACCGGGACAAGCCCGAGGATGACGGCGGAGTTTTCTTTTCACGTCAGTAAGAAGGGCGCTCCCGGAAACCGGAAACGCCCTTTTCATCACTTGATCAGCGGCAAAAGATCGTTGATCGACTTCTTCGCATCGCCGTAGAACATGCGGGTGTTGTCCTTGTAGAACAGCGGGTTCTCGATGCCGGAGTAACCCGTGCCCTGGCCGCGCTTGGAAACGATGACCAGTTTGGATTTCCATACTTCCAGAACCGGCATGCCGGCGATGGGCGAGTTGGGATCGTCCTGTGCCGCCGGGTTGACGATGTCGTTGGAGCCGATGACGATGACGACGTCGGTATTGGGGAAATCGTCGTTGATCTCGTCCATTTCCAGCACGATGTCGTAGGGCACCTTTGCTTCGGCGAGCAGCACGTTCATGTGACCGGGAAGACGACCCGCAACCGGGTGGATGGCGAAACGCACGGTCTTGCCGTCGGCGCGCAGCTTGCGGGTCAGTTCGGAAACGGCCTGTTGTGCCTGTGCCACCGCCATGCCGTAACCGGGCACGATGATGACGCTGTCAGCGTCGTTCAGCGCTGATGCCACGCCTTCGGCATCGATTGCCACCTGCTCGCCCTCGATTTCCATCGCCGGACCCGTCGTGCCGCCGAAGCCGCCGAGGATGACCGAGATGAAGGAGCGGTTCATGGCCTTGCACATGATGTAGGACAGGATCGCACCCGAGGAGCCGACAAGCGCACCGGTAACGATCAGGAGATCGTTGCCGAGCGTGAAGCCGATGGCCGCCGCCGCCCAGCCGGAATAGCTGTTCAGCATCGAGACGACGACAGGCATGTCTGCGCCGCCGATACCCATGATCAGGTGATAGCCGATGAAGAAGGCGGCAAGCGTCATCAGCACCAGCGTCCATGCGCCAGCACCGTTGCAATACATGATGAGCAGGACGAGCGACAGGATCGCGGCACCGGCATTGAGGACGTGTCCGCCCGGAAGCTTCTTCGCCTTGCCGTCCACCTTGCCGGCAAGCTTGCCGAAGGCGACGACGGAACCGGTGAAGGTGACGGCGCCGATGAAGACGCCGAGGAAGACCTCGACCTTCATGATTGCCAGTTCTACCGGCGTCTTGTGGGCGAGGAGGGCGGAAAAGCCTGTCAACAGGGAGCGCGCCGTCTCATCGAGCGAGGCGACATGCGCTTCCTCGATATGGGCGTTGAAGCCGATGAAGACGGCGGCCAGACCGACAAAGGAGTGAAGTGCTGCAACAAGCTGCGGCATCTCGGTCATCTGCACGCGGTTTGCGACGAAGTAGCCGAGAACGGCGCCACCCGCCAGCATTAGAAGTACGATGAACCAGTTGCCGACATCAGGTCCGAAGACCGTGGCGACAATGGCAAGACCCATGCCTGTTATGCCGTACCAGACGGCGCGCTTGGCGCTTTCCTGCCCGGAAAGACCACCGAGAGAGAGGATGAATAGAACGGCTGCGGCAACATAGGCCGCGGAAACGATACCAATGGTCATTATGTGTCCCCTACACGGCTCAGGACTTCTGGAACATGGCGAGCATGCGCCGTGTCACAAGGAAACCGCCGACGATGTTGATCGTCGCGATCAGGACGGAAAGTGAGGCGAGGAGCACCACCAGCCAGTTGCCGGAACCGATCTGCAGCAGCGCGCCGATAATGACGATGCCGGAAATCGCGTTCGTCACCGCCATCAGCGGCGTGTGCAGCGAGTGGCTGACATTCCAGATGACGGAGAAGCCGATAAAGCAGGCGAGCACGAAGACGATGAAATGGCTCATGAAGCTTGCCGGCGCGTAAAGGCCGACGAGAAGCAGGGCCGCCGTACCGATGACGAGCAGACCGACCTGGCTTTTCGTCTGCGCCTTGAACTCGGCCCGTTCCTTGGCGTGCTTTTCCTCAGGCGTAAGCTCTTTTGCTCGTTCCTTCGGTTTCTGCGCGGCGATGGCCTGGATCTTCGGTGGCGGTGGCGGAAAGGTGATGTCGCCCTGATAGGTGACGGTCGCGCCGCGGATGACGTCGTCTTCCATGTTGTGAACGACCTTACCGTCCTTTGCGGGCGTCAGATCGGTCATCATGTGACGGATGTTGGTGGAATAGAGCGTCGAGGCCTGAGTGGCCATGCGGCTCGGGAAATCCGTATAGCCGATGACGATGACGCCATTGTCCGAGACGACGCGCTGGTCGGGCACCGTGAGATCGCAATTGCCGCCGCGCTCGGCGGCGAGATCGATGATGACCGAACCCGGCTTCATTGCCGCCACCATGTCGGCCAGCCACAGCTTCGGGGCGTCACGGCCGGGGATCAGCGCCGTGGTGATGACGATATCGATCTGCGGCGCCAGCTCGCGGAATTTCTCAAGCTGCTTTTCGCGGAATTCCGGCGAGGAGGGGGCGGCGTAACCGCCGGTCGCTGCGCCATCCTGGCTCTGGTCGGCGAAATCGAGATAGACGAATTCGGCGCCCATGGATTCGATCTGTTCGGCCACTTCCGGGCGCACGTCGAAGGCATAGGTAATGGCGCCGAGCGAGGTTGCCGTGCCGATGGCGGCAAGACCGGCAACGCCGGCACCGATGACCAGCACCTTGGCGGGCGGCACCTTGCCGGCGGCGGTTACCTGACCGGTGAAGAAGCGGCCGAAATTATTGCCGGCCTCGATGACGGCGCGATAGCCGGCGATGTTGGCCATGGAGGACAGCGCGTCCATTTTCTGGGCGCGGGAAATGCGCGGCACCATGTCCATGGCGATGACATTTGCGCCCTTTTCCTTCGCCTGCTCCAGAAGGTCCTTGTTCTGTGCAGGATAGAAGAACGAGATCAGCGTCTTGTCCGAAGACAGGCGATCAATCTCCGACGTTTCCGGCGGACGAACCTTGGCGATGATGTCGGCACCTGTATAAAGCGCATCGGCGCTATCGACGATGGTGACACCGGCTGCGCGATAGGCGTCGTCGGAAAATCCCGCCGCCTTGCCCGCGCCTGTTTCGAGGATGCAATCATATCCGAGTTTCTGCAGGCCTTGCGCGCTGTCGGGCGTCATGCCGACGCGCGCCTCGCCATCATATAATTCCTTAGGCGTCCCGATTTTCAAAATGGCTCTCCCTTTTCCGCACGATACGGCGTCATAGCCTATTTCGAGCGTTTTTGTCTTGTTTTTGGCGGTTTCTACCTGCGGCGGATTGACAGCCTGCGAAAGGCCAGTTCGGGCACTGGCGGTACTGCGGCAATAAAAAACCCGGCGCGTCAGCGCCGGGTCTCTATCGTCGGGAGCGAAACCGCTCACTCCATGGTGTGGATGTCGCGATCCTTGGTTTCCGGCAGGAACAGCAGGCCGATGACCAGCGTGATGCCTGCGAAAACGATCGGGTACCAGAGGCCGTAATAGATATCGCCCTTCGCCGCGCTCATCGCAAAAGCGGTGGCGGGCAGCAGGCCGCCGAACCAGCCGTTGCCGATATGGTAGGGCAGCGACATGCCGGAGTAGCGGATGCGGGTCGGGAACAGTTCGACCAGCAGGGCCGCAATCGGGCCGTAGACCATCGTCACGTAGATCACGAGGACGGTCAGGACCGCGATGATGACGACCCAGTTCACGGCAGCCGGATCGGCGACCATGGCGAAGGTACCACCACCGGCAATGCTGTAGACGGCCATTTCCGCCGCTCCGGCGGTCTCGGCCGGCGTCAGCAACTTGTCGGCCACCAGCTTGTCGGTCGCCACCATCTTCTTGTCGGCTGCGCGAACGGCTTCCGCATTGAGGTTGAGTTCCGGGTTGGCGGCAATGAAGGCATCCAGTTTTGCGTCCGGCACCTGTGCTACGCCGCGCACCAGCGGGTAGCCGCCGTCATGCAGCGCGATGTTGACCTGTTTCTGGAAGGCCCTGTCTTTTGCGGCAGCATCCGCACCGGCTGCGATGGCGTCGTAGCTCGCAATGGTGGCGTCGCCGATTTTGACGCTTGCCGGCGTTCCAGCCGCTCCAGCAACGACGTCATAGGGAACGGAGTTGCGTGTCAGGAACGAGGTGGCGATATCGCAGGATGTGGTGAATTTCGCCGTACCTGTCGGGTTGAACTGGAATTTGCAGTCGCCCGGAGCAGCGGTCACGGTGGCGCGAACGCTGGCTTGTGCTTGCGCCAGTGCCGGGTTGCCCGCCCATGTGAGCGCCTTGAACAGCGGGAAGTAGGTCAGCATCGCGAGAACGAGACCCGCCATGATGATCGGCTTGCGGCCGATCTTGTCGGAAAGCCAGCCGAAGAGCACGAAGAAGCCCGTGCCGAGGATGAGGGCCGCCGCGACCATGATGTTGGCCGACTGGCCGTCCACCTTCAGAATGCTCTGCAGGAAGAACAGTGCATAGAACTGGCCCGTATACCAGACGACGGCCTGACCGATGACGGCGCCGACGAGGGCAAGCAGGGCGATCTTTGCGTTTTTCCACTGGCCGAAGGCTTCGCTGAGCGGTGCCTTGGAGGTCTTGCCTTCTTCTTTCATCTTCTTGAAGGCAGGAGATTCGTTCATTTTCAGACGAATCCAGACCGATACGCCAAGCAGCAGAACCGAAACGAGGAAGGGAATACGCCAGCCCCAGGCGGCGAAGGCTTCCTTGCCGAGTGCGAACTGCACGCCGAGAATGACCATCAGCGACAGGAAGAGGCCGAGCGTCGCCGTCGTCTGGATCCATGAGGTGTAATAGCCTCTGCGACCGTTGGGCGCGTGTTCGGCCACATAAGTTGCAGCACCGCCATATTCGCCGCCAAGCGCCAGACCCTGAAGCATGCGCAGGATGATCAGGATGATCGGGGCTGCGATGCCGATCTGCGATGCACCGGGCAGGACGCCGACGAGGAATGTCGAAACGCCCATGATGAGAATGGTGATCAGGAAGGTGTATTTACGGCCGACAATGTCGCCGAGACGCCCGAACACCAGGGCGCCGAAGGGGCGCACGAGGAAGCCGGCGGCAAATGCCAGAAGCGCGAAGATGTTACGTGTCGTTTCCGGATATTGGCTGAAGAAGTTCGCGCCGATATAGATCGCGAGCGAGCCGTACAGATAAAAATCGTACCATTCGAAGACTGTTCCGAGAGAAGAGGCGAAAATCACCTTCTTCTCCTCACCCGTCATGGGACGGGCGGCGCCGCTCACGGCTGCTACGTTTGCCATTGTCTGTCCTCCACAGATGTCAAATGAGCGCATTGCAGAGCCCTGTCTCTCCTCCGGACTCCCCCGTAAGGGTGCAATGCGCGTAATGTTAGAGTGACAGAAAATTAACCCCAATGAGAGCGATGCTTTCGGATTATGACTTTAGTCTAATGCATAACGTGCAAAAATGTCGCGAGGTGGCATTTGCGCTTATGCGCCGGGTCGCTCGCAACGTGCCTTTTTTCTTGACACGAACACCAAACCTTCTAATAGCTTCTCGCGAAGAAGGAGCATCACCTTGCGCAGGCATGTTGCAGACATGATTGTCATGGAAGGACCGGCACAATCTGCCGGCGATGATCCGCGTCTTTCTTATTCTATCCGAATTACGGCCAAAACGACGATTAAAACCGTCTGACGTCTCTGGCCACCGCTCTCTCCCCGGTTTGGCTGGGGATCGAGGAAGCCGCGATGCGATGCGGGTTCCCCACCTCACCCAAAAGAGGAGAGACAGAAAGAGAGCTTGATCATGGGTTTCAAAGTTGCAATTGTAGGCGCCACCGGCAATGTCGGTCGCGAAATGCTCAACATCCTGGCCGAACGTGGTTTTCCGGCAGATGAAGTCGTGCCGCTCGCTTCCTCCCGCTCGCAGGGCACGGAAGTTTCCTATGGCGACCGCACGCTGAAGGTTTCCAACCTCGAAAACTACGATTTTTCCGACACGGATATTTGCCTGATGTCGGCCGGCGGCGAGATTTCCAAGAAGTGGTCGCCGAAGATCGGCCAGCAGGGTTGCGTCGTCATCGATAACTCGTCTGCATGGCGCTACGACCAGGACGTTCCGCTGATCGTTCCGGAAGTCAATGCCGACGCGATCTCGGGCTTCACCCGCAAGAACATCATCGCCAATCCGAATTGCTCCACGGCCCAGCTCGTTGTCGCGCTGAAGCCGCTGCATGACTTTGCCAAGATCAAGCGCGTCGTTGTCTCCACCTACCAGTCCGTTTCCGGCGCTGGCAAGGAAGGCATGGACGAGCTGTTCCAGCAGACACGCGCCGTCTTCGTGGCCGATCCGGTCGAAACGAAGAAGTTCACCAAGCGCATCGCCTTCAACGTCATCCCGCATATCGACGTCTTCATGGAAGACGGCTATACCAAGGAAGAATGGAAGGTTCTGGCCGAAACCAAGAAGATGCTCGATCCGAAGATCAAGGTAACCTGCACGGCCGTGCGCGTTCCTGTTTTCATCGGTCATTCGGAATCGGTCAACATCGAGTTCGAAAACGAGATCACCGCCGATCAGGCGCGTGATATCCTGCGCGAAGCGCCGGGTTGCCTCGTGATCGACAAGCATGAAGATGGCGGCTACATCACCCCGGTTGAATCCGCCGGCGAGGATGCGACCTATATTTCGCGTATCCGTGAGGATGCGACGGTTGAAAACGGCCTCAACATCTGGGTTGTTTCGGACAATCTGCGCAAGGGCGCTGCCCTCAATGCCATCCAGATCGCCGAACTCCTGGTCAATCGTGGTCTCATCAAGCCCCGCAAGGCGGCAGCTTGATACGATTTTTTAAGGTTCGTTAAGTATAACCCGTCTGTTCTGTGTGGGGCAGGCGGGTTTTCCAATTGGCTATCATCACGGCCAGTTTATTTGCAGGCCTTGCTGCCAAAAGGCAATTTAGGCGGCCAAAAAGCAATTTGGCACCCGAGCCCATACAGCAGCGACGTTTTGGTTCTCGGGATAAATTCCCCAAAGGATATCGAAGGCAGATTTTGATGCGGGCAATGAAGGCAATTCTGGCTGGTGTGGCCATGGTCTCGGTTTTGGCGGCGACGCCGGTTGTGGCTGCGCAATGCGGCAACACTTCGGCAGGGTTCGACGCCTGGGTCGGTGCCTTCAAGCAGGAAGCGGCGAGCCGCGGTGTCAGCGCCTCGGTGCTTGATCGTGCCTTCTCCGGCGTCTCCTACAATCAGCCGACCATCCGCGCCGATCGCGGCCAGCACAGCTTCAAGCTGTCCTTCGACCAGTTCATGCAGAAGCGTGGCGGCCAGACGATCATCTCGCGCGGCAAGACCATGAAGAAGAACAATGCGGCTCTCTTCGCCTCGATTGAAAAGGCCTATGGCGTGCCGGCCGGCCCGCTGCTCGCCATCTGGGGCATGGAAACCGGATTTGGCGGCTTCATGGGCAACCAGCACACGCTGTCCGCCGTGGCGACGCTTTCTTTCGACTGCCGCCGTTCGGATTATTTTACCGAGCAGCTTTATGCGGCCCTGAAGCTCGTCGGCAGCGGTTCGCTGAACGTTAACGCCAAGGGTGCTGCCCATGGCGAAATCGGCCAGACTCAGTTCCTGCCGTTGAACGTTGTGCGCTACGGCGTGGATTTCGACCGCGACGGACGCATCGATCTCGTCGGTTCGCGCGCCGATGCGCTGGCCTCCACGGCCAACTTCCTTGTCGGCCACGGCTGGCAGCGCGGTGCGGGTTATCAGCAGGGGCAGACGAATTACGCGGCCATTCAGGGCTGGAACGCTGCAAGCGTTTATCAGCAGGCGATTGCGTTTATCGGCAAGGCGATTGACGGCCAATAAGGCCGCTTTCTCCCAATTGGAACGTCCACTTCCGTGATGCCGGACTAGTTCCGGCATCCAGTCACGGCGCGTCTGCGCCGTGAAAACAATCCTAAGCAATCAAAGACTTGATCGCGCTTGGCCCCGGATCACGTCCGGGGTGACGAAGCTTTGAGAAGGTTTCGACAATCACAGGTCCGGGCGGCGAAAGTCGCCCGTTTTGCCGTCCATCACCCACAATTCGCCGGTGGAGATATCGAACCAGGCGCCATGCAGCTTTACCTTGCCGGCGGTTTCCTGCGCCTTGACGAAGGGGAAGCCGCGCAGGTTGGCGATGGAGTTGCGAATGGAAACGCGCTCCAGCGCCGTCTGGCGCTCGGAAGCGGTCATGACGTCGTTGCTCTGGATCTGCTCGGCGGCGGATTTCACCATGTTCATCCATTTGCCGATGAAGTCGCCGGGTGACAGAGGTTCAAGATTGGGGTCGAGTGCGGCCTGAATGCCGCCGCAGCGGCCATGGCCCATGACGACGATGTCCTTCACCTTCAGAACCTGCACGGCATATTCGATGGCGGCTGATGTGGCGTGGTACTGACCGTCAGGCTCAAAGGGCGGCACCATGTTGGCGACGTTCCGCACGACGAAAAGTTCTCCCGGTCCGCAGTCGAAAATCGTTTCCGGCGCCGAACGGGAGTCACAACAGGCAATGAACAGGGTCTGCGGTTTCTGTCCGGTATCAGCCAGAACGCGGTATCTTTCGCGCTCGTCGGCATAGCGGCCGCTCATGAAGTTCTTGTAGCCGTTGAGAAGGTTTTCCGGAAAATCTTTCATCTATCGCAGTACCGTTGTGCTTGGACCAAGATCAAGAGAAGAACTCGGTGCGTTGAAGACCAATCCTTTAGCCGCTATTTGCGCTTGCTGCGCGAAGGATGCAAGAGATGGCGCATCTGCACCATCGCCATGGGTGTGGAGAGACTTGAAGAATCCGTCTCCAGCGTCAATTCGTTCATGTCGCGTTTTTTGGTTCGCGCCAGAATTTCGAACACGCTGGCGGTGGCCAGTTGCAGCGCCTTCTCGTCGTCCATGCCTTCCAGCAGCCGGGCAAGGAACAGCGCCGCCATCAGGTCTCCGAGACCGTTCGGTGCGTCTTCTATGGCGCGGTGTTCCGCCATCAGCGCGTGCCGGCCGCTCAAATAGAGATTTCCCGTGCCGCCCGCCATCATCGACACGGCTGAGGTGACCAGCATTTTCGGCGGGCCGAGTGCGAGCGCGGCATCCATGATGGCATTGTTGGTCTCAAGCTCGGCACCGCTCATCCAGGCCAGTTCATAACGGTTTGGCGTGGCGACGGTGGCAAGCGGAATGAGGTGATCGCGGATGGCTTCGGCAGTCTCAAGGGGAATGTATAGTCCGCCCAGATCGCCCATGACCGGGTCACAGGCATAAATCAGCGACGGGTTCTTTTCCTTGAGATTGCGGATCAGCCTTGCGACGGAGCGCACCTGCGCCGCGCTGCCGAAATAACCGGTCAGGACAGCCTTGACCTCGCCGATCCATTTGGCGTTTTCGAGGTCCGTCATGGCCTTGTCGAAGTCGTCGTCCTGAAAGCGCATCCGGGTGGACGGGCCATGGCCGGGGTGCCAGGGCAAAACGATTGTGGGCACCGCCCATACCGGATAGCCAAGGGTCTCCAGCGCGAAGACTGCGGCACGGTTGCCGACCGATCCACGCATGACGTGGCTGGAAATGACGATGACGGCGCCCTGGGTATTTTCCTGCATCACGGCCTTCTTGCTTTCAAACGCCACAGAAGCCCGCAAGTGCCCCTGCTCACAGATCAAGATGCGCTCTCATGACATATCGCATCGTCACTTTCCACCGTTAATCCCGCAAGGGTCTATCCCGTAAAACGATGGGCGTCCGGTCTTCTTGGCCTTTCCGGTGCCGGTCCGGTATTGCGGTATCGGCGAACTGCCCTACCTTTTTGTTTACGCATCGGGTTTTCCCAAAACCGCGGTACACTTTTCGGCACGATGCCCTATAGTTGCATCATGCTCGATCTCGTCATCGCCTATTGGCCTCATATCCTTGCCGCTCTTTCCATTTTGATGGGAACCGTGGCGGCCGTACATGCCACGATGACGAAGGAAGAGGTCCGCTCCGCGCTTGGCTGGGTGGGCGTCATCGTTCTGTCGCCGATCGTCGGTGCAGTCATTTATGCGATTGCCGGCATCAACCGGATTCGCCGGTCCAGCATCAGGCAGCAGCGGTCTTTCATGCAGGACGAGATCATGGATCGCGTGGCGCGCCTGGATGCGAGCGGCGAGGTGATTGCCGCGCGGTTCGGACGCCGTTTCGAGGCGATGAAGACGCTCGGCGATCGGGTTACGCGCCACGCACTGACGACCGGTAACCGCATCGAGCCGCTTGTCACCGGCGACGTGGCCTATGCCGCCATGCTTGAAGCGATAGGCGAGGCGAAGCGGTCGATCATCCTCGAAACATATATTTTCGACAATGACAGGATCGGCGCCCGTTTTGTCGCCGCGCTCGAAAGGGCGAAGTTCCGGGGCGTGGAGGTGCGGGTGCTGGTGGATGCCGTGGGCGCGCGCTATTCCGTGCCGAGCATCCTGCCGACGCTCCGGGAAAAAGGCATCGTTGCCGATGTATTCAACGGCAATGTCATCATGGGGCTGCGGCTGCCCTATGCGAATTTGCGCACCCACCGCAAGATCCTCGTGGTGGACGGGCGCCTCGCCTTTAGCGGCGGCATGAATATCCGCGAGGGCTTCACCCTTGAATTCGGCGGCGAAAAACAGGCGCACGACACACATTTCAAGATCAGCGGACCGGTAGTCTCTGATTTTTTCTCCATTGCGGCGGAGGACTGGAGGTTCACGACGGGGAAGCTTCTGCAAACGCCGGTCTGGGATATCGCCATTCCCGATGGTGTGCCGGGTTCACAGATCGTCGCCCGCGTTTCCTCCTCGGGGCCGGATAAGAGCATAGAGACCAATCACAAGATGCTGATGGGGGCGTTTTCCGTCGCCCGCTCCTCCATTCTCGTCATGTCGCCCTATTTTCTCCCCGATCGGGAGCTTATTTCAGCGCTCATTACCGCAGCGAGGCGGGGAGTCGTGGTGGATATCATCGTGCCGCAAAGCAACAATCTGGTGCTTGTGGACAGGGCGATGACGGCGCAATTCGACCAGATGTTGAAGAATTACTGCCGCATCTGGCGGGCGACAGGGCCCTTCAATCATTCCAAGCTTCTGGTGATCGACGAGCGCTGGAGCTACATCGGTTCTTCCAACCTGGACCCTCGTTCATTGCGGCTGAACTTCGAAGTTGATCTGGAAGTTATGGATGAGGAATTCGCCGCGACCATCGGAAACCGCATCCGGGAAGCACGGGCAACCGCTTTACCCGTGCGACTGAGCGAACTGAATGCGCGGCCATTCGTTGTCCGTTTTGTGGAGCGCGTCCTGTGGCTCGCTTCGCCGTATCTTTAGAGCGCCATACGTCGGAAACGCTCTAGAACTTTTAATTTGCGCATCGGAGGCGTCGCAGCGTGAAGAAAAACAGTTTGCTGGAGCGTGGAAAAACGGCACTGGCGAAAAACAGCAGCCTGCCCGCCTTCGTCATGCAGTCGCTGCGCGACCGCCACCAACGGAAGAATGCCGGGCAGGTGGAGAGAGATCACTCCTTTCCGGTCATCGCGTCCTACAACGTCCATAAATGCGTCGGCCGCGACCGCAGGTTCGATCCTGATCGCACCAGCCGCGTTATTCAGGAAATCGGCGCGGATATCATCGCGCTACAAGAGGCGGACAGCCGTTTCGGCGAGCGCACGGGCCTGCTCGATCTTGCCCGGCTGGAGCGGGAAAGCGGGCTTGTCCCCGTGCCTGTTCTGGCGGGTGTGAAGGCGCATGGATGGCATGGCAATGTCCTGTTGTTCAAGGAAGGTGCGGTGCGGGATGTTCATACGCTGAAATTGCCGGGGCTGGAGCCGCGCGGCGCGCTGGTAGTGGAACTGGATTTGAAAAGCGGTGGCGCACTGCGAATAATCGCCGCGCATTTCGGTCTTTTGAGGCATTCCCGTGCCCAGCAGGCGAAGGCGCTTATCGGTCTTCTGGAAGCGCGAAACGAATGCGCGACCATCCTCATGGGAGACCTGAACGAATGGCGTCTCGGCAATGGCTCGTCGCTCAATACTCTGAGAGATGCATTCGGCGCCCTGCCGCCCGCAGTGCCCAGTTTTCCATCCAACCTGCCGGTGCTTGCGCTCGACAGGATCATCGCCAACCGCGAAGGGCTGATCGAGCAGGTGGAAGCGCATGACAGTGCGCTGGCGCGCATTGCCTCGGACCACCTGCCGCTGAAAGCCGCGATAAGGACCGATCTGCTTCCAACCTGATCCTGTGGCATCATCGGATACGGCGACAGACTTCAGAGCCGCTGCGCTATCGTCAGATGGCTGCGCGAACGGGCCTCCAGCAGCGATGTGCGGATGGCTTCCATCAGCCGTTCACGGTTGTTTCTGGTCTTGCCTCTGTCCAGATTCTGCGCGGCAAGCGCCAGATCCAGACCTTCATGCATTACTATCGAATAGGCAATGGTTGTCGCCCAGTTTTCGTATTCCTGCTCCATCATGTCACCCCTGAACTAAATCATTTAGCCCGAATCACCCTGTTCTTGAAATTACCACAAAATGGAAAGCATAAAATAGCATTGTTCCTTTAAGTATCTGCTGCCTTATGCGGATATAGTGTATTCGTTATTTCTTTATTGCGGCGCAACATGTATGTGCTTGCTGCTTAAGTCATTGAAACAGATTCTGTTTCAGGCGATGCACATGGACGTTCCCACCAACAAAAACGCCGCGCATCGTGAGATGCGCGGCGGGCTTTCGTCGAAGTTTGCGGTGGATTGGATCAGGTCTCAGCCGGCCTTTTCGAGCTTGTAGTCCGAATTGGCAGGTTCTTCCTGTTTGTGCTGGATGAGAGGACGGTTACCCGACAGCTTGCGCACCAGCACGTAGAATACCGGTGTCATGAAGATGCCGAAGAACGTCACCCCGATCATGCCGGAGAACACTGCGACACCCATGGCCGCGCGCATTTCCGCACCCGCACCGGTGGAGATGACCAGAGGCACCACGCCCATGATGAAGGCGAGTGAGGTCATCAGGATCGGGCGGAGGCGCAGGCGACTTGCCTCGACTGCGGCCTGAAGCGGCGTTCGTCCTTCGAATTCCAGCTCGCGGGCGAATTCCACGATCAGGATCGCATTCTTCGCCGATAGTCCCACAAGGACGACAAGGCCGATCTGCGTAAAGATGTTGTTGTCCCCTCCCGTCAGCCAGACGCCTGTCAATGCGGCGAGAACGCCGAGCGGAACGATCAGAATGATCGCGATCGGCAGGGTCAGGCTTTCATATTGCGCAGCCAATACGAGATAGACGAGCAGCAGCGCCAGCGGGAAGACCACGAGGCTGGAATTACCGGCAAGGATCTGCTGGTAAGTCAGGTCCGTCCATTCGTATTCGATCCCGGCCGGCAGGTTTTCGGCAAGGATTTTCTCGATCGCCGCCTGCGCCTGTCCAGAGGAGAAGCCCGGTGCCGGACCGCCGTTGATATCGGCTGCAAGGAAGCCGTTATAACGGTTTGTGCGCTCCGGTCCTGTCGTTGCATCTACCTTCAACAGCGTGGAAAGCGGGATCATCTGACCGGTGGACGAGCGGACCTTCAGGCGGCCGATATCTTCGGCATGGGCGCGGAATTGCGCATCTGCCTGTACACGCACGCTGTATGTCCGCCCGAAGGCGTTGAAGTCGTTGACATAAAGCGAGCCCAGATAGATCTGCAGCGTCTGGAAGACGTCGCTGACCGAAACACCCAGCTGCTCGGCCTTGGCGCGGTCGAGATCGGCGAAGAGCTGCGGCACGTTGATCTGGAAGCTGGAGAAGATGCCTGCCAGTTCCGGTGTCTGGTATGCCTTGGCGATGACCGCCTTGGCCGCTTCGTCAAGCGTCTGGTAGCCGTAACCGGCACGGTCCTCGATCTGCAGCTTGAAGCCGCCCGTCTGGCCGAGACCGTTAACCGGCGGCGGCGGGAACATGGCGATGAAGGCATCCTGAATGCCGGCAAACTTCTGGTTCAGCTGCATTGCGATGGCGCCGCCTGACAGTTCCGGCGTCTTGCGGTTTTCGAAGTCGTCGAGAACTGCAAAGACGATGCCGGAATTGGAGCCGATGGTGAAGCCGTTGATCGACAGGCCGGGGAAGGCGATGGCGTGGCTGACGCCCGGCTGTTGCATGGCGATATCGCTCATCCGCTTGATGACACTTTCCGTGCGGTCAAGCGTTGCGCCGTCCGGAAGCTGGGCGAAGCCGATGAGATATTGCTTGTCCTGCGCCGGTACGAACCCGCTTGGGACCGCACTGAACATGCCGTAGGTGGCAGCCACCAGCGCCATATAGACGATCATGACGAGGCTTTTGCGCGTTACCAGCCCGCCTACGGTTTTGCCGTAACCGTTGGAGGCGGCGCCGAAGGCGCGGTTGAAGCCACGGAAGAACCAGCCGAAAATCCGGTCCATGAAGCGGGTCAGCCAGTCTTTCGGTGCGTCGTGCTCTTTCAGCAGCAGGGCTGCAAGAGCGGGTGACAGCGTCAGGGAATTGATCGCCGAAATGACGGTGGAAATCGCGATCGTCAGCGCGAACTGCCGGTAGAACTGGCCAGAAAGGCCGGAGATAAAGGCTAGTGGGACGAAAACGGCGACCAGCACAAGCGCGATTGCTATGATCGGCCCGGAGACTTCGCGCATCGCCTTGTAGGTGGCATCACGCGGGGAAAGCCCGTTTTCGATGTTTCGCTCGACGTTTTCCACCACCACGATGGCGTCATCCACCACGATGCCGATGGCCAGCACGAGGCCGAACAGGGTCAACGCGTTAATGGAGAAGCCGAAGGCATACATGACGGCGAAGGTGCCGATGATCGACACCGGAACGGCGATCAGCGGAATGATCGAGGCGCGCCAGGTCTGGAGGAACAGGATGACCACAAGTACCACGAGGCCAACGGCCTCGAGGAGCGTATCAACGACCTTTTCGATGGACGAGCGAACGAACTTCGTCGTGTCGTAGACGATTTCATATTTCACGCCATCAGGCATCGCCAGTTGCAGATTGTCCATTGTCGCGCGGACATTGTCGGCGATTTCGATGGAGTTGGAGCCGGGAGCCTGCAATACGGCGATCGCCACGGCGGGTTCGCCGTCGAGCAGCGAGCGCAGCGTATAGTCGGCAGCGCCGAGTTCGATGCGGGCGACGTCGCGAAGACGGGTGATCTGGCCGTTCGCGCCGCTCTTGACGATGATGTTGCCGAATTCCTCCGGAGTCGTCAGACGGCCCTGGGCATTGACGTTGAGCTGCAGGTCGACGCCGTTGGGGCTTGGCGATGCGCCGATAACGCCGGCTGCGGCCTGGACGTTCTGCTGACGGATGGCGTCGGATACGTCGCTGGCGGCGAGATCGTGTTCGGCCACCTTTTGCGGATCCAGCCAGACGCGCATGGAATAGTCACCGGCGCCGAAGACCTGCACCTGACCCACGCCTTCGATACGGGCGAGGCGATCCTTGACGTTCAGCGTCGCATAGTTGCGCAGATAGGTGATGTCATAGGCATCGGTCTTCGACACGAGATTGACGACCATGATGAAGTCGGGCGAGCTTTTGACGGTGGTGATGCCGAGTGCGCGCACTTCCGCGGGCAGGCGCGGTTCGGCCTGCGACACGCGGTTCTGCACCAGCTGCTGCGCCTTGTCCGGGTCGGTGCCCAGCTTGAACGTGACGGTCAGCGTCAGCACGCCGTCCGATGTCGCCTGGCTGCCCATATAGAGCATGTCCTCGACGCCGTTGATCTGTTCTTCAAGCGGCGTGGCGACGGTTTCGGCGATAACGGCCGGGTTCGCACCGGGATAGGTGGCGCGGACGACGACGGATGGCGGCACGACTTCCGGATATTCGGAAATCGGCAGGGCGCGCATGCCGAGAAGGCCTGCGACCACGATCAGGATCGACAGCACGCCGGCGAAGACCGGCCTGTCGACAAAAAATCTGGAAATATTCATATCCAGTCCCCTCTCCGGGTAGATTTGGAAATGCAAGGACCGTTCCGGCGGCATCATGGCCGCCGGTGAGGGCCGGTTCTTTGTGAAATGCGTCTCGCCGGAGGCGAGACGGCGTTATTGCGAGGCGGCGACCTTGTCTTCCGCCTGCGGTGCGATGGTTGCACCGGGGCGAATGCGCTGCAGGCCGTTGACGACGATCGTATCGCCGGCGGCAAGGCCGCTGTCGATGATGCGCTGGCCGTCAGCCGGTGCGCCGGGCTTGATCTGGCGGTAGCTCACCTTGTTTTCGGCATCGACGACAAAGACGAACCGCTTGTCCTGATCCGTGCCGATGGCGCGGTCGCTGATGACTATCCGGTTTTCCGGCTTCGGTTCCCCCATGCGCACCCGCACGAACTGGCCGGGAATGAGCCTGCCATCAGGATTTTCGAAGACCGCACGCACACCAATGGTGCCGCTGGCGGAATCGACCTGGTTGTCGATGAGGTGCAGGGTGCCCTTGATCGGCGTGCCTTCATCCGAAAGCGTGCCGATTTCCACCGGGATCTGTTCGAGCGCGGGCAGGGCGTCGGTTGTCTTCGGCAGCTCGGAAAGCGCTTTCGCTACCGTTCCTTCGCTGGCGTTGAAGCTGGCATAGATCGGGTTGACCGAAACCAGCGTCGTCAGGGCAGGCGATGTCGAGCCGGCGGCAACGAGGTTGCCGGCGGTGATTTCGATGCGGCCGACCCTGCCGGAAACCGGTGCAACGATTTCGGTGTAACCAAGATCGAGCTGAGCCGTCGTCAGCGTCGAGCGGGCGGCGCGAAGCTGGGCTTCGGCATCCGCAAACGAGCTTTGCCGCTGGTCGAGATCGCTCTGGGAGATCGTGCGATTGTCGGAAAGCCTGCGGCCACGGTCGAGTTCCGTCTTGGCAAGGCTGACCTTGGCTTCGGCGGAGGCGACCTGGGCTTCAGCACCTGCAACGGCTGCCTGATAGGGGGCCGGATCGATGGTGAAGAGGGGGTCGCCTTCCTTCACCAGCGCGCCTTCGCGGAAATGCACGGCCTTGATCTGGCCAGCGACGCGGGAGCGGATCTGCACGCGGTCGACGGCTTCGAGACGGCCGGAAAATTCTTCCCAGCGCATCACATCGCGGCTTTCCACCTTGGCGACGGTGACTGGGATAGCCGGCGTTTCAGCCGGGGTGGAAGCTGCCGTCGCATCACGGCTGGTGGGCAGGTCGAAAATGAGTGCTGCGGCTGCAACGGACATAGCAAGCCCGATACCGGCGCCCGTCAGGGCCCGGCGCTTTGTGGTCAGCGTCATGGGTCTCTCCTTGGCTCGGATCAGGAGCCGGTCAGTTTCTCTATCTGTGTGTTTTGTCGCATGGTCCGGGCGTAAAACCGCTACGCACTTTTACTGGACATGCTCAAAATGCGATTTCAGTGTTTTATCTGGTCAACGAAGGTCTTGAACTCCGAACAGACGGATGGGACCCATCCGCCGCCCTTTCCTTGATAAAGCCCCGTCCAGCCAATACCGGCGGGGAAAACATGCTGCCGGACGCTGACACCGGAGGCGATGAGCCTGTCGGCATAACCGACCGTTTCGTCGCGCAGAGGGTCGTCCTCGGCGGTAAAGATCAGCGCCGGCGCCACCCGGTTCAGCCGCGTACACTGGCAGGGCGCGGCATAGGGGTGAAAAAACCCGCAGGCCTTGGCAAGGTAATGGCTCCAACCATCCGCCCAGCGCTGGCGCATGCCGATCCTGTCCGCATCGCGGAAGGATTCCGTCGTCATCATCGGGTCGATCATGGGCGACAGAAGTATTTGACCGGCAAGCTTGCCGGGCATGCGGTCCCGCGCCTTCAGCGCAAGCCCAGCCGCCACATTGCCACCAGCCTCTTCGCCGGCCACAAACAGCAGCGATTTCGCGCCGCCATAATGCTTGCGGTCCCGGCTCAGATGATCCAGCGCTTCGAAGGCACAATCGATCACCATCGGAAACTCGTTGCCGGACGACTTGCTATAGTCGGCCTCGACGACGATCGCGCCGCTTTCAGCGAGCGCGCGTGCCACCGGAAGCTCCGGGCAATTGCCGCCCTTTTCAAGAAACGAGCCGCCGCGCAAATAAAGGACCACGGGCGGGTTGGTGCACAGGCCGGCACTTTCATATCGGCGCACGGAAAGCTGGGACGCCGAGCCCCCACAGCCTTCGATATTTTCCCAGTGCGCTTTCATTTGATCCGGTCCCGTGCGCCGCCATCAGCAGCTCACCATATTTGCAAAATCTGAAATTCATATTATTGTTCGGGAGAAAACGATCAAGTACGTCAAAATGAAAACACTATTCCAAAAAAACGGATAATAGCGACATGGATCAGCTTTCCGCCATGCGGGTATTCACTCGCGTCGTCGAAACCGGCAATTTCAGCCGCGCCGCGACCGCGCTTAACATGCCCAAAACCACCGTCACCAACATGGTCCAGGCGCTGGAGGCGCATTTACATACCACGCTTCTCAACCGCACAACGCGGCGGGTGATGCTGACGACGGACGGCGCTCTCTATTATGAGCGGGCCTCGCAGATTCTGTCGGAAATCGAAGAGCTTGATGGTAGCATGTCCAGCGCGCAGGTGCAGCCGTCTGGCCGGTTGCGGGTGGAAATGGCCGGTGTCTTCGCGGACCTCGTGGTTATTCCACATCTTTGCGAATTTTACCAGCGCTATCCGCAAATCCGGCTCGATCTCGGCGTCGGCGACCGTCTGGTCGATTATATCGCGGAGAATGTCGATTGCGCGCTGCGGGTCGGCACCTTGCGGGATCAATCCCTTATTGCGCGCAAGGTCGGCGAGCTGAAATTCGAAACCTTCGCCTCTCCCCTGTATATCGAGAGTTTCGGCATGCCGCAACAGCCGGAAGATCTCGAAAACGGACATCATTCCGTGGGATATTTCAATGCCACCACTGGCCAGATCATGCCGATCTCATTCGACAACGGGCTTCGCAGCGTCGAGATTACGCCCAACTATGTCGTGTCGGTGAATGACAGCCGCACCTATCTCAACGCCGCGCTAGCGGGCATGGGCATGGTGCAGCTGCCCGTTTTCATGGTCAAGGATGCACTTGCGCGTGGCGAGCTTGTGCCGGTTCTGCCGGAATGGCGGCGCGAACCCATGCCGATCTATGTCGTTTATCCGCAGACACGGCACGTCACCAACAAGGTCCGTGTTTTCGTGGACTGGCTGGCGAAGATGGTTCACAGCCTCGTCTGAGGCGGCTAGTCACCGCCCGACCTTTGCCGCGACAAAATCGATAAAGGCGCGTACGCGGGCGGCCAGATGATCATGTCCGGCATAAACGGCATGGATCACCTCCATGTCGCCCGGATTGTAATCCTCCAGCACCGGCACGAGCAGACCGGCCTCGATATCCGGCTCGACATGAAACTCTCCGACCCTTCCCAGCCCAAGGCCCGTCAGGCACAGCCTACGCATTGCCATGCCGCTGTTGACCGAGGCGTTGCCGGTCACGGGAAGGCGGTAGACTTCCGTCGTGCCGGGATCACGAAAAGGCCATTCGTTGAGGCTGCGACTGAAATTGAAGCTGATGCAATTGTGTTGGGCCAGATCCTGCGGCTTTTCCGGCATGCCATGTTTTTCGATATAGGCAGGGGAGGCGACGATGATCCGGCGGACCTCTTTCAGCTTTCTTGCCTTGAGGGACGAATCCGCCAACCCGCCGGATCGTATCGCAATATCGGTGCGCTCCTCGATCAGGCTGATGACGCCGTCGGTCAGCGAGATATCCAGTTCGATTTCCGGATAAAGAGATAAAAACTCCGGTGCGAGCGGCAGAAGATACCTTTCGCCGAAGCCCAGCGTGGCGTTGACACGCAGTAGCCCCCGCGGCACCACCTTGCCGCCGCCTGCTACGATCTGCTCCGTATCGGCGATGTCGGCCAGAATGCGCCTTGCCCGGGAAAGATAGATTTCCCCCTCCGGCGTCAGCGTCACCACGCGGGTGGAGCGAGCGAGAAGGCGGGTGCCGAGGCGGTCTTCAATGCGGGTGACAAGTTTGCTCACCGCCGAGGGTGAAAGCTTGAGCCTGCGCCCGGCTGCGGAAAAACTCCCCAGCTCGGCTGCCGCCACGAAGACTTCCATTTCTCCGGCCCTGTTGTCCATCGCTGCACCACTTGTGAAATTAATTCAAAGGCCTTTATCCAATCTTGCTGATTATCATGCAAGTCCCCTTCGCCCATATTGCAATCACATAGTTGATCCAACCGGACAGCACCCGCTGTCCATAACGCCCGCGATCCCGCTCCGGGCGAAGAGGTACTCGTCATGCCATTGGCCATATTTGCCTTGACGATCGCTGCTTACGCGATCGGAACCACGGAGTTTGTCATCGTCGGTCTTTTGCCGACGGTCGCCGCAGATCTTCACATTACACTGCCGCTTGCCGGCCTTATCGTCAGCGTTTACGCGCTGGGTGTCACTTTCGGTGCGCCGATCCTGACTGCGCTGACCGGCAAGATCGAAAGAAAGCCGCTGCTGCTGGGTCTGATGGCGCTGTTCGTCGTCGGTAATGTCGCAGCCGCCGTGTCGCCAAGCTATGAGACGCTTCTGGTCGCGCGGGTGCTTTCCGCCTTCGCCCATGGCGTGTTCTTCTCTGTTGGCGCCACCATCGCCGCCGATCTCGTGCCGGAAAACCGCCGTGGCTCGGCGATTGCCATGATGTTCATGGGTCTGACTGTCGCCATCGTCACCGGCGTGCCGATCGGTACCTATATCGGGCAGATTTTCGGCTGGCGCGCCACCTTCTGGGCGGTTGCAGGTCTTGGTGTCATCGCCTTTGCCGGTATCGCGGCCCTGTTGCCGGGAACGCTGAAGAAAGCGCCGCCCGCCAGCCTTCTCGATCAGGTGCGGGTGCTGGGTTCCGGCCGACTACTCATCGTTTTCGCCATGACCGCACTTGGTTACGGCGGCACCTTCGTAGCCTTCACCTTTCTGGCGCCGATCCTTCAGGATGTCACAGGCTTCTCCGAAAAGAGCGTCGGCCTGATCCTTGTGCTCTACGGCATCGCCATTGCCGCCGGTAACATCGGTGGCGGCAAAATCGCCAACCACAATCCGGTCAAGGCGTTGATCGGCCTCTTTCTGGCACAAGCCATCGTGCTGCTGGTCTTTTCCTTCACCGCCGTTTCGCCGATTCCGACCCTGATCACGCTGGTGGCGCTCGGCTTCCTGTCCTTTGCCAACGTTCCCGGCCTGCAGCTTTATGTGGTGCAGCTGGCCAAGGAACACCGCCCCGGCGCTGTCGATGTCGCCTCGGCGCTCAATATCGCCGCCTTCAATCTCGGCATCGCGATTGGTGCGTGGCTTGGCGGTCTGGTGGTGGAATCGCCGATGGGCCTTGCCGCAACCCCGTGGGTCGGCGCCATCCTTGTCGCCATTGCCCTCATTCTCACCCTCTGGAGCAGTGCACTCGACCGGCGCGCCTCGCTCTCGCTGAAGACTGCCTGAGTTTTTCATATAAATCCCGGCCACTGCCTAAGGGCTGGCCGGGCGTACCCTAAAAGGAGAAAATATATGTTTGATGTCACGGCCAACGGCGCTTCGATCCCGGCGCTTGGCTTCGGTACCTTCCGTATTCCCGGCCCCGATGTTCTTAGGATCGTTCCGCATGCCCTGAAGGCCGGTTTTCGCCATATCGATACCGCGCAGATTTACGGTAATGAGGCCGAAGTCGGCGAAGCCATTGCCGGTTCCGGCGTGGCACGCAGCGATATCTTCCTGACCACCAAGGTCTGGGTGGAGAACTACAGGCACGATGCCTTTCTTGCCTCCGTCGATGAGAGCCTGAAAAAACTGAAGACCGATTATGTCGATCTCCTGCTTCTGCACTGGCCGAACGAAGCGGTAACGCTGGCCGAGCAGATCGGCGCGCTGAACGCGGTTCGCGACGCCGGAAAGGTTCGCCATATCGGCGTGTCCAACTTCAATACGGCGCTGATGGCTGAGGCGGTCAGTTTGTCAAAGGCACCGATCGTCACCAATCAGATCGAATACCATCCCTATATCGATCAGGATATGGTGATCGCGACGGCCAAGGCTGCCGGCATGTCGGTGACGGGTTATTACGGTATGGCCGACGGCAAGGTTTTTGCCGATCCGGTTCTGAAGGACATCGCCGCAAGTCGGGGCAAGTCGGTGGCGCAGGTGGTGCTGCGCTGGCTCGTGCAGCAGCAGGGTGTGATTGCGCTTTCGAAGACGGTGAGCGAAGCCCGTGTTGATGAAAACCTTGCGATCTTCGATTTCACGCTGTCGGTCGCTGAGACGGATGCGATCCGTGCTCTTGCTCGACCGGATGGCCGTATCGTCTCGCCGGACGGGCTTGCACCTGTATGGGACGCGGCTGCCTGACAGTTGCCAACGGGTATGGGTGGAATTCCTCCTGGTGCCGTCACCCGGGTCTAGCCCGGCATGACGGAGGAGCGGTTTTCACTGATATAGATAACCTTAAGACACCCGGATAAGCTATCCGGGTGTCTTCTGAGAGAGTGGATCAGAATTCGCCCCATGTCTGATCTTTCGAGGCCGTGGATACGCCGAGCGCTGCGGCCACCTGGCCGATCATGCGACGCGCCGGGGATGGTCTCGGCTGTGCGTTGTCCGCAACGCGCACCGGCGCTGAAGGCATATATGCGGTTCTAGCCGTGCTGGTGCTGGCCATTGCGCCATCCAGCTTGAACTGGCCGACGATCTGGCGGAGTCTTTCGGCATCACCGGCAAGCGATGCGCTGGAGGCCGTCGCCCTTTCGACCATCGCGGCATTGTGCTGCGTGACCTGGTCCATCTGGTTTACCGCGCTGTTGACCTCGGCCAACCCGACCGACTGTTCCCTTGCGGATGTCGCTATGGCGTCGAGTTGTGTATTGATGGCGATGACGTGACTTTCAATGATCTTCAAGGCGTCGCCGGTTGCGGTCACGAGTTTCACGCCGTTCTGCACTTCGTCGGCGGAGTTGCGGATAAGCTCCTTGATTTCCTTGGCCGCTTGCGCCGAGCGCTGGGCCAATTCACGCACTTCCTGTGCCACAACCGCAAAGCCCTTGCCTGCCTCGCCCGCACGGGCCGCCTCGACGCCGGCGTTGAGTGCCAGAAGATTGGTCTGGAAGGCAATCTCGTCGATGACGCCTATGATGTTGGAAATCTGGCTTGAAGAGCTTTCTATGCGCTTCATGGCATCGACCGCAGTTGCCACGACCTGACCGGATGTCTGCGCGGATCTGTTGGCCTCGACCGCCACGATCCGGGCCTCCTCAGTCCGTCTGGTCGAATTGCTGACGTTGCTGGTTATCTGGTCGAGCGCTGCGGCTGTTTCTTCCAGCGATGCGGCTTGGGTTTCCGTGCGTTGCGACAGGTCGCTCGCACTCGAACTCAACTCGCGAGAGCCGTTGTCGATCGTGGCCGTGACATCGGCAACGGACAGTAGTGTTTTGCTAAGCTGGTTTACGGCGATATTGAAGTCCGCACGCAGGCTTTCGAATTCTGCGGAGAAAGGCGTTTTCAGCTGGTAGGACAGGTCGCCATTGGCCATATGCTTCAGACCTTCGGCAAGGCCGCTGGTCGCTTCCGCCATTTCGGCGGCGCGCCTGCGATCAATTTCGGCGGTTCTTTGACGCTCTGCCTCGGACTGGTTACGCACCTGCGCCGCATCCGCTTCCAGCCGGCGGGCCTTCAATTCGTTATCCTTGAAGACCTCAACGGCCTTTGCCATCGTGCCGACCTCGTCGCGCCGGTCCGTTCCCTCGACCTTGACGGACAGGTTACCCTCCGCAAGCGTTTGCATCGTGCCGACAAGACCCCGGATCGGCGTGACAAGCCAGCTGCTGATCGCGAAATATCCGATGACGACGACGGTGATGAAGCCGAGGACGACCGCCGCGACGGTAATCAGTGCAGTCCGTTGGCTTATGTCGCTCAGATCATCGCTCTGCTTGGCGCTACGGTTCGAAATATCAGTGGCTATCTGTGTAAGTTTCGCGCCGATCTTGGCAAAGACTGGCTGGCACTCGGTGCCAAACGCTTTTTGCGACGCAAGTGCCTCATCCACGGTTGATGCGGTTCGGCCCAGGTGCCAAGCGTTCTTGCACGTCACGTTATAGAGCGTCGTCACGTCGTCCTTGAGTACGCGCAGGCGGTTGTCTTCGGGGATATTGGCGATGGCTCCATCCATCGATACCATGAACTTGTCGCGTGTGGCCTTCACCTCAGCTTCGGCAGCGGCATTACCCTGTTCCGTAAAGGCGATCATCATATCGGCCAGAGCCGCACGCCCGTTCAGCAGTTCCTTGTTCGCGAGCGCCAAATTCAAGGCCGCTGCGCTGTCACGCGCAATAAGATCACTATAACTTCCATCGATCGATTTGATCTGTATGGCGGAGTAGGCCGCAATCAGGATTGCACATACGCCGAATAGCGCAAATACCGTCAAAAACTTTCCGACAACGGGAATATTTCTCATCGTTATGGCTCCCACAAGAAAATCGAGCCCTTCATGGGTCATATTTCGGCATCATGCGCTTTTCCGGTGATGATTATACTTATAAATTTAAGAAATAATTATGTATTATTAGTAATTACGTATCTTATAATAAGATACTGTACTCTTATATTAAATAAGAATAATATTTAATACTGAATAATTCTAATGGGCATCTCAAATCGGATATCATGTCTTGCACGTCCGCAAACGCCTTCCTGAAGCGAATAAGTTCGGTGTCTAGGGCACGGGACTATGGTTTGGGCGTCAGATCGGCCCAGAACATGCGGGTAGGCTTCGGTTGAAGAGGAGCTATCTGGGACCGGCGGCAAAATCAGGCGGTGCCTGTAAGCGCTTTGACATTCCCGACGTTTTCCAGGGAAAACTGGAGCGGGCGAAGGGATTTGAACCCTCGACCCCAACCTTGGCAAGGTTGTGCTCTACCCCTGAGCTACACCCGCTCAAAAACCGCTGGTCCGGGGTAGTTCGCTGGACCGCGGGCCGCCAAAGCGCGGCGACGGGTGCTATATCGCTCAATCGTTTTTGGAATGCAACAGTTTCTTTTGCGGTTTCGGTGGAAATCCGTCTGGCCTGTGGGTTTATTCAAAACGGCCGGGCCGATGCGTCGTAAAAAAGTGTGTTGGCGGGCGAAGGTATTGTTTCGGCTGGCCTTTATTTGGGTTGTAAAAGCACACAACCGGCCGGATGGCCAAAAAATAACCTGTTTACATTTGGTTAAAATCTGATTCGACAAGTGATTCGTTCGGGTGTACAAATTTCATGTCCACAAAAAAAGAAACGATACTTGGCATGTCATCATCGGGAGGATGAGCCTTGTCGTATGCAGCTTTTGAAAGAGTCGGCGCACAATTGTCGCCCCAGCAGATCACCGATCTGCAGAATATTTTCGACGGCGTATGTTTCGAGTGCCTTCAAGATCGCTGTAGCCACGTCGCCAACGAGTGCGCGGCGGTTTTGATCCGTAGCGCCCAGCGCGGCATTCTCGATCATGAGATGTTGCGCGACATCGGTCTTGCGGTTTTACGTCGGCACTGATTGCGCCATTTCATAAAAAAAGCGCCCTGGCATCTCGGGCGCTTTCGTGTGTGTGGTGTCAGTAGCCGCGTTACGGCTCAGCTCTTTTCCTGAACGTGCGCCTCGAGGAACCACAGCGCCTTGTCGAGATCGCGCGAGGCGGCGGTGAAGATATCCGCTGTCGTCGGGTCGCCGGCCTCGTCGGAATCATCGATAGCCTTGCGGATCATGTTGGCCACGTCGCCATAACGGGCGATCAGTTCGTCCAAATGATCGTGGATCTTGTAGATATCGGTCGGATAGGCCTTGAGCTTGGTCATCGAAGAGACGGATTGCAGGCTACCGAGCGCCGTGCCACCAAGCTGCACCACACGTTCGGCAATGGTATCGCCGTGATTGTCGAGCTGGGCGCGGAAGGTGTCGAGAAGTTCGTGCACGGCGATGAATTGCGGACCTTTCAGGTTCCAGTGCGCCTGCTTGGTCACCAGTGCAAGGTCGATCACCGAAGCGAGCGATTCGTTCAGAATACCCATCACCGTTGATTTGGCGTTGGAAGGCAGGTCGTTCTTCGTCTTGTGCGTCTTCATCGATGTCTCCTGACGTTGCGGACGGAATGCCGTTTGGCAAAATCTCCGCCGATTAACGCCCTGGCCGGTTGCCCTGTTCCGTCGCTCGGACGGCAATGGCAAAAAACCTCTGCAATCGTCGTATCTCACTCATAAAACAGACAGATGCGTCGACCGTCTATGTCGTTGACACTGATGGTCATGTCGTAGATTTCCCGCAGAACCTCCGGACGGATAATCTGTTCCGCCGGTCCCTGGCGGCAGATTCGGCCATCACGCATGGCGATGATGGTGTCGGAGTACCAGGAGGCGAAGTTGATGTCGTGCAGCACCAGAACCACGGTCTTCTTCAGCTCGTCGGCGGCGCGACGCATGATCTTCATCATGCTTGAGGCGTGTTTCATGTCGAGATTGTTGAGCGGCTCGTCCAAGAGCACATAGTCCGTGTCCTGACACAGAACCATTGCCACGAAGGCGCGCTGACGCTGGCCGCCGGAAAGCTCGTCGAGAAAGCGGCCGGAAAGGTTTTCGAGATGGAGATATTCCAGCGCCCGGTCGATATGGACCTTGTCCTCGATGGTGGGACGGCCCTTGGAATAGGGATAACGTCCAAAACCGACGAGATCGCGCACCGTCAGGCGTGACGAGATCTGGTTGTCTTGCCTGAGGATCGAGAGCCGTTTTGCCAGCGTGTCGGAAGGGGTTTTGGTCACATCCAGCCCGTCCACCGTCACGGTTCCCGCATCCATGGACATCAGCCGTGCCACGATGGAGAGCAGCGTGGATTTTCCCGCCCCGTTCGGCCCGATGATGGAGGTGACGCCGCCTGCCGGAATGGCGACGGAGACGCCATCGACAACAACCGTGTCGCCATAGGATTTGCTGATCTGACTGGCGATGATCATCGCGCACCCCTCTTGAGAATAAGACCGATAAAGACGATGCCGCCCAGAAATTCGATGATGATGGAAAGCGCCGTGTTGAAGGCGAAGATCCGCTCCAGCACCACCTGACCGCCGACAAGGCAGATGATGGCGATGAGGATTGCAGCCGGCAGCACATAGGCATGTTTGCCGTTGCCTGTGAGATAATGGGCCAGCGCCGCAACCAGCAGCCCGAAGAACATCACAGGGCCGACGAGTGCGGTGGAAACAGCAACGAGAACGGAGACCAGCACGAGGATGATCGTCACCGTTCGCGTGTAGTCCACGCCAAGGCTGATGGCCGTTGCGCGGCCGAGCGAAAGGACGTCTAGCGTGTGCAGGAGCTGCAACCCTATAATCGTCACCACGCCGACGATGATGAATGATACCGCAAGAAGGGTGGGATCGATGGAATTGAAGCTGGCGAACAGCACATCCTGCAGCACCGCATATTCATTCGGGTCCAGTACGCGCTGCATGAAGCCCGAGAGGCTGCGGAAGAACACGCCGAAGACGATGCCGACCAGCACCAGAAGATGCAGGCTGCGTTCCGCGCCGACGAAAAGCCAGCGGTAGAGCAGGGCGGAGAAGGTGACGAGCAGCGCGGTTTCGGCAAGAAACTTCAGCTGCGGATCGATCATCACCACGGTTGCCGAGCCAAATACGAATATCAGCGCCGTCTGCACCAGCACATAGAGCGAATCGAAACCCATCACCGAAGGGGTGAGAATGCGGTTGTTGGTGACCGTCTGGAACAATACCGTCGAAACGGCGATGGCATAGGCCACCAACAAAAGCGACAGAAGCTTGATGCCGCGAAACGGCAGGATGAAGCTCCAACTGCCCTTTGCACCGAGCGTCATGAAGGCAGCCATGGAGATGAGCGCCAGTGCGAGAAGCATCAGCAGCACGAGTTTCGCGCGCCGGTCGGGATGTCTCTCATCCATGGTGGCGTTTCCGGAGCAGGAGATAGAGGAACAGCGCGCTGCCGATGACGCCGACCACGGTTCCGATCGGTATCTCATAGGGCGCGCGCACCGTTCTGCCGATGATGTCGCAGGCAAGAACGAAGACCGCGCCAAGCGTCGCCACCCAGGGCACGGAACGGCGCATGTTGTCGCCGATAATCAGGCTGACCACATTCGGCACAATCAGGCCGAGAAAAGGGATCATGCCGACCGTGACGACGACGACGGCACTGACCAGCGAGACGATGGTGAGGCCGAGCGCCATCACCCGGCGATAGTTCAGGCCGAGATTGGTGGTGAAGTCGCGCCCCATGCCTGCCACCGTGAAACGGTCGGCGGCGAGATAGGCGGCGATGGCGAAAACGAAGCCGATCCACAGCAATTCATAGCGGCCACGCAGCACGCCGGAAAAATCCCCGGTCATCCACGCGCCGAGCGATTGCAGCAGATCGAAACGATAGGCGAAGAAAGTGGTGACGGCAGAAATGACGCCGCCCAGCATGATGCCGATCAGCGGCACCAGCAGCACATCGCGCAGCGGCACCTGCCGTAGAATACGCAGAAAAAGTGCGGTTCCCGCCAGCGCGAAAGCGGCGGCCACCAACATCTTGCCGAAGATCGGCGTTTCCGGGGCAAGCAGGGTGACGGTGAGCAGGCCAAGGCCGGCGGATTCGGTGGTGCCAGCCGTCGAAGGCTCCACGAAGCGGTTGCGCACCAGCATCTGCATGATGAGACCGGCAATCGCCATCGAGCTTCCGGCCAGTATGAGCGCCAGCGTGCGCGGAATGCGGCTGACGAGGAGCACCCGCAGTGCATCCGCGCTCGTATCCGGCGCAAAAAGCGTCGCCAGCGAGACGTTGCTCACGCCGACGAACAGGCTGACGATGGCGAGTGTCAGCGCCAGAAGGAGGGCGAGGATGAGGGACAGGGATTTCACGTCAGTGGTTTTTCGAAAATGGTGATGGCTCGCTTCGACCTCGCAGATTGCCCGGAGGACTGAACCTCTCCTTCGTCATCCTCGGGAGAAGCCCGGGGATGACGTCGCGAAGGCAGTTTTTACGACTTCTTCTCGGACACGGCCTCGTAGACCTGATCAAGCAGGGTGGTGAGCGCCGTATAACCGCTGCTGACGATATAGGCCGCCTGCGGGTCGAGATAGACGATCTGCTTTTTCTTCCAGGCGTTGGTCTGGTGGATCAGTTCGTTGTCCAGCACCTGGGCGGCGGCTTTGCCTGGGTCCGTTGCGCGGCCGATGCCGGCATCGCGGTCGATCACGAACAGCCATTCGGGATTGACCTCGGCCAGATATTCGAAGGACACGACATCGCCCCGGTCGAAGCGGTCATCGATATCAGGAGCGACCGGCTTGAAGCCGATTTCCGTGTGCAGCCAGCCGGTGCGCGAGCTTGGGCCGTAAACACCGACCTTGCCGGCATTGGTGACGAGGATCATCGCCGTGCCGGAATTCGGCGCGATGGCCTTCAGCTTTGCGACCTTCACGTCAATGGAGGCGTCGAGCTTCTTTGCTTCTTCCTGCTTGCCGAAGATATCGCCGAGCTTGGTGATATTGGCTTTGACGCTCGCGATGAATTCCTTGGAATCGATCGACATGTCGATGGCGGGCGTGATCTTCGCAACATCGGGATATTTCGCCCGTGAACGGCCGCCGACGATGACGAGATCGGCTTCTGCCGCATTGATCGCCTCGTAATCGGGTTCGAACAGCGTGCCGACCTTCAGATATTTGCCATCGGCATATTTCTGGAGATAGGTCGGCAGGTTGGAACCAAGGACACCAGCTGGCTCGACGCCCATCGCATCGAGATTGTCGAGCGAGGGGATATCCAGAACCAGAACCTTTTTCGGCGCGGCTTTCAGAACGGTCTCGCCCTGCGCGTGCTTGACCGTCATTTCCTCAGCGCCTGCGGTCATCGCGCCAAGGCTGAAGGCCGCTGCTGCCAGCAGCCGAACGGGGAAGGTGAAGTTGATGGCCACGGATATGTCCCTTGCAATATGGTTCTGGACCCTGCGGAAGCGGATCCCGCAGGCGTAACTTGATGTTCGCTGTCAGCTTTATTGGCAAGGTATGCGGAAATCAAAAATATGTTTTAGAATAGTTCTGAATTGCCGTGAGCGGGAAATGTGTGTGGCACCGGAAGCAAACCCCGGAGCCACATCAGGGGCCGTATCTTTTTTCAATTCGGCGGCCAGTCGCCGACGATCTCGCGTCTTTCCAGTTTCAGCGACCGGTCAGGCTGGATGCGGTAGGTTTCAAGCGCCAGCCGGCCGTCGCCCATGACGAATTCGTGGCTGAGCGTGCTGCCGATGGGTGACTTGGTCAATTTGGTATGGGGTTGTCCGCCATAGGTGATGCTGCCCGGAATGGGTTGCACGTCGGGTGCCGCGGTGGCGCAGCCGGCAAGGCCCAGAACCAGCATGATCGCGATCTTGCGCATGTTTTTCTCCTGCGTTGGACAGGAATACTATCACGGCCGTGCCTGCGCCACACATCCCGTTGCCGTGAATAAAAAGGGCCCCGCATCCGGAAGGAGACGGGGCCAGTTGCCTTGGGAGGCTGTTTGTTATCAGTCCTCGTTGGCGGCAAGCTGCGTCAGCACCTCGCCGCGGCCGCGGATGCGCATGATGAGCGGGACGATGAAGGCGGCGGCTGCGACAAGGAACAGGCCGACGGCAATCGGTGAGGTGAGCAGCACGGTCGGGTCGCCCTGGCCGATGGCGAGTGCACGGCGAAGCTGCTGTTCGGCAAGCGGCCCGAGGATGAGGCCGACCACGGCGGGCGCGATCGGATAACCGAAGATGCGCATGATGTAACCAAGGATACCGAAGGCGAGCAGCATGCCGAGTTCGAACACGGACGGGTTGGCGCCGATGGTGCCGAGCGTCGCAAACAGCAGGATGCCGGCATAGAGCCAGGGTTTCGGGATGGTCAGCAGCTTCACCCACAGGCCGATGAGTGGCAGATTGAGCACCAGCAGCATCAGGTTGGCAATGAACAGGCTGGCGATAAGGCCCCAGACCAGCTGCGGATTGGTGGCAAACAGCAACGGGCCGGGCTGAAGACCGAACTGCTGGAAACCGGCGAGCATGATGGCAGCGGTTGCCGTCGTCGGCAGGCCGAGGGTCAGGAGGGGCACGAGCGTACCGGCAGCGGAGGCATTGTTGGCGGCTTCCGGACCGGCAACCCCTTCGATGGCGCCATGGCCGAATTCTTCCGGATGTTTGCTGAGCCGCTTTTCGGTGGCATAGGAAAGGAAGGTGCCGATTTCAGCACCACCGGCAGGCATGGCGCCAATCGGGAAACCGATCAATGTGCCGCGCAACCAGGGTTTCCAGGAACGCGCCCAGTCCTGCGCACTCATCCAGACCGAACCCTTGACCGCTTCGACCTTCTCGTCGCCACTCTGGCCCTGCGCAACGATGAACAGCGTCTCGCCGATGGCGAACATGGCCACCGCAAGCGTCGTCACTTCCACGCCGTCGAGAAGGTCGGGAATGCCGAAGCTCATGCGGGTCTGGCCGGTCAACTGGTCGATACCGACGATGGCGAGCGCGAAGCCGATGAACAGCGAGGTAAGGCCGCGCAGTGCCGAGTCTCCGAAAGCCGAGGAGACGGTGACAAAAGCGAGCACCATCAGCGCGAAATATTCGCGCGGGCCGAAAACCAGCGCCAGCTTGACGATATAGGGTGCAACAAAGGCGAGAGCGACGGTGGCGATGAGACCAGCGACGAAGGAGCCGATGGCGGCGGTGGCAAGTGCCGGGCCGCCGCGGCCCGCACGGGCCATCTTGTTGCCTTCGAGCGCAGTCACGATCGATGCGCTTTCGCCCGGCGTGTTGAGCAGGATCGAGGTGGTCGATCCGCCATACATGCCGCCATAATAGATGCCGGCGAACATGATGAGCGAACCGGCGGGATCAAGCCGGTATGTAACGGGCAGAAGCAGAGCGACCGTCAGCGCCGGCCCGATGCCGGGCAGAACGCCGACGGCAGTGCCGAGTGTCACGCCGATCAGCGCATAGAGCAGGTTCATGGGTTGGGCAGCAACCTCAAGACCGTGCAGCAGGAATTCAAACGTACTCATGGACAGATGTCCCCCAAGTCGAGCAGATGGGCGGGCGGAACGGCTGGCGTTTGCGTCATCGCGCGCCGGCGGTTTCCTGTGATCTCGAATTTTGGCCGGAATGGCTGTTAGAACAACAGCCGTTCCAGAGGCCCGGCAGGCAGAGAAAGTTGCAGCAGCCGCGCAAAGATGATCCAGATGACGAAGCTCAGAGCGATGCCGATGGGGATCGAATACCAGAGCTTGCGTTTGCCGAAGGCGCGCGCCGTAAACGCAAACAGGAGACCGGTAGCGATGGAGAAACCGGCGACGTTCAGCAGCAGCATCTGCGCGGCAAGGCCGGCGACGACCCATATGACCGGGGCGACTTCCTGTTTGTCCCGTTCAGGAAAATCACCGCGCCAGGCTTCGATGGCCGTCCAGAGCGCAAGGCCGACAAGACAGAAGGCGATGGCGTATGGGACCGTTGCCGGACCGACCGGCGAGTAGCCGGTGACGCTGGCGAGACGCGCACTGTCCCAGAAGATCACGCAGGCGATAAGGACGAGGGCTACGGCGATCGCCAGCGCCGCCCAGTCAGGGCGGCGCTCTTGATGTTGTGAAGGGTTGGAACCCTGGCTCATTTTACCAGTCCGATTTCTTTGAGGATGGCGGCGGTGGCGTCGGTGTCCTTGGCAAGCTGCGCCTTGAACTCGTCACCGGAAAGATAGGTATCCATCCAGCTCTTGGTCTTCAGCGTTTCCTGCCACTTTGCGGATTTCGCCAGCTTCTCGATATCGGCGCTGACGGCCTTTTCCTGTTCCGGCGTCAGGCCGGGAGGAGCAGCGACCATGCGCCAGTTCTGCACGACGACGTCGAGGCCGCTTTCCTTGAGCGTCGGTGCGTCAACGCCTTCCAGCTTCTCTTCGCTGGAAACGGCCAGCAGGCGCAACGTGCCCGCCTTGACCTGGCTTTCGAATTCGCCGTAGCTCGAAATGCCGGCAGTGACCTGCGAGCCGAGGATCGAGGCAAGCGCTTCGCCGCCGCCGGAATAGGCGATGTAGTTGATTTTGGTCGGATCGACGCCGGCCGCCTTGGCGATCAGGCCAACAGCGATATGATCGGTGCCGCCGGCCGAGCCGCCGCCCCAGGACACGCTGCCCGGATCTTTTTTGAGCTGGTCGACGAGGTCGCCGATGGTTTTCAGCGGCGAAGATGCCGGAACGACGATTGCTTCATATTCACCGGTCAGGCGGGCGATTGGCGTCACTTCCTTGAGGGTGACGGGCGCCTTGTTGGTGAGGATCGCGCCGACCATCACGTAACCGCCGACGATGAGGGCGTTCGGGTTACCCTTCTGCTGGCTGGCGAACTGTGCAAGACCGATGGTGCCGCCGGCACCTGGCACGTTCTGCACCTGAACGCTCTTGGAAATGCCTTCTTCCTGCAGCACGGTCTGCAGGGAACGCGCGGTCTGGTCCCAGCCGCCGCCGGGATTGGCCGGCGCGATGATGGTGTAGTCCGCTGCGACCGCCGGAAGCGCGATCACGCCTGCCAGAAATGTGCCGATAAGAAAATGTTTCACTTAGAAAACCCTCCTCAGGATGCCCTTTTTGGGCGTCGTTTTTCGTTTATGCGGAAGGGAGTTTCAGGCCGTGCTTATACTGACGCTGCCAGGGCAGCGCGGAGCTCTACGGTCCTCAAGATTTCCTCCCGCATCTTCTTCCGCCTCCACGGAATGAAGAAGGATTGCAGAGCATCATAAAAAGCTGTCATCTAACTGACGCACCGCAAGTCCTTGCGCATTTACTCTCTATTAATTTGTGCTTGCCGTCTACTATTGCGAGCGTAGCGCCTCGTTCCACCGCTCGATCAGGCGGCTGCGCTTGACCTGATCCAGATAGACCATCAGGCCCGGGCTGACGGGCACAGGGCGCAATTGTGCGCCGTGGATCGCCTGCATGGTGTTGGCGGTGTTTTCGCCCGCCACGTCAGGGCTGACGGCGGGGATCTGCAATTGCCCGGCCATGATCGTCTGGCCCTCCTTGGACATGAAGAATTCGAGATAGCGGCGGCCGAGCGCCGGATTGGCGGCGGCTTCCGGCACCAGCCCGATGCGAGACATGACCACGGTATAGTCCTTGGGCAGAACGATGCCGACATCGGGATGGCGCGAGGCCCAGTCGGCCGCGTAGGAACCGAGAATATTGTAGCCCAGCACGAAGCGCCCGTCGGAGACACGCTCCAGAATGGCGGATGACGTGGAATAGACCTTCACGCCGGCCGCGCCCATGGCCTTGATGACGCTCCATATATCGCCGAACTGCTCCTGATCGCGCGACATGAACAGGAAGCCGACGCCGGAGCGCTCAATGTCGTAGGTAGCGATGCGGCCATGCACTTCCTTGGCGTGGCGCTCAAGATAATCGACGAATTCGGCACGGGTGGCGGGCGGCTTTTCGGTGGTGAAGCTCGGCTTGTGATACACGAACACCGCCGGCTCGAAGGTCAGCGCATAGGCGGTGTTGCGCCAGTTGGCCCAGGTGGGCCAGCGCGCGCTCATGGCAAGGTCGGAGCGCTGGGCGTAACCGTCATTGCTCAACTTCACCTGCAAATCCATGGCGGATGAAAAGGCGAAATCGGCGGTCTTTTTGCCCGCATCGGTTTCTTTCACGATGCGATCATAGATTTCGCCGGTCAGCATGTCCTCGTAATGGACGGCGATATCGGGGTTGGCCTTCTGGAAACCCTCGATCATCGGCGTGGCCAGCGGTTCGTCCAGCGAGGAATAAACCACCAGCGTTTCCGCATCCGCCTTGCCTGATGGTGCAGGGAAAACGGCGACTTGTGCAAGCGCTGGTGAGGCCATGCAAAGACAGAGACAGAGAAAAACGGCGATACGCATGGAAAAGATCATGCCGCACGCGCTTGCCATTCACAAGCGCCAAGGGCTTGGATAAGCTCGGCAATGTTGCGGGAGGAAGAATTGCGTATTTTGCTGGTCGAGGACAATCAGGTGCTGTCGGAAGGGCTGTGTGCGCTTCTGCGCGGCAGCGGTTATGCGGTGGATGTCGTTTCAGACGGCGCTTCCGCCGACGCGGCGATTGCGGCGGAAAATTTCGATCTCGTCATTCTCGATCTCAACCTGCCGGAAATGGACGGCATCGAGGTGCTGCGCTCCATGCGCTCGCGCCAGGACAAGGCGGCGGTGCTGATCCTGACGGCGCGTGGCACGCCGGAGGAGAAGGTCAAGGGGCTCGATCTCGGCGCCGACGACTACATGATCAAGCCCTTCGACATCACCGAATTTGAGGCGAGGGTGCGGGTGCTGCTGCGTCGCAATGCCGGACTGCGCTCGTCTACGCTCAGCTTCGGCAAAGTCCTGTTCGACCTCACATCCCGCACCTTTTCAGCCGATGGGCGCCCGCTCGATATTCCGGCGCGTGAAGTGGCGCTGCTCGAGGTGCTGTTCATGCGGGCGGGCAAGGTGGTTGCCAAGGAGGCGATCGTGCAATCGCTGACCGGTTTCGACGACGAGATATCAGGCAACGCCATCGAGCAATATGTCAGCCGGCTCCGCAAGCGGCTTGCCCCCCACGGGCTGACGGTGAAGACGGCGCGTGGCATCGGCTATTATCTGGAAAAGCTGCCGGAGATGGCTGAATGAGACAGGCCGCCTATTCGCTCAGGCGGCGTCTTTTAGGCTGGCTTCTCATCTCCACCGCCATCATCGGCTGCGTTGCGCTCACTGATACCTGGCGCGAGGCGGTCAATACGGCCAATGTCGTCTCCGACCGGGTGCTGTCAGGTTCTGCGCTTGCGATTGCCGAGCGGGTGGTGGTGGCCGAAGACGGCTCGCTGGAGGTCGATATTCCCTATGTTGCGCTGGAAATGCTGACATCGGCGGCGCAGGACCGGGTGTTTTATCGTGTCGACGGGCCAAACGGGCAATTTCTCACCGGTTACCAGAACCTGCCGACGGTGGAGAATCCGGCCGGAGAAACGCCTGCCTATCGCGATGCAGTGTTTCGTGACGAGCCGATCCGCATCGCCGCGATCCGCCGTTTTGCCTCCACCGGCATCAATTCCGTGCCCTTTTCCGTGACGGTGGCTGAAACGACGATCGCCCGCAGCCAGCTTGCGCAGGCCATCATCCTACGCTCGGCCTTGCGCCTGCTGTTCATGATCGTGGGCGCGGCGATCATTGTCTGGATCGCGGTGACGATTTCGCTCCGGCCGCTTTACCGGCTCAGCGAAGCGATTGCCGAGCGCAGCCCCAACGACCTGCATCCAATCCGGCAATCCGTGCCGGTGGAGGTGGAAAATCTGGTGGAAACGGTCAATTCCTTCATGGTGCGGCTGCAATCGGCGCTCGATGCGCTCAGGCATTTCACCGGTAATGCCAGCCATCAATTGCGCACGCCGCTTGCCATCATCAGCACCCAGCTTGCGCTTTCCGCCCGCGCCGCAAGTCTCGAAGACGCGCAGGCGGCGGCGCGCAAGGGCGGCGCTTCGGTGGCCCATGCCGAACACATCCTCGCCCAGTTGCTGCGCATGGCCAATATCGATGCCGCCGGTTCGAGCGAAAAACATGATTTTTCCCAGATCGACCTCGTGGCGGTGGCGCAAAACGTGACGGCAGATTTCGTGCCACGCGCGGCCGATGCCGGTATCGATCTCGGTTTCGAAGGCGAGGGCGAAGCGACAATTCTCGCCGAGCCGCTCCTTATCGGTGAACTGATCGGCAATCTCGTTTCCAATGCCATCAACTACGCGGGGCGTGGTGCGGAAGTCACCGTGCGCGTCGGCAGGCAAGGGGGTGCCGTCTGGCTGGAAGTGGAAGATAACGGACCCGGCATCCCCACAGACAAACGCGCCATGGTGCGCCAGCGCTTCGCCCGCGGCGAAGCCAACGCCGCCCCCGGCGCCGGCCTCGGCCTTGCGATCATCGAGGAGATCGCCGGGCTGTTCGGCGGGCGACTGACGCTGGAGGACGGCGCGGGCGGGCGGGGCTTAAGGGCCCGGGTGGAGTTTTCCTGAGGCGGCACTGCCGCGCCGTCCCCTTGGATGAGACTCGCGGTCCTATTCGTTCATCTTGTCGATAATCTGCATCATGATGTCAGCGCAGGCCTTCATCGGCTCGTCATCGGCACATTTGACGTCGATTTTGCGCTCGCCGTCTTCAATCCTGAAATGCGCTGCCTTGGAGGGCGGGGGTGGCATTCTCTTGCCATGCGGGCCGTCCCGCCAGCCTGCTTCCCTCGGACCACCAGGGCCGGGCGGAGGAGGTGGCGGCGGCGCATCCGCCCTTGAACCAGCGTCCGCTGGTCCCGGCGGTGGTGGCGGCTGCTGGGCGAAGCTGGACCCCGCCGCGATGAGAAACGCGGCGCCGGCAATGACGAGTTTTTTCATGTGAGAGACCTCGCTGTTGGGCTACAGTGAAGAAACGGTCACATGGGATGCTCGGTTGCCGGTCGGTAAAAATAATTCCGCGTTGTTTTCGTGGCGTATTAGCCCATCCGTTCCGAAGCGTAGCTGCCCGGGCTTGGCGGGAAGACTACGGTTCGGTTGCCGTTGATGAAAGTGCGGTGGTGGATGTGGGCATGGATGGCGCGTGCCAGTACCTGGCTTTCCACATCACGGCCAAGAGAGACGTAGTCTTCGGCAGATTGGGCATGGGTGACGCGCACCGTGTCCTGCTCGATGATCGGGCCTTCGTCCAGATCGGCGGTGACGTAATGGGCTGTCGCGCCGATCAGCTTTACGCCGCGGTCATACGCCTGCTTGTAGGGGTTGGCGCCCTTGAAGGATGGCAGGAAGGAGTGGTGGATGTTGATGATACGGCCCGACATCTTGCGGCACATGTTATCGGACAGCACCTGCATGTAACGCGCCAGCACCACCAGTTCGGTGCCGCTGGTCTCGATCAGGTCCATCAGCTGCGCTTCGGCCTGCGGCTTGTTTTCCTTCGTTACCTTGATGTGGTGGAAGGGAATATCGTGGTTGACCACCACTTTCTGATATTCGAAATGGTTGGAGACGACGCCGACGATATCGATCGGCAGCGCGCCGATCTTCCAGCGGTAGAGCAGATCGTTGAGGCAATGGCCGAAGCGGGACACCATCAGAAGTGTTTTCATGCGCTGGCCGTCGCTATAGATGCGGGCTTCCATGCCGAATTTTTCCGCCACCGGCTGAAAGCCCTCGGTGATGGCCTGCATCGTCGCGCCCTCTTCGGAAATGAAGGAAACGCGCATGAAGAACTTGCCGGTCTCGAGGTCGTCAAACTGCGAACTGTCGACGATGTTGCAGCCCTTTTCCGCCAGATAACCGGAAATCGCGGCGACGATGCCGCGGGTCGATTTGCAGGCTACTGTCAGAACATAGGTTGTCATTCGTTTTCCCTCAAAGACTTTGCACCGGCGAGAACCGGCGCAGTTGGCGCGTTCCATAGCGCAGCTCTGTGGCGGAGCAAAGCGCCAAGACGAGTGCAGCAAAGTCATAAGACGGGAAAAGGGGCCGCGCCGTGCCGGAAGCGACATGGAATGTTCCACGGCCAGCACGGCGGCGGCAGGCGTTGCCGCCTGCCGTTACCACTCTCAGGCGCGGCGCAGGCGCATGGCCGGGCGGCCGCGGCCGTCGATCAGCTCCAGCGTGCCGCGGCGCGGCTCGAGCCGGAAGGAGCGGGCGCCTTCAAGCGCTTCGATGAACTGCCTTTCCTGGCGCATGATGTCAGGAGCGCAGGCCATCTGGGTGGAAATCATCCGGCCGAAATCGAGGCGGTTGCGGCTTATCTTCACCTCGCCGCCGATGCCGTTGCAGCCGGCATTGCCGGAAACGCCGCCCTCGCGGGAAATTTCCAGCGTTGCCTCGCGGCGGCCGCGAATCCTTTCGCCACGGATTTCCTGCACCAGCCAGCGCCCCTCAATGCCAGCCTGCGGCTCCGGCCTGCCTGGAGCCGCCGCCACCCGTTCCAGAACGAGATTGGTATCGTCACGCCCACCGGCCAGAACCGAGTAACGGCGCGTGGTGGTGAAGAGCAGCCGGTCGCCCTCGCGGATTTCGGCGCTGAGCGCATAGGAGCGGCGGCCACGGATGTCGCGGTCGTCATAACGCAAAACGAAGGGTACCGGCACCTGCCCACGCGGGCGTATGGTTGTTTCGGCGATCGTCTGCGAAGGCGCGTCCGCCAGCGAGACGTCGATGAGGCGCACCGTAACAGTCGCGCCCGGCGGCAGGGCGATCCGCTCGCGATAGGAAACGCTGCCGCGCAGGCTTGCGGGTGCGGCAGCCGCACCGCCCGCTGCAAAAAGCGGTGCAAGCGCGAGGAGCCCTGCGAAATTCCGGCGCGAAAGAAGTGGCTGGCGGTCGTTCATGGTGCTTGCTCCGTGCTGCTGATCGAATTTCAGCGGATGATAAAAAACGGCACTGAACGGGCGATGAACCGGTGAATGTTTCCTCACGAGTGGGGCTGAGCCATCGCGGACTGATGAGGAAGGAGGGAGGCCACCACCAGCAGCCTCCCATTCACTTAGCCACGGAAACTGTCCCGCAGCGCTTCGAACTTCGCCAGCTGATCGCCACGCAGTTCCTTGTTTTCGTCGCGACGGACGAAAATCTTGAACATGGCGCCGCCGGCGGCATTCATGAACCAGACGGAACAGGAGCGTCGGCCATGAAAGCCGCGATCGACGAAGGTGATGCCGGCGCAATTGTCCTTCTTGATGTGGCCGCCGATGGGGCTGTCCCCGTGGATGTTGAACCAGCCGTGGCTTTCGCTGCCCTCTGGCAGGTCGCCCGGCACTTCCAGCACGATATCGCCGGTCTGGACGATCATCAGGACTTCGCCCCAGCCGCGCATCTCGTTCCAAATCGCGTCGAACTGATCGGAACCAGCCGAAACGGCCGCACCTTGCGGCAGGATCGCCAGAACCTCGGCTGATGTCACCTCTGCCTTGGCGGCAATGGCTTCCACGATGCCGTCAGGCTTTTCGGCAAGTGCTGCGGCAGCGCGGGCCTGCCGATCATCGGTCTTTTGTGCTGCAATGCTCATAGGCGAGCCTCAGGCGGCAATCGAACGGCGTTCGCCATTCTTGTCTTCGTGGATGATGACGTCAAAACCTTCGAAATGCGGGCCGGAAAGATATTCGACCTTGCCACGGTTCTCACCGGCCTTGGCATGGGCGGCGCGGAACTGTTCGGATTTGGTCCAGCTCAGGAAATCGTCCTTGGTGGCCCAGACGGTGTGCGAGGCATAGAGCGTGTGGTCATCCGCCTTCGGGCCTTTCAGCATGTGAAATTCGATATAGCCCGGCAGCTCGCTCAGGTGCGATTTACGCTCGCGCCAGATGGATTCGAAGGTATCCTCATAGCCCGGTACGACGCGAAAACGGTTCATTGCGATAAACATGGAAGTCTCCCTTTAAGTTTACAGTTGCAGTCAGGATATCCAGCCGAAGCGTGGATGGAAAGAGGCTGACGATAAAGCGAACAATTTTACTCCACTTATCGATTGCGCCTTCTATAAACATGTGCAAATAACTCAAGTTAAATAAGATGGGCAATCCCGTATCCGCCCGTGCCAGCTTGTGTTTCAGGATAGCGTCATGTTGAATTTAAGCCTTCGCTCGTTCGTTTTCGCCGCCCTCGTGCCCGCCGTCATCGCCGTTGCCGCGCCCGGAGCTAGAGCTTCGGACAAGGGCAATCCGGAGGCGAAACGCATCGTTGCAGTCGGCGGTACGGTAACGGAAATCCTTTATGCGCTCGGCGCGAGCGACCGCATCGTTGCGCGTGACAGCACCAGCAGCTATCCGGCGGACGTGCTGTCCAAGCCCGATATCGGCTATATGCGGGCGCTCTCGTCGGAGGGCATTCTGTCGCAGAAGCCCGATCTCATCCTGTCTGAAGATGGGTCCGGCCCGGCGGATGTCGTTGCCATCCTCAAGGCCAGTGCGGTGCCTTTCGTCACCGTCGATACCCCGCCGAGCGGCGACGCCATCCCCAGGAAGATCGAAGATGTCGGTGCGGCAGTTGGTCTTGCCGACAAGGCAAAGGCATTGGCCGCGGAAACCAAAGCCGGGCTTGATGTGCTCGCCAAGGACGTCTCAGCCGTGCCGGAAAAGAACAGGAAGCGTGTGCTCTTCGTGCTCTCCAGCGCCGGCGGTCGCATCATGGCGGCGGGCAAGGGCACCGAAGCGGCGGCGATCATCGAAATGGCCGGCGGCATCAATGCCGCGCAGGAAATCAGCGGGTACAAGCCGTTGACGGATGAGGCGGTCATCGCCTCCGCGCCCGATGTGGTGCTGACCATGGCGCGCGGCGACCATGCCGGCAAGGCGGATGAGATTTTCGCGCTGCCCGCGTTCCAGTCCACGCCGGCTGCTGCGGAGAAGGCGCTGATCAGCATGGACGGGCTTTACCTCATCGGTTTTGGCCCGCGCACGCCCGCCGCCGGTCGTGAACTGGCGCACAAGCTCTACCCTGATGTGGTGAAGCCGTGAGCCTTGCTGCCTTGAGTTCCACGGAGGGCAGGGTTGCCGGTGACAGATCCCGTCAGGGGGTCGTTACCCTTGCCGTGCTCGTTGGCATCCTGCTGTTTGCCTGCGGCGTGTCGCTCGTCAGCGGGCCCACGGGTGTGGGCATTTCCGAACTCTGGGCCTATCTGACTGGCAGCGCGGATCAACTCGATGCGCGTGATAAAGTCATTCTTGAGGCGGTGCGATTGCCGCGCACGGCGCTCGGCATGTTGATCGGTGCTGGGCTTGGCGTCTCGGGCGCCATGATGCAGGGTCTTTTCCGCAATCCGCTGGCCGATCCCGGCATTGTCGGTGTCACCTCGGGTGCAGCACTTTTTGCGGTTGCGGCAATCTCTCTTGGGGAAGGTGCGCTCGCAACGGTCGCCGTATTTTTCGGCCCGCATTTTCTGCCGCTGATGGCGTTTTTCGGCGGGCTTTTGAACACCTGGCTGCTTTACGTCATTGCCACAAGGGATGGCGCCACCTCCACGACGACGCTTATTCTGGCCGGCATTGCGGTTGCGGCGATTAGCGGTGCGCTGACCGGCCTGATGATTTTTGTGGCCGATGACCGGGCGCTCCGCGACATCACCTTCTGGTCTCTCGGTTCGCTTGGTGGGGCCACCCCTGCCAAGGTTCTCGCCACCTTGCCCTTCATCATCGTCGTGCTCGCCATCATTCCCTTTGTCGCAAGGGGGCTGGATGCGCTGATCCTTGGCGATGCGGCGGCCTTTCACATGGGCATTCCCGTGCAGCGGCTGAAGCGAGTCATCATTCTGGCCGTTGCCGCTGCCTGCGGGGCGAGCGTGGCGGCTGCCGGCTCCATCGGTTTTGTCGGTATCGTCGTGCCGCATCTGCTGCGGCTTGCCATTGGCCCATCGCACCGCTTCCTGCTGCCGGCCTCTGCACTTGGCGGGGCCGCACTTCTGCTTCTCGCCGACAGTTTTGCCCGCACGGTTGCGGCACCGGCGGAATTGCCCATCGGTGTGGTCACCGCGCTGATCGGCGCGCCGGTCTTCCTGTTCCTGCTGCTTGGCCGCGGCGGATTTTCCATGCGGAACATGTCATGATCCAGGCCGAAAACCTCACCCTCATCCGCTCCGGCCGCCGTCTGCTCGATGAGGTCTGCGTCGATCTGAAGCCCGGCAAGGTCAATGTCATTATCGGTCCGAACGGTGCCGGAAAATCGACGCTGATGAAGGTTCTGTCCGGCGAGATGCGTGCCGAGGCCGGTTCAGTGACCTATAATGATGTTGCCCTGCCGTTGTTTACGCCGGTTCAGCTTGCGCGCATCCGCGCCGTGCTGCCGCAGAATACCCAGCTTGCCTTTCCTTTCACCGCGCTCGAAATCGTGCGAATGGGCGCTGTCGCGCAAGGGTCGCGCGCGCCGGAAGAGCAGGCCCGCCGGGCGCTCGCCAGGGCCGGGCTTCGCGGGTTCGAGCAGCGCTCCTACAACATGCTGTCTGGCGGCGAGCAGCAGCGCGTGCAATTTGCCCGCGCTCTCGCCCAGGTGCCGCATCCCGTGGAAAACGGCGAGGTGCGGGCTCTCTTTCTCGACGAGCCGACGGCCAGTCTCGATATCGGCCACCAGATCGCGGTGCTGGAAACGGCGCGGGATTTCGCTATTGGCGGCGGTCTCGTGCTTGCCATCCTGCACGATCTCAACCTTGCGGCAGAATTTGCCGATCAACTTATCGTCATGCATGGCGGCCGGGTAACGGCGAGCGGTCCATCGCTGGACACGATCAGCGACGAGACGATTGAAAGGGTCTATGGCATTGGCGGCGTCGTCGGACGTCTGCCGGCGCGGCATATTCCTTATGTGCTGCCGCAGTCGAGGCATCGCTAGAGCATTTCCAGGAAAAGTGGAACCCGGTTTTCCGTCAGGAAATGCGACAAGGCTCTAAAGGTGATGTCGCCTCAGCTTTCCGGCCGGGTGACGATGAAGAGTGCAGAGCCGAGCATGACGGCGGCAACGATTGCCGCGCGCAGAGCCGGCGGGTCGCTGAGGAACCAGAAGGCGGCATAACTCGCACACATGGCCGACAGGGCCGCAATCTTTGCCTTGCGGGCAATTGCGCCGCGTTCGCGCCATTGCCGAAGCGACGGGCCGAATCGGGGGTGGGTCAGAAGCCACGCCTCGAGTTTCGGTGAGGAGCGGGAAAAGCACCAGAGCGCCAGCAGCAGAAATGGCGTGGTGGGCAAAACGGGAAGAAACGCGCCGACGATGCCGGTCGCGACCATAAGCCAGCCAAGACAGAGGTACAGAAGGCGCATGGATATGCCGGTATCATGAGTTCTCTACTCAGGATAGAGCGGCGGGGCGAAATGTGAGGGCCATTTTGACCGGAAAGCCCGCGTGTCCAGGTCATGCGCCAACTGTTTCGCCATCACATTTGCCGTGATCGGGCGGTTTCCCCTGCTCCTTAATCCGTCTTTAGGGTTGAAAGCACGGCACTCTGTCTTTATCCCCTTGGTCCGCAATGTCCGGAGCACAACCGGACGACGACGAGATAAGAAGCAGAAGGAAAACACCATGGCCAAGCTGATCCACTCGATGGTCCGGGTGCTGGAAGAAAAGCGTTCGGTGGAGTTTTACAAGCAGGCTTTCGGGCTTGAGATTGCGGAACGTGCCGAGTTCGAAAATTTCACGCTGATCTATCTCAGCAATGCCGAAGGCGATTTCGAGCTGGAGCTGACTGTCAACCGGGGTCGCGAAGTGCCCTATGCGCTGGGTGACGGCTACGGCCATCTCGCGGTCAGCGTTGCCGATGTGGATGCCGAACATCAGCGTTTCATCGAGCTTGGCCTGTCTCCGGGCAAGATCATCGAAGCCGACCATAAAGGTCAGCCTTTCGCGAAATATTTCTTCATTTGCGATCCGGATGGCTACAAGATCGAAGTGCTGCAGCGCGGCAACCGGTTCAAGTAACAAAGAGGCACATCATGGCAGAGGCAGGCGTCAAACTCGAAGACAGCTGGAAACGTGTTCTTTCCACCGAATTCGCCAGCCCCTACATGCAGAAGCTCAAAGATTTCCTGCTTGCCGAAAAAACTGCTGGCAAGCACATCTTTCCCAAGGGTGCCGAATATTTCCGGGCGCTGGATCTGACCCCGCTCGACAGGGTCAAGGTCGTCATTCTGGGGCAGGACCCCTATCATGGGGTTGGCCAGGCACATGGGCTTTGCTTTTCGGTGCAGCCCGGTGTGCGCATTCCGCCCTCGCTCGTCAATATCTACAAGGAACTGCAGAGCGATCTGGGCATCCGCCCCGTCAGTCACGGTTTTCTGGAAAGCTGGGCGAAACAGGGTGTGCTTTTGCTCAACAGCGTGCTGACGGTGGAAGAATCGCGCGCTGCCTCGCATCAGGGGCAGGGCTGGGAAAAGTTCACCGATGCCGTCATCCGCGCCGTCAATGACGAATGCGAGCATGTGGTGTTCCTGCTCTGGGGTTCCTATGCCCAGAAGAAGGCGGCTTTCGTGGACCAGAAAAAACACCTCGTGCTGCGCTCGCCGCACCCTTCGCCGCTTTCGGCCCATAACGGCTTTTTCGGCAATGGCCATTTTTCCAAGGCAAACGCCTTCCTGGTATCCCATGGCCGCGAGCCTATCGACTGGCAATTGCCGGAAACTGCTTAAGCAACCTTCCAGCCTCCTCCGTCATGCCGGCTCAAGACGGGCATGACGGGGAGTGCAGCAAACATCTTTACAGCGCAGTCGGGTCCGGTTTAAGAATACTCGACTACAAAGTGAAGGATTTGTGCCCGTGTCTCTCCTGTCTGCAGAAACCTCTGTCTCGCTGCCCGATCCCGCATCGATCGTCGATGCTTTCGAGGATCATTTTTCGGAGCATATGGAGATGGAGCGGGAAGGGACGACGGTGCGTTTCAAGGCGGAATATGGCCATGGCAGCTTCAGCGCCGAAGGTGGCCGGTTCGCCGCCCGGGTAAGCTGCGTTTCGGAACATATATTGACGTCGGTCAAGGCCATGGTGGCTGAGCATATCGTTGAGTTTTCCGGCAAGACGGGACTCGATTTCCGTTGGAGCGGACACGGCGCCTATCAGCGCGAGCTACCCAATCTCTTCGTCGGCAAGGTTGCCCGCGCCTATAATCTGACGCCGCATATGCGCCGTCTCGTGGTGTCCGTCGAAAGCGGTATTGAAAGGCTTGTCACCGGCGGCATGCATGTTCGCCTGCTGCTCGTTCCCGATCAGGCGCGCGCTGCGGTCTGGCCTTATCTCGCGCCCACCGGCGCGATCGTCTGGCCGGCGGGCGACGATCTTCTGACGCGGCGCGTCTATACCATCCGCTCCGGCGATGTCGGCCGCGGTGAGGTGGATATCGATTTCGTCATGCATGAGGGCGATGACATGCCGGGCGCAAATTTCGGTGCGACGGCAAAGCCGGGCGACGTTCTCGGCATCATCGGTCCGAGCGGCACTTGCCCGGAAGCGGAGCGTTACGTCTTTGCCGGCGACGAGACCGCGCTGCCGGTGATGCTGCGCATGGCGGCGGAAATGCCTGTTGGCAAGACGCTCAGCGTCTATGCCGAGATCGACAACGAGGCGGAACGGCAGGAGATCGTCTGCGCAGCCAATGTCGAATGGACATGGCTTTATCGGCGCGGCAAGCCCGCCGGCACATCGGGCCTTATCGAACAGGCGTTGCGCGGCCATGCCTGGACGGGCGAGCATGACGGCCTGCATGTTTTCGTCGCCTGCGAGAAGTCCGAGGCGAGGGCGGCGAAATCCTTCCTCACTGATGAGATCGCCTTCCCCAAGGCATCGCTGCGCGCCGTCGGTTACTGGAGCATGGGCCTCGCCGACGATCATTGAGGCATGCCTCTATCGACTGGGTTGAACAGTCGGTTTTATCGTTCACCAATCGGGAACAATCCGTTCCTGTTGCCGGTCTATGCCCGCAGCACTTCTTACCCCATCTTCACGCCATGAACACGGCTGGCCCGATTGACGGGCCGCCAGGGCGAAAAGGGGTTTTTCATGTTGAACCAGATCAAGGGCCTGCACCACGTCACCTCCATGGCCGGTAGTGCGCGCCAGAACAACGGCTTTTTCACCGATACGCTCGGCCTGCGCCGGGTGAAGAAGACGGTCAATTTCGATGCGCCGGATGTCTACCATCTCTATTATGGCGATGAGCTCGGCACGCCCGGCTCCGTCATGACTTACTTCCCGTTCCCGCATATTGCCCGTGGTCGTCCCGGCACCGGCGAAGTGGGCACAACGCTGTTTTCCGTCCCGGAAGGCTCGCTCGGCTACTGGCAGGATCGTCTTTCCAAGGCGGGCGTGGACGGTCTGAAGGCTGACGAGGCATTCGGCAATAAGCGCCTGCATTTTGCAGGTCCCGATGGTGATGGTTTTGCGCTGGTCGAGGTCAAGGATGATGCCCGTGCGCAGTGGACCGGCAATGGGGTCAGTGCGGATCAGGCGATCCACGGTTTTCAGGGCGCGTCCTTGCGCCTTCATGACGAAGGGGCAACCGCCGAGCTTTTGAAGTTCATGGGGTATGAGGAAGTGGACCGCCAGGATGGCGTGCTGCGTCTCGGCATGCCCGGCGGCAACGGTGCTGATGTCATCGACATCGAAACCATGCCGAACATCTCCGGCGCGCGCCTTGGCGCGGGTTCGGTGCACCACATCGCCTTTGCGGTCGAAAACCGCGAAAAGCAGCTCGAAGTCCGCAAGGCGCTGATGGATACGGGCTATCAGGTGACCCCGGTGATCGACCGCGATTATTTCTGGGCGATCTATTTCCGCACGCCCGGCGGCGTGTTGTTCGAAGTGGCCACAAACGAGCCAGGTTTCGACCGCGACGAGGATACGGCGCATCTCGGCGAGGCGCTGAAGCTGCCGACCCAGCACGCGCATCTGCGCGCCCAGCTGGAAAAGCAGCTGGAGCCGCTGGGTGACGAGAAGGCGGTTTAACCCTATCGGACCTGGCCATCCTTTGGCGAAACGTTAGCCACTCTTTTCTTCTCCCCGTCCGGGGAGAAGACGACACGCTGAAACCTCTCGCTCGACATGTGATGCCTAATGCCTTGCGGCAGAGTGAGTTCGGTATCGCTGCATTTCTCCTTTCAGAAAGGATTATCCAATGACCAAAGACACATATTTCCACAAATCCCGTGCCGGCGTTGCGGGTGCACCGCTTTTCGTCGTGCTGCACGGCACCGGCGGTGATGAAAATCAGTTCTTCGACTTCGGCTCGGGCCTGTTGCCGAATGCCACGATTGTCTCGCCGCTCGGCGATGTCGCCGAACATGGCGCTGCGCGGTTTTTCCGGCGCACGGGTGAGGGCGTTTACGACATGGCCGATCTAGAGCGGGCAACAGCCAAGCTGGCGGATTTCGTCAAAGCCAACCGGGAGCACTATCAGGCTGGTCCGGTAATCGGTCTCGGTTTCTCCAACGGCGCGAATATCCTCGCAAATGTGCTGATCGAACAGCCGGAGCTTTTTGATGCCGCCGTGCTGATGCATCCGCTCATCCCGTTCGAGCCGCAGGCGGCTGCGGCCAAATCCTCGCGCCGGGTGCTGATCACGGCCGGAGAACGCGATCCCATCTGCCCGGTGCCGCTGACGAAGGCGCTGGAAAAGAGCCTTGAAGCGCAGGGCGGCACGGTGGAAACGGTTTGGCATCCGGGCGGGCATGAAATCCGTTCGAACGAGATCGAGGCGGTGCGGGAGTTTCTAGCGCCTTATGGAGGGTAGCTTTCTGCCCGGCCTCCTTCCTCACCGGCATGCCGGATCTAGTCCGGGGTGACGGTGAGGGTAGGTGATCCGCCTTTCCGCATCGCAGCCAGGCAGAACGATCCTGCTACCCCCGCCTTAGCGATATCCGCATTGCTGCAACTGCGCCTCGTAACGCAGCGCCATGTTGGCGGAGCGGCGGGCGGCTTTCTGGACGGCGGAATTGTTGCGCCAGCTTCCCTTGGCGTAACCGGCATGGCCGGAATAATAAGCGAGGTAGAGGTTATAGGGATCGTTCAGCGCAATGCCGTTTTCGCGGCGGCTCTTGGCGTGATACCAGCCGACGAAATGGATCGCGTCGGTGAAATCCGTGCGGCTTGCCGACCAGCGGCCGGTTTCGCGCTTGTAGACTTCCCATGTACCGTCCAGCGCCTGGGCATAACCGTAAGCGGTGGACTGGCGCGTCCAGGGAATGAAGCCGAAGAGTTTGGTGCGCGGCGGGCGGGCATAGGGGCGGAAGGCAGATTCGGTGTAGATCGTTGCCATCATCACCGGCACCGGCACGCCGAACTCCCGTTCGGCTGCCCTTGCGTCACGTCGCCAATTGTTGAAGAGGCCGTTCCGCTGCTCGAAAATCGCACAGGCATTGGTGACCTGCGACGGTGCGGTTGCGCAACCGGCCAGAACAGTCATCAGTAAAACAACGGCAAATACGCCACGCATCGCGGAACCCTTTCGTTCCGCTATTCTTAAATTGCTAACCATTAACGTCGGGTTTTAAGACAAGGTTAATTCAAATGCCGCCGATCAAGCGCTTGTTAACCCGCTGAAAATTCCTGTGTCCGGGATGCGGCAAAACCATGGGGTGAGTGGCGTTTTTTTCCGGGCATGGCATTGCCGGCATCCCCGCACATCCCCGGTCTCACAAAGCCGCTTATGCTTATCCCATCCCGGTCATCCAGCGTGCGCGCGGCGCAAGGTGGGCGGGGCAGGCGGCCAAAACCGGGGAGTTTCCCGATGTCACGGTTGAGGCGGCCGGCATGTGCTCATCCTCCAAACAGGAACCGGTTTGGCGGGCGGGTCACATGTTGAAGCCGGGGCCGCATCGTCTGCAAAACCCTACTACACCATTTGATACTCCCGCAGCGATGCGGCCCCTTTATCGCTTCTAAGCGTTGCCTCGGTTTCGGGGCGACGGGCGCGGGCTATGTTTCCGGAGAGCCTGCCCGCTGTACAAAAATGAAAACCGATAAAATTGTAGCAATCGGCTTAAAGCGGCTGAAAACAGTGCTGTGCCATTGTGGGATCACAGACAAGGAGCGGACAACCTGCAAGGACGGGGCCGCTGCGGAAAACAGAAATCGAGACCGGCACAAGCCGGCGGATCGTCAAACGGGGTATGAAAATGCTGAAGAAGATTATTGCTGCCGCCATCTGCGGAATTGCCATTGCTTCCATGTCCACTCATGCCGATGCGGCTGGTGCCGCCGGTTTTGCCCGCAGCTTTGCCGCAGCCGAAAAGAGCGCCGTAACACAGATCGGTATTTCGGCGCCCGGCGGTTTCGATGGCTGCGTTCTGTCCGCCGGCCAATGCGTTTCGACGATTGGCGCGCCGCTGACCGGCGAACGCCGCGATGAACTGCTGCGCGTCAACCGCGATGTGAACGCCACCATGGGCGCACTCGATGATTATTTCTCCGGCTTTTCAGCCGATGTTCCGGCAACGCCTTCGGTAAGCGCCAATGATTGTGGCGATTGTGCTGCGATCAAGCGCACGGCACTGGCCGGTGCCGGCTGGTCTTCCGCAGCACTGCGCCTTGCCTTTTTGCTTGATGATGACGGATCGCTCGAAAAGGTGCTTGTTGTCACCACAGACAAGGGCGATATCGTGCTCGGCAACGCCGCTTTCTCTCCGGTTGAGCGCGAAACCGCGCTCTAACCCGAACTTTTCATGCCTGCCAGACTGCGCCGGTTTTCCAGACCCTTACGGGATCAGGAAGCCGGCGATTTTTTTCGTTCCGCCACGGCAATGCCGGCCAGCGCCATCACCAGCGCCGCGATCTGGTAGGGATGCAGGGTTTCGCTGAGGACGATGACAGAGAGAAGCGTGCCGAAGACGGGGACGAGGTTGATGAAAAGACCGGCGCGGTTGGCGCCGATCTGCTCCACGCCCTTGATGTACAGGATCTGGGCGATGAGCGACGCGAAGATGGCGGCATAGACCACCAGCACCCAACCCTTCTGATCGGGCCAGACGACGTTGTCGCGTGAGATTTCCCAAAAGACCAGCGGGACTGAGGTTAGGAGGGCGAAAAAGGCTGGGATCGCCATCAGCGTGCGCCAGTCCACGATTGGTTTCCAGCGCAGGATGACGGTGTAGATGGCATAGACCAGCACCGCCAGCAGCATGATGGCGTCGCCGGCATTCATCTCCAGTTGCAGCAGCGAGACCGGATCACCATGCGAGGCGAGAAGCGCCACGCCGGCAATGGTGAGACAGAAACCGGCGATCTGGCCGAACAGCACGCGAGTGCGGAACAGGATGAAGTTCAACACGAATATGACCATGGGAATGCCCGCCTGGATGACGGCGGCATTGATGGCGGAGGTGTGCTGAAGCGCGGTATAAAGAAAGACGTTGAAAGCGGTGTAACCGACACTGCCGAGCGCGAAGAAGTAAGGCAGGCGTTTTTTCACCACCGGCCAGTCCTTGATGAGCTGCGGCACGGAAATGGCGAAGATGATGGCGACGGCCAAAACCCAGCGCAGGAAGGTAAACGCCATGGGGCTGATGTGGCCGACGGCGAGCTTTCCGGCAACGGTATTGCCACCCCAGCAGAGCGTGGCGATGATGAGGGCGAGATAGGCTTTCGAAGGCACGCTGATGTTTCGCTTCTTCAAGGGGCGGGAAAAGGCTAAGGGGTGAATAGCGGCCTTGCGTCCGCGCTTGTCCCCCCACGGGGCGAGATAATGCGGAATTCGACGTTTTGTCACGGAAAAAGCAAAATTCACCATAAGAAACAGGGTCGCTTTCCGTAAAACAACGCAGTATACATTCGCGGGTTTGGGTTTCCCATCGGGTTATCGGGCGCGCAAGCGCCATGAGCAGGAAAGCAAGAAATGACGAATGTTGTGGTGGTCGGCTCGCAGTGGGGCGACGAAGGCAAAGGCAAGATTGTCGACTGGCTGTCCGAGCGGGCAGATGTCGTCGTGCGGTATCAGGGCGGCCACAATGCCGGCCATACTCTTGTCATCGATGGCATCAGCTACAAGCTTTCGCTTCTTCCTTCCGGCGTCGTGCGTCCGGGCAAGCTCGCCGTCATCGGCAACGGCGTCGTGGTCGATCCGCATGCGCTGATCGCTGAAATCGGCCGTCTGGAAGTGCAGGGCGTAAAGGTTACGCCGGAAAACCTGCGCATTGCAGACAATGCCACGCTCATTCTTTCCCTGCACCGCGAACTTGATGGCATGCGCGAAGACGCCGCCTCCAACAGCGGCACCAAGATCGGCACCACGCGCCGCGGTATCGGCCCGGCCTACGAAGACAAGGTCGGCCGCCGCGCCATCCGCGTCATGGATCTGGCCGACATGGAGGCGCTGTCCGCCAAGGTCGATCGCATCCTGACGCATCACAATGCGCTGCGTCGCGGCTTCGGCGCTGCTGAAGTTTCGCATGAAACCATCATGGAAGAGTTGAGCTCGGTTGCAGAACGCATCCTGCCGTTCAGCGAAACCGTATGGCTGCTGCTCGACAAGAAGCGCCGCGCCGGTGCGCGCATCCTGTTCGAAGGCGCGCAGGGCTCGCTGCTCGATATCGACCACGGCACATACCCCTATGTCACCTCTTCCAACACGGTTGCCGGTCAGGCCGCTGCCGGTTCGGGCATGGGTCCGGGTTCGCTGGGTTATATTCTCGGCATCACCAAGGCCTATACGACCCGCGTTGGCGAAGGTCCTTTCCCGACCGAGCTGCATGACGAAATCGGCCAGTTCCTGGGCGAAAAGGGCCATGAGTTCGGCACCGTCACCGGCCGCAAGCGCCGTTGTGGCTGGTTTGACGCAGCGCTGGTGCGCCAGTCGGTCGCCACCAACGGCATCACCGGCATCGCGCTTACCAAGCTTGACGTTCTCGACGGTCTGGACGAGCTGAAAATCTGCGTCGGCTACAAGCTCGACGGGCAGGAAATCGATCATCTTCCCGCAAGCCAGGGTGCGCAGGCTCGTGTCGAGCCGATCTATGTCACGCTGGAAGGCTGGAAAGAATCTACCGTCGGCGCCCGAAAATGGGCGGATTTGCCTGCTCAGGCAATTAAATATGTCCGTCAGGTGGAAGAACTGATCGGGGCGCCTGTCGCGCTTCTGTCGACAAGTCCGGAGCGTGACGACACCATACTTGTGACTGATCCGTTTGAGGACTAATGTCCTCGGCGATCTAGATTCATAAACCATATCGGGCCGGTACGTCGCCGGTCACGACGAGAAAGTGCTTATGGCGGATTTTGTAGCAGTCATTCGCAAGGCCGTGGATGGCTTGGCGAACAATACTCCCGAAAACCGGGCGAAGGTTTACGACAAGGCGCGCAGTGCGGTTGTGCGCCAGCTCGAGAATATGAAGCCACGTCCGCCGGAAGAATTGTTGCGCCGGCAGATCGCCAAGCTGGACGCCGCCATAGCCGAGGTGGACAGTGAATATGCCGAGGCCTTGCCGGCACTGGAGGAGGATGATGCTTTCTCCCCCGTGGCGGAAGAGGCGGATGCTGTCTATCATCCGCAGGACGTTGCCGAAGAGCCTGCCGTTCATGCCGCCGAGCGGTACGAGCCGGTGGAGGAAGAGCCTGCTCCGGTTGTGCCCGCACATTCGGAGCCGGTTTATGAAGAACCGGCCCGCGAAGAGGAGCCTCGCCCCGAGGAACCCGTCGCCGCTTTAATCCCGCATGAGGAGCAGCATTACGGCGCGCGTGAGCCGGAGGAGCTTTACGACGCACCCGAACCGGCCCGTGTCGCGCCGGTTCATGAAGCCGGTCCTCACGAGGAAGTCGGTACCTATTTCACCCGCGCGCATGAAGAGCCGGCCTATCAGCCGGAGGACGAGCGCGTTGACGATATCGCGCCTGAAGCGGCGGCCCCCCATGCCGATGATTCCGTGCCGCCCCATTGGGCGCAGCCGGTTGACGAGGATGACTGGCGCAAGCTCGAAGAAGCGCAGGACGAGGATGTTCGCCCGGCTGCCGAGGCCGAAGTGCGCCACGAGAGGGACGACCATTCCGTCGTCGCCGGTTATTCCGCGCAGCACTATCAGGCCCCGGATGTCAGCTTCGAGCCGGAGCGGCGCGACGGGAACGAGCATGCCGGTTACCGCGCTGCTGCCGATCACGATCCGATTTTTGGCGGGCACGACGATTTTTCCGAACCCCGGCAGACCGAAGACACGGCTCCGAAGAAGGCTGCTGTCGTCGAGGACTTCTCGTCCTATTTCGAGGATACGGATCTCGCGATCCCGCCGAAGGCCACGCCTGCGTTGCCGCGCGCCGATAACGATCCCTTCGATGACCGTGCCTCCAAGGACAACAAGGAGCGCACGCCCTGGGACGATCTGGACGAGCTGATCGGTTATGACGGCGCATCGTCTTCCAGCCGGGCAACGACGAACGAAATGCCCGCTCTCGGTGCTGGTGCCGCGACGCCCGCTTACATGGTCAAGAAGAAGCCGCGCCGGAATTATGCCTCGCTGGTACTTGCGCTTGTGGGCGCCGGGCTTCTTGCCGGTGGTGGTTATGCGCTGTGGTTGAACCGTGATGCGCTGAACGACATGGTCGGTGGCCTGGTGCAATCGGCACAGAAGGATGGCGGCACCCAGACGCCTCCAGCCAATACGGCGCAGACGCCGACATCCACACCGCCAGCTGCCCAGCAGCCGCCCGCCAGCGGGCAGCAGCCGACGACAAGCCCCACCAATCATCAGGCGCAGCCGCATGCCGATGACGGGTCCGTCACCGGCACGAAGTTCACCCAGCGGCTTCTGGCCGACGGAACCGAGCGCGACGAGGGGCCGGCGCCGGGCGCCAATGGCCAGCCCGTCACGGCGGAAGGCCAGTCGGTCTATGAGCAGAATGTTGCGCCGCCGCCTGCAGGCGAGGCTCCGGCCAATACGGCTGCGGGTACTCCGGCTGGTACGCCGCCGGCACAGCCGCCTGCTGCGGCCGCTGCCGCCACGGGCGACCGCATGTTCCTCTACGAGGAAGTGCTCGGCCAGACGGTTCCGACCGCCATTCAGGGCAGCGTTTCCTGGTCCTTGCAGCAGGAAAACGACAATGAGGGTCGTCCGTCCGCAACGGTGCAGGGCCAGATCACGGTTCCCGGCCGTGGCCTCAGCGCGCTCATCACCTTCAAGCGCAACACCGATCCTTCGCTTCCGGCAAGCCATCTGATCGAAATCGTCTTCTCGGTTTCGCCCGGTTTCGAAGGCGGCGCGATCGACAGCGTCCAGCGTATCGCGATGAAGAGCACGGAGCAGGATCGTGGTAATGCCCTGATCGCGGTTCCGGCCAAAATCACCGACGATTTCCACATGATCGCGCTCAACGACTTCCCGGATGCGATGAAGACCAATCTGGAGCTGTTGAAGAGCCGCAACTGGATCGACATCCCGGTTTCCTACCGCAACGGCCGCCGTGCGCTTCTGACCTTGCAAAAGGGCAATGACGGCATCGCCGCCTTCGACACGGCGCTACGCGAATGGGCGGCTGCAAAGCCCGCGACCGGTCAGTGATTGGTGTGGGGGATCGGCTAAAGCCGGTCCCCTCATTTCTTCCTTATGTCTTGCAAATAAAAAGCCCGCAGATCTCGCGATCTGCGGGCTGAGAAATTTCCTGGCAAAGAATCTCACTCTTTCGTCACGCCGGACATCAAGGGGAGTGAGAGGGGATGGCAGTCGAGCCAGCTACTCCGACGTCATCCTCGGGACAGGCCCGAAGATGACGTAGCCGATAAGTTCAGCCCCACTCTCTTAAAAAGACCGAGCCTTACGCATCCACCACGCGCAGCGCGCGGGCGGCTTCGAGGGCTTCCTTCTGGACGGCTTCCTGAACCTTCTCGAAGGCGCGAACCTCGATCTGGCGCACGCGTTCGCGGCTGATATCGAACTCGGATGAGAGTTCTTCCAGCGTCACCGGGTCTTCGGCAAGGCGGCGGGCCTCGAAGATGCGGCGTTCACGATCGTTCAGCACGCCCATGGCCTTGGCCAGCATGCGGCGGCGGGTTTCCAGCTCGTCCTGCTCGATCAGCACGGCTTCCTGGCTTTCATGGTCGTCCACCAGCCAGTCCTGCCATTGGCCGGATTCGCCTTCGGATGCCTTGATGGGCGCATTCAGCGATGCGTCGCCATGCAGGCGGCGGTTCATCGAGATCACTTCTTCCTCGGAAACCTGCAGCTTGGTGGCGATTTCCTTGACGTGTTCCGGCTTCAGATCGCCATCGTCGATCGCCTGGATACGGCCTTTCAGCCGGCGCAGGTTGAAGAACAGGCGTTTCTGGTTGGCAGTCGTACCCATCTTCACCAGCGACCACGAACGCAGGATATATTCCTGGATCGAAGCCTTGATCCACCACATGGCGTAGGTGGCCAGACGGAAACCGCGTTCCGGATCAAACTTCTTCACCGCCTGCATCAGGCCGACATTGCCTTCGGACACGACTTCGCCAATCGGCAGGCCGTAACCGCGGTAACCCATGGCAATCTTGGCAACAAGGCGCAGGTGGCTGGTGACGAGCTTGTGAGCGGCGTCGCGGTCGCCATGCTCGGCGTAACGCTTGCCAAGCATGTACTCTTCCTGCGGCTCCAGCATCGGGAATTTACGGATTTCGTCGAGATATCTATTGAGACCGGCTTCGCCGGCCGTAATTGTAGGCAAACTATTGCGGGCCATAAAGCACCCCCTTATCTATGGTCTGGAACGGCACCCTCATCGATTGGCGATTACTCGCCCAAGGCACACCGCTAGTGGCTGGTCGTTACCGACCCCGCACGAACCCACGTAACAAATATGTATGCACCCGCCGCGTTTCAAGCGAACACAGCGTTCACACATGCGTTATGTCCCGGCGACACCTTCTTTGACCTGTTTAACTTTCGAACGGTAAATTCGTTCCGAAAAACCACCGAGACCGGAGCGCACCATCAACTCATACATGACCCGCCGGCGGGTGGGGTTGTGCAGGCGAACGACCCGGGAGCCGAGAAACTCCGTTTCGACATGATCGAGTGTCTGCAAGTCGGGGCCAGAGGCAATCGCGTCCGCGTAGACAGCGTGAAATTCCCGGCGGCAGACATAGGTCTTGTATTTCGTCATGGCGAAGCAGGCGAGGCTGTGGCCGTGGGTGCGCAGAAAATCGGCGACGCCAACGGTCACTTCCGGCCATGCGGGGTTGAAGGTATCGTCGAAGACGATGACGCCGTGCGGGGCGATCACCTCCAGCGCCAGTTTCGCGTCCGCCAGCACATGGTGCAGGTGGTGCCCGCCGTCGATGCTGAAGAACCTGACGGGACCGGTCCGCGACGTAATATCGGTGGGTGCGAGCCGGGTGCTGTCGCCCTTGATGATCAAGTCCTCATCCATCGCAAAACCCAACCGCCTGCCGTTTTCCATCAGGCGGTCATATTGGTCGAGGCTTCCGTCCGAGGGTGGGTCGAGTTCGAACAGGTCGACGCCCAGAACCTTTTCCTGCGGCTGCGCGAATTTGCGCAGCAGAAAATAGGAGCGGCCATAATAGACGCCGATCTCCGCCATGCCGCCCTTCAGGCCGTCCCTTGTCTGCGCCTGCAGCAGCGCCTTGAAGACAAGCGCGTCGGGTGGGTCGATATAGCCTTCGACGCTTCGTAATCCCTGAAAGATAAACTGGCGTTCATCGGTGTTCATGCGCGATAGATCCCGTCGTCATGCCGGTTCCGTTCAGCTCTGCGGATAAAACGGCGTTCCTTGCAACGTCTGTCTTTCGGCAAGCCCGAGGTCCGGCCACGGCATTCGCGGTGACGATTTCAAGCTTTCCGGGGTTCGAAGAGGTGCGACGATTGAAGCGGAATTGGGGCGGTCTACAAGAAAGACCATGTGGGGAATATCGCTATCCGCTAATCTCTTTTTATTTTCCGTGGCTTCCGGCAAGATGCACGGCGTGGTTTTTTTGACCTCGCCGTGCGGCATTTTCAGCTCCGCAGGGCGATGAGCAGTTCTTCCATATCATCAGGCATGTCTGTTTCGAATTCCATCACCTCGCCGGTGCGGGGGTGTTCGAAGGCCAGGAGATAGGCATGCAGCGCCTGTCGCGGAAAGCGGTTGACGGTGCTTCTTGCCGGTTCCTCAAGCAGGTTCGCCTTGGTGCGGAAGGCCGCGCCATATTCGGGGTCGCCGATCAGCGGATGGCCGATATGGGCCATGTGCACGCGGATCTGATGGGTGCGGCCGGTTTCCAGGCGGCACTCCACCATCGAGGCGAGGCAGGACGCATCCGCCTTTTCATGGAAACGTTCCATAACCTCGTAATGGGTTATCGCCTCGCGGGCATCGTCCGTGTCCTCGCGCTTGACGGCGCGTTTGGTGCGGTCGGCGCCGCGGCCGAGTGCGGCGTCAATGGTGCCGCGCAGCGTGCGCGGTCGGCCCCAGACGACGGCCTTGTAGGCGCGTTCCAGCGGGCCGGTGCGGCCGTGATCGGCAAATTGCGCGGCGAGATGGCGGTGTGCATTGTCGTTTTTCGCCACGACCATGACGCCGGAGGTTTCCTTGTCCAGCCGATGCACGATGCCGGGGCGCTTCACGCCGCCAATGCCGGAGAGGCTGTCGCCGCAATGATAAATGAGGGCGTTGACCAGCGTTCCGGTCCAGTTGCCGGCGCCGGGATGCACGACGAGACCGGCGGGTTTGACGAGCACGATCAGGTCGTCGTCCTCATATTCCACATCGAGCGGGATATCCTCGCCCTTGGGTTCAGGGTCTTCCGGCTCCGGCATGACGATCTCGACGCGGTCGTGCGGGTGCACCTTCTTTTTCGGCTCGGTCACCGGCGTGCCGTTCAATAAGACGGCACCCTGCTCGATCAGGGCTTTCAGGCGGCTGCGCGACAGATCGCCGCCAACTTCGCCCGCCAGCCACACATCGATGCGGCCTTCGGCGTCTTCGCCGGCAATCAGGACTTTCCTTGCGTCTCCGCCTTGTTTAAAGGGGTCGTTCATTCTTATTTTTCCGATCAATCAGCATTCTAGGGAACCCGATGACGCACATCGAGCAAGACGAACAGGAAGACAAGCCGCTTGATCCGGCCATGGATAAAGTTCGCCGCAAGATGATCCGTTTGCAGATCGTGTCGGGCTCCGTGATGTTCATCAGCCTTATGGCTGTGTTCGGCGCGGTTGTCTACAAGGCGGTAGGACCATCGAAAACCGTTGTAACGCAGAGCGTACCGCAAAATCTGGCGGTTCCCACCGGCAACGGACCGCTTGCCGTGACCGCCAGCCTGCCGCAGGGCTTTACAATCGACAATGTCAGCTATTCCGGCGGTGACATGCTGTTTTACGGCAAGCTTGCCAACGGCACCCGCAAGGCGCTGGTCTTCAACGTCGCGGCCGGCCGGTTTCTCGCCGATGTGACGGTCGATGCCCAGTGAGGATATTGATCCGGCGGGCGCGCATGCGCTCCTGGGCGGTCGGGCTCTGATCCCGGTCGAAGACCCGGCCGATCCGCGCATTGCCGCCTTTCGCGATATTCGCGAGCGTGATCTCACCGGTCGCCAGGGCCGTTTCATCGCGGAAGGCACGGTTGTGTTGCGCATGCTGGCCGCCGCCCACAAGGCGGGTGGTGCCTTTGCGGCGGAGAGCATTCTCATCCTCAAGAACAGGCTTTCCGGCGTCGCGGATATCCTAGCCGATTTTCCGCCCGATGTGCCGGTCTATGTGGCGGAAGCGCCGGTGCTGGATAGCATTGTCGGTTTTCACCTGCATCGCGGCATTCTGGCGCTCGGCCGCCGGGTGCGTGACATTACGCTGGACGGGTTGACGGACGCGCTTCCCGCCTCGTCGCTGGTGCTGGTGGGCTGCGGCATTTCCAACCACGACAATCTGGGTGCGATGTTCCGCAACGCCGCGGCCTTTTATGCCGATGCGGTTTTTCTGGACGAGACTTCATGCGATCCGCTCTATCGCAAGGCGCTCCGGGTGTCCGTCGGTTCCGTTCTCTCGGTTCCCTATCATCGCGGCGGTGGTGCGGTGCAGATGCTGGAGCGGCTTTCGCAGGCCGGTTTTGCGATCTGGAGCCTTTCGCCGAATGGCGAGACCGAGATTCGCGATATTCCGCGTTCGGATCGCATGGCGCTGGTCATCGGCACGGAAGGCGAGGGGTTGCCGCAATCGGTACTGTCTCGGTTCCATACCGCCCGGATTGCGCAGTCGCCGCAATTGGACAGTTTGAATGCGGGGACGGCTTCGGGGCTGGCGCTTTATCAGATGGCGGGGGCGATAGGGCGGGTTTAGGTCTTCGCGATGTTACTCGTGACGAATGCCGCTCACCCCCCTCTGTCCTGCCGGACATCTCCCCCACAAGGGGGAGATCGACCTGAGGCTAGGTCTCGGCCATCTCGATGTTTGCGAATGAAGTGACGTAAAGCTTCTTGCCGATCTCCCTCCTTGGGGGGGAGATGCCCAGCAGGACAGAGGGGGGTAAACCACACCCACCGAAGGGAATATCAACCCTTCCGCTTCTCCATCAACACACTCGCCCGCTTCGCAAGGCTCTCACGGCCGGTCGAGGCGCTGGCCTTCGCAAGCAGCCCCGGGATCGGCGATTTCTCGCCCTCCTGCGCTGCGGTGAGCGCGATCATCTGGGCGGCGATGCGGGCGATTTCGCGACGGATCGGTTCGTCGTTGCCGGTGCCGCGCACATTCAGAAGGCGTTCGGTGAGTGCCGTTCCCTGATTGCGGATATCCTCGATCTCCTGCTCCAGACCTTCCGGCGGCGTCGCTGCCGGTTCCATGGCGGTTGGGACCGGTGGAATGTCTGCCGCGACCACGGGCGCGATTTCGGGCAGGACGGGCGCCTTCTGCGGCTGGCTTGCGGTTTCCCCGTTCAGTACGGCGGGGTTGGGCAGACGGATGATCATGTCGTCGGCGCGGCCGCCGGTTGCGGCAAGCTGTTCCTTCAGGCGGGCAACCTCCTGATTGCGCAGGGTGAGCATTGTGTCGAGATCGGCATTTTTTGCCATGACACTGGCGATCTGTTCCTCCAGCCGGGTAACCTTGCGGCTTTCGCGCGCAACCGCCGTCATGGCCTCCTTGTTGCGGGCAGCGACATCCTGCAATTCGCGGGTCGCCGTTTCGCCCTCCTTGCGGAAACGCGAGGCGGTCTGTTTTGCCTGCTCGGCCTCCAGATCGCGGGTGGCGGCGAGGATTTTCGAATCATCCAGCTCGCGGGTCAGATTGGTGAGGCGAGCGGTGATCTCAGACATCTGGCCGGCACGCGCATTTGCGGCCTGTTCCTGCTCCAGAAGGTTTGCCTGTATTGCGCTCGCGCGTTCCTCGCTGGCGTCGAGTGCGCCTCGCAATTCGCCGATTTCCAGCGTCAATTCCTCGATTTTCAGCAAAAGGCCGCGGTTCTGCTCGCCGAGGCGATAGGCATCGCTGGATGCTGCCTCGTTGGCGAGGCGGAGCGAGGTGTTCTTTTCCCGTTCGGTGTCCAGTTCCTGACGAACCTTGGCGTTTTCGGCGGCATAGAGCGCGCGTGCCATGTCCTTCTGGGCACGAACTTCCTGGGGGCTGATGGGCATTGTCGCGCGCAGCCGGTTTTCCGTATAGGCAACGATGCGGCGATGGATCGCGGGCGCGATCAGCAAGGCCAGCAGGGTTGCGGTGAGAAAACCCAATCCGAAAAGAATGGCATATTCAATCACGCGAGACAGTCTCCGAAACTCAGATACGCGCGCATTCGGAAAGAGGAGCGCGAGAGCACGTTACGCTATTATTGCAACTGTTGGGAGGGGTATCGCCAAGGCAATTGCGCGGGGAGCCGCAAGAGTGCCTCCCCATCTCAGCGTCAGAAGGGGTTCCAGGTCGGTTCCTGGGTAAGCTTCAGGTAGCCGACATTGATGCCGAGGCGCGCGCCGATGCCGGTGCGAATGGGTGCCAGCGTGACATCGCTGCTTTTCAGATAGGTCATGCCGACGCCGGCGACGATGAAGGCCGAGCCGCTGACGCCGCCGTAACGGCGATAAAGCGAATCGACCGACGGCAGGTTGTAGACCAGCATCATGGCGCGGGTGCCCTGGCCGCCGTAATCGAGGCCGAGCGAGGGGCCTTGCCAGAAGACGGGATGCTGGCCGGCATTCTTGGTATAAAGCGTGCCTTCGCCATAGGTGAGGCCCGCGACGAAAGCGCCGGAGCCTTCCTGCCCCAGAATATAGCCGTTCGGAAGACCGTATTGCTGGAAGGCGCGTTCCACCACCTTGGCGAGCCCGCCGGTGGTTTCACCGAAGAATCCGTGGCCTGCATCCACGACTTCCTGAAAAGAATATTGATCGCTGTTCTGGGCCGAGGCCGGTGCGGCCCACATCAAAAGGCTGGCAAGGAGCGCAAAAATCTTTCCCAGTCCGAGGCGTGCAATGGTGCGGGTTTTCGTAAGGCGCATCGTCATGTCCGTCCGTCTGTTCGTTGGTGCATCAGCCCGAAAATCCGAATCGATTTTCGGCAGGGCCCATGCGAAGATTCAAAGTTCCAGAGCATCCTTTATACGTCCGAACGGACGCAGGGCGCTCCAGGGTGGCCTGTTAAGGCATTTGGCATTTTGAAACCATCCTATTAACAATCGGTTTACCAAATATGGTGTCATTATGGCTTAACAATTTCCACACCGTCCGCGCCTCCCTTGCGCAGGAGAGAATTTTATGACGAGCAAACTCAATATCACGCTGTCCGGTCCCGATCTGGCAGCTCTTCTGTGCAGTCGTGTGTGCCATGACGTGATCTCTCCTGTCGGCGCCATCAATAACGGCCTCGAATTGCTGGACGAGGGCGGCACCGATGACGATGCGCTGGATCTCATCCGCACATCCGCTCTTAACGCATCCGTGCGGCTGAAGTTCGCCCGCCTCGCTTTCGGCGCGTCCGGCTCCGCTGGCGCTTCGATCGATACCGGCGAGGCTGAAAAAGCCGCCAAGGATTTCGCTGCCGCCGAAAAGAAGGCCGAAGTGACCTGGAACGGCCCACGCGCCATCGTCGCGAAAAATCGTGTCAAACTTTTGCTCAACCTCTTTCTCGTGTCGTACAGCGCGATCCCGCGCGGGGGTAATGTGGATGTGGTGCTGGAAGATCCGGAGGGTGACGCCAAATTCGAAATCACCGTCAAGGGCAAGATGATGCGCATTCCGGCCAAATTCGCCGAGATCTACGAAGGCAGGCTGGAAGAGGCGGTCGACGCCCATTCCGTGCAGCCCTATTACACGCTGCTTCTGGCGGAGGAGGCCGATATGGCCGTGGAATACAAGGTGCATGAGGATCGCATCGTGTTTACCGCAAAGACGGTTGCCGCGTGACCGTTCAGTTGCAGAGGTAGTTTTGTGAAAGGGCCGGGTAGCGTTTTCCGACGCGCCGGCCTTTTTTGCTTTTGGGGAAGAGGTTCATGACACGTCTGACAACCGCGCGCCTCGTCCTGCGGCCGCACGCCATCACGGATGAAGCGCTTTATTGTGCGTTCTGGAGCGCGGATGTCCGGCCCATCGAAGGGGTCACATCGATTACGCCGCTGGACCCCGAAATCGCCTTTGCCCGTCTTTTGCGCTTCATCGGCCATTGGTCGGTCTTCGGCTTCGGTCCCTTTGTCGTGGAGGAGGCAAGCTCCGGGCGTATCGTCGGCGAGGTGGGCTTTGCCCATATGCGCCGTGGAAACGGCACCGATTTCGATGGCGTGCCAGAAGCGATGTGGAAAATCGATGCTGATCTGAACGGCAAGGGCGTCGCGACCGAGGCGGTGGCGGCGGCAACCGGGTGGTTCGATCGCAGCGGAATTTCGCAGCGGACCGTCTGCATGATCGACCCGCTCAACACCCCCTCGCTCGTCATCGCCGCCCGTTTCGGCTTCCGCCTGTTTCGCGATTCGACATTCCGGGGCAATCCCATCCGGCTTTTCGAGCGGGTGGTGGGGGTTTATTAGTGCTGCGCATTCCCGCCGTGCCGTCTCAATCGCGTTTCAGGGCGACCTGAAACCTGTTCGAGGTCTCGGGCGGTGGCGGTTTGAACCAAGGGTTGATCCAAGATCAATTTTTGGAGCTTAACATGCGCAATTTTTTTGTGGTTGCCATCGCCATCCTCTCCACCGCTGCGCAGCTGATTCGGAATATATCGCCCGCAATCTGCCAAAGGCGACCACGGTTTATCGCGAAATACCGGATGCCAGCCATTTCAGTTTCATGCAGATATGCAAGCCAAACGGCGAAAAAATCGTCGAGGAGCTTTCACCGGGGGAAGGTTTCGTCTGCCGTGACGGCGGTGGCAGGGACCGCCTGGCAATCCACCGGCAGATCGCGGAGGCGATTGTCGGCTTCCTGAACGTGGAAATGCATTAAGACAGGTGTTCGGGACGTCTCGGTGAACCGTTGCGCGACGTCCCGATCCGTCAGGTCACTTTTTGCGGATGATACCGATAGGCAAGGTCTTCGGGATCAGACCGTGGTGCCAATGGGTCGATAACACCGCCGAGGCGCTGTGCAACTGCTGCTGATTTGCTGTTGCGCGGCGAGACATAGCTGACCAGCGTCTGCAATTTCAGGGTCTCGAATGCCCAGTCGCGCAGTGCAGAGGCCGCTTCCGCAGCATAACCGTGGCCTTCCTGGCCGCCATAAAGCAGCCAGCCCAGTTCCCTTTCGGGAAATAGCGGGCCGTGATTGATGCCGACCTGGCCGATACATTGCCCGGTTTCGCCAAGTTCGATCATCAGCGCCCCGTGGCCGAAAAAATGCCAGTTGGCGAGATCGTGACAAAAAACGCCCCAGGTTGACGGCAGGTCATATGGTCCGCCGACGCCGATGGAGCGGGTTGACGCCATAAAGTCGCGATAGGCGGGGAAATCCGCCATGATCTGCGGGCGCAAAATCAGGCGTTCCGTTCTGAGGGTGGGGATAGAATGGTCCATGGCACTATCCAATCATGAAATCGCAACAAAAAACCCGCTGTCGCCAGCGGGTCTTTTAAAAACTGCCATATCCTGAAGGGGATCAGGCGGTTTCGAGAAATTCCGTGGCTCCATCAGGCTCGCGCAGGACATAACCGCGGCCCCAGACGGTTTCGATGTAGTTTGCGCCGCCTGCGGCATTTGCGAGCTTCTTGCGCAGCTTGCAGATGAAGACGTCGATGATCTTCAGTTCCGGTTCGTCCATGCCGCCATAAAGGTGGTTCAGGAACATTTCCTTGGTCAGCGTCGTGCCCTTGCGCAGCGAAAGCAGCTCAAGCATCTGATATTCCTTGCCGGTCAGGTGAACGCGCTGGCCGCCCACTTCAACCGTCTTGGCATCGAGATTGACGATCAGCTCGCCGGTGGAGATGACCGATTGCGCATGGCCCTTGGAACGGCGGACGATTGCGTGAATACGGGCAACAAGCTCGTCCTTGTGGAACGGCTTCGTCATGTAGTCGTCTGCGCCGAAGCCGAGACCACGAACCTTATCTTCGATGCCGGCCATGCCGGAGAGGATGAGGATGGGTGTCTTGACCTTGGAAAGGCGCAAGGTTCTCAAGACCTCGTAACCCGACATATCGGGCAGGTTGAGATCGAGAAGAATAATGTCGTAATCGTAGAGTTTACCGAGGTCCACGCCTTCCTCGCCGAGGTCGGTCGTGTAGACGTTAAAACTTTCCGACTTGAGCATCAGTTCGATGCTCTGCGCTGTTGCGCTGTCGTCTTCAATAAGTAGAACCCGCATAATTATCCCCTTTGCCGCCCGCAGATTGGTAAATCATTGCCTCGCGCGATGCGGATCCAGACGTTGCCTGATTTGCAGGCTGCCACCAAATGGTTAACAAATTCTAATTGCCTTTGGCAAGGTGTATCGAATTTATTAAGCAAAGTTGGCATTTCGCTGTTTTTGCACGTGAATCCACCATCGCCAAAATTGAAGCTTAACGTGAGGATATCTCGCTAAGTGATTCAATCGACTCTTACATCGTCGGGCCCGTTTTTTTGGACCTGGCATTTACCGACCCTTAAATGATCGTGTTTATCATTAACGATGCCCGTAAACGAAAGGTTAACGGCGGCGTTTTTTTATTAACGCCGGGTAACTTTTGGGAATCATTCCGGCACAACGGGTTAACCGGGCCGGTTGAGCGGGCGGGTTAAACGGGCCGATCGAGGGGGCATAGTGCCTTTTTGATCCGGGTCTCGCTATCCATGGAGTATTGCGTATGAAGTCGCGTGACAGCCTGGTTCGCCTGAAAGAATTTCAGGTTAATGAAAAACGCCGGCAACTTAGCCAGTTGCAGCAGATGATGTCCGAGTTTGAGCGGATGGCAAAGGAACTGGTGCATCAGATATCGCTGGAAGAGAGCAAGTCCGGCATTACCGATCCGACCCACTTCGCATATCCGACCTTCGCCAAGGCCGCGCGTCAGCGTGCGGACAATCTTCAGGTCTCGATCCGGGAGCTGAAGACCCAGCAGGAAGCCGCAGAGGCTTCTCTGGAAGAGGTGCAGGCCGAATATGAAAAGGCGGCGGCACTGGAAAACCGCGACGGAGCGATCCGCGCCCGCGCCTAGGTATTGGCGCAAGATCATATAAGGATCGCCCTCATTGACGGCTGCCGGTGGATCAGGAGGCGGCTTTCAATGACCGGATGCCCATGCTTTTTTCTGGAAGGCCGCCTCTTGTTGGCGGCCTTTTGCTTTGGCGCACCGCAGCGCCTTGCCCTGCTGGTTTCTTGCGGGGCAGGGACGCAGGGAATCCCTGCGTTTTCGATTGTCCGGGGCCGGGGAAAGGCGTAATTTGGTGAAGTTCCGACCAAGAGCCGGAGGCTTGTCCCACGCGCGCCCTGCGCGGACGCGGGTGGGCCAGAAGCGGGGAGGAAACAAATGGCCCGCCAATATATCGATTGCCGCGAATTCCCGAGCGACAGCAAATGCTCGATCGCTATCTCAGCCGATACGCCGGAGGAGCTCATGGAAGCGGCGGTTCAACATGCCGTGGCAGTGCATGGCGCCGAGGATACGCCGGAATTTCGGGCCGAAGTTCGAAGGAGCATACATGCAGGAACACCGCCGCTGAAGGTGGCGTGATTGCTGGCAGCCTGAAATCTATCCGTCGACATGCCGGGCCTGATCCGGCATCCAACCGACGCGCGTCTGCGCGGCGGAAGATTCCCTTAAGCTCAAGGATTTGAGCTGGCTGGACCCCGGCTCTTGGCCGGGGTGACGGAGCGTGTGGGCTCCGCTTTCGCTAAAAAACAAACTTGAGGTTTTGTCCCGAGTCTCAGCCCGTCTGGCTAGTTACCCCTTGATAACATCTGCCCAGTCAGGGTGGCGTAGCGTCTGAGCCTTGAAGAAAGGGCAGAGCGGAATGATTTTCCAGCCGCCCTTGCGCGCTTCATCGATGGCATGGGCGGCGAGCGCCTGGCCGACACCCTTGCCCCGTAGTGCATCGGGCACGCCGGTATGGTCGATGATGATGAGGGAAGGGGAGGTGCGCGAATAGGTCATCTCGGCCTTGTGGCCGTCGATGGTTGCCGAATATTCGCCGCGCGATCCGGTTTCGGTTGTCTTGATATCCATGATCTCTGCCTTCGCATTGCTTTTCGTTTTTTCCACTGTAACGGCCTGCGCCTGAATTGAAACAGCGGGATAGCGAACGCAGTGGACACAAACCGGTGACAGTCACCGGCTGTGTCTGGCAATTTTCAGGGGAAATCCAAAATCAAACCGAAAGCCCCGTCGATACGACGGGGCGTTTTGGAAGTTCGGTTTGGGCGCGTTGCCGCGCCGGCGCACTGGTTTAGTGGCGATATTGCTGAATGCGCGTGGTGCGCAGGCCGGCAAGGCCATGATCGGCAATCGACGACTGCCAGGACAGGAATTCTTCGACGGTGAGCGTATAACGCTCGCAGGCTTCCTCAAGGCTCAGAAGTCCTCCGCGCACGGCGGCGACGACCTCTGCCTTTCTGCGAATAACCCATCGACGGGTATTTGACGGCGGAAGATCCGCAATCGTCAGAGGGCTGCCATCGGGGCCGATGACATATTTAACTCGTGGGCGTATCATTTCGGTCATTGGACACTCTATACAAACTCAAGACCATATGACGGGAACTTTAGCCCCGTACCTTTAAAAATTGCCTAAGCAGTTCGTGACAATTTATTAAGAATTTGAACGGTTTCGCCCGATCTGTTCGAGTCGCCTTATTTTGTCGGGAAAAAATTTTTCCAAAAATCGTGTTTTTTATCGTCCATCGGTTGTTTTCCTCACAGCGCCGCAAGCGAAAGGCACGTTTTCCCGCTGCCGTGGGCGAATTCCGCGGTTCCCTCATGCACCAGCCGCAGGCGATCGCCGGCATTGAGGGGCAGGATAAGGGTCGTCGACTGCGAGGCGTCGGCATTGGAGGCGTTGCCCGCTACAGTGAGGCCGCCAGCCGCGCCGTTGACGGCAAGCGAAACCCGGTGCCCGGATGAGGACACCACGGCAAGCGACAGGGTGGCCAGATAGAGACCTTTCACGGGAACGACGAGTTCCCTTCCGCCGCCTGTGCCGACCGCGTCGCCGAGAACGAAACCACCCTCATCGATGAAGAGCATTGAAAACCCCGAAGCCGAGCCGTTGGCCGGCCTCGTCGTGCCCGAAGGCAGGCTTGCCAGAACCACGGGCCGGTTCGGCATCGTGACCCTGCCGTCGCCGCTGCACAAAAGGGCCGTTTGCCAGGAAATGCCGTCGGCGCTGGTCTTGATCGAAAAACCGTCATTGCCTGCAAGGCCCATTTCCGCCCGGCCGCTCCAGCCGGACTGGAACAGCAGCGAGGCGGTATCGGCCTTTGCCGCCTTGTTGATCGCCATGCGGTGGTTGCCGTTCTCTTCTGTGTGGGTGAAGAGGCTGGCGGGGGCGGCAAGCGCCAGACGGTTGGTGACATCGGCCTGTGTGCCAATGCCAAGCCTTTCGAGGGTCGCCGCGGCAGGCAGCGGCACGTCCCGCCATGCGCTGTCCCGTAGGACGCGATGTTTACCCTCGCTGGCAAACCATGCCGTCCAGCCGGGTTGCGGCGCTATCAGCAGCCATGCACCGTCCTGCCGGAAGGCAAGCTTCCCGCCCTTGCCCGCCCAGTCGCCAGCGGAGTCAAGCGAGAGCAGGAAGCAGTCTCCCTCCGGCGCATTGTCGGGCGGGGCGGCGACCACGTCCTTGACGACCAGCTGGACGATCGCGTCCAGCCGCTGCAGCGCCTCATTGTGGGTGACGTGTTTCTGTGCCTGCGAGGGCAGGATATAAGGAAGCCTAAGTCTCGCCGTCTGTTCAGTCATCATGTCTCTTCCGCGCTCGGTGGCTGTTCGCTGGCGATTGTGATGCGGCGGGGCGGGGCGGGGATGAGCGGGGATGAAATTATTTTTGCGGCTTCGGTGGGGAGTGCATTCCGTGGTTGCGGAGATGGGTGGCTGGGGCAGCGGGAGAGCAGTCTTTGCTTCGGTGCCTGCGGCTTCACCCCCCTCTGCCCTGCCGGGCATCTCCCCCACAAGGGTGGAGATCGACTCGTGGCGGGGTCCCGCCAATCTCGACGTTTGAGAACGAAGCGGGGGTAGCGCATCTTGCTGATCTCCCTCCTTGTGGGGGAGATGCCCGGCAGGGCAGAGGGGGGTGAAGCCGCAAACACCGAAGCGGACGTCTAGAAAAGCGCAATCACCATATTCCGGCGTCGCCGCCGTCCTATCGCGCAATTTCCACCGTCGCTGCCATTGCGCCCTCGGCAATGAAATCCGGGTTGGCGAGTGCATCTTCACCATCGCCTCTCACCTCATAGGCAAGCAGCCGGCCCTCGCAATCCAGCGTTCTGCCACCGGCGGCGCGCAGTACGGCGTCGCCTGCCGCCGTATCCCACATCATGGTGCGGCTGAAGCGGGGATAGATATCGGCAGCACCTTCCGCCAGCATGCAGAATTTCAGTGAGGAACCAACGGAAATGCAGTCTTTCAGGCCGTGTTCGGCCACGAAGGCTTCCGTTTTCGCGGTACAGTGCGAGCGGCTGATCAGCGCCACGGGGGAGGCGCCGCGCTGGCGTGCGCGGATGGGGTGGCGCGCGAGGATCGCTCCTTCGCTTGATATTGCGAGCTTTTCGGCGCTGTTGTCCTTGCCGGTCCAGGCCTGGCCGCGGCAGGGGGCGTAAACCACGCCTGCAACCGGCACGCCGTTTCTGATCAGGGCGATATTGACGGTGAAATCATCCTTGCCGGAAATGAATTCCTTGGTCCCATCCAGCGGATCGACCAAAAAAAATTCCGTGCCTGTCTCCGGCAGAATGCCGTTCGAGACCGCTTCTTCGGCAATGACCGGGATTTCGGGAAAATGCGCAGCCAGTGCCTGTAGAATGATCACCTCCGCCCGCTGGTCTGCCTCGGTCACGGGCGAGCAATCGTCCTTGTACGATACGTGTGGCCCGGCGCGATGGACCGCCATGATTGCCTGCCCGGCGTCCAGCGCCGCTTTCGTCAATATGTCGATCATCTTGTTGCCGTTGCCATTTCGTGCCGGGGATCCTTTACCCCTCTATTTCGCTACTCTTTTGCCCGCCACCCGTCAAACAATGCGTCAGGCAACACTGAAATAAGCATTCGAACGCCATTTTTTTAGCACTTACTGCCGAAATCCTGGCTATTCTGATCGGGAAAACGGCAACGAATGTGGAAATTCCAAATTTTGTGCAGGATCGCCCGTTTTTGACTTCACATTTTTAGCGAACACGATATGCATTTTGCAGGTGGGGGCTAATCGAAAAGGTTCCCCCTATAATTAACATAAACGAGGCGTGGCTCATTAGAGGTCATGCCCAGGGGAAAGACATGGAGTATTTTATCCAGCAGCTCATCAACGGGCTGACTCTTGGATCGATCTACGGCCTCATCGCAATTGGCTATACGATGGTCTACGGCATCATCGGCATGATCAACTTCGCCCATGGCGATATTTTCATGCTTGGCGGTTTTGCCGCGCTGATCGTTTTTCTGATCGCAACATCGTTTTTTGCCGGTATTCCGGTGGCGCTTCTTCTGATTTTGATGATGGTCGTCGCCATGCTGATGACCGGCCTGTGGAACTGGGTGATCGAGCGCGTGGCCTACCGTCCGCTCAGAGGCTCGTTCCGCCTTGCGCCGCTGATCACCGCCATCGGCATGTCGATCGCGCTGTCCAACTTCATCCAGGTGACACAGGGTCCGCGTAACAAGCCGATCCCGTCAATGGTCACGGACAGCTACCATTTCGGCTCCATCACCGTCTCGCTGAAGCAGTTCATCATCATGGCGGTGACGTCGGTGCTGCTGTTCGCCTTCTGGTACATCGTCAACAAGACTCCGCTCGGCCGGGCGCAGCGCGCCACGGAACAGGACCGCAAGATGGCGGCCCTTCTGGGTGTGGATGTCGACAAGACGATCTCGATCACCTTCATCATGGGTGCCGCACTCGCGGCGGTCGCCGGTACGATGTATCTGATGTATTACGGTGTCGCATCGTTCAACGATGGCTTCATTCCGGGCGTCAAGGCGTTTACCGCAGCGGTTCTCGGCGGTATCGGTTCGCTTCCGGGCGCCGTTCTCGGCGGTCTCCTGATCGGCCTCATCGAATCTCTCTGGTCCGCCTATTTCTCCATTGCCTACAAGGACGTCGCGGCATTCGGCATCCTGGCTTTCGTGCTGATATTCAAGCCGACCGGTATTCTCGGTCGTCCGGAAGTCGAGAAGGTGTGATCCCATGACCAATATCGCTTCCGAAAACGACACTTCCAGCCCGAGCCTGATGGCAACGGCGGTGAAGGAAGGCATCTTTGCGGGCATCGTCTCGCTCGGCATGTTCATTCTTTACGTCGGTATCGTCACCTATCAGGACATCAACAACCAGCTTATCTGGGGCACCCGCTGGGGGCTTCTGTCGATCTTCGTCGGCGTCGCCGCCATCGGCCGTTTCCTGATGGTCGGCTTCATCCGGCCGTCGATGGATCGCCGCAAGCTTGCCAAGGCCAAAAGCGGCATTCTGGAAATCTCCGAGGAAAAAGGCTTTTTCCACAAGCACTTCCTGAAGCTCGCGCTTGTCCTGCTGCTGCTTTATCCCGTCGTCGCCGTGCAGCTGTTCGGTTTTCAGGGTTCGCTGAAATTCGTCGACAATTTCGGCATCCAGATCCTGATCTATGTGATGCTGGCGTGGGGCCTCAACATCGTCGTCGGCCTCGCGGGCCTGCTCGATCTCGGTTATGTGGCATTCTATGCGGTGGGCGCCTATTCCTACGCGCTGCTGTCAAGCCATCTCGGCCTGTCCTTCTGGGTGCTTCTGCCGGTGGCCGGCATTCTCGCGGGCTTCTGGGGCATCATTCTCGGCTTCCCGGTGCTCAGACTTCGTGGCGACTATCTTGCCATCGTCACGCTCGCCTTCGGTGAAATCATTCGTCTCGTGCTGTTGAACTGGACGGATGTGACCAAGGGCACCTTCGGCATTTCCGGCATCGCCAAGGCGTCTATCTTCGGCATCTGGTCCTTCGATGTCGGCGCGCCGAACAATTTCGCCAAGGCCTTCGGCCTGACGATGTCGTCGGCCTATTACAAGATCTTCCTGTTCTACGTGATCCTGCTTCTGTGCATGCTGACGGCTTACGTCACCATCAAGCTGCGCCGCATGCCGATCGGCCGGGCGTGGGAAGCTTTGCGTGAAGACGAAATCGCCTGCCGTTCGCTCGGCATCGATACCGTCATCACCAAGCTTACCGCTTTTGCGACAGGCGCGATGTTTGGCGGTTTCGCCGGTTCGTTCTTCGCCGCCCGTCAGGGTTTCGTATCGCCGGAAAGCTTCGTCTTCCTGGAATCGGCCGTCATCCTTGCCATTGTCGTTCTCGGCGGCATGGGTTCGCTCACGGGCATCGCCATTGCCGCCCTCGTCATGGTCGGCGGCACGGAGCTGCTGCGCGAAATGGAATTCCTGAAGCATGTCTTCGGGCCTGATTTCACGCCGGAACTCTACCGCATGCTCCTGTTCGGTCTCGCCATGGTCATTGTCATGCTGTTCAAGCCGCGCGGCTTTGTCGGCTCACGAGAACCGACGGCCTTCCTCAGGGAACGCAAGGCCGTCTCCGGCAGCTTTACCAAGGAAGGTCACGGTTGATGGCTTCCGGAACGACAAACATGACACCCAATCTAACTGGCGACACGATCCTCAAGGTCGAACATCTCTCGATGCGGTTTGGCGGCCTGATGGCCATCAATGACTTCTCCTTTGAGGCGAAGCGCGGCGAGATCACGGCGCTGATCGGTCCGAACGGTGCTGGAAAGACCACGGTTTTCAACTGCATCACCGGCTTCTACAAGCCGACGATGGGCATGATCACCATGCGTCAGCAAAACGGCGAGGCGCATCTTCTGGAGCGCCTGCCGGATTTCGAGATCACCAAGAAGGCGAAGGTGGCGCGTACCTTCCAGAACATCCGCCTGTTTTCGGGTCTGACGGTTCTGGAAAACCTGCTGGTGGCGCAGCACAATGCGCTGATGAAGGCATCGGGCTACACCATTCTCGGTCTTCTCGGCCTGCCCGCCTACAAGAGGGCGGTCAACAGTTCGATCGATAAGGCCAAATACTGGCTGGACAAGGCCGATCTGACCGACCGCGCCGACGACCCGGCCGGCGATCTGCCCTATGGCGCGCAGCGCCGCCTGGAAATCGCCCGCGCCATGTGCACGGGGCCGGAACTTCTGTGCCTCGATGAACCGGCGGCCGGTCTCAACCCGAAGGAATCGCTGGCGCTCAATGCGCTACTGCGCGGTATCCGCGACGAAGGCACGTCGCTGCTTCTGATCGAGCACGACATGTCGGTGGTGATGCAGATTTCCGATCACGTCGTGGTTCTCGAATACGGCCAGAAGATTTCCGACGGTTCGCCGGACCATGTGAAGAACGACCCGAAGGTCATCGCCGCCTATCTGGGTGTCGAGGATGATGAAGTGGAAGACGTGATTGCGGAAGAACTCGACGGAGGAGTGGCCTGATGTCCGGTGAACCGCTTCTCAAAGTACAGGGTGTCGAAACCTACTACGGTAACATCCGGGCCTTGGCCGGTGTCGATGTCGAGGTCAACAAGGGCGAGATCGTCAGCCTTATCGGCGCCAACGGCGCCGGCAAATCGACACTGATGATGACCATCTGCGGCAGTCCGCAGGCGCGCACTGGCCAGGTGACGTTCGACGGCGAAGACATTACCCGCCTGCCGACGCACCTCATCGCCCGCAAGCGTATTGCCCAGTCACCCGAGGGCCGCCGGATTTTCCCGCGCATGACGGTGCTGGAAAACCTGCAGATGGGCGCCAATCTCGACAACCTCAAATATTTCAAAGAGGACGTCGAGAAGATTTTCGTCATGTTCCCGCGGCTGAAAGAACGTCAGAGCCAGCGTGGCGGTACGCTTTCCGGCGGCGAGCAGCAGATGCTCTCCATCGGCCGCGCGCTGATGGCACGGCCGAAACTGCTGCTTCTCGACGAACCGTCGCTGGGCCTTGCCCCGCTTATCGTCAAGGGCATCTTCGAGGCCATCAAGAAGCTCAACCAGGAAGAGGGCCTGACCGTCTTCCTCGTGGAGCAGAACGCCTTTGCGGCACTGAAGCTTTCCGACCGCGCCTATGTGATGGTCAACGGCAAGGTGACGATGAGCGGTTCGGGCAGGGAATTGCTGGCTGATCCGCAGGTACGCGCGGCCTATCTCGAAGGCGGCCGGCACTGAAAGATTTTACTTGCGCCGGAAATTTTGCGGCGCAAGATAACGAACCGCCGCCGGCCGTTTTCGAAGGGGAAATGGCCGGTGGCAAACAATAAAATGCCTGCCGGAAAAACGGCGGGACGACAAACAAGGCAGGGCCGGACATTTGCATCCCGGCGCTGATGGGGAAAGAAGATGCAGGGCCTTTTATTCGAGACCGATAGCGGCGTGCGTTATATTCTGCGCGCACTGGTTGTTCTTCTTGGTTTCTGGACGGCGTGGCGCACGGGCAGATCCGTCGCCGATGGCTGGGGCGATTTCCCGCGTGTGGTGATCTATACGCTGGCTTTGGGGCTCGTGATGCGGTTTCTGCATTTCGCGCTTTTCAACGGGCCGTTCATCAACGGCTTCTACTACGTGTTTGACGTCGTTCTTCTTCTGGCTTTTTCCAGCATCGGTTTCCGCATGCGCAGGACGAGCCAGATGGTCAATAACTACTATTGGCTCTACGATCGGACGTCGGCATTTTCATATAAAAAGAAAGATTGACAGCCGGATTCCTCCGGCTGCACGATACTCGCGTGAGTGGAACGTTTCCTGTTCGGTTAAGGTGGGTACTGAACAGGTCCTGGTAGTCAACCCATCCAAAGGAACTGGGAGTATAGTAATGAAGAAGTCTCTTCTTTCCGCCGTTGCGCTGACCGCCATGGTCGCCTTCAGCGGTTCGGCCTGGGCCGATATCGTGATCGCTGTCGGCGGCCCGCTGACAGGCCCGAACGCCGCATTTGGCGCTCAGCTTCAGAAGGGTGCTGAACAGGCTGCGAAGGATATCAATGCTGCAGGCGGCATCAACGGCGAGCAGATCAAGATCGTTCTCGGCGATGACGTTTCCGACCCGAAGCAGGGTATCTCGGTTGCCAACAAATTCGTTGCTGATGGCGTGAAGTTCGTTGTCGGTCACTTCAACTCCGGCGTCTCCATTCCGGCTTCCGAAGTTTATGCCGAAAACGGCATTCTCGAAGTAACGCCTGCTGCGACCAACCCTGTTTTCACCGAGCGTGGCCTGTGGAACACCTTCCGCACCTGCGGTCGTGACGACCAGCAGGGTGGCATTGCCGGCAAATATCTGGCCGACCACTACAAGGACGCCAAGATCGCCATCATTCACGACAAGACCCCATATGGTCAGGGCCTTGCCGACGAAACCAAGAAGGCAGCCAATGCGGCCGGCCTGACGGAAGCCATGTATGAAGGCGTCAATGTCGGCGACAAGGACTTCTCCGCACTGATCTCCAAGATGAAGGAAGCCGGCGTTTCCGTTATCTATTGGGGTGGCCTGCACACCGAAGCCGGTCTGATCATCCGCCAGTCGGCTGACCAGGGTCTGAAGGCGAAGCTCATCTCGGGCGACGGTATCGTCTCGAACGAACTTGCCTCCATCGCCGGCGACGCCGTCGAAGGCACGCTGAACACCTTCGGTCCCGATCCGACGCTGCGTCCTGAAAACAAGGAACTGGTAGAGAAGTTCAAGGCCGCCGGCTTCAACCCGGAAGCCTACACGCTCTACTCCTACGCCGCCCTGCAGGCGATTGCCGGTGCTGCCAAGGCTGCCGGTTCCGTTGAGCCGGAAAAGGTTGCCGAAGCTCTGAAGAAGGGCACCTTCCCGACCGCACTCGGCGATATCTCCTTCGACGAGAAGGGCGACCCGAAGCTTCCCGGTTACGTCATGTACGAGTGGAAGAAGGGCCCGGACGGCAAGTTCACCTACATCCAGCAGGGGACGTAAGTCTTACTGGACTGCAATATGGAGGCCCGGTCGCAAGACCGGGCTTTCTGCTTTCTGGTGCGGGGCATTTCCGGCGTCAGCACCCAGCCAGCCCAAGTCCTTGGGCGAAAACACTTTCCGAGCCGCACGTCAGACGGATTCCGTCTCAAAGACGGAATGACGGTGATGGGAAAGGCTCGAAACATTTGGCTCCGATCGCGCCTTCAGCCAGCTTCAGCCGCCAGCCTCTCCAGCACAATATCCGCACGTTCCGTGACGGGGGCTTTCGGCAGCACAATCGTCTCATAATCCAGACGGGCATAGTCGTGCAGCAGGCGTTGATATTCCTCCACTGCCGCCTCGAAACCGTGCTTGCGCTCGCTGTCGCCTCGGTAGATCTCCGGCCAGGGCGGGGTGAGGAAGACCAGCGGGTTATAGCGGTGCGTGCGCCGCAGCGTTTCGATGAAGCCATCGCCGCTAATATGATGAAGTGCTGAGCCGGCGTCGATCAGGCCGCGGTCGAAGAAGACGAAGCCTTCCGTTGGCGCCTTTTGCCGGTCCTCCAGCGCCATGGCGATCGCCCGGCGGGCAAAGGCTTCCAGGTCGATCCAGGGGAGGGCGGTGCCGTTATTTCTCGTTTCCTCAATCACGATGCGCCGCCCCGGTTCCTCGACGGTCGCGAAACCACGGTGAGCAAGCTCGGCAAGCAGGGTTGATTTGCCGCCGCCGGAGCAGCCGGAGAGAATAATGAAATGGTCCATGGGAACCTCCCTGCGCGGGGTTTGGGTTGGATGGAAGGTGATGTTTTTTGGGGGGACTGTATTGCGGCGTTGCCGCTTGTTTCTTTCCTCGAGGGGAGAAGAAATATGCTGCACTCGCTCGGCGAATAAGTCGATGCTCTACGCTTAAGCGGAAAATATATGTTTTTCCAACCGTGTCACATCAGTTGCAGCCGTCACCCCTGATGCAAAATATGCGCGGCCTTGACGGCGGCGGAGGCGCGGTTTTCGACACCGAGTTTGACGTAGATCTGTTCCAGATGTTTGTTTACGGTTCTGGCGGAAAGGCCGAGAATATCGCCGATATCGCGGTTGGATTTGCCTTTGGCAATCCAGAGCAGAACTTCCGATTCCCGCGTTGTCAGGGCAAAGTGGTCCTTTAGCAGGTGGTCGTCGGATTTCTCGTTGGCGGCTGTCAGACGGAAGAGATATTCGTCCGGTCCCATTGCGCCGAGGAAGGAGAGCTGCAAAGCGGGCCGCCCGGCCTCGGTGATCGTCAGCGGTGCATCGCGGGCGGAATCCACTGTTGTCCTGTCGGCCAGCCAGCCGGAAATATGGGTAACGACAATCTCCAGCCCATCATCACGGCCGGTGGCGGCGTTGACCAGCCGGGTTGCCTGTGGTGTGGACCAGTGGATCGCGCCGTTGGCGCGCACGGCAAGCAGGTGGCGTCCGGCGGCATCAAGCGCCACGCGGGCGCTCTGCGCCGAGCGGGCATTGGAGAGATGCACACGGATACGGGCGCGCAGCTCATCGATGTTGATCGGCTTGGTCAGATAGTCGACACCGCCGGATTCGAGCGCCCGCACCACATGTTCGGTCTCCGTCAGCCCGGTCATGAAGATGACAGGCACCTGGGCCACGGCGGCGTTGGCCTTCAGGCGGCGGCAGGTTTCGAAACCGTCCATGGCCGGCATGACCGCATCGAGCAGGATGATATCGGGCGTGATGCGTTCGGCAATGTTGAGCGCGGCCTGACCGGATGTGGCGATCAGCGCCGAAAAGCCTGACTGTTCCAGCGCATCGGTGAGGAACCCGAGCGCTTCCGGGCTGTCATCCACCAGCAATACAATGTCTCTCGGCAGTGCTGCGCCTTGCCCGCTCATGCCTTGCCGTCTCCCCTGTCGCTCTCTTCAAACCGCTTTAGAAAATGGGCGTAACCGGCCAGATCGAAGGCCTGCACATAGGTGCCAAGCTCTTGCGTGAAGGGCAGGTTGTTGGTGTTGCGGGCGAGATCTGCGAGTTTTGCCTCTATGCCGCGTATGTAGCCTATTTCGCCGAGCCTCTGCAAATCCTTGATATGAATCGCGCCGGGATGAACGATCTGCGCCGGCGGCTGGGGGATGGGTGCCGGGGGAAGGTCGGTATCGTAAATCCATTTCAGGCCGAGATGCACCGCAAGCCTGTCGCACAGGTGGCGGATGTCGACCGGCTTGGCGATGGCGTCGTTGTGATTGTCTTCTCCGGCACCCGCTACGGTGCCGTCACCGATATTGGCCGAGAGCATGATGAGCGGAGCTGTCTGCCCTGCTTCACGCAACTTCGTCACAAGCTGCCAGCCGGACATTCCGGGCATGGAGATATCGATGAGGAAGAGGTCGGGCTGCACGCCTTCGATGAGTGTCAGGCATTCCGGTCCGCTCTGGGCGGTCAGCACCACGAAATCGAGCGGCGAAAGCACCTGCCGCATCAGCTCGCGGTGATCCTCGTTATCATCAACCACCACGATGGTGCGGCGTGGGCCCGAATAGGAGCGAATGGTTTTTTCCGGCGCAGGTGCGGTACTTGGCCGGTGCACAGCCGACAGCATGAGACGGACGCGGAAGGTGGAGCCGTTGTCCTTTTCGCTGGAGACGGAAATCTCGCCGCCCAGTGTGTTGGTCAGAAGCCTCGTGATGGTGAGGCCGAGGCCAAGGCCCGGCATGGGGCGCACGCTTTCGGCCTCGCCGCGCTGGAAAGGCTCGTAGATGCGGGCAAGATCTTTTTCGGCAATGCCGCGCCCGGTATCCGACACCGTGAAGCTCGCCACCTGGCTGCGATAGGCGACATCGAAGGTGACGCTGCCCTCGTCGGTGAACTTGATGGCGTTGGAGAGCAGGTTGACGAGGATCTGGCGCAGACGCTTTTCATCCGTGCGGACATATTGCGGCAGGGAATGGGCGCGTTCATGCCGGAATTCCAGACCCTTGGCCTGCGCCTGCGGGCGGAACATATCAACGATCTGGTCGAGGAAATCCTGAATATTGATCTCGTTGGAATAGACCTGCAGGCGGCCAGCCTCGATCTTGGAGATATCCAGAAGCCCGTCAATCAGGCCGGAGAGATGGTCGGCGGAACGGCGAATGACCTTGATGGCCGATTGCCGCGGCGCGGGAATGGTCTCATCGCGTTCGAGGATCTGGGCGTAGCCCAAAACAGCGTTGAGCGGCGTGCGCAATTCGTGGCTGAGGCCGACCACGTAGCGGCTCTTGGCGCGGTTGGCGGCCTCAGCCGTTTCCTTGGCGTCCTGAAGGGCGGCGTCAGTCTTCTTGTGTGCGGCGATTTCCTTCAACAGCAGCGTGTTCTGGCGTGAGGATTCCTCTTCCGCAACCACCCGGCTGTCATGGGCAAGAACCAGAAACCAGCAGACGATGCCGGCAATGACGGCAAAGACGAAAAATACGATGAGGATGGTGCGGTTGACCACGTCAGCCGTTGCCGGCGAGGCGGTGCCGACCTGATGGGCGATGAGCGCCAATATGCCGCCAATGGCGGTGACGGCGATGGCCGCCGCCATGCCATAACGTCCGAGCCTTGTGGCGAGTTTTGCAACCAGTTGGTGGGGCAGGAAAGATTTTGCGACCGTCGCGACCTGATAGTTGAGCTTGGCCTTCGGCTTGCACATGTCATGGCAGCGGCTGTCCAGCGAGCAGCAGAGCGAACAGATCGGCGCCGCATAGGCCGGACACCATGCCATGTCTTCCGGCTCGAACGGGTGTTCGCAGATGGAGCAGGTGATGGCGCTCAGCTCGCGCCATTTCTGGCGCGGCTTGCGGGCCAGATAGAATTTGCCCTTCGTGCCCCACGCGATCAGCGGCGAGGCGATGAAGGCGACGATGAGGGTGAGATAGGGCGCAAGCGAGGCAGCGAGTGCGCCGAAGGTGCCGAAATGCGCCATCAGCGCAATCGTGGCCGAAAGCGCCATGGAGCCGACGCCGACGGGATTGATATCGTAGAGATGGGCGCGCTTGAACTCGATGCCCGGTGGGGCAAGGCCGAGTGGCTTGTTGATGAACAGATCGGCCGAGATGGTGCAGAGCCAGGCCATGGCGACGATGGAAAAAATGCCGAGTGTTTCTTCCAGCAGGCGATAGATGCCGAGTTCCATCAACAGCAGCGCGATCACCACGTTGAAGACCAGCCAGACCACGCGGCCGGGATGGCTGTGGGTGAGGCGGGAAAAGAAGTTGGACCAGGCGAGCGAGCCCGCATAGGCGTTCATGACGTTGATCTTCAGCTGCGAGACCACCACGAAGGCGACCATCAGCAGCATGGCCGCCGTATGGTTGGGGATCATGTAGCCGAAGGCGGTGAGATACATCTGGGCGGGATCGGCGGCGCGGTCCACCGAGACGCCGGAACTGAAGGTCAAGACCACGAGGAAGGAACCGGCCAGCAGCTTCGGCACGCCGACGACGACCCAGCCAGCACCGGCCAGAAAGACCGCGATGCGATGGCGCAGACGGCTCTGGCCCTCGGCGGGCAGGAAGCGCAGGAAATCCACCTGTTCGCCGATCTGCGACATCAGCGCGAGGATGACGGCAGACGCCGCGCCGAATTCCACCAGATTGAAATGGGCCACGGTGCCCGGCGGACCGGAGGCGTGATGAATGCCGGAAAAGGCCCGCCACAGATCGTATTTTTCCCAGTCCATCAAAGCGATGAAGATGAAGGGCAATACGTTCAGCACGATCCAGAAGGGCTGGGTGATGATCTGGAAACGGCTGATGAGGCGCACGCCATGGGTGACGAGCGGAATGACCATGACGGCGGAGATGATGTAGCCGATCCACAGGGGAATGCCGAGCGCCAGCTCCAGCGCGCCGGACATGATCGACGCCTCGATGGCGAAGAGCATGAAGGTGAAGGCGGCGTAGATCAGCGAGGTGATGGTGGAGCCGATGTAACCGAAGCTCGCGCCGCGTGTCAGGAGATCGATATCGACGCCGTGACGGATGGCGTAACGGCTGATCGGCAGGCCGACGGCAAGCATGGCAATGGCCGCGACGATGATGGCGTAAAAGGCGTTGGTGGTGCCGTATGACAGCGTGATCGCGCCGCCGATGGCTTCCAGTGCCAGAAAGGAAATAGCGCCGATGGCGGTGTGGGAGATGCGGTTGGACGAAAATTGCCGGGCGCTTTTGGCGGTGAAGCGCAGCGCATAATCTTCCAGCGTCTGGTTGGCGACCCAGCGGTTATATTCGCGCCTGACGGGGATGATGCGTTGCCGTGCGGCCATGCCTAGGATCCAGCCCCTTCCCGCAAAAGGTGTTTTGCCATTCTCACAGCCGCACCGACATGCCGCCATCCACCGTCAGCACATGGCCGTTGACGAAGGAGGAGGCGTCGCTGGCCAGAAACAGGGCTGCACCGGCGATTTCATCCGGCCTGCCCCAGCGTTCCAGCGGTACGCGCAGTTTGGCAAAGGCGACCATGTCAGGGTTTTCGGCAAGGGCCGCATTGGTTTCCGTGGCGAACATGCCGGGTGCAATGGCGTTGCTGGTGATGCCGCGCGCGCCATATTCGACAGCGATTGCGCGCATCAGCCCGGTCAGCCCCTGCTTGGCAACGGGATAGATCGCATCGCCCGGCCTGACGATGTGGCCGAGAATGGAGGTGATGGTGATGATGCGGCCGTAACCGTTGGAATTCATGGCTTGCGCGGCATCTCGCGACAGCGAGACGGAGGAGGTGAGGTCGGTGCGGATAAGCTCCAGCACGTCCTCGTCGCTGAATTCGGAAAGCGGGCGGCGGTCGCGTGCGCCGACATTGTTGACGAGGATATCGAGATGGCCGAATTCGTCCATGATGCGGTGGACGAGGGCAGTTCCGGCGGCGGTGTCGGCAATGTCGAAAGCGGCATAATCGGCTTTTCCGCCGGCTTGCCGAAGTGTGCCTGCTGCCTGTTCCAGCGCCTCGTCGTTACGGCCGGTCAGCCACACATGGGCGCCAGCCTCGGTAAAGGCCCTGGCGATTTCGAAACCGAGACCGCGGCCGCTGCCGGTGATGATGGCGATGCGGTTTTCGAGAGAGAATTTTTTGAGAATGCCCATCGCTCACCTTCTTGCTTTAGAGCATCGGACCGAAAACCGTGTCGCGGTTTCGGAAAAGCCGATGCGGTTGGTCAAAGCCACGCAACGTCTTCGAGTTTGCGCATAGGCAAGAATATTCCACGCAGGGCAGAGGGCGAAAGGTCGCCTGTCCGGTCCGGCCGTTCGGTGGACATAAAAATGGCGTCGCCCGGTTGCGGGCGACGCCATGTCTTGGGTTATCAGGCAGCAGCCGACTTTGCGAGCGGCACTTCTGCAATCGTCTTCAGAACGACGGAAGCGATCTGGTAAGGGCAGCCCTGCGAGTTCGGACGACGGTCTTCGAGGTAACCACGGTAACCGTTGTTGACGAAGGAGTGCGGAACGCGGATCGAGGCGCCACGGTCGGCAACGCCGTAGGAGAACTTGTTCCACGGAGCGGTTTCGTGCTTGCCGGTCAGGCGCAGGTGGTTGTCCGGACCGTAAACGTCGATGTGCTCCTGCCAGTTCTTGGCGAAAGCGGCCATGAGGGCTTCGAAATACTCCTTGCCGCCAACTTCACGCATGAACTTGGTGGAGAAGTTGCAATGCATGCCCGAACCGTTCCAGTCGGTATCGCCGAGCGGCTTGCAATGGAATTCGACGTCGATGCCGTACTGTTCGCAAAGACGCAGCAGCAGGTAACGGGCGATCCAGATCTGGTCGGCGGCGCGCTTGGAGCCCTTGCCGAATACCTGGAATTCCCACTGGCCCTTGGCCACTTCGGCATTGATGCCTTCGTGGTTGATGCCGGCTTCGAGGCAGAGGTCGAGATGTTCTTCAACGATTTCGCGGGCAACCGAGCCGACGTTCTTGAAGCCGACGCCGGTGTAATACGGACCCTGCGGAGCCGGGTAACCCTGCTCGGGGAAGCCGAGCGGGCGGCCGTCCTGGTAGAAGAAATATTCCTGTTCGAAGCCGAACCATGCGTCCTCGTCGTCGAGGATGGTCGCGCGGCTGTTCGATGCATGCGGGGTGACGCCGTCAGGCATCATGACTTCGCACATGACCAGCACGCCGTTGGTGCGGGCCGGATCGGGGTAGATCGCGACGGGCTTCAGCACGCAATCCGAAGAGTGGCCTTCGGCCTGCTGCGTGGACGAGCCATCAAAACCCCAAAGCGGCAGCTGCTCGAGCGTCGGGAATTCATCGAATTCCTTGACCTGTGTCTTGCCGCGCAGGTTGGGGACCGGCTTATAACCGTCAAGCCAGATGTACTCGAGTTTGAACTTAGTCATTACGAACCTCTCATAGGTAACAATGCGAAGCCTTGAGGCTTGCCGTGGCTTTCGCCACCGGAAGCACATTCGCGTTCAAGGGCTGGCCATATAGATGCATGCCGCGTGCCAGATTGGCGATGTTTTGCGAATTCTTCGAAAAATCTTTCAGGCATGCTCAGGGCCGAGGGGGCCGATATGGCCACTAACCGCTCATGCTGCACTGCGGCAGGTAAATCGAACCCTAATGTTTCGTCAGTGATTCCTAACAGATAGCGGGTGGCATCGCTCAAAATGCCCTGTTGCGGTGCAATGTTTTCGATTGCGAACGACGGATCGGCATTTGCCCCAAAACCGGCGCTTCCGGAATGGTTTTTCTTGCTGAATGACCATTTAATGCCTATATTTTTCGCAACGTGATTTTTTTTTAATCAGATGGAGCTAAACCGGAGCTAACGGGTTTGCTTCACAACCAAAGTGCTTCGATGCAAACAAAGTGAGATGTTCGATATGGCAACTGGCTTTCATCGTGAAACGGCAACGATCTTTCAATTTCCGGTCGGCGGACGCGCGGGGCTCTCAAAGTTCCGTAACATCGGGCTGAGCGATCTGGAGCGCGAGGCACGTCAGCCGCATGTCGATTTCGGCTCCTGGTATCATGACGATGCGATCCGCGACGAAGAGCGGGACGACAAGCCGCACGCCTGATGTGAAGCGTCGCTGATCGTTTCTTCTCCCCTGCCGGTGAGAAGGTGGCGCGAAGCGCCGGATAAAGTGACGACTTCTCAGTCTGTCTCCGACCTCGCACCATCGACCCGCTGCTGCTCTCGTCTTCCCTGCCGGAAAAGAAGCAAGTTGAAACGCCAGGTTTCACATCGATTGCCCCGGCCGGGATTTCCCTCTCCCCAACACTCCCTGCAGCTTTCGCCACCCCGCCTACGTCAATTGACGTATACGGTTTCTCGCCCGCGAGATCGATAGTCCCTTCCAGCAGCGGTCAACGATGCCGCTGAAGCCCCGTGAGGGCTAAACAAGGAGAGGGGTTCTTCCGATGACATTCCGCAAGACGCTTAGCGCCGCGCTGCTCGGCGCAATCATGTCCACCACCGCCTTCCATGGCGCATTTGCCGCCGACGATACGATCAAGGTAGGCGTGCTGCATTCTCTTTCCGGCACCATGGCGATTTCAGAGACGACGCTGAAGGACGCCATGCTGATGCTCATCGACGAGCAGAACAAGAAGGGCGGCGTTCTCGGCAAGAAGCTCGAAGCCGTCGTGGTCGACCCGGCCTCCGACTGGCCGCTGTTTGCCGAAAAGGCCCGCCAGCTGATTTCGCAGGACAAGGTCGCCGCCGTTTTCGGTTGCTGGACATCTTCGTCGCGCAAGTCCGTGCTGCCGGTTTTCGAAGAGCTGAATTCCCTGCTGTTCTACCCGGTGCAGTATGAGGGTGAAGAATCCTCCCGCAACATCGTCTACACCGGTGCAGCGCCTAACCAGCAGGCCATTCCGGCCGTCGATTATCTCGCCAAGACCGAAGGCGTCGAGCGCTGGGTTCTGGCAGGTACCGACTATGTCTACCCGCAGACCACAAACAAGATCCTGAAGGCCTACCTGATGTCGAAGGGCGTCAAGGAAGAGGACATCATGATCAACTACACGCCGTTCGGCCAGTCCGACTGGCAGACGATCGTGTCCGACATCAAGAAGTTCGGCTCGGCCGGCAAGAAGACCGCCGTTGTTTCCACCATCAACGGCGATGCCAACGTGCCCTTCTACAAGGAGCTGGCGAACCAGGGCATCAAGGCCGAGGACATTCCGGTCGTCGCCTTCTCGGTCGGTGAAGAAGAGCTTGCCGGTCTCGATACCGCGCCGCTGGTCGGCCACCTTGCCGCCTGGAACTACTTCCAGTCTGTCGATACCGAGGTCAACGCCGAATTCATCAAGACCTGGCATGCGTTCACCAAGAACGACAAGCGCGTGACGAACGACCCGATGGAAGCCGCCTATATCGGTTTCAACGCCTGGGTTAAGGCCGTCGAAACCGCAGGCACGACCGATACGGACGCGGTTCTTGACAGCATCATCGGCGTTTCCGTGCCGAACCTTTCTGGTGGTTACTCCACCGTCATGCCGAACCACCACATCACCAAGCCGGTGCTGATCGGTGAAATCCAGGCCGATGGGCAGTTCGAAATCGTGCAGCAGACGCCACAGGTCGTGGGTGACGAATGGTCGGATTACCTGCCTGACTCGAAGGATCTGATTTCGGATTGGCGCAAGCCGATGTCCTGCGGCAACTTCAACGTGGCCACGGGCAAGTGCGGCGGCAAGGGCAGCTGATAAGGAAACGAACGCCGCCCCTCTTTGGAGGGGCGGATTGTTTACAAACTGAGCCAGAATTACCCCCCTCTGTCCTGCCGGACATCTCCCCCTCAAGGCGGGAGATCGGCAAGATGCTCTCCCGCCATTTCATCCTTGAACGTCGAGATGGACGGGACCTTGCCACGGGTCGATCTCCCCCCTTGAGGGGGAGATGCCCGGCAGGGCAGAGGTGGGTGAAGCCGCATATTCAGGTCGTGCCACACGCAACCGCAGAGTCGCAAACCGCTCCAAGGAACCCGACATGACGATCCGATCTTTTCTCGGAGCCATCTTCCTCTGGCTCACCCTGGGGATCGCCGCCCAGTCCCTCGCGCAGAGCGATCCGAAGGCGCTGATAGACCAGCTCGGCGCGGCTGACTTCAAGCAGGCCGAAACATTGATCGGCCAGATTGCTGCCACCGGCGACGCGCGGGTGGTGCCGGCGCTTGAGGCTTTTGCATCAGGCGATCTTTACGTGCGCAAGGCCGACAATCTGGTGTTCATGACCAAGCCGTCGGGTTCCAATTTCACGCTCATCGATCCGCTGACCGGCGAAAGTGCTGGCGAAGCGCCGAAGGCGGCGGTTACCAAGATCAGGGTCAACAACAATCTGCGTCGCGTCATCCGCGCCGCGATGGGCGGCCTGACGTTGCTCAGTCCGGAACGCTCGGTGCGGCTTTCCGCCGCCGATGCGGTTCTGAAAGCCCCCAGTGCCGAAAATCTGGAATTGCTGGAAGCGGCCATATCCAAGGAAACCGACAAAGAGGTGCGGACGCGGATGGAGGAGGCGCGGGCAGTCTCGCTGCTTTCCTCCGACCGCCCCCTTGAGGTGAAGAAAGAAGCGATCGCCACCATCAAGGCGCTTGGCGGGCGCGATGCGATCAGCATTCTGATGGCGGCGACGCCCACGGTTGATCCGAGCCTGAAGCCCGATGTGGACGAGGCGATTTCCAGCATCGAAAGCGCGCTTGCCATCTGGGACTACGCACAGAATGTCTGGTACGGCCTGTCGCTCGGTTCCGTGCTGCTGCTCGCCGCCATCGGTCTTGCCATCACCTTCGGCGTCATGGGCATCATCAATATGGCGCATGGCGAGATGGTGATGATCGGCGCCTATTCCACCTTCATGGTGCAGGAGCTGATCCGCAGCCATTTCCCCGGCCTGTTCGACTGGTCACTGGCGATTGCCCTGCCGGCCGCCTTTCTTGTCACAGCCTGCGTCGGCCTCATCATGGAGCGCGGCGTCATCCGCTATCTCTACGGGCGACCGCTGGAAACGCTGCTCGCCACCTGGGGTATCTCGCTGATCCTGCAACAGGGCGTGCGTTCCATCTTCGGCCCGACCAACCGTGAGGTCGGCAGCCCGAGCTGGATGTCCGGCTCCTTCAGCGTCGGTTACCTCAACTTCACCTGGAACCGCGTGTGGATCGTCTGCTTCTCGCTTTCCGTCTTCTTCGCGCTGCTGGTGCTTTTGAAGCGCTCCGCCTTCGGCTTGCAGATGCGCGCCGTGACCCAGAACCGCCGCATGGCCTCTTCCATGGGCATCCGCACGCCCTGGGTGGATGCCTTCACCTTCGCGCTCGGTTCCGGCGTTGCCGGCCTTGCCGGGGTAGCGCTGTCGCAGATCGACAATGTCTCGCCCAATCTCGGCCAGAGCTACATCATCGACAGTTTCATGGTGGTGGTGTTCGGCGGGGTCGGCAATCTCTGGGGAACGCTCGTGGGTGCGCTGTCGCTCGGCGTGCTCAACAAGTTCCTTGAGCCGACGGTGGGCGCCGTGCTCGGCAAGATCCTCGTGCTCGTTCTCATCATCCTGTTCATCCAGAAGCGGCCACGTGGTCTCTTCGCACTCAAGGGAAGGGCGATCGAAGCATGATTACCGGCTTCCTCCTGCGCGCGCTCGATCGGCGCATTTCCATCGCCATCGGCATCATCCTGGCCATCGCCGTGCTGGTGCCCGCCTCCAATCTGCTGTTGCCGGCTGACAGCGCGTTCCGCATCCCGACCTACATCATGTCGATGCTCGGCAAATATCTGGCCTACGCGCTGCTGGCGCTGGCGCTTGATCTGGTCTGGGGATATTGCGGCATTCTCTCGCTCGGCCACGCCGCCTTCTTCGCGCTCGGCGGTTATGCCATGGGCATGTATCTGATGCGGCAGATCGGCACGCGCGGTGTTTACGGCCATCCTGTGCTGCCTGACTTCATGGTGTTCCTCAACTGGAAGGAACTGCCGTGGTTCTGGCACGGCTTCGACATGTTCTGGTTTGCAGCACTGATGGTGCTGGTGGTGCCCGGCCTGCTCGCCTTCGTGTTCGGCTGGTTCGCCTTCCGCTCGCGCGTCAACGGCGTTTACCTCTCTATCATCACGCAGGCCATGACCTACGCCCTGCTGCTTGCCTTCTTCCGCAACGACATGGGTTTCGGCGGCAATAATGGTCTCACCGATTTCAAGGATATTCTCGGCTTTTCCGTGCAGGCGGATGGCACCCGTGCCGTGCTGTTTGCGATGACGGCCGTTATGCTGGCGCTTTCGCTGCTGATTGCATCCGGCATCGTCAATTCCAAATTCGGCAAAGTGCTGGTGGGCGTGCGCGATGCCGAAAGCCGGGTGCGCTTCCTCGGTTTCCGGGTGGAAAACATCAAGCTCTTTACCTTCGTCGTCTCGGCCATGATGGCGGGCATTGCCGGTGCGCTGTTCGTGCCGCAGGTGGGCATCATCAATCCCGGCGAATTCTCCCCCGCCAACTCCATCGAGGTGGTGGTTTGGACCGCAGTCGGCGGGCGCGGCACGCTGATCGGGCCGATCATCGGCGCGCTGCTGGTCAATGGCGGCAAGAGCTATTTCACCGGCGCTTTCCCCGAATTCTGGCTGTTTGCACTGGGTGGGCTGTTCATCGCGGTGACGCTGTTCTTCCCCAAGGGCATCGTCGGCACCGTGCAGCATTATCTGGTCGGCCGGCGCGAAAAGCGTGTTGCGCGGGCGGCAAGTGCGGCCGGACAACCGGGCAATGACAGTGCTGCAACAGCGGCGCAACAGGCGGCGGAGTGAGGCTGATATGAACACGGTTTCCGAAAACAGAACCAAAAGCCTGCTTTATCTCGACGGTGTTTCCGTTTCCTTCGACGGGTTCAGGGCGCTCAATTCCCTGTCCTTCGTGGTGGAGCCGGGCGAGCTGCGGGCCATCATCGGTCCGAATGGCGCCGGCAAGACGACGATGATGGATATCATCACCGGCAAGACCCGGCCGGATACCGGCACGGTGCTGTTCGAAGACAGCATCGACCTCACGAAAAAGGACGAGGCGGATATTGCCCAGCTGGGCATCGGGCGTAAATTCCAGAAGCCAACGGTGTTTGAAAGCCATACCGTCTGGGACAATCTGGAACTGGCGTTGAACCGCAAACGCGGCGTCTTCGCCACGCTGTTCTACAGGCTGACAGCGGAGGACAAGGCGCGTATCGAGGAAATCCTCGCCACCGTGCGTCTCAGCCACCGCCGCGGCGATCTCGCGGCCAACCTCTCGCACGGCCAGAAACAGTGGCTGGAAATCGGCATGCTGCTCGCGCAGGAACCGAAGCTGCTGCTGGTGGATGAGCCGGTGGCGGGCATGACGGATGCGGAGACAGCCGAAACCGCCGTGCTTCTGAAGGAAATCGCCAAGACCCGCTCGGTCGTGGTGGTGGAGCACGACATGGGCTTCATCCGCGAGCTGGGCGTAAAGGTGACGTGTCTTGCCGAGGGCTCGGTGCTGGCCGAAGGGTCTATCGATTTTGTGTCCAGCGATCCGAAGGTGATCGAGAATTATCTGGGACGGTGATGGAAGCGTCTGCGGCTTTACCCCCCTCTGCCCTGCCGGGCATCTCCCCCACAAGGGGGGAGATCGGCAAGCGGCTAACACCCTGCCCCAAGACCAGTAGGCGATGGGACGAGCGGGAACGGCATCTGATTTCCCTCCTTGTGGGGGAGATGCCCGGCAGGGCAGAGGGGGGTAGCGCCGCCCACCAAAGCATCAATGGAGTTGCACCATGCTGAACGTCGAAAACATCAACCTCCACTATGGCGCAGCCCAAGCCCTGCGGGGCGTGTCTCTGAAAGCGGAGATGGGCAAGATCACCTGTGTTCTCGGCCGAAACGGCGTAGGCAAAAGCTCGTTGTTGCGCGCGGTCACCGGCCAGCATGCCATCAGTGGCGGGTCGATCAGCTTTGAAGGGGCAGCACTGGATGGGCTGGCACCTTACCACCGTGCCAAGCGCGGTGTCGGCTACGTGCCACAGGGGCGTGAAATCTTTCCGCTGCTCAGCGTGCAGGAAAACCTTGAAAGCGGTTATGCGCCGCTGCCACGCAAGGAGCGTTTCATTCCCGACGATATTTTCAGCCTGTTTCCGGTGCTGCAATCGATGCTGGGCAGACGCGGCGGCGACCTGTCCGGTGGCCAGCAACAGCAGCTCGCCATCGGCCGGGCGCTGGTGACGCGGCCGAAAATCCTCGTTCTCGATGAGCCGACCGAAGGCATTCAGCCGTCGATCATCAAGGATATCGGCCGCGCAATCAAATATCTCAGGGATTCCACCGGTATGGCGATCCTGCTGGTCGAGCAATATCTGGATTTCTGCCGTGAGCTTGCCGACTATGTCTACATCATGGACCGGGGCGAAATTGTGCATGAGGGGCTTGCCGAAACGCTGGATACGCCCGAGGCGCGTCGCCATCTGACAGTATAAATCGAGACTAGAAGCCACGCCTGCCGATCACGGCGTGCAAACGGCCGATTAATATTTTGAAAGTCTATGCGTGTCTGCATGGCTTTTATGCGCAATTTTAGCATTTCATTGAATAAACGCCTGTGATATTGGCAGCGGAAATGCTGCATGCGAGACACAGACGAAGTCTATTCGCACGCCGCGACAGTTGATCCCTTACATTCCACGCGCGTCCGACGTATCGTCGGGGAAACCGTGCCCAATAAAGGCGTGTCAATGCATCAAGACTTTGCCCTTGGCCGGGCTGCCCGGCTGTTCCGCTCCGCCCGCACCCTGTTTCTGGGTCTTGCGATCTGCGCGAGCGCGAGTGTCGCAGCGTCAGCCTCGACCTGCGGTCAGCTTGCTCAACCCGGCGTGGAACCGGGCAGGCATGATTTTTCCATTCTCTCCAGTGGTCAAAAACGCGAAGGCGTTTATTTCGTTCCATCGGCCTATGACGGAAAAAAACCGGTGCCTGTGGTGTTCGATTTCCACGGCTCCAACAGCAATCCGCACGGCCAGCTGAACCGCAGCGGCTGGGACAAGCTTGCCGAGCGCGACGGCCTGATGGTGGTGGCGCTGGCGGGCAGCCTCAATGGCGAATTGCCCGGCACCCATGCCTGGAATGTTCCTGGTGTTACCACCCGTCCCGGCGGGCTGGATGAGGTGAGCTTCATTCGCGATGCAATTGCCATGGTGAAAGGCAAGTTCTGCGTGGATGAGGAGCGCTTTTACGGTTCCGGTTATTCCGGCGGCGGGCGCATGCTGTCGCAATTCATCTGCAATGGTAGCGCGGATTTCACCGCTGCCGGCTTCGTTGCATCGTTGCGCGCGGGTTATCCGTTGGAGACAGAGGGCAAATGGGGACCGGATGCGGCAAGCTGCAAGCCGGCGCGGCCGATGTCGATCATCGCCTTTGCGGGTCTGAAGGATCCGGCCAATCCCTATCAGGGCGGTGGCAAGTCCTACTGGCAATATGGCGGCGAGACGGCGCTGAAACGCTGGGCGGAAATGGACGGCTGCAAGGGCGGCGCGAAAACCAGACCGGGCGAGAGCTTCACCGTCAATTCCTATGACGTCTGTAAGGGCGGGGCACGTATCCAGTCCTATGTCATTGACAATTGGGACCATGCCTGGCCGCGCGCCACCATGAAGGCGGAAGTGCTGGCAGCGTCGGCGGTCCTTACCCGCAAGCCGGGTGGCGAGCAGACGCCGAAGGCGGAACCTGCCGTGGAGCGCAAGATGCCCACAGGCGAAGTGACGCGCACGGTTGATGCGGCGGAAAGAATGTGGGATTTCTTCCGCAACACGGAAGGACAGATGGTAGTGGATGCCGTCGTCAAAAAAGATTGCGGCGCCAAGGCCGGGTCCGCTTCCGCAACCGTTTCGGAGACCGCGTGCAGCCAGAACAGCAAGCCATCCGCCCTTCCGGTCTCGAAGACGGCGAACCTGCCCGGCAGCAGCGCGCCCGTGGCAGAGGACGCATTGTAACCAAGGCTGTCGAAGGTCGCAGCCGGCTGGACCAATTATTCCAGGAAGGTTGCGCCAAGATCCGCCTGCCGGATACGTTTTCCAACGAGATCGAGGCCATCCTCATCAACTCCTCCGGCGGATTGACCGGCGGAGATGAAATGGAATGGCAGGCTGTTGCCGGAGCCGGCACCTCGCTGGTGGTGACGACGCAGGCCTGCGAGAAGGTCTACAAGGCATCCTCCGGAACCGCCACCGTCACCGCCCGCGTTTCCGCAGGGCCGGGCGCCCGGTTGCACTGGCTGCCGCAGGAAACCATTCTTTTCGACCGCGCGTCGCTGACCCGCAGGCTGGAAGCCGATCTCGACGCAACCTCCGAATTCATCGCCGTCGAAGCCGTGCTGCTCGGGCGTCAGGCCATGGGCGAAGCGATGCAGCATGGCCTGTTCCGGGATCGCTGGCGCATTCGCCATGGCGGCCGGCTGGTACATGCCGAAGAGCTGCTGCTTGCGGGAGAAGTGGCGGAGCTGACTGCAAAACCGGCGGTGCTTGCCGGGCAGGTGGCCTTTGCCACGCTTCTTTATATCGGACCTCTGGCCGAGGCGCTTTTGCCTAAAATCCGGGCTATTGCCGGGGAAAGCGGCGGCGCCAGCGAATGGCAGGGCAAGCTTGTCGTGCGCGTGTCCGCCGCGGACGGCTTCTCCCTTAGAAAAATACTTTTTCCGATCATTTCGCTCTTGCGAAACGGCGCGCCAGTGCCGAAAGTCTGGAATCTGTAAAGCTCCGGATCGCCCACGACAGGCGACCTTCCGGGGTCTGTCAAACAAGTCGGATCAGCCCCCGAAACACTGTGTTTTGCGGGGCAGGTGCGAAAGCTGCGGGACGACGATGAACCTTACTCCGAGAGAAAAAGACAAGCTGCTGATTTCCATGGCCGCCATGGTGGCGCGCCGCCGGCTGGAGCGTGGCGTGAAGCTGAATTACCCGGAAGCGATTGCGCTGATTACCGATTTCGTTGTCGAGGGCGCCCGCGATGGTCGCGCGGTGGCCGACCTGATGGAAGCCGGCGCGCATGTCATTTCCCGCGATCAGGTTATGGAAGGCATCGCCGACATGATCCATGATGTGCAGGTGGAAGCAACATTTCCCGACGGCACCAAGCTTGTGACCGTTCACGAACCGATACGCTGAGGGGGACGATATGGCGCTGGAGCTTCGGCCCAATTGCGAATGCTGCGACCGTGATCTTGCCCCCGACAGCCGGGTTGCGATGATCTGCTCGTTCGAATGCACCTTTTGCGCCGATTGCGCGACCGATGTGCTCAAAGGCGCCTGCCCGAATTGCGGCGGCGAGCTGGTTCGCAGGCCCATCCGCCCGGCGGCCAAACTCGTCAACAATCCGGCATCGACGACACGGGTGCTGAAGGCTGAAGGCTGCGCGGCAGCCACCGCTGCTTGAGAGAGACAAAGGGGAGCACCATGAAACCAGGCGAAATCATTGCCGCAGAGGGCACCATCGAACTCAATGCCGGCCAGCCGACGGTGACGATCGAGGTGGCCAATACCGGTGACCGGCCGGTTCAGGTGGGCAGCCATTACCATTTCTTCGAGACCAATGCGGGTCTTGTCTTCGACCGCGACAAGGTGCGCGGCATGCGTCTCGACATTCCGGCTGGTACTGCGGTTCGTTTTGAACCCGGCCAGAAGCGGGAAGTGACGCTGGTGCCGCTTTCCGGCAAGCGTGAGGTTTACGGGTTTCGTCAACAGATCATGGGGAGGTTATGAGATGGCGACGGCACATTATCACGGAAGTTGCCAATGCGGCGACGTGAGCTTCGAGGTCGACGCCGATCTCGACCACACGGTCGTGTGCAATTGCTCGCGCTGCAAGCGCTTGGGCTCGACGCTTGCCTTTGCGCCTCGCGAAAAATTCACCCTGCTTTCCGGCGACGACAAGCTGACGGAATATCTCTTCAACAAGCACAAGATCCATCATCTGTTCTGCTCCACCTGCGGCATTGAGAGTTTTGCCTATGCCGATGGGCCGGATGGGACGCCGATGGTGGCGGTGAATACCAATTGCCTTGATGGTGTCGATCCGCGTGCGCTGAAGCCGCAGGCTTTCGATGGCGCGGCTGCCTGAGTGATGGCCATGACTTTGAAAAAATTCTGTTTCGGTGCGGCTGTCCTGCTGTCTCTTGCGGCGTCTTCCGCATTTGCCGATGACGCGCCCGATTGCACCTCGCCGCAAACGCAGGCCGATATGACAATCTGCGCCGGCAAGGATTACGAAAAGGCCGACAAGCAGTTGAACGCCGCCTACCAGAAGGTTCGCAAGCAGCTTGCGGAGCGTGACAAGACGGCAGACGAAAGCGGCAAGGGTGCCGTGGATGCATTGGTTGCCGCCCAGCGTGCCTGGGTGGCGTTTCGCGATGCCAATTGCGATGCCTTCGGGTTTCAGGCGCGTGGCGGCACGATGGAGCCGATGCTGGTTTCCTCATGCCTGGCCGATATGAGCAACAAGCGCGCTGACGAACTGCGCCAGTTGTCCGAAGGTTTCTGAACGGTATGGGGCGGCGGATCATGATTGTCGGAAACGGAGAAATGCCGCAGGGCGTGGCTGATCTCATCGACCTTTCCGACATTGTCATCCGCTTCAACGATTGCCGTTCGCTGGGCGCTGGCGGCAGCCGCACGGATGTGGTGGCCGTTTGCAACACCGGCCGGCCGGGCCGCGAGATGAGCGAAGGGGCCGCGTGGCGCGACAATGAGGGGGTGCAGCAGGCTTCCGCCATCTGGTCGGTGCGCGATCCCGCGAAATTTTCGCAGATGGAGCCGGATATCCGCGCTCGCTGGCCCGAACTGACCGATTTTTGTGCCGATTATACCGCCGGTTTCGCAGCATTAGCCGAAGAGACCGGCAAGAGCCACCTCGTCATTCCGCGCGGGGTGCATGAGCGGCTTGATCACGCATTGCAGGTCTATGCGCCGGCCCCTTACGTCTGCCCGAGCACCGGGCTTCTTGCCATCGCCCATGTTCTGGAGACCGTGAGCGGCGGCGATGACGAGGTGTCGATTGCGGGCTTTGGTCATCACGGCTGGAACGGGCATCCGTTTGCCGCCGAAAAACAGCTTGTAGATGCCCTCACACACGAGGGCCGGCTGACACGAATTTCTCCCATATCGATTTTCTCCGCGTCCGAAGGAGCCTGAACCCATGCCTTACAAGATTTCCCGCGCCGCCTATGCCGGCATGTTCGGCCCGACCGTCGGCGACAAGGTGCGTCTTGCCGATACCGAACTCTTCATCGAGATCGAGAAGGACTACACGACCTATGGCGAGGAAGTGAAATTCGGCGGTGGCAAGGTCATTCGCGACGGCATGGGCCAGAGCCAGGCGACGCGGGCCGAGGGCGCTGTCGATACCGTCATCACCAACGTCGTCATCGTCGACCATAGCGGCATCTACAAAGCGGATGTGGGCCTGAAGAACGGGCGCATCCACGCCATCGGCAAGGCGGGCAATCCCGATACGCAGCCGGGCGTGACGATCATTGTCGGCCCTTCGACAGAGGCGATTGCCGGCGAAGGCAAGATTCTGACTGCCGGTGGCATGGATGCACATATCCACTTCATCTGCCCGCAGCAGATCGAAGAAGCGCTGATGAGCGGCGTTACCTGCATGCTGGGCGGCGGTTCCGGCCCCGCGCATGGCACGCTTGCCACCACCTGCACCGGCGCGTGGCACATCGAGCGGATGATCGAGAGCTTCGACGCTTTCCCGATGAACCTCGCATTGGCGGGCAAGGGCAATGCTTCGTTGCCCGCGCCGCTGGAAGAGATGATCCTTGCCGGGGCCTCATCGCTGAAGTTGCACGAGGACTGGGGCACGACGCCCGCCGCCATCGACAATTGCCTGACGGTGGCTGACGAATATGACGTGCAGGTGATGATCCACACCGATACGCTGAACGAGAGCGGTTTCGTGGAAGACACGGTTGCCGCCATCAAGGGCCGTACCATCCATGCCTTCCACACCGAAGGGGCAGGCGGCGGCCATGCGCCTGATATCATCAAGGTCTGCGGTAATCCGAACGTCATCCCGTCTTCCACCAACCCGACGCGGCCCTACACCATCAATACGCTGGCCGAACATCTGGATATGCTGATGGTGTGCCACCACCTGTCGTCGTCCATCCCTGAGGATATCGCGTTCGCCGAAAGCCGCATCCGCAAGGAAACCATCGCGGCGGAGGATATTCTCCACGATATCGGCGCGTTCTCGATCATTTCCTCCGACAGCCAGGCCATGGGCCGTGTCGGTGAAGTGGCGATCCGCACCTGGCAGACGGCTGACAAGATGAAGCGCCAGCGCGGCCGCCTGAAGGAAGAGACCGGCGAAAACGACAATTTCCGCGTCCGCCGTTACATCGCCAAATATACCATCAACCCGGCCATCGCGCAGGGCGTCAGCCATGAGATCGGCTCCATCGAAGTCGGCAAGCGTGCCGATCTGGTGTTGTGGAACCCGGCATTCTTCGGCGTGAAGCCGGAAATGGTGTTGCTCGGCGGTTCCATCGCCGCGGCACCGATGGGCGATCCGAATGCCTCCATTCCCACGCCGCAGCCGATGCATTACCGCCCGATGTTTGCCGCCTATGGCAAGCTGCGCACCAATTCCTCGGTTACATTTGTCAGTCAGGCGTCGCTGGATGCCGGCCTTGCAGGGCGTCTTGGTGTTGCCAAGAAGCTGATGGCGGTGAAGAACGTGCGCGGCGGCATTTCCAAGGCCTCGATGATCCACAATTCGCTGACCCCGCATATCGAGGTTGACCCGGAAACGTATGAGGTGCGCGCCGATGGCGAGCTTCTGACCTGTGAACCGGCGACGGTGCTGCCGATGGCGCAGCGTTATTTCCTGTTTTAACGGCGTTTCGTGGTGAGATTTATCACAAGGTGGATCGGCGGTGGCCTGCTGCTGATCATCCTGCTTCTTGTGCTCGGCACCGTCGTGCCGCGACCCTTTTTTGCCGATGAAACAAGCGGCGTGAGGGATCGCGAGATATTGCTGTTATCCAATCCGATCCATACCGATATCGCCCTGCCTGTCGATGACGATCTGCGGCGGGTCTTTTCCGAATTGCAGGAGGGCGGTATCGCGGTCAACCATCCGGCTGCTGCCTATCTGGTGTTCGGCTGGGGTGGCCGGTCGTTTTACATACAGACGCCGACTTGGGCCGACCTGAAGCCGATGCCGGTCGTGCGCTCTCTGACACTCGACCAGTCGGTGATGCATGTGGATGTGACGGGGGATTTTCCCGCCGACCTTGCCGGGGTGAAGCGCCTTCGCATTTCCGAAGCGGGATATCAGCGACTCGTGGCGGGCATTCGTGCGAGCTTCCTGCGGGACAATGGCAAAGTTCAGCTTATACCCGGTGCTTCCTACAGCCTGACGGATGGATTTTTCGAGGCGAATGGCTGGTTCAATGCGCTGGCCGGCTGCAACACGTGGTCTGCCGCCATGCTGCGGCAAGCCGGCATTCGCACCGGCTGGTGGACACCGTTGCCGCCACTGTTGCGCTGGTCGGTAGCGCTGCACAATTGATCTTCCCGCGGTGCGACGTTTCGTTGATTTGACGTCTGGTAATCCGATTTTTATGCTGCACCGCAGCGCATCTTGCGCTAAAGAAACGGCAAAAGAATTCCGTGCGGATCGGTCCCAAGCGATCCGTGCAAAACGCCAGAAAATTGAAGAAAGATCAGGAGACAAGACATGCTCGGCAAAAAAGTGCCCGCCGTTACCTTCCGCACGCGTGTTCGCGACGAGGCCGTTGGTGGCCCCAACCCTTTCCGTTGGCAGGACATGACCTCCGACGACTACTTCAAGGGCAAAAAGGTCGTTCTTTTCTCGCTGCCCGGCGCTTTCACGCCGACTTGCTCGACCTACCAGCTTCCCGATTTCGAAAAGCTCGCGGGCGAATTCCGCGCGCTCGGCGTCGATGAAATCTATTGCCTGTCGGTCAACGATGCCTTCGTGATGAATGCCTGGGCAAAGGGCCAGAACCTCGAAAACGTCAAGGTCATTCCTGACGGTTCGGGCGAGTTCACCCGCAAGATGGGCATGCTGGTCGCCAAGGACAATCTCGGTTTCGGCATGCGCTCCTGGCGTTACGCCGCCGTCATCAATGACGGTATGGTGGAGCAGTGGTTTGAGGAAGAGGGCTATTGCGATAATAGCGATACCGACCCTTACGGCGTTTCCTCGCCGCAGAACATTCTGGAAAACCTGAAAAGCCGCGTTGCGGCCTGATTGCGGTTTGCTTTTTTTGACAAGGCCCGGCAGCGATGCCGGGCTTTTTCGTTTTCCGAGACGCGTTCGACCTGAAAACACGCCTTGAAATCGGCCGGGCTATCCGTCAACAATCGGAACCCCAAGACTGTTTCTGAAATGGATCATCCCATGCTGCGCGTCACGTCCTATCACCCCGCCGGAACTCCAGCCGACGAACCTTCCGGTTATGTCACTCTCGCGCATGACCAGCGACATCTGCGCCGCAAACTTCTGCATTTGCAGAATGACGAGATGGTGATGTTGGATTTGAAGGAAGCCGTGCTGTTTGCCCATGGCGACCTGCTGGTGGTGGAGAACGGTGATCTGGTGGAGGTTCGCGCTGCGGACGAAAAGCTGTTCGAAATCAAGGCGAAGGACCGTCTTCACCTGATCGAGCTTGCCTGGCATCTGGGCAACCGGCACCTTTCGGCGCAGATCGAGGAGGAGCGTATTCTCATCCTGCGTGACCACGTGATCCGCGCGATGCTGGAAGGCCTTGGCGCAACAGTGCGTGATGTGGAAGAACCTTTCCAGCCGGCGCGCGGTGCTTACCACGCCCATGGCGGCCATTCCCACGGTCATGGGCACGGGCATGACCATGGTCACCATCACGACCATGGCTGAGGCATGAGCGAAGATCGCGGCGTTGCCGCGCTGCTGCGGCTCATGGCCTGGATGTCGCCGGCCTTTCCTGTCGGCGGCTTTTCCTACTCTGGCGGCCTTGAAAAGGCGGTGGAGGACCGGCGCGTCAGTGATGCCGCCGGCCTTTACGGCTGGGTGGAGGTGCTTCTGCGTTCCGGCAGTCTGTGGAACGATGCGGTATTTCTGGCTGATGCCTGGCGTAATGGAACGGACGCCGTCGCCCTGAGTGAAGCGGCGGATCTGGCTCGCGCGCTCGCCAGTTCTGCGGAGCGCTACCGCGAGACGGTGCTCCTCGGCGATGCCTTCGTTTCCGCCGCCGGCGCCTGGCCGCACGCGGTTCTTGAGCTGTTGCCGAAAGAGGTTCCTTATCCTGTTGCCATAGGTGCGGTGGCGGCAGGGCATGGCGTGCCGCTTCGGGAAACGGTTGCCGCATTCCTGCATGCCGGTGTTTCGCAGATCGTCTCCGCCGGTATCCGCCTCGGCGTCGCGGGGCAGAAGGATGGCGTTGCCATTCTCGCCGCAAGCGAGGCGTCGATCGGCGAAATGGCGGCACGGGCCGTGCAATCCACGCTCGACGATCTCGGCAGCGCCACTGTTATCGCCGACACCGCGACCATGCGGCACGAGATGCAGGGAACGCGGCTTTTCCGCTCCTGAATATCTCGCCGCAATGCAGCATTGCCGCCCTTGAAGCGGTCGTGCGAAGCGTTATGGTGGGACAACATCAAAGCATATTGAAGGGAACATGGTTGTGACATCGGGCATGAAATCGGGCAACGGTCCGCTGCGCGTCGGCATTGGCGGGCCGGTCGGTTCCGGCAAGACCGCGCTGACGGAAAAGCTTTGCAAGGCTATGAGCGCCGATTACTCCGTCGCCGTCGTTACCAACGATATCTACACCAAGGAAGATGCGGAAGCGCTGGTGCGCATGCAGGCGCTGCCGTCCGAGCGTATCGTTGGAGTGGAGACGGGCGGATGTCCGCATACTGCCATCCGTGAGGATGCGACGATCAATCTGCAGGCGATTGCCGGTCTCAATGCGCGCTTTCCCGATCTCGATGTTGTCTTCATCGAATCCGGTGGCGACAATCTTGCGGCGACTTTCTCGCCCGATCTTGCCGATATCACCATCTATGTGATCTCCGTCTGTCAGGGCGAGGAAATTCCGCGCAAGGGCGGGCCGGGCATCACCCGCTCGGACCTGCTGGTCATCAACAAGAAAGACCTTGCCCCTTACGTCGGCGCTGATCTGACGGTGATGGACAGCGATGCCACCCGCATGCGCAATGCGATGCCTTTCGTCTTTACCGACATGAAGCGCGGCGAGGGTGTCGATCGCATCGTCGGTTTCCTGAAAGAGCAGGGCGGTCTCTGAGATATGACCACGCCCCTCCGTTTTGGTCCCTATGACGTTTCCCGTTTTGTCGATGGTGTCTACAAGGCGCCTGTCGGCCACCTGATCCACCGGCAGGGCGCGGATGCGTTGGCGGCGGCGCTTGCCCGGCATGAGGGCGAAACGGTGGACATGGACGTCAACTGTTTTGTGCTGTCAGGGCCTGATGGTATTTCGCTGATAGACACCGGTTGCGGCACGGCTTGGGGGCCGACCTACGGCCATGCCCGTGCGGGGATGATTGCCGCTGGGATCCAGCCTGATGATGTCAGCCGTGTTATCCTCACCCATATTCACGGCGACCATGCGCTGGGACTTATCGATGGCGACCGGCCTTATTTTCCCAATGCGGACATATGGGTGCCCGAGGCCGATCTTGCCTTTTTCACCAGCGAGGATGCGCGCAAGACATTGCCGCCTGCGCGGCAGGGCGCCTTCGATATTGCCGCCCGGCTGCTCGACATTTGTGGGGCCATGCTGCGGCCAATCCCCACGGGCAGGATTGCCGAGGGTATGGAGGCCATCGCCATGCCCGGCCATACGCCTGGCCATACCGGCTATCTCATCGGTAACGGCGATGACCGGCTGTTATTGTGGGGCGATGTGCTGCATGTGAGCGCGTTGCAGGCGGACGATCCGGGTATCGGTTTCGTCTATGATATCGATTCCGAAACTGCCTATTCGACACGTCTCGATGCGCTGACCCAGGTTGCCGATCACGGCTGGCTGGTTTCCGGCGGCCATCTTGGTGGGTTTTTCCGCGTCGAGCGAGAGGGCGATCGCTTCCGCTTCGTGCCGCAGCCGGTCTGATATCCTGCTCGACAAAAAATTAGAGGACGGGATACCCGTAGGCGTCCCGTCCTCTTCCTCTCCCCGGTACTTCTTCAAATCTGCTTCAGCGCCGCGACATCATTGACCTGCACGATGCGGCCTCGAACGGTGACGCCCGCCTTTTTCAGTGCGGAGAAAGCGCGCGATAGCGCTTCCGGCGCAAGGCCGAGCTTGCCGGCGAGCAGGCTTTTCTGGAACGGCAGACGCAGCGAAAAGGACGTAGCGTCGCGCGGCCCCTGATTGATCAGGTAATGGGCAACGCGTTGAGGCGCGGTTTGCAGCCGGTCGTTGGCAATGCAATCCATGGTGCCGAGCAGGCTGTTAGAGAGGCAGCGCATCACGGCCTTGGCGATTGCCGGTTCCTGATCTACAAGGCTGCGGATTCTTGCCAGTTCGAAACGCGCCACGGTGCAGCTTTCCGCCGCCTGCGCGCTGTAACGATAGCTGTCGCTGCCGAAGATCAGGCATTCGTTGAAGGTATCGCCCGGACCGCTGACACGCACATCCGCCTCGCGCCCGTGCCTGTCCAGCCGGTAAAGGCGGACATAGCCCGACAGCACACAGTAGAAATATTGCGCTGCCTCGCCTTCCTTGAAGAGTACATGGCGGGCATTGAGATTGGTGACGGTTGCCGCCTCCATCAATTTCAACGCCGCCGCTTCATCCGCAATCCCTATCAGGGGCACGCGCAGCAGAATGTTCCTGTCCCTGTTGCTCAGCTTTACGGTCTTGTTCACGTCCATCCGGCTCCCGCTCAAACCTTTTGCCGGGTTGTCCGAAGCGATACGAAACCGGGGATGTTCCTTTTCCCTCACGCCTATCTGAAAAGAGCTCATCGCATTATCCTTCGACCGGCAATTCCCGATGCGAGGGAGATTAGCAGTTCACCTGAAAAGCGAATTGATTTCGATCAAATGGGTTTGGCGTTGTTGTGCGGGGAGCAGGGAAATGTGGAGCGAGTGGGTGCGGCCTATCTCTTCTCCCCGGCGTGGAGAAGAAGCCAGCCGCAACACAGTCGCGACCAAGCAAACTCACCACAAAAGGAAACGCCGGGTACTGGACCCGGCGTTTCAACTTTCACTCGGCAGCGAGCGGCGGCAACCGCAATATATTGCTGCCCTTGTCACCGGATTTTTCACCGGAGCCTTTTTCCATGCCGGCGACGCGCGCTTCCAGCGAGGAGAGCGCCAGGCTGTTTTCGCGGGCGATCTCCGAGAGTTTTTCGTTGGAGAGCGACTCTTCCTCCTCTTCCTTCTTGCCGACGAAGCGGCCGAAGAGGTGGGCGAGCAGGCGCGACAGGTCATCCATGATCAGGAAGAAGGCGGGGACCACGATCAGGGACAGCACCGTGGAGACGATGATGCCACCGATCACTGCAATCGCCATCGGCGCGCGGAAGGAGCCGCCTTCGCCGACGCCAAGTGCCGAGGGCAACATGCCCGCCGACATGGCGATGGAGGTCATGATGATCGGGCGGGCGCGCTTGCGGCCGGCCTCGACCATGGCATGCACGCGTTCCATGCCGTGCCGGCGCATTTCAATGGCGAAGTCCACCAGAAGGATGGCGTTTTTCGTCACGATACCCATCAGCATCAGAATGCCGATGAGAACGGGCATGGAAAGCGCGTTCTGCGTGATGATGAGCGCCACGGCCACGCCGCCAATGGCGAGCGGCAGTGAGAACAGGATGGTGAAGGGCTGGATGATATCCTTGAACAGAAGGATAAGCACCACCAGCACCAGAAGCAGGCCGAGCAGCATGGCGTTGACGAAGCCCTGTTGCATTTCGCCCTGCACCTTGGCATCGCCGCTTTCGGCAAGGCGAACGCTTGCCGGCAGTTCGGTTTCCGAAACGATCCGCTTGAACTCCGCCGTCGATGTATCGAGCGCTGTGCCGAACGGTACATCGGAGCCGATGGAGACGACGCGGTTGCGGTCGTTGCGCTTGATCGAGCTTGGACCTTCCGAATAGTCGATATCGGCAACACTGTAGAGCGGCACCAGCGAACCGGATGCGGTCTTGACCTTCAGCGCGCGGATGGTGGCGAGGTCACGGCGGGTATCGATGGATGCCTGCACGCGGATCGGGATCTGCCGGTCGTCCAGCGAGATTTTCGTCAACTGTGCGTCGATGTCACCGATGGTGGCGACACGCACCGTCTGCGAAATCTGCTGCGGCGTGATTCCGAGGCGGGCGATCTCGTCCTTGCGCGGGCGGATCTGCAGTTCAGGACGGGGAAGCGCTCCCTCCGAGCTGACATTGGCAAGGATGGGCGAGGCGCGCAGGCGGCTTTCGAGAATGCCGACGGCGTCGTTCAGATCCTTCTCGTTGGACGAGAGGAAGTTGAAGCTCAGTTCGCGTTCCGCGCGGTCGTTCAGCTTGATGATGCGCACATCCGGAATGCTGTGGACCTTGGCGAAGATATCCCGCTCCACATCCCACTGCGGACGGACACGGCCCTTTTCCTCGATCTTTGGAAGATATTGGCCGACAAGCGGAAGCGAGCCGAGACCCTTGTTGACAAGGGTTTTCAGCAGCGAATGGTCGATATGCTGGAGAATGACGTTGACGGTGGCGCGGCGAAGCTCCAGATCGCCCTTGGGCGAGGCGCCGCCGAGGATGAAGACGCTTTCCACACCGTTGATATCGCGGATGGCGTGGAAGATTTCGGTCGTCGTCCGGTCTGTCTCGTCCAGCGTCGCATTGGGCGGCAGTTCCACCGAAAGCGTTACGCGCGAGGCGTCGTCCGGCGGCAGGAAGCTGCCCGGCACCTGGCTTAGAAGCATGACGGAAGCAATGAGGAAGCCGATGGCGCCGACCAGCGTCAGGTAACGCGCCCACCATTTGGAGGTGGTGGCGGAAACCATGCGCGTATAGGCTTTCATCAGCCAGCCGTCATTGTCGGCATGGTCGTCCATCGCGTCTTCGGCGCGCATCAGGTAGGCGGCCATCAAGGGCGTGATGAGACGGGCGACCGCCAGCGAGAAGAACACCGAGAAGGCGACCGTCAAACCGAACTGGATGAAGTACTGGCCGGGAATGCCGGGCATGAACGACACGGGCACGAAGACGGCGATGATGGTGAAGCTGGTGGCGATGACGGCAAGGCCGATTTCGTCTGCGGCTTCCAGCGAGGCGCGATACGGCGTCTTGCCCATCTTGATGTGGCGGGCGATGTTCTCGATTTCCACGATGGCGTCGTCCACGAGAATACCCGTGGCGAGCGTCAATGCGAGGAAGCTGACGAGGTTGAGCGAGAAGCCCATGATGTCCATGATCCAGAATGTCGGGATCGCGGAGAGCGGCAGGGCCACGGCGGCAATCAGGGTAGCGCGCCAGTTCCTGAGGAACAGCAGAACCACGATGACGGCGAGGACCGCGCCTTCGATCAGCGTATCGAGCGCTGCCGTATAGTTGCCATAGGTGAAGTAGACGGCGTCATCGACCATCTGGATCGCGACGTCGGGATGGTCCTTGCGGACCTGATCGAGGCTTTCGGCCACGGTTTTGGCGACCGAAACCTCGCTGGCGCCCTTGGAGCGGAACACCGCAAAGGTAACGGCGGGGTTGCCGTTGAAGCGCGAGAAGGACTTCTGCTCCTCATAGGTGTCCGTGACGGTGCCAAGTTCGGCGAGCTTTACGAAACGGCCATTGGAGAGCGCGATGGTGGTGTTGGCAAGCTGGGTGACATCGCGGGTGTCGCCCAGCGTGCGGATCGTCTGTTCGTTGCCGCCAACCTGGCCGCGGCCGGAGCCAAGGTCGATATTGGTGCCGCGCAGCTGGCCGTTCACTTCGCTTGCGGTGATGCCGTAGGCGTCGAGCTTTTCGGGGCTGAGCGAAACGCGCACTTCGCGGTCGGCGCCGCCATAACGGTCGACCTTGCCGATGCCGGACTTGCCCTGTAGCGAACGCTTGATGGTGTCATCCACGAACCAGGACAGTTCTTCCAGCGTCATGTTCGGCGAGGAGACGGCAAAGGTCTGGATTGCCTGGCCTTCCACGTCGATCTTGCTGACAACAGGCACTTCGATGTCGGATGGCAGATCGCTGCGGATCTTGTCGATAGCGTCCTTGACGTCCTGAACCGCCTCTTCCGTCGGCTTTTCGATGCGGAAGACGACGGTTGTCAGGGATTGTCCGTCGGTGACGGTCGACTGGATTTCGTCGACGCCGCTAATGGCGGCGACAGCGTCTTCGATCTCCTTCGTCACCTGCATTTCCAGCTCGGACGGCGAAGCGCCGCTCTGGGTCACGGTGACGGCAACGACGGGAACGTCGATATTCGGAAAACGGGTGATCGGCAGGGCGTTGAAGGCCTGGATGCCGAGGAACATCAAAAGCGCGAAGCCGAGAAGCGGCGCAATCGGGTTACGGATTGACCATGCGGAGAAGTTCATTTCATTCCCTCAGTCAGTTGGACGCAGCCGTCTGGGCTTCCACCGGTCTTATCCGGTCACCATCACGCACGAATGCTCCAGCTTTCTCGACAACCTTGTCACCAGCGGCAAGTCCGCTGACAATCTCGATGAAACCGCTGTCTTCAATGCCGGTCTCGATCTTCACCTGCTTGACGATGTCGCCTTCCACCTTGCGGGTGGTCGAGCCTTCACGCCCGGAGGTGACGGCCGAAAGCGGCAGGGCAAGCGCGTTCGTCTCTTTTACGATGATCTCCGCGCTGGCATACATGCCCGACCGTGCCGGGCTGTCCGTCGGCAGCACAACATGCACGGAACCAAGGCGCGTGGCCGGATCGACGGTCGGCGAAACGAGACGCACCTTGCCCTCAATTTTTTTGGCTCCGCCGGCAACCGTCAAGAAAGCTTTCTGGCCGGCCTTCACCCGCTGGATGTCAGTCTCGGAAAGATCGGCGACAAGCTCGATCGCGCCGTCCTTGATGATCGTGAAAAGCGGGTTTCCGGCGCCGCTGGCGATGGCGCCGACCTTGGCATTCTTGGCGGAAACGATGCCGGTGACGGGGGTTTTCACACCCGTGCGCGTCAGTTTCAGATTGATGTCGTCAATCTGCGCGTCCACGACCTTGATGTCTGCCTCTCCGGCGGAAACGGTCTGCTTGGCGGCATCAAGGCGTGCCTGCGCAACCTGGGCAGCGGCCTCGGTTTTTTCCGTCTCGGAGACGGAACCGGAACCGCTCTGGCCGAGCTTGGCGGCGCGGTCGCGCTGGCGAAGGGCATCGGTCTTGTTGGCCTCAGCCTCCAGAACCTGCGCCTTGGATTGCGCAACGGCGGCCTGCGCCTTGGCCCTGTTGGCCTCAAGCTGGCTTTTTTGCAGGAGAAGACTGTCCGAGGAAAGCACGGCCAGAACCGCATTCGCCTCGACCCTGTCGCCGATATCGACGTTCAGTTCGTCGATCGACAGGCCGTCGACCAGCGGCTGTACATAAATTTCGTCCACGGGCCTGATGGTGCCGGTGGCGATGATGCGGTCCACGAGATCGCGTGTTGCGGCGTGCGCGACGATGATGGAAGGCAGGTTCTGCTGTTTGACCGGTTCCGGCACTTCTCCCTCGGCCACGGCCGAAAATGGCAGGGCCGTTGCGGAAAGAAAAAGGAAAACAAAGCGGTTAAACGTGACTTTATGCTGCATGTGTCTTGGCTCGCGCAATATTCGATCGCATGTCCTTCAGCCTGAAGGCGTGTTTTAAAAGGTCATGCGGCAACGAATGTGAAACAAGGGATCACAATACTTCCTTCTCGATCCTCCCGATTCAAACGCCCCTCAACGCGAATCTTAAGCACCTTTGCCTAGTGCTTTTTTACAAGATCAAATTCGGCAGTCTTGTTGGCGGGGACTCTAATTGTTGTTGCTATACAAATCAATCCGCATAGCCTCGAGGGTTGATATACATTTTTGTATATGGCCGAGTGTTGTAATTCATCAAACGGGTCACCAACGCGCAAAAAAACGCGCGGCGATGGCCGCGCGTTTCCATGTTTTCGGCTTCGACGTGACTATTTCAGCGCCGCATCGGTGATTTCAGTGGTGTAGGCGCCTGTCGGCTCCTTGGTGATGACGGGATCGGAACCGCCGCCGAGCAGCGTCTTGACGGTGCGCTCGTAATCCGCCTTGTCCAGCGCACCCTTCGAGCCTGCCGTCAGCTTGGCGACTTCGCCCATCATGCGCTTCTGGTGCTTTTCGGTCTGGGCGCCGGAGGCGTCATTTTCAAGAACGATACCTGCTGCGTCGTCAGGGTGTTCTTCCGCCCACTTCCAGCCCTTCATGGAAGCGCGGACGAATTTGACCATGTCTTGCTTGAACTTGGCGTCCTTCAGCTTGTCTTCGAGAACGTAGAGCCCGTCCTCCAGCGTTGCCACGCCTTCGTCCTCATATTTGAAGGTGACGAGTTCCTCCGGCTTGATACCGGCGTCAATGACCTGCCAGTATTCATTATAGGTCATGGTGGAAATGCAGGCGGCCTGCTTTTGCAGCAGCGGATCGACGTTGAAACCCTGCTTGAGGACGGTGACGCCATCCGCGCCGCCGGTGGTCGGGATTTTCAGGTGCGACATCCACGACAGGAACGGATATTCATTGCCGAAGAACCAGACGCCGAGCGTCTTGCCCTTGAAATCTTCCGGCTTGGTAATGCCGGTTTCCTTGAGGCAGGTCAGCATCATGCCTGACGTTTTGAACGGCTGGGCGATGTTGACGAGCGGCACGCCCTTTTCGCGGGTGGCGAGTGCCGATGGCATCCAGTCGACGATCACATCCGCGCCACCGCCGGCCAGAACCTGCGCAGGCGCAATATCCGGACCGCCCGGCTTGATATCGACATCGAGGCCTTCGGCTTCATAAAAGCCCTTGTCCTTGGCGACGTAATAACCGGCGAACTGTGCCTGGGTGACCCATTTCAGCTGCAGGGTGATCTTGTCGGCCGCCTGAGCCTCAAATGCGCTCAGAAGTGACGCGCCGGCAAGAAGCATGGAGGCAAGTTTCATTTTCATCGCTGTTCCCTTTTTCGTTATTTACGTTCGTCCCCCACGGACGGACGGATGCCAGAAGGTGACGGCGCGCTCGATGAGCGCCACCAGACCATAAAATCCTGAGCCTGCGAGCGCCGCCACGGCAATTTCTGCCCAGACCATATCGACATTGCTGCGGCCCATTTCCGCCGAGATGCGAAAACCCATGCCGACGATGGGCGTGCCGAAGAATTCCGCGACGATGGCGCCGATCAGCGCCAGTGTGGAATTGATCTTCAGGGCGTTGAAGATGAAGGGCCAGGCGGCGGGCAGGCGCAGTTTCAGCAATGTCTGCCCCCAGCCTGCGGCATAGGTGCGCATCAGGTCGCGTTCCATGTGGCTGGAGGCAGCAAGCCCTTGAACCGTGTTCACCAGCATCGGGAAAAACGTCATGATGACGACGACAGCCACTTTCGACTGCCAGTCGAAACCGAACCACATGACCATGATGGGAGCGATGCCGACGACCGGCAGGGCGGAGACGAAATTGCCGATGGGCAGAAGCCCGCGTTGCAGGAAAGGCGAGCGGTCGATGAGGATGGCGACGAGGAAACCTAGGCCGCAGCCGAGCACATAACCCGTCAGCACCGATTTGAGGAAGGTCTGGCGGAAATCCGCCCAGAGGATCGGTAGCGAGCCGAGAAGGCGGGCGAGGATGGCGCTCGGAGCAGGCAACAGGATGGGTGGGACGGAGAAGCCGCGCACCACACCTTCCCAAAGCGCGAGAATGGCCAGCCCGAAGAGAAGCGGTACGGCCATGCGGCTCATTCGCTTTGCCGACTGTGATGCGAAGGTGTGGCGCACCAGCCATTCGTTGGAGGCCCAGGCGGCAAGCCAGAACAGGATTGCGCCAATAAACCAGACGGGATTTGTCATGGCCGCGCTCCCATTCTCTTGAGGACGGCAGCGTGGGCGATGCCGATGATCGAGACCAGAATGGCGGCCACACCGGCGGCCATGAACAGCGCTGCCCATATCTGCACGGTCTGGCCGTAATAGGAGCCGGAGAGCAGACGCGCGCCGAGACCGGCGACGGCGCCCGTCGGCAATTCGCCGACGATGGCCCCGACCAGCGCAATCGCGATGGCGATCTTCAGCGAGGTGAAGAGATAGGGCAGGGCAGACGGCCAGCGCAGCTTCCAGAAGATTTGTGCGGGCGAGGCATTATAGGTGTGCATCAGGTCCAGCTGGATGGTTTCGGGGCTTCTGAGGCCCTTCACCATGCCGACGACAATCGGGAAGAACGAGAGATAGGTGGAAATCAGCGCCTTGGGCAACAGCCCGGAAATGCCGATGGAATTCAGGACGACGATGATCATCGGCGCGACGGCAAGGATTGGAATGGTCTGGCTGGCGATGATCCACGGCATGACCGAGCGGTCCATGGCACGATTGTGGATGATGGAGACGGCAAGCAGGATGCCGAGCACCGCGCCGATGGCGAAACCGAGGAGCGTGGCCGAAAGCGTGACGCCCGCGTGATAAACGAGGCTGCGCTTGGAGGTGATCGCCTTGTTGACGGTGGTGTCCCACAGTTCCGCGATGATCTGGTGCGGGGCGGGGAGAACCGGGCGCTCCTGTGCGAAGGTTTGCGGCAGAAGCTCCATGAAGCTCGGCGTCTGGCCGGCGCGGTTTGCCTGATCGCGGACGAAGGGCATGTTGAGGTAGATGACGGAAAGGTGCCAGACGATGAGGATGGCGAGGAGGACGGTGAGGATGGGGAGGGCGCGGTGGCGGAGGAGGGTCATCGGGTTGCCCTCGGTTGATGGGAGTTACCCCCCTCTGTCCTGCCGGACATCTCCCCCACCAGGGGGGAGATCCAATCGTGGATAGGTCTCGGCAATCTCCAGGCTCGAAAATTGAGAGGAGAGTGCGCCCCTTGCCGATCTCCCCCCTTGTGGGGGAGATGCCCGGCAGGGCAGAGGGGGGTAGTGCTGGCGCTGACCTCACCCCTCATAGCTATGCCCCGCCTTCAATCCCTCACGCACGCGATGCGCAATTGCCAGAAATTCCGGCGTCTCCCTGATCTCAAGCGGCCTTTCCCTTGGCAGCGTGGATTCGATGATATCCGTCACGCGGCCGGGCCGTGGTGACATCACGACGATCTTGGTCGAGAGATAAACGGCTTCCGGGATGGAATGGGTGACGAAGCAGATGGTCTTGCCGGTCGTATCCCATAGTTTTAGTAGCTGTTCGTTCAGATGGTCGCGGACGATCTCGTCCAGCGCGCCGAAGGGTTCGTCCATCAGCAGCAGGTCGGCATCGAAGGCCAGCGCTCGGGCGATGGAGGCGCGCTGCTGCATGCCGCCGGAAAGCTGCCATGGGTATTTCTTGCTGAAACCGCTGAGATTGACGAGATCGAGCGTGCGGTCGATGCGCTCCCTCTGTTCGGCCTTCGTATAGCCCATGATTTCGAGCGGCAGCGCAATGTTCTTTTCGATGGTCCGCCACGGATAGAGTGCGGCGGCCTGAAAGACATAGCCGTACGACCGGTCCTTGCGGGCGTTTTCCGGCGTGGTGCCATTGACGGTGATATCGCCGGATGTGTGCTTTTCTAGATCGGCAATCACCCGCAGGAACGTGGTCTTACCGCAGCCGGAAGGGCCGATGAAGGAGACGAACTCGCCCTTGCCCACTTCCAGATCGACATTGGAAAGCGCGTGCACCGGGCCATCGCCGGTTTCGAAGGTGAGGCCGAGATTTCTGGCGGAAACGACGGAATAGGACGAGGCTTGGTTCATCGTGGCTTGTTTCCACTTTCCGTCAGGGCTGCGCGTGCCAGCGGCAGCATACGTGTTTCCGTGAGTTTGGCGATCGGCAGATTGGAGGCCGCATCCAGATCGAGCCAGCGCACCTCCTCTATCTCGGCCTGCGGGGTAACGTCGATATTCAGTTGGGCGACGAAGGCATGGGCCACGACCTCCGCCCCTGTCTCATTGGCGGCCTCCTCCCGAAAGATGCCCTCGTATCGCGCGGCATTTTCAGGAAGCGTGAGGCCGATTTCCTCGGCAAGTTCACGGTGAAGCGCCTGCTCAGGCGTTTCACCCGGATCGATCTTGCCGCCCGGCTGCATGAATTGCGTGGTGCCGCGCTTGCGCACGACAAGCATTTGCCGCCGCGCATTCAGGAGAACGGCGGCAGCGATGACGATTTCGCGTTTCGGATCGGTGCTCAAGGTCATACACCCGATGCCGGAATGCCGCTGCGTTCTACCTTGCGTGGCGCGACGAGCTCTTTCCATGTGGACAGCGCCTTGCTGACGGCGGGATAGGGATCACGGGCGACGAACGTGCCGTGACCTTCCTGCGTCTTGACTGTGCTTTCCTCGATGCTGACGATGCCGCGCGACAGGGTGAAGCGCGGCAGGCCCTTGACCTTCTGTCCTTCGAACACGTTGTAGTCGATGGCCGATTGCTGGTTTTCCGCGCGGATGGTCTTTTCCCGCACTGGGTCCCAGACGACGAGATCGGCATCGCTGCCGACGAGGACCGCGCCCTTTTTCGGATAGATGTTGAGAATCTTCGCAATGTTGGTGGAGGTGACGGCGACGAATTCGTTCATCGTCAGCCGGCCGGTCGCCACGCCATGGGTCCAGAGCAGCGGCATGCGATCTTCCAGCCCGCCGGTGCCATTGGGGATCTTGCGGAAGTCACCGAGGCCGAAGCGCTTCTGGTCGGTGGTGAAGGCGCAATGGTCGGTCGCCACGCATTGCAGCGAGCCGGAGGCGAGACCCGCCCAGAGGCTATCCTGATGCTGGCGGTTGCGGAAGGGTGGCGACATGACCCGGCGGGCAGCATGGTCCCAGTCGGCATTGGCGTATTCGCTTTCATCGAGGATCAGGTGCTGGATCAGCGGTTCGCCATAAACGCGCATGCCGTTCTGACGCGCACGGCGGATGGCTTCATGTGCCTGCTCGCAGGATGTATGAACGACATAAAGCGGCGCACCGGCCATATCGGCGATGATGATGGCGCGGTTGGTGGCCTCACCTTCGACGGAGGGCGGCCGGGAATAGGCATGCGCTTCCGGGCCGACATTGCCTTCCGCCATCAGCTTTTCCTGCATCTGCGCAACGATATCGCCGTTTTCCGCATGCACGAAGGGAATGGCGCCAAGCTCGGCGCAGCGCGAGAAGGAGGCGAACATCTCGTCGTCATTCACCATCAACGCGCCCTTGTAGGCCATGAAGTGCTTGAACGAATTGATGCCCTTTTCCTGAACCACAGTCTTCATCTCGTTGAAGACCTGCTCGCCCCACCAGGTAACGGCCATGTGGAAGGAATAATCGCAGTTGGCTCGCGTTGCCTTGTTGTCCCATCTTTGCAGGGCATCGAGCAGCGACTGGCCGGGATCGGGCAGACAAAAATCCACCACCATGGTCGTGCCGCCGGCAAGGGCGGCACGCGTGCCACTCTCGAAATCATCGGCGGAATATGTGCCCATGAAGGGCATTTCCAGATGCACATGCGGATCGATGCCGCCGGGCATGACGTAACATCCCGTGGCATCGAGCACTGTGCCGCCGGTCAGATCGGGTCCGATCTCTGTGATCTTGCCGCCTTCGATTTTAACATCGGCCTTGTAGGTCAGGTCGGCGGTGACGATGGTGCCGTTCTTGATAATGGTGGCGGTCATTGCACGATCTCCGCAGTTTCCAGCACCGCATGCAGCAGCACGTCGCAGCCCGCGGCGGCCCATTCGGAGGAGATGTCTTCGGCTTCGTTGTGGGAAAGACCGTCCACGCAGGGGCAGAAGATCATGGTGGAGGGTGCAACCCTTGCCGTCCAGCAAGCATCATGGCCCGCGCCGGAAATGATGTCCATATGGCTGTAGCCCAGCTTTTCGGCAGCAGCGCGCACGCGGCCCACCAGCACCGGATCGAAGGTGACGGGATCGAAATGGCCGATGGCCTCGATTGAGCAGGCGACGCCGAGTTCTTCGGCAATAACTGGCACCTCGCGTTCGAAGATGGCGCGCATGTTGTCGAGTTTCGCCTGCGAGGGGGTTCTGAGGTCGATGGTGAAAACCACCTTGCCGGGCAGCACATTGCGGGAATTGGGCGTGAAGATCATCTGGCCGACGCCGGCGACAGCGCCCGGCTGGTGGGCCATCGCCACTTCCTGCACCTTTTCGAGGATGCGGGCGGCGGCGAGGCCGGCATTGACGCGCATGGCCATCGGCGTCGAGCCGGTATGCGCTTCCTTGCCTGTCAGCGTCACTTCCAGCCACCACAGGCCCTGACCATGGGTAACGACGCCGATCTGCTTGCCTTCCGCCTCGAGGATAGGCCCCTGTTCGATATGATATTCGAAATAGGCGTGCATCTTGCGGGCGCCCACCTCTTCCTCACCCAGCCAGCCGATGCGCTTCAGCTCGTCGCCATAGGTCTTGCCGTCGGTATCGGTACGGCTATAGGCGTAATCGAGATCATGAATGCCGGCGAAAACGCCGGAAGCCAGCATGGCCGGGGCAAAGCGCGCCCCTTCCTCGTTGGACCAGTTGGTGACGACAACAGGGTGTTTCGTCTTTATGTTGAGATCGTTCAGGCTTCGCACGACTTCCAGTCCAGCCAGCACGCCGAGAACGCCATCGAACTTGCCGCCGGTTGGCTGGGTGTCGAGATGGCTGCCGATATAGACCGGCAGTGCATCCGGGTCCTCGCCGGTGCGGGTGGCGAACATCGTGCCCATCTTGTCGACGCCCATCGTGAGGCCGGCCGCTTCGCACCAGCGCTTGAACAGGCTGCGGCCTTCAGCATCTTCATCCGTCAGCGTGCGGCGATTATTGCCGCCGGCAATGCCGGGGCCGATTTTCGCCATGTCCATCAGACTGTCCCACAGACGGTCGCCATTGACCGTCAAGTTCTTACCCGCTGCCATGAAGTGTCGTCCTCACCTGTTTTGTTTTTATCGAAGCAAAGCTTGTGCCGTTCCCGTTTTTGCCGGTTAAGATAACAGCCATTGCCTTGTGATGGCGATGGTGGATAAATTGACCGGCTGGTAAACATTGCAAATTCGCCATAACGTCAGCAAGGGATTTTCGTGACGAATCGCACTAATTTTGCCTAAACTGTACGCGTCGATTATTTTTTAAGCATACTGTAGCGGCAATTGCATCAAAAAGAAACACAGAGAGCAGAGTATGGCCATACCGCGCGCAGCGAAAACACAGAAGCGGACCCGCATTCAGGAAGAAAAGCAGGAAGCGATTCTTGAGGCCGCGCTGAGTGTGTTTTCCACCAACGGCTTTCGCGGTTCCACCATCGACCAGATTGCCGAGGCGGCCGGCATGTCGAAGCCGAACGTGCTTTATTATTTCCGCACCAAGGAGGCGATGCATCGCGCATTGATAGAGCGGGTGCTGGATACCTGGCTGGATCCGCTCAGGGCTTTTGATGCCGAGGGCAATCCTGAAAGCGAAATCCGCTCCTATATTCGCCGCAAGCTGGAAATGTCGCGCGATTTTCCGCGCGAGAGCCGCCTGTTTGCCAATGAAATCCTCCAGGGCGCGCCCCATATCGAGGATGAGCTGAAGGGTCCGCTGAAGCAACTGGTGGATGAAAAGGCGGAGGTAATCCGCGTCTGGATCAAGGCCGGACGGATGGCGAAATGCGATCCCTATCACCTGATTTTCTCTATCTGGTCGACCACGCAGCACTATGCGGATTTCGACGTGCAGGTGCGGGCCGTGCTGGGCGACAAGAACGGTGGCGAAGGCCGGTTTGAGGATGCAGCCCGGCACCTGGAGCAGCTTTTCATGGGCGGATTGAAGATCAACAACTGATCTGGTGAGGTTATCGCGAATATGTGATCGATTCTTTATGTCAAAACATGAGGAAAATTATCACCTTTATACTTTACTCCAAAACTCATCTTTATTATGGTGCCGGCATCCCGAACGTCGGGGCATGAAAAAATCAACCGGCAGGTGAGGGAATGGCACGCAAGGAAAAGAAGAAAGCCGAACGCGGCGGCAAGCAGGGCAAGGGCGCGCCTCAACCTGAAAAGGGTGTGGCCGAACAGCAGCTTTCCGGTCCGAAGAGCTTTCTTTATGTTGGCGGCCGTGACTGTCAGGTTGCCCATCTTCGCCAGATCGCCAGCAATTTCGGCGCCGAGCTTATCCATCACGATGGCGGATTGCGTGAGGCGGTCTCGCGTATCGACACTGTTCTTCCCTCCGTCGACTGCGTTTTCTGCCCGATCGACTGTATCAGCCACGATGCGTGTCTGCGGGTGAAGTCCGGTTGCAAGAAATTCGGCAAGACGTTCATTCCGCTGCGCAATGGCAGCAAATCCAGTCTGGAGCGAGCGCTGCAGACGATGAATGAACGGACCTTAAACGATGAGCGACGAGCGCAATAATTTCAAGGATGCAGAGCAGGCGGTGGCTGAGGCCTGCCGCGTGGAGCTGCACAAGATGGCCGACCAGGGCGCCGATCCGGCCCTGACGGAGATGTATGAAGTCGTCGGCGAACGCGAGCGGCGCAACCGCGCCGCAGCTGACGGCGGCAATGTGCTGGCTTTTCCCTATTTGCGCACCCGCCAGCCGGGCGAAAAGCCGTTCTTCGAGATCGGTGGCGCGGCTCAACGTGGCGGCAACATCCTGTCGTTTCGCTGGAAACGGCGTTGATGCCGATTTAGCCCCTCGGCTTCAAAAATGCACCGGCGCAGAGCACCAGCCATCCCGCGATCATGCCGAGGCCACCCAAGGGAGCCGCGTAGGGAAACAGGCTGTGACCGGAAAAATGTCTGGTGACGAGATCACCAACAAAAACCGCCGTGCCAAAGCCAAGAATCAGCCCTGCCGGAATGGCGGTTCTGATGCGGTCCGCGCCGATATGCAGTGCCACAAGCACTGGCGCATGGGCGAGCGCCATGGCCGAGGCGTTGCCAAGCATATAGGTTTCGCCGGTATGGGTGGCGGCGGCGGCAAGCATGACGCCGGCAGCACCCAAAAGGCTGCCCAGCAGCAAAATCAAGGCGCGCAATCTTTCCGTCGTCATGGGTTATTCGCTTCCTGATTTTGCATGTGAAAGGCCAGCCGCTCCACCGGTCCCCAGATGATGTCCCGGAGCTTTGGGTTGTCGATGGTCTCGTCCATCGCGCGGCGAAAGCAGAGCAGCCATTCGTCCCGCTCGGCGGGTCCGATAGGGGCCACGAAATGACGCCTGCGCAACATCGGGTGGCCGTGTTTTTCGACATAGACCGGCGGTCCGCCAAGATATCCGGTCAGATAATCGTAGAACTTGCTTTCGCTGCCGGAAAGATCGGCTGGATGGATGGCGCGGCAATGCGCCGCCTCTGGCAGGGTGTCCATCAATTCGTAGAAGCGCCGGGTCAGTGCTCTGACTGTGGCATCGCCGCCGATCGCTTCATAAAGGGTAATGGTCTCGCCGCTCACATCCCGCCTCCTTGAACCCTGCGGCCCTTATCGCTTTCCGGAGCGGGAAGAGCAACAGGCAAAGACGGGATGCGACATTTGCGACACTGGGACATTCATGGTGGCCGTCCGCTTCAAGCGTTCGGCGCCATCCACTCATCCAAAGTTGCGGATGAGATCGAGGCCCCTGCTCAGCAGCGTTTCGGCGTCGTCCTGATTGGCGGCCTCGACGTAGCAGCGCATTTCCGGAGCATTGCCGGAAGGGCGGAAATGGATGGTGCTGCCGTCTGTCAGCGCCACGCGCAGGCCGTCAATGTCGCTCAGCGCCTTGACCGTGCCCACGGGGGCGAGGAAGGTCTCGAGATTATCCCGCGAGGCGCGCAGATGCGTCATCAGGGCAGCGCTCTTTTCCTGTGCGAAGTTTTCCAGACGATCGGCAGCCGCGACCGGCAGGTTATAGGCGGAGGCAATCTGCGATAGCGGCTTTTTCTGCTCGGCGGAGAGAAGCAATACGGCGAGGATGGGCAGGAAGCTGTCCCGCGTCGGCAGGGGCGATAGCGGTTTGCCGTTCAATGTGAAGGTGGAGGCTGTCAGAAGGCCGCCATTGGCCTCGAACCCCATGACGCCGTTGTTTCCTTCGGCAAGGGCCTGTGCCATGCCGGCGATCACGAAAGGCGAACCGACCCTGGTGCGGATGACCTTGAACGAACCGCTCGCCTCAATGCCGGAATTGGAGGTGACGGGGGTGACGACCACGCCGGCATCGAGAAAATTCGCCGTAATCAATCCGATCAGGTCGCCGCGCAGCGGCACGCCGTTTTCATCGGCAAGCAGGGGCCGGTCGCCGTCACCATCGGCGGAAACGATGGCATCGAGGCCGTGTTCCGGCGCCCATTTTTTGAGAAGCTCCAGCGTTTCAGGGGAGACCGCCTCGGTATCGACCGGAATGAAGGTCTCGGAACGGCCGAGCGACACAACTTCGGCGCCATAGTGGGCGAGAACGTCGACGAACAGATCGCGCGCCACCGTGCTGTGCTGGTAAACGCCGATCTTCAGGCCCGACAGCGCCTTTTCCGGCAGGAGTGCGGCATTGCGCTCATAAAAGAGCTCGGCTGCAATTGCGGCATGGTCGTCCGCCGTTGCGGCCTCGTCGTTAATCCCTTCAGCCTCGACTTCGGCTGCGAGTGCGGCGATCGCCGTTTCGTCCTGTTTGTCGATTTCGCCGTCCGGGCGGTAGAACTTGATGCCGTTGCGGTCGGCCGGAATATGCGAACCCGTTATCATCAGCGCGCCGGCCTTGAGGGAAAGTCCGTAAAGCGCCAGTGCCGGTGTCGGCACCGTGCCGCAATCGAGCGGCGTGAGGCCGGCTTTTTTCAGCGCGGCGATACAGGTTGCGGAAACATCCGGGCTCGAATCGCGGAAATCGCGGGCCACGAGGATGGGGTCGCCCGCCTTTGCCTGACCCGATGTGAGAAGGTGCCTTGCAAATGCCGTTGCGTAGACGGCCGAGGCCTTTCCTTTCAGATCGACAGACAGGCCGCGAAGGCCGCTCGTTCCAAATTTCAGGCTCATGCCAAACTCCGTTTCGATAAAATCTTTGAGGTTCAAATGGATAATACAAAAATATAACGCCAGAAAGAACCGTATCGATCCATTCAAGTCAATCATCTCTTTCATGCACGCGGCGAATAGGTGATGATGGCGGGGGATGATGCGGGTAACCTAAAATTCACCCGTTATATCTAGACTTGCCGGTTAATAGTGGTTCTGGCGACGATGAAAACCATCTGTTGCAGGCCTTTTTTGTGGTTCGTTCAAGTTGGATTGGCTGATGTACAGGCTTCAAAAGGCGGGACATAAGCAGGCACGTCCGCTGGATGAAAAAGCGGCGCCCGCCGCCAGACCCCACGGTTCCCTGCTGGACGATCTGGTGGATGAGGATGAGGTTTTCGAGCGCACGGTGCTGAAAGAGCATCTTGAGCCGAAGCCGGCGGCTGCCGTTGCCGAACCCGCTCCGGCTGAAAAGCCCACAAGGCCGACATCGCCAAGCAACAGTTTCGCGGCCACGCTGCCGGGCCTGAAATATATCGACCGGATCGGTGTCGACGAGGTGCTCGGCTGGCTGCGTGCCGGGATCGTCTGGATTGTGCTTGCGATCATTCTCTGCGTCGCCGCTGCACTCGCCTATGCCTACATGACGCCGCCGCGTTACACCGCCTATACGGATATCGTCGTCAATCCCTCCAACCTGAATGTCGTCAATGACGGGGTGTTTTCGCCCAACCAGCAGCGCGACACGCAGATTCTCGAAGTGGAGAGCAAGCTGCGCACCGTCACGTCGCGCAACGTGCTGGCGCGGGTGGTGGACGAGTTGAAACTGGATGAGGACCCGGAATTCATATCCCCACCGCCTCTTGCGCGGCTGAAAGCATTTTTTTCACCCAAGCCGGAAGATGGTGACAACAAGGTCGGCGCGCTTCGTTCGCTGGGCGAACGGGTTGCGGCGGAACGGGATCCGCGGTCCTTCGTGGTGACGCTTGCGGTCTGGACCAATGATCCGGACAAATCCGTGACAGTCTCGAAGGCGATGGTGAAGGCTTTCGAAAGCGAGTTGTTCCAGACGACCTCCGACAGCAGCCTGCGTATTGTCGATGATCTCAAGAAGCGGCTTGAGGAAATGCGCCAGAACGTGACGGTTGCCGAAAAGCGCGTCGCCGATTTCCGCCGCGAAAACGGCCTGCAGGAGAATAACGGCCAGCTGGTCAGCAATCTGGCATCCGGCGAGCTGAATGCGCAGGTTCTTGCCGCGCAGCAGCGCGTCATTCAGGAGGAGTCGCGCCTCAAGCAGATGCAGGCGGCGATTGCCCAGAACCGCACCCAGAGCGACGCGATCTTCGACAGCCAGACCATGAACACCATTCGTGCGCAATACAGCACCTTGCAGCAGCAGATTGGGGCGATGACGCTGACCTATGGCGCCCGCCATCCGCGTCTGGCGACGGCGGGGGCGGAACGCGATATGCTGGAACGCGGCATTGCGGATGAGGCGCAGCGGATTTTGCTGGCGGCGAAGACCAATGTGGCCGAGGCCCGCTCCTCGCTTGATGCCCTGCGGCTGAAGGCGGTTGCGGAACGCGCCAATGTCTTCACCGACAATGAGGCGCAGGTGCGGCTGCGCGATCTGGAGCGAGACGCCAACTCAGCTGCCGCGATCTACGAGACCTATCTCAATCGCTCACGTCAGATCGCCGAGCAGCAGACAATCGATTCCACCAATGTGCGGGTGATTTCGCAGCCGGTAGCGCCCAATTCCAGAAGCTGGCCGCCCGGCAAGCTGATCTTCCTGATCGCCGGTGGCGTGGGCGGTCTGTTCCTTGGTCTCGGAATTGCCATCGCACTTGGGCTTTTGGGTTTTCTGCGCCGGACAGATCACGCGGAACGCTACGCCTGAGGGCTGCGACCGCGCGCGCTTATTCCTCGGACATCAGGCCGTCATAGACTTCGAGCAGGGCGGCGGCGATGGCGGCACCCAGCGCATTACCCGCATCGCGAATGCCTGTCTCGTCGCCGTCACGGACCGAAACGGCAAGATCGGACGCCTCGTTGGCGACGATTTCCTTTGCCCGTTCGATGGCCCAAAGGCCGAAATCGCCGCGGTTGTCGATCGATATGGTTTCCATGGCCGGGACCTTTTCTATGGTGTGGTTTCGTCGTCCCTTAACCCATCAACCGCAAAACCGGAATAGGGTGAGGAGAGGTTGGGGTGGTCACTCAACCCCCGGGCGTATAATTGTTTGATTCAAGCGTCAGATTTATAAGAATATTAATGATAGTTATTCGTAGTGTTTGAAGCCTTATACCTTAATCCTATGCGTGAATATAACAGTGAAACGATGCCTATCTTGGACACCGGACAGAATATGACAGGGAGAGATGTCCCGCATGCGGAAGGGCCTGGCACACACTGGCCGGTTGTTCCGCTTGCGGCTTTGCCCATCACCGATGCGACCATCGAAGAGACGGCGCAGGATTTTATCCTGCGGGCGGAACGTGAACGCGCGGCCGGCGCAAAGCCGTTCTATTCGACATCGGCGAACGGTCAGGTCATCGCACTCTGTCACCAAGACAAGGAATTCGAAGCCCTGCTGCGGCAGGCGGACCAGATTCATGCCGACGGCATGTCGCTGGTGATCTTTTCCCGCCAGTTCTGCGTAAGAGCGCTGCGGGAACGTGTGGCGACGACGGATCTCGTTCATGCGGTGGCCCGGAGGGCTGAGGCGACCGGCACGCGGTTCTATTTTCTCGGCGGTTCCGAAGAGGTGAACCGCGCGGCAGTCGAGGAAATGCAAAAGCTCTATCCACGGCTTGTTTTTGCCGGTCGGCGCAATGGTTATTTCAGACCCGGCGACGAGGAGGCGATCCTTGCCGATATCGTCGCATCGCAGACCGATATTCTCTGGGTGGGCTTCGGCATACCGCTGGAGCAACGTTTCGTCGCGCGCAATCTCGACAGGCTTTCCGACATTGCGGTGATCAAGACCTGCGGCGGTCTGTTCGATTTTCTCGCGGGCAAGAACAGCAGGGCGCCACAATGGATGCAGGATATGGGGCTCGAATGGCTCTACAGGGCCATGCTTGAGCCGAGGCGTCTCGGCAAGCGCTACCTGCTGACCAATCCCATCGCCATATATTCGCTGCTGAAGCATCGCTACGGGTTCGGGGCCGGCAAGGTCTGAAATCTGCGCATTCTCATAGATTCTTTACGGAATTGCCCCTGACCGTCCGGCCGGTTCAGGATCGATATCATGTGAGCGGCATCTGCCGGCGCATGCAATCATCATATGGAGTCGCGCTATATGAGGTCGCTCTAACGTATCGGGGTGGAAGCGTCTTTCCGCGGAAAATCGTTGCAAGTGGGCGTAACGGCGGTACACTGAGCGGATATTACATATTTATTCGAATCAGAAATATATTGAGGACAGCGATGGTAATTACGTCCATTTCTCTTTTCGTATATGGGATTGGCACCGTTACTTCTCTTGCCATGACCTATATAGAAGGCGCCCGCCGCGACAAGGATTGGGACTTTTACCGGGTGACCGGTATCATCCTTTGTTTCTTCTGGCCGGTTCTTGTGCCGCTTCTCATTCTTGCAGCCGTTTTTTCGTCATTCGCTTCCCAGAAACGGCATGTGAATGGGATCTCTTTGCGCAGGGAAAAAACCCTGAGCTGAAAAGCTGATATTAACTGCCGGAACGAGCCCGTGTTTAGGCCTTTTTCGCCGGCGCCTTATAGGGCGTGAGCGTAATACCGAGGCTCGCCATGACGCGGCCGATGGACATCAGCGGTGGATGCGTGGCGGGCAGCAGCGCACCGGTTTTCAGGAATGCGGAAACGGCGCGGACCAGTGACAGGCACAGGCTGACAACGTTTTTGGCGGCAAGTAGCAGCCCGCCCTTCAGGCCGGGGCGTCGGGCGCGGTCGATGCTGTAATTGATGATCCCTGTTCGGAGCGAGCGCTCCATGATCCAGCGCGGCGCCATGCGGTTTTCCGGCACATATTCGATGATGAGGGCTTGAGCGTTCCAGGCGAATTTGAAACCCGCCTTTCGGCAACGGGTGAAGAAATCCATGTCGCCGCCGCCGAGGAAGTTGAACCGTACATCGAATTCCGGCTTTTCCAGCGTTTCGAAAACCCGCCTTGAGATCAGGCAATTGCCGGACCCATGGATTTGATCGACTACGCCGGTCGGCGCCTCGATGGAGCCGAACAGCGGGTGTGCCAGAACCGCCTTGGGTGCGGGCGCATCGAATTCGCGATCGACCGGCCCGCCGACGATATCGACGCCGAAGGATTTTGCGGCAGAGACCATTTCAGCGAGCCAGACGGGCGAGGCCGCTTCGTCGTCATCGATCATCAGAAACCAGTGCGCGGATGGATAGCTCTGCCGCGCCGTGCGGAATGCCGTGTTGATGGCGTAACAATTGCCCTGCGTCGGCTCGACCAGCGTCTGGCCCATCATTCCGCTCTCGGCAAAAAAAGCGCGCGCGACGGCCAGCCCCGCCTGGCCCACCCCGTCATTATCGACGACGACGATGGCGAAGGGGAAATCGACCTTCTGGGCTGCCAGCGAGTTCAGCGTCTTCTGCAAACCTGCAGGCCTGCGGAAACTCGGAATGCACACCACCGCTTCCGGCATGATTTCGGACATGGACACTCCTAAATTCCGGCAAGGGCTGCGGCGGAAAACACGACGGCGCGTAGGCTCTGGCGCGGGCGATTGACAAATGTATCGGCAAGCGCCGAAAAGGCCTCGCGATAGCGCCGGGCGCGAAAGGCCTGCGCCACGGTATAGGCATTCATGTGATTTTCGGATTTGCGGCGAAGCCGGCGCAATTCCTGCGGCGCAATGGCGGCGACGATGGCGGGATCGGAAAACACTGCTTCGATCGCCGGTTCGCAATCCCGGAAGGTCAGAAGGCGGTTCATCATCACGCTTGTCCTGTGCACCCGGTAATCCAGCACGTGGCGGCCGGGCAGATAGGCGAAACGGCCGGAGGCAGCCAGCCGGCACCAGCCATACCAGTCTTCCGCATAACGCAATGTCTCGTCGAAACCGCCAAAATCCTGAAAGATGCGGGTTTTAACCAGCATGATGCCGCCATTGACGATGAAGTTTCCGCCCAAAAGCGGCTGGAGGATGAAACCATCAGGTTTTTCCCGCCGTCTGATGAGGTTGCGCCGCCCGATCTTGGCGCCATTCTCGTCAATGCGCTCATAATCGCCGTAGACAGCAACGACATCCGGTCCGGAGATGCCGGCGCATAGGGCGGCGATCGCGCCCGGCTTCACGCGGTCGTCGGCATCGAGAAACATCGTCCATTCACCGCGCGCCTGCGACAGGCCGAAATTGCGCACGGCGGAAACGCCCTGCCGTCCCTGCGGCCGGGCCAGCAGTTTTACGCGGGGATCGGCGAAACTTTGCACCTTTTGCGCCGTTGTGTCGGTGGAGCCGTCATCGACGACGAGCACTTCGCAAACGGTTTTCCCCTGAGACAACACGCTTTCGATCGCTTCCACGATGTAACGCTCGCCGTTGCGAACGGGAATGACAATCGAGACGGAAACCAATATTTTTACTCCATCAGGGGCGGGTCAACAATTCTCACACTGAAGTTACTACCGGATTAAGCCGGCTTGCGCCAATTGTGACGTGGTATAGCGTCAGTTAACCTTGCAAATCTTTAATATCCTTTTGGCATGATCAAGATGTTATGTTTTGAGAATTAGAGCGCCGTGCGGCCATTGGGACGCATCAGCGACGTTCTGACAGTTGTGATATGCGCATCGTCCCTGTCGAAAATCGCTTTCGATTTTCAGGCCGATGCGCCGGGGTTGTGGAGGCGGGCGAATGCGGATCGGGCGGCGGAATTTTCTGGGTGGTGCTGCAAGCGCGGGCCTGTTGCATGCCATGGCCGGGCAAGGCGTTGCCGCGACCAGGAAAACGTCGACAAAGATTGCCCCTTACGGTGCGGCCATCTATCTGCCGGACCTAACCGCCGATAGCCGCATCGGCGAAGCGGTGGTCAAATACTGCTCGCGCATCACACCCGTTACTGAAATGAAATGGGAGGTCATGCGGCCTTCGGCAGACGTTTTCGATTTTGCCGCTGCCGATGCGCTTGCGAACTTCGCGCGCCAGAACAAACTCACCATGCATGGTCATCCGCTTATCTGGTACGCTTCCAACGCGCCCTGGCTTGCCAGCATCGGCAGCGGCGCCAAGGTCGAGAAGTTGATGGAAACCCACATCGTCAAGGTGATGGAGCGGTACAAGGACGTGATACACAGCTGGGATGTGGTCAATGAACCTATCCCCGACGTGCCCGGCAATGTGCGCTCGCGCCGCGACGCCTGGTATTATGGCGCAGGCCCGGACGCCATCAAAAAGGCCTTTGACATCGCCCATTCCGTCGATCCGAAGGCCCAGCTCGTCCTCAACGAATATGATGTGGAATTTGCGGTCGAGAAATCGCCGGCCAAGCGCGCGGCCTTCCGCAATCTCATTCTCGAGTTGCTAGAGAAAGGCGCTCCGATCAACGCTATCGGCCTGCAGGGGCATCTGCGCGGTGGCTGGCCCATTGCGAAAGACGAGCTTGCAGCCTTTACCAAGGAAATGCGCAGTTATGGTCTTGCCGTTCTGGTGACGGAACTGGATGCGATGGACCAGACGCTTCCCGCCCCGGAAGCCGAGCGCGACATGCTGATAAACGGTCAGGTCCGCGATTTTCTCGAAGCGGCGTGCGAAGGCGGCCCGCTTTCCTCAATCACCACATGGGGCATTTCGGACCAATATACCTGGATCCGCTGGGCCTATCCCCGCCGGGATGGCACCGCGAACCGGCCGCTGCCGCTCGACTGGAGCTTCAACGAAAAACCCATGATGGCCGTCATCAATGAATTCCGGAACCGTGGTGCGTAATTATGACTGCTGAAATGCCGTTTCCTCCCGTACAAAAGGCGCTGCAAATCAATCTGCATCCCTTCGACGCACCGCATGCGGCCCTGACAGTTCCGCATCAGCTGCGGGTCTGGGGCGGGCAGGTGGACCGTATTCTCCTGACGGTGGATACCGGCCAGGTTGGAGCCGGCCGCTACAAGGGCGACGGTTTCGAGGCCGCCAGCAAACGCCTGTTTGACATGCTGGAGGAAATGCAGGCCAACTATCCGCATCTGTATGTGGATATTGCCGACTATAGCGATGCGGCGCGCAGTGCGGTGGCGGAGACGTTCTTTTCGCGCTCGCAGGTTCCTTATCCCGCCAAGGCTTTCGACGGCGGGCCTTTCCATGTTTATTTCCACGGGTTGAAACGTGCCAACGCCCGTTATGTGCTGCATATGGACAGCGACATGATGTTTGGCGGCGGCAGCCAGAGCTGGTTCAACGAAGCCATTGCGCTGCAGAAGGCCAACCCGGACGCGCTCTGCATCACGCCGTTTTCCGGGCCGCCCACCGTGCGCGGCGATCTCGATATCTCCCGCCATGTCGGCATGCCGGGGGTGAAGAACATTCCCGAACCGCGCAAGCTGCCGAGCCGCGTTCCCACATGGCGGTTCGCCACCGTTTCCACCCGCCTGTTCATGATCGACATGGACCGTTTCGCCAAGCGTATCGGCTCGCTCGAACTGCTGAGACCCGACGTCAAACGGCGCATCCGCTCCTATGCCTATAATCAGCAACCGGTCTCGATGCCTGCCGAAGAGGTGCTGAGCGACAATATGATGCGCATCGGCGTATACCGGCTTGATTTTCTCGGCACGGGCAAGGGCATGTATTCGCTGCATCCGCCCTATCGCTCGCCCGAGTTTTACGCGGCGCTGGGCTCCATCGTCGAGCGCATCGAAAAGGGTGACGTTCCCGAAGGCCAGCTCGGAGATTTCGATATCAACGGATCGATGGTGGACTGGTCGAGCGCCCTTGCGGCCAAGACGCGCTCCAAACGTTACGCGAAGGCGCTGCGTCACCTGATTTCAGCGAATGTCCAGCGCTTCACTGGGGCATAGAAGGCTCGGCACTTTCTTCACAACCGGCGCAAGTGCCTTAGAAATCTGTGATGAGCTTGCTCCAGCTTTCCGAGCTTAGCCCGCCAATATAGATATCGCCGGCAAGCGCCCGATCCCGGAGGGCTTCATCCCGGGTGGCCATGCAGAAATAACCGCGATGATGGAAGGTCACGTGGTTCTGACGGTAGAGCGCGTTCATGAGAAACGGCTGCGACATGCCGGTGACATGGGCATAGTTTTCATCATCGAAATGGCGGAATAGCGCACCGAGCACGTCGTTTTCGCGACCGGCATCGCAGACGAGGTTCAGCACATAGGCGGTCCGTCCCGCCTGTCCGAAAAACAGGGCAGCGCCGATGACGCGGCCTTCGGCATTTTCGATCGCCAGGCTGCTCAATTCACCAAGGGTGCCGTTGGTTTTACTCATTTCGATCAGCCAGTGGAATTCCTCGTGGGACCATTCCGGGCGGACGGAAAAACGCTCGATCATTGTCAGCGCGTTGCGTCGGAACGTCTCGAAATCCACCGGTCTGACCGTGGTGCCGGCAACTTCATTGGGCCTTATGCCCTTTTTCCACGATCGCAGGATACGGTCCACAAATCCAAGCGCCATAAGTCCGGGCCTGGATTTGACTACCTGCGAACGGCGCGGCATGCGCAGGGCAATCGCGCTGAAAGGCTTGAGCGCCTTGTGCCATTGCAGGCTTTCCATCGGCAACATGCTGCCGCCGATTGCAAGCCAATGATCGGCGCTGACGGGGGAGGCCGTGTCCGAAAACAGCATATCGTGTTTCGTCGCGCGCATGCCGCGGGACAGGCGCGCGGCGCCGAGTGCGCCGAGTTTTCCTTTCGACGCGAAAGCACATAACAACCTTGCGGTAATGGGTTTTCCGTTCGCGACAAACCGCATGGGGACGGCAAGGATAACGCTGGTAACCCCGCCCTCTCCAGCATCGTAGACAACGCTACCGTATTCGGGATCAAACACAGGACTGCTGAAAAACAATGTTTCGACGTAAGCGCCGAAGTCGAAGTTTCTATCAAGCCCGGTCTTTTTGAACGCGCTGTTGAGCACAACCTCGACAGCCGGAAGATCGTCCCTGCGCATGGGTCGAACGCCGGGCGCAGCTGGCTGAACCGGGCGTTGTGTCGCCCCTTCGTTGTTGCTATCGTCCATATTGGTGTGTATCGGAACGTCCACCGTCGGTTTCCAGCTATTTACGCGTTTATGAAATCAACAAGCCAAGATATATCCAGAGTTGTTAATATACGTTAAACAGAATTTCGGATCATCACCCCAGTATATCCTTAACGTAGCGAAATATCTCTGTCGTCAAATAGATATAAGCAACCTTTACGAGGGCGTATGTCTAGCCAATAATAGGGAAATCAGCAACTTAAATTTGACAGATGAAGTTTGATATGGTCAAGATTCTACCCTTATCCATATGTTGACTTCGAAAATCAGGTTCCGTTTCAATTTCCCGGGCTTCATTCCTCGATAATGGAATTACTATTCCTCCGTGTATTATGGATAACTAAAAAATAGGGTTTTGACGGGATATTCATTTTACCGAGACGAAGCATCGGGTACGATGTGAGAAAGTATGGAAAAAGGTAGAGAAAATTACCTGATGGATGCAGCGCATGATGAGCAGGCGAGTGTCGCCTGGCGGAATGCACTGTTTTATGTGACGTTCTTTTATTTCACGGTCGGCTTCTCGCCTTATATCTCGCTTTCCTCGACCTATCTGGGGTCCGCCATGGCGGCCGGGTCCAACCTCCTCAACCAGCTCACCGCGATCATCCTGCTCATCAGTTTCGTGGCGTTCATGGCAAAGGAGCGGTCGTCTTCCATTGTCTTTACGCCGCGTTTGCTGATGCTCGCGATCTTCGGCTGGTATATCTTCACCTCAGTGGTGGGCGGCGCGCCGGTGTTTTCGCTGCGGCGGCTTGCCATGTGCGCCATCATCTGCGTGCTTGCCAGCTGCTTCCTGCAATTGCCGCGCACCGAGCGGCATTTCACCACGCTGCTTGCCACATGCGTGCTGATCATCCTGTTCCTCTGTTATTTCGGCGTTGCTGTCCTGCCGTCGCGGTCGATCCATCAGGCAAGCGATGCGCTGGAGCCGCTCCTCGCAGGCAACTGGCGTGGGGTCTTCCGTCACAAGAACGAGGCAGCCTCGATCATGGCGGTGCTAATGATCGTCGGGATTTATCTGTGCAAGCGCTGGTCCCTTATCGGCGGCCTGGCGGTGCTGTTGCTGTCGTTGATATTTCTCGTCAAGTCGGGTGGCAAGACCGCGCTCGGCCTGATGCCGATCATCATCGCCACGGGCTGGTTCATCGTGGGCTGGCCCAGATGGCGTTACGCTGTTGTGACCGTGCTTCTGGGAACCTTCGCCGTGGTGATCGTCGGCACGACCGTTGATCCGGTCTTTTCACAGATGCTGACGAAACTGGGGATCGACGCCAGTTTCACCGGCAGAACCGATATCTGGACCGTCTCGATAGATTATATCCGCCAAAGCCCGATCGTCGGATACGGCTACCAGGCCTTCTGGCGCAGCGACACCCTGATGACGAGCTTCACCGAGAACAATACCTGGGCAACGACGGCGCCGGATTCCCACAATGGCTATTTCGACCTTGTGCTTGGCGGCGGCGTGCCAGGTCTTATTCTGGTGCTGACGTGGATTTGTCTGATGCCGCTTCGCGATCTAGGCAAGATGGATGAGGCCACGCGCAAAAGCCCGCTGACGAAGTTGTACGTCGGCGTCTGGCTTTATGTCCTGCTCTACGGCTTTCTGGAAACGATGTTCTTCCTCAGTACCGGTTTCGTCTGGTTTTTCCTCGTCGTTGCCGTGATGGGCCTGCGTTTGCAGGCGAATGCCAGCCTTGTCGAGGATGAGGCGCAGGCGGAACCGCAATTGGCCCTGACTGGCAGTAACGCGGCCAGCGTGGCGAGCCGCATCAGGGGCAAATCGCGCAGATCGTTGCTTGCGGATGATATTTTGAAATGATTTTTCGTTTCAAATGTGTAAAAGAGCCTGATATTGCGCGCGTTTGCAGCGGGTTTCGCTAAACATGCGTGGCTTAAGTCTTTGTTGTTATGCATGTCCTGTCGCAAAACCGCTCCGTATTTTGCTCGACACGCAATGAACCGGATCGGCAAGGTCAATAAATGGCAGATACAGGCGCCTGTGCGCTCGAAGCGGATGACATCCACAAGAGCTTCGGCACACACGAAGTTTTGAAGGGCGTTTCGCTGAAGGCCCACAAAGGCGATGTCATATCGATCATCGGCTCGTCCGGTTCCGGCAAGAGTACCTTCCTGCGCTGCATCAACTTTCTCGAAACGCCGGATCGCGGCCGGGTCATCGTCAATGGCGAGGAGATCGCCATGAAGATTGGCAGGGACGGCAAGGCTGTGCCGAAAAGCTGGCGGCAAGTGGAAAAGCTGCGTACAGGGCTTGGCATGGTGTTCCAGAATTTCAATCTCTGGGCCCACTGCACCGTTCTGGAAAATGTCATCGAAGCGCCTGTTCACGTTCTCGGCGTCAAGCGGCAGGAGGCGGTGGAAAAGGCCGAAGCCCTGCTGAACAAGGTTGGCCTTTACGACAAGAAAAATGCCTATCCGGCGTTCCTCTCCGGCGGGCAGCAGCAGCGCGCCGCGATTGCGCGCGCGCTCTGCGTGGAGCCGGCGGTGATGCTGTTCGACGAACCCACCTCGGCGCTCGATCCGGAACTTGTGGGCGAGGTGCTGAAGGTCATCCGCGATCTGGCCGAGGAAGGCCGCACAATGTTGCTCGTTACTCACGAGATGCGCTTTGCGCGCGATGTTTCCACTGAGGTGATGTTTCTGCATCAGGGCCGTGTGGAGGAAGCGGGGCCACCGGCGCAGGTGTTCGGCAATCCCGTAAGCGCCCGTTGCAGGGAATTTACCGGCGCGCTGGCGTGATGGCCGTTTCGCTTCGCCGTTTGTTTTAACAGGAGAGACTTTAAATGAAATTCTTCGCCACGCTGCTTGCCGGAACGGCATTTGCGGTTTCCGCCTTCACCGCCAGCGCCGATGTCCGGTTCGGCATCATGAACGAATCCTACCCACCCTTCTTCGCCAAGGATGCCAGCGGCAAGTGGCAGGGCTGGGAAATCGATCTCATGGACGCCGTCTGCGCGGAAATGAAGGAAAAATGCTCGATCGTCGAGCTTTCCTGGGATGGCCTCATCCCGGCTCTGCAGACGAAGAAGTTCGATGTTATCTGGTCGTCCATGTCCAACACGGAAGAACGCGAGAAGGTCATCGATTTCACCAACAAATATTACAACACGCCGAGCAAGCTGATCGGCGCCAAGGATGGCAAGCCGGGTGCGGCGCCGGAAGACGTCAAGGGCAAGACCATCGGTATTCAGGTCGCGACCATCCAGTCCGAATATTACAAGAAATATTTCGCTGCTGTCGCAGACGAAAAGACCTATCAGACGCTGGACGAGGCGTTTCAGGATCTCGCAGCCGGCCGTATCGACTATGTGTTCGGCGACTCGCTCGTTCTCGATGCCTTCGTGAAGAGCGATGCCGGCAAGGACTGCTGCGCCGACATGGGCAACGTTGCGGATGATAAGGAAATCCTCGGCCTTGGCGTTTCCGGCGGCCTGCGCAAGGACGACACCGAACTCAAGAACAAGCTGAACGCTGCTCTCGCCGCCGTTCGCGCCAGCGGGAAGTATGACGAGATCACCAAGAAATACTTCAGCTTCGATATCTACGGTAAGTAATTTCTCCTGACCGGTCACATAAATGGCAAGCCTTGAAACCACGCTGCAACTGCTGTCACCCTATCCTCCGGGATGGGGCGGCACCCTTTTGAAGGGTGCGGCGTCGACGCTTGCCATTTCCGCCGGTGCCTATCTGATCGGCATCGTCATCGGGCTTGCCGGTGCACTCGGCAAGCTCTCCGGCAACAGGCCGCTTGGCCTTCTGCTCAATCTCTACACGACGGCAATCCGCGCCGTTCCCGAACTGATCCTCATAGTCGGGCTTTATTACGCCGGCACTGATGGCCTGAACCGGCTGCTACAACTGGCAGGCCTGCCGCCTTTGGAAGTGAACGGTTTCGTTGCCGCTGTTGCGGTTCTGGGTTTCGTGCAGGGTGCCTATATGACTGAGGTGCTGCGCGGTGCGATCCTTGCCATTCCGAACGGGCAGATCGAGGCGGCGCGCGCCTTCGGCATGTCGCCGGCCTTGCGTTTCCGCCGTGTGGTCTTGCCTGCACTGTTGCCGAACGCCCTGCCGGGCCTTGCCAATCTCTGGCTTGCGGTAACGAAGGATAGCGCGCTGGTGGCGGTTGTCGGTTATCAGGAGCTGGCGCTTGCGACACGGCTGGCGGGGGCCAGCACCAAGCAATATTTCCTGTTCTTTTTTGCCGCAGCCCTGCTTTACCTTGCCATCACGCTGGTTTCCAACCTCGTCTTTTCGCTGCTGGAGCGCCGTGTGCGGCGCGGCCAGCCGGCGTTGGCATAAAGGGGAAGCTGCATGGATTTTTCATGGATCGCCAAATATTGGCCGCTGCTTCTGTCCGGTGCCTGGCAAACACTGGCGCTGCTCGTCATCTCCGTCAGCATTGGTTTTCTTCTCGCTATAGGGCTTTCCTTCGCGCAGGTCAGCGGCGGGCGGGTGACAAAAATTCTGGCGCGCGCCTATTGCACCTTCTTTCGCGGCACACCGCTTCTGATCCAGCTCTGGCTGCTCTATTATGGCGTCGGCTCGTTTCTGCCGATGATCCCCGGCTTACGTCAGAGTTTCATGTGGCCGGTGCTGCGCGAGGGCTTCTTTTTCGCCGCCGTCAGCTTCACACTGAATTACGCGGCCTATGAGGCCGAGGTTCTGCGCGGCGCGTTGCTGGCTGTGCCAAAGGGTGAGCTGGAGGCGGGCCGGGCTTTCGGCATGGGCCGTTTCACCCTTATTCGCCGCATCTGGCTGCCGCGCGCCATCCGCATCGCGCTGCCGACAATTGCGGGCGAGGTGGTGATGCAGCTCAAAGCCACGCCGCTTGCCTTTACCGTGACGGTGATGGACCTCTACGCCGTCGCCTACAAGGTGCGGCAGGACACGCTGCTCGTTTATGAGCCGCTGATCGTCGTCACCGTCTTCTATCTCATTCTCACCGCCATCATCGCCCGCTGTTTCGGTCTCATCGAACAGCAGGTGCCGGTCCGGCGGTAAACCGTTCAAGGAGCATGAACATGGGCACTATCCGTATTCTCGACGGCGGCATGAGCCGCGAATTGCAGCGGCTCGGCGCCGAGCTGAAACAACCGGAATGGTCGGCGCTGGCGCTCATCAATTCACCTGATATCGTGCGGCAGGTGCATCAGGAATTCATCGAGGCCGGTGCCGATGTCGTCACCACCAATTCCTATGCGCTGGTGCCGTTCCATATCGGCGAGGAGCGTTTCCAGAAGGATGGCGCATCGCTGATCGCCCTTTCCGGCAGGCTGGCACGAGAGGCTGCGGATGCCTCCGGCCGCGACGTGCTGGTGGCCGGTTCGCTGCCGCCGATCTTCGGCTCCTATGAGCCGCAGAATTTTGATGCAACGCGGGTACAGGACTATCTGAAGGTGCTGGTCGATAATCTCGCGCCCTTCGTCGATGTCTGGCTGGGTGAGACGCTGAGCCTGATCGCCGAAGGCGAAGCGGTGCGGGAAGCCGTGGCCGCAACCGGCAAACCGTTCTGGATTTCCTTCACGTTGAACGACGATGCGGCTGCGACAGGCGGCGGCGAGCCTGCGCTGCGCTCTGGTGAAACGGTAAAGGCGGCGGCCGAATGGGCCGCGCAATCTGGCGCTGCTGCCCTGCTGTTCAATTGCAGCAAGCCGGAAATCATGAAAGCCGCCGTGGAAACGGCATCCGCCGTCTTTGCGGAAAAGGGCGTTTCGCTTGAGATCGGCGTTTATGCCAATGCCTTCGAAGGTGAACAGGGCGATTCCGCCGCCAATGAAGGTCTGCACGGCACGCGCACCGACCTGACCGACGATGTCTATTCGCGGTTCGCCTGCTCCTGGGCGGATGCCGGCGCAACCATGATCGGCGGCTGCTGCGGCATTGGCGCTGCCCATATCCACACGGTTGCAACGGCATTGCGGCGCGCGGCCGCCTGACGCTACCGCGAGCGCTCCCAGCGACATTGAGTTGAAAGCGGCAGGCTCAACGCCTGCCGCTTTTTTTCGTTGCGGCCATTGACCTCAACTATAGTTGAGGAATTATCAGGGAGTGGAACATTACTGAAGGACGTTCCATGAGCGATAATACACTCTCCATCCGGATCATTTTTGGCAGTGCCCGCAATCCGCGGTTCTGCGATGTCATCGGCAAATGGCTGCAGGAGCAACTCGGCGCATTGCCGGGGATCGAGTTTGCGGTGCTCGACCCGCGCGAACTTGATTTGCCGCAGGGCCACACGCCCGACCGCGCCTCCGTGCGGCAACTTCGTGAAAGCCTTGATGCCGCCGATGCCTTCATCGTCGTCACACCGGAATATAATCGCAGCTACCCCGGCGCGCTGAAGGTCCTGATCGATTCCGCCTATGACGAATGGGGCGCCAAGCCGGTGGCCTTCGTTTCCTATGGCGGGATTTCCGGCGGCCTGCGCGCTGTCGAGCAGCTTCGCCCCGTGTTTGCGGAACTGCATGCAACGACGATCCGCGATGTCGTCAGCTTTGCAAATCCCTGGGACCGTGTCGATGCCGCCGGGCAGTTCGACCCCGGAGCGCCAGCGGCAAGCGCGCTGGAAACGATGATGGGCAAGCTGGGCTGGTGGGCGCATGCGTTGAATAAGGCGCGTTCCGCAACACCCTACAAAGGGGCTTGAGAATGACTGACAATTCCCCGTCGCTGAAACTCACTCTTCTGTTCGTCGCCACACTCACCATCATGGCCGGAACCACGGTTGCGCCCTCGCTGCCCGCCATCGAACAGAGCTTCCTGTCGACGCCGAATGTCGAGATCATGAGCCGCATGGTGCTGACGTTACCATCGGTTTTCGTGGCTCTTTGCGCGCCGGTCGCCGGCGTGCTGGCGGATCGGTTCGGCCGCAAGCGGCTGCTGCTCGGCGCGATCCTGCTTTACAGCCTTTCCGGCATGTCCGGGCTTTTTGCCGATAGTCTTGCGGGCCTGCTCGTTGGCCGGGCCTTTCTGGGGTTTGCGATCGGCGGCATCATGACGATCGGCACGGCGCTGGTGGGCGATTATTTCGAAGGCCCGGCGCGGGAGCGTTATCTCGGCCTGCAACAGGCCTTCACCCAGCTTGGCGGTGTCGTTTTCGTGGTGGCGGGCGGCTTGCTGGCGGATGTTCACTGGCGCGCGCCCTTCGCGGTCTATGCCGTGGCGCTGCTCATTCTGCCGGCGGCACTGTTGTTTTTGCGGGAGCCGGCAAGAAACAATAGCCACGTTAAAAACGGCGGCGAACAGGCTTTTGCGGTCAACTGGTTTCTGGTGGCCGTGCTGGCACTGGCGGCATTTCTCGTCAACGCCCTGTTTTACACCATCCCCTCGCAATTGCCGTTTTTCCTGCGGGAGCTTGGGCTGTTTTCCGGCAGCGTTGCCGGATACGCCATCGGCATCTTCAATCTGGCGGGCGCGCTGATGGCGCTCAACTTCGGTCGGTTGGGGGCGCGGATTGGCGTGACCGTTATTCTGGCGGTCGGGCTGGTGTTGATGGCAACGGGTTTTGCGCTGCTTGCCGCGGCAGACGGGTTGGTTTCCATGCTTTCGGCGCTTGCGGTGGTGGGCCTTGGCCTCGGTGCTGTGATGCCGGCTATCATGTCCACGACGATCATGCTTGCGCCGCTGCGGTTGCGCGGGCGTATTGCCGGCGTCGTTACGGCATCGATGTTTCTCGGGCATTTCATATCGCCGCTGGCAAGCCAGCCTTGGATCGCCCGGTTCGGTTTTGCCGTGACCTATCGCGATATTTCCACGGCGTTCACCGTCATGGCCGGTCTTGCCGTCATGGCTTCCATAATTCAGCGATGGGCGGCGGTGCGAAAGCCACGGTCTTTTGCCCGGGGTGGATGACACGCTCTCTTTGACGTTGTCACTGATCGATGGGGACGGGGGCAACAGCCCTCGTCAATGTTTTGCCGACTGACATTTCCTGTAGCCGGCATGAATATTGTAAGAAAACCAACGAAGCGCGGCTGTGAGACGATCAGCCGTTTTCCGTTCTTTTCCCTCGAAATGTGGCCCGGCGTTTCCGCGTGCTGGCGGACGTGTCATGCCGCCCGCAGAATGGTGACCTCTGTGCATTTGCGCGTTAAATGCGTAAAATGGCGCACCCGACAGGATTCGAACCTGTGACCTTTGGAATCGGAATCCAACACTCTATCCAGCTGAGCTACGGGTGCAGCGGTCACGCTTGAATCGCGTGCAGCGGTTGGTTCATACCCCAGCTTTCTTTCCGCATCAATGTCTAAAAATCAAAGATTTACGAAATGGGGCCTGTTTTCCGGTGAGGGGGAGAGCGTGGGTTGCTGCGAGGGCTGCTGTCTGCATGTTTGCGATAGCAGGGCGGTATGTTGTTTGCGGTATTGCGTTTCTTCCTGATAAGGCGTTTCCCTTTTAAGTAGTATTTTACGGCCGCATCCAGCGGCTGTTCTGGCACTTTTGTACACAGGCGGGTTGATTGTCGTATTGCCTTTCAGACAAGGCGGGGGAGGCGGTATTTGACCCTAAAAATCGGTGGGTAAATAATCATACTTTTCTTTTGCGCCCGATGGTGATTACGAGACAGGGGTTGTCGCAATGGGTATTAACTGTCAAATTATTATACAATATTAGTATCATCTACATTTATTTGGGATACAGTTTAGTCCTGTTGTCGGTTATCATTCCGGCAGGGTTAAGGAACGAATCAGGCGGGGGATCGGATGGCTTTGCAATTGGCACATAGCAACGGGCCACGGGCGGAAAAGGCCGAAAGCGGCGGCACGCAGGCGGAACATTTAAACGCTATCGACTATGGATTGTTGACGACCGCGATCGGTTATCATTTGAGGCACTCGCAACTTGCCGTGGCAAACGGCTTTTCCGACGTGCTGGCGGAGATGGGATTGCGGCCGGCTGATTTTTCCGTTCTCGTCATCGTCGGCGGCAATCCGGGCCTCAAGCAGAGCGATGTGGCCGAGGCACTTGGCATACAGCGTGCCAATTTCGTCGCGATCGTCGATAGCATGGAAAGCAAGGGATTGCTTGTCCGCCGCAGGTCGGAAGAGGACAGGCGCGTTCATTTCCTCGACATGACGGATGAGGGCAGCAGCCTTCTTGAGCGCCTTTCCGATGCATGGCGTGACCGCGAGGAAAAGCTGATCGACCGGATCGGCGGCAAAAAAGCCCGTGACCAGCTGCTGGCCCTGCTTGGACGCCTGCGGGACTGAGCGGTATCGGTCAAGCCGGTCGGCAATCCCCTGCCTCTCCCTTTCACGAGGGTCTGATTGGTAGGGGGTCGATTTGCGTTGCAATTTTCATGCGAAACGGCCAAGACGCCTTGGACGTGCCAACGCCTTTCGCGCGCGTCATGCCGCAACTGCGCAATGTTCTGGAGAGGCCCGAAACGGGAACGCCATGCTGATTATCGATACGAGCCATCCGCTTTATCGCCGCTTGTGGGTCAGATTGCTCATCGTCGGCTTTTGCGCCGCCTGGTCCGTCATCGAATTCGTCAATCGCGAATTTTTCTGGGGAACGGTTGTCGGCGGCGTGGCGGTCTATGCGGCCTATGAGTTGTTGCTGAAGTTCAAGCCCGCCAGCGAGGAGAACGCTGCAGGCAAGGCTGACGCAGCCAGGGACGATTCAGACGAACCAGTGGAAAGCGCACCCACGGATAGAAACGACGCCGGCTGAGGCGAGCTTTCCGGGCGTAAAACCGCTACCTGCCTCTATTGGAAATGTTCACGGGTTCGCAGCATCCGGATCGCCTGGTCAATCAGGAGATTTGCCGCTGTCATGCGCAGCGTCGCATTGTGCCGGAATTCCGGTCTCACTCCGTCGGGATGATTGAGCCTTGCGAAGGCGCGGCGCTTTTCCGCAAGCGTTGCGGCGGTGTCGGTTTCATGGATGGCCAGTTCTGCTGAAACATCCGCGAGCGAGGTCTTTTCGAGATGGGCCGGGATAGGTTCGGGTTGGGGTTCCGGCTGGGGCTCGGCAAGCGCAACGGGCTCCGGCAGAAAGGCCAGATAGGCGTCGAGACTGGCGTTTCCCGGTTGCGGTGCATCCGGATAGGTATCCACGACGAAGCCAGAGCTGAAACCCACAATACGATGACCGGCGGGCGGCGTCGGCTCGGCGCTTTCGTCTTCTTTTTCCTGTCTCAGTCTTTCAACGACCGACTCGAAGACGGATTGTCCGAAAAGCATGCGGCTATTCCCTGGGCAGGTCCCGATAAATCCGGCCTCTATATACAACGAAGTTGGCGTCTGGCTTGCCTTCCTCAAAAGCCCGTCAGTTTGCGGCTTTCATCCAGAACCAGATCGTAGAGAAGCCGGGCGCTGGGCGGCAAAACGCGGCCTTTGGTGGTGATGATGCTGTATGGCTTGACGACAAGCTCGAAATCCGTCGGCAGGATGCGGGTGCGGCCGATATCGGCCTGCTGGCCGGCCACGAACTCGGCCATGTCCTGCGCGATTGGCGCAATTGCATCCGTGTTGCAGATAAGGGCAAGCGTCAGCACCACGGATGGCGTGTTGATGACGTTACGCGGCATGGCGACGCCGTGAGTGAGGAACACGTCTTCCATCGTTCTGCGCAAAAGCGCGCCGGGCGGCTGGAAGACCCAGTCGTAACCGGACAGATCCTGCAATGTCACGGGTTCGCCGTGGAGCAGGGGGTGGCCCTCGCGAACCACCAGGCAGGCGCGCTCGATGCCAATTTCATGGATGGAGAACAGGCCGGGGTCGAAATCATCGGGGATGCGGCCGATGATGAAATCGTGACGTGCGGCCAGAAGTTCCCGCGCCAGCACGTTGCTACTTTCCACCTGCACGTTGATCTCGATACCGGGATAGGTGTCCATCGCCCGTCTTATGGCGGGCACGACCAGGCTGATTGCCGGTGCGGTGACGGCGCCGATATAAACCGATCCGCCGCTGCCGGATTTCATCTGGTTGAGTTCGCGGCTCGCCTCACGCAGCTCCAGCAATATGGTGCGGGCGCGCCGCGCCAGCGCCTCGCCGAACTTGGTCAGCACCACACCGCGCGACGCTCTCTGACAGAGCGGGCTTTTGACGATTGCTTCCATTTCCGAGAGCATGCGCGATGCCGCCGGCTGCGTCATGTTCATGGCGGCGGCGGCAGCGCTGACCTGCCCGTGCTCCTCGATCATGACCAGCATGCGCAGGTGGCTCATCTTCAAGCCGGCGCGCAGCAAAGGGTTGTCTTCGAAGACGAAGAGCGCATCCGCTGTTTGCGTCTGCTCATACACTTTTTGGTTGCTCATTCGCCGGTTTATACCCCTCAATGGTTATTGTATCGATTTAATATATCATAATTGATATACGTAAACTGATTTATTCTATTTGACAGTTATATGGATTCAGAACAATTTGCGGAATGCCGGGGAGGAGCGGCATCTGTTCCATTTCGCAGTTGCGAGATCGGAACGGGCGCAATGCGGCTTCTTCCTCTGATGGCATGAATTTTATGGTGCAACGCAACAAGCGGGTACCAAAGAGGGTTCAAGGGAGAGAGTTAATGAAGTCCATTATTTCGCTGATGGCGGCTTGTGCCATCGGTGCTGCTTCCTTTGCAGCGCCGGCTTTCGCGCAGGACAAGGGTTCTGTCGGTATCGCCATGCCGACCAAGTCTTCCGCGCGCTGGATCGATGACGGCAACAATATCGTCAAGCAGCTGCAGGAAGCCGGTTACACGACCGATCTGCAATACGCCGACGACGATATTCCGAATCAGCTTTCCCAGATCGAAAACATGGTCACCAAGGGCGTTAAGGTCCTCGTGATTGCTTCGATCGACGGCACGACCCTGTCGGACGTTCTGAAGCAGGCTGGTCAGCAGGGCATCAAGGTCATCGCTTATGACCGTCTCATCCGCAACAGCGGCGACGTCAGCTACTACGCCACTTTCGACAACTTCCAGGTTGGCGTTCTGCAGGCAACTTCGATCGTCGACAAGCTTGGCCTGAAGGACGGCAAGGGCCCGTTCAACATCGAGCTGTTCGGCGGTTCTCCTGACGACAACAACGCCTTCTTCTTCTACGATGGCGCGATGTCGGTTCTGAAGCCTTACATCGACAGCGGCAAGCTGGTCGTAAAGTCGGGCCAGATGGGCATGGACAAGGTCGGTACGCTGCGTTGGGATCCGGCAACGGCCCAGGCTCGCATGGATAACCTCCTGTCGGCTTATTACACGGACGCAAAGGTTGACGCTGTTCTGTCGCCCTATGACGGTCTGTCCATCGGCATCATCTCCTCGCTGAAGGGCGTTGGTTATGGCACGAAGGACCAGCCGCTGCCGGTCGTTTCCGGTCAGGACGCTGAAGTTCCGTCGGTCAAGTCGATCATTGCTGGCGAACAGTATTCGACCATCTTCAAGGACACTCGCGAACTCGCGAAGGTTACTGTTGGCATGGTCAACGCCGTTCTGCAGGGCAAAGAGCCTGAGGTGAACGACACCAAGACCTATGAAAATGGCGTCAAGGTTGTTCCGTCCTACCTGCTCAAGCCGGTTGCCGTGACCAAGGACAACTACAAGCAGGTTCTCGTCGACGGTGGTTACTACACCGCAGATCAGCTGAAATAAGCCTGCAACACATGCGGGGATGGCTTGGCGCCGTCCCCGTTTTTCCATAAAAATAAAAACGCCTGAATTAATCGGGCGCTGGATTGCGATATGGCCAATACCATTCTCGAAATGCGGAACATCACCAAGACGTTTCCGGGCGTAAAAGCGCTTGAGAACGTCAACCTTAAGGTAAAGGAAGGTGAGATCCACGCGCTCGTTGGCGAGAACGGCGCTGGAAAGTCGACCTTGATGAAGGTCCTTTCCGGTGTTTATCCCGCTGGCACCTATGAGGGCGAGATCCACTATGAAGGTGCTGTGCGAAATTTTCGCGCCATCAACGACAGCGAAGATATTGGTATCATCATCATTCACCAGGAGCTTGCGCTTGTGCCGCTCCTGTCGATTGCCGAAAATATTTTCCTTGGCAACGAGGTCGCTTCGGGCGGCGTGATCAACTGGCAGCAGACCTTCAACCGTACCCGCGAACTTCTGAAGAAGGTGGGCCTGAAGGAATCACCGGAGACGCTGATTACGGATATCGGCGTCGGCAAGCAGCAGCTGGTCGAAATCGCCAAGGCGTTGTCGAAGAGCGTGAAGCTTCTCATCCTTGATGAGCCGACCGCCTCTCTCAACGAGAGCGATTCCGAGGCTCTGCTCAACCTTTTGATCGAGTTCCGCAAGCAGGGCATGACGTCGATCATCATCACCCACAAGCTCAACGAAGTGCGCAAGGTGGCCGACCAGATCACCGTGCTGCGCGACGGCATGACGGTGAAGACGCTCGACTGTCATCAGGAAGAAATCAGCGAGGACGTCATCATTCGCAACATGGTGGGACGCGATCTAGAAGATCGTTATCCGCCGCGTGACGTGCCGATCGGCGAGACCATTCTCGAAGTGAAGAACTGGAACGCCTATCACCAGCAGCACCGCGACCGGAAGGTCCTGCACGACATCAACGTCACCGTGCGCAAAGGCGAAGTCGTCGGCATTGCCGGGCTGATGGGGGCAGGGCGCACGGAATTCGCCATGAGCGTGTTCGGCAAGTCCTACGGCCACAAGATCACCGGCGACGTTCTGATCGACGGCAAGCCCGTGGATGTCAGCACCGTTCGCAAGGCAATCGATGCCGGTCTTGCCTATGTGACCGAAGACCGCAAACATCTCGGTCTGGTGCTCAACGACAACATTCTGCACAACACCACGCTTGCCAATCTGGCCGGCGTGTCGAAGGCCAGCGTCATCGACGACATCAAGGAAATGAAGGTGGCGAGCGATTTCCGCACACGCCTTCGCATCCGCTCTTCAGGCATCTTTCAGGAAACGGTCAATCTTTCGGGCGGCAACCAGCAGAAGGTCGTGCTTTCCAAGTGGCTCTTCTCCAATCCTGATGTCCTGATCCTCGACGAGCCGACACGCGGTATCGACGTTGGCGCCAAATACGAAATCTACACCATCATCAACCAGCTCGCTGCCGACGGCAAAGGCGTTCTGATGATCTCATCGGAAATGCCTGAATTGCTCGGCAATTGCGACCGCATCTACGTCATGAACGAAGGCCGCATCGTCGCTGAATTGCCGAAGGGAGAGGCGAGCCAGGAAAGCATCATGCGCGCTATCATGCGCTCAGGGGAGAAGAACTCATGAGTTCGGCAAACACCACAAACGAAGAAAGCAACGTCATCTCGGTCGGGTCGTATATTCGCTCCAATATCCGCGAATACGGCATGCTGATCGCGCTCGTCGCTATCATGGTTTTCTTCCAGTTCTATACCGGCGGCATTCTGTTCCGGCCCGTGAACCTGACCAACCTCATCCTGCAGAACTCGTTCATCGTCATCATGGCGCTTGGCATGCTGCTGGTCATCGTGGCCGGACATATCGACCTTTCGGTCGGTTCCATCGTCGCCTTCGTCGGCGCGATTGCGGCCATATTGACCGTGCAGTGGGGCATGAACCCGTTTCTCGCGGCGCTGATTTGTCTTGTCATCGGCGGCATCATCGGTGCTGCCCAGGGTTACTGGATCGCCTATCATCGCATCCCGTCGTTCATCGTGACGCTGGCGGGCATGCTTGTGTTCCGCGGCCTCACGCTTTTTGTGCTCGGCGGCAAGAACATCGGCCCGTTCCCGACGGATTTCCAGATCATCAGCACCGGCTTCCTGCCTGATATCGGTGGCATCGAAGGTCTGAACACGACGTCGATGATCCTGACATTGGTGATTACGGTCGTGCTGTTCTATCTGGCGTGGCGCCGTCGCGTGGTGAACGTGAAGCACGGCATCGACGTGGAGCCGTTCGGTTTCTTCATTGTGCAGAACCTGCTCATCTCAGGCGCTATTCTGTTCCTTGGCTACCAGCTGTCCACCTATCGTGGCCTGCCGAACGTCCTGATCGTGATGCTGGTTCTGATTGCGCTTTACAGCTTCGTGACGCGCCGCACGACCATTGGCCGCCGCGTTTACGCCATGGGCGGCAACGAGAAGGCGACCAAGCTTTCCGGTATCAACACCGAACGCCTGAGCTTCCTAACCTTCGTCAACATGGGCGTACTGGCCGGTCTGGCCGGCATGATCATCGCGACACGCCTCAACTCGGCAACGCCGAAGGCAGGCGTTGGCTTCGAGCTTGATGTGATCGCGGCCTGCTTCATTGGCGGTGCTTCGGCCTCCGGCGGCGTTGGCAAGATCACCGGTGCTGTTATCGGTGCCTTCATCATGGGCGTCATGAACAACGGCATGTCGATCGTCGGCCTCGGCATCGACTTCCAGCAGATGGTCAAGGGCCTCGTGCTGCTCGCTGCCGTGTTCTTCGACGTCTACAACAAGAACAAGGGCTGATTGCCCAGCCAATATAGCAAGTCAAAAAAAGTGGCCGGTTTCCGGCCACTTTCATAAGGTGAAGGCGCAACGCGCCGAAGAAGATAAGGCGCGTTGCGCCGCAGGAAGGAAATCCCGTGCTCATTTCACAGATCAAGGATGCCAGTGGCAAAATCACCGTCGCCGTTCGCGAAGAAGGCGGACAGGCGCACGCCGTCAACGGCGCTCAATCGGTTTACGCGCTGGCCATGGAAGCTGCCAATAGTGGCAAGAGCCTTGCCGATGTTGTGTCCGCCCATGGTCTCGGCGATGCCGTCGATCTTGAAAAGGCTTACGCTGAAGGTCGCTTTCTGCCGCCGATCACCCATCCCGATCCGGCGCATCTGCATCTGACAGGCACGGGCCTGACCCATCTCGGCTCTGCTGCTACCCGCGACAGCATGCACAAGAAGACCACGGAAGCCGCCGAGGAAAGCCTGACGGATTCCATGAAGATGTTCCGCATGGGTCTGGAAAATGGCAAGCCGAAGGCTGGCGAAAAGGGCGTTCAACCCGAGTGGTTCTACAAGGGCAACGGCTATGTCGCAGCGGCACCCGGTGCTGCTCTCACCTCTCCGTCCTTCGCGCTTGATGGCGGCGAAGAGCCGGAAATGGCCGGCATCTACGTGATCTCCGACAAGGGCGAACCCGTGCGCATCGGCTTTGCCGTGTCGAACGAATTTTCCGACCACGTCACCGAGCGGATCAACTATCTCTACCTCGCCCATTCCAAGTTGCGCCCGGCAAGCTTCGGCCCGGAAATCCGCGTCGGCGCTGCACCGTCGGATATTCGCGGCACCTCGCGCATCCGTCGTGGCGACAAGGTCATTTTCGAAAAGCCGTTTGTTTCGGGTGAGGACAACATGTCCCACACCTTCGCGAACCTCGAATATCACCACTTCAAATACGGCCTGTTCCGCGCACCTGGTGACGTCCATGTGCACATGTTCGGCACCGCGACGCTCTCTTTTGCGGAGGGCATCAAGCCGGAAGCGGGTGACGTGTTTGAGATCGAGGCCGCCGGTTTCGGCTTGCCGCTGAGGAACCCGCTTGCGGTTAATGCGGAAGAAGAAATCACGGTTCGGCAGATCTGATCTACCGGGGCTGCACGTTAAACGGTTGAGGGAGGGGGTCGCTCAGCGTCCCCCTCTCGACGTCATCCCCGGCTTGTCTTCAGGTGGGACACATCCGCCAAAGCGATAACGCCGCGGTTTTGCCAGTAATCGTCTTGTCTTAGGTGCGTAATGCTGCCGGAAGACGCGGGAAAGCTGACATAACCGACGCTTTCGATCGGCATTTTGATCCATGCCGCGATGACGAAGGTAAGAGCGAAGCCATGGGTAACGATGATCTGCGTGGGGCAAGGACGCGATATAATCGTGTCCACGGCGCGGTACACTCTTTCGGCCAACTCTCGTCTCGTTTCGCCATCAGCAATTCCGCCGCGATGATCCATCCGGTCGTGATGGGGGGCCGGTATCTGACGGGCGTCGAGCCATTGCTGCGGCATACCACCCGCCGAACCGTAGCTGATTTCCCGCAGGCCATCCGTGGTTTCAAAAGGGGACTTGAGGTGTTCAGCAATGATTGCCGCAGTCTGGGAGGCCCGCAGAAGATCGGAACTGAAGATTTCGACTGATGCGTTGCCGATCAAGGCCACAAGTTTCTCGGCCGTCGCCTGCGCATCGGCTTTTCCCTTGGGTGTCAGTTCGGTATCATACCAGCCACCAACCTTGTTCTCGACATGATGGACGGACTGGGTGTGCGTGACGACAAAAATGTTCTTCATAGTGTTCTTCCGGGTATCTGGGGCTTACTCGAACCCCCACAGCCTGCCTTCGCCCACCTCCACGGAATTGCCGGCCGGGTCGCGGATGTAGACGGAATAGCTGTCGTTCGGCCAGCGGTGATAGTGTTCGATGGGAATTCCAAGCTCCTCGAAGCGGGCTTTCCAGTCGTCCACTTCCGACTTGTCTTTCGCATAAAAACAGAAATGGCCTTGTCCGGTGGCGCCGTGGCGCGGGATCGGATTGTCGGGGGTGGCCGTGCGCGATTGTTGCGGATCGAAGACCAGCAGCATCTGGCGGCCACATTTGAAGAACACGAACTGGCCCGGCAGCCTGCGCACCACCTCCAGCCCGAAGACATCGCGATAAAAGGCCTCGGCGGCGTCGAGATCGTTGGCGTAGATCGCCGTTTCCATAAGGGCGGCTGGCGGTTTCATGGTTCCTCCCCGATGTCTGGCAACGGATATAGCGGACAGTCTATGTTTTCGTGCTGTAGGTCAGCACCGTCAGGTCGTGCTTGCCAACACCACGTTCCAGAACGGTCCAGCCGCAGTTCGTATAATAGGTTTCGAGACGGCGCTGGCAGCACAGGTAGCTGATGTCGTGACCAAGTTCGGCGGCCCGTTGTGTTGCGGCCTGCATCAGCGCCCGGGCGACACCTGAGCGTCTGCTGTTTTCCTCCACCCAGAGTGCGGCAACCCATGGCAGATATTGTGGCCGCTCCTCCAGATCGCAGTGGATAAGGAAGGCGGAGCCGACGTAACCCTTGTCGCCATGGGCGACGAAGCCGGTCGGCAGGGCATGGGGGTTCACCATATCCTTCAGATGTTCAGCCACATCGCCGACCTGGAGGCCACTATCCTGCCACCATGCCGTCCAGACCCGTTCCGCAATGATGGGTCCATGGGACTGGCAGTCGCGATAGTCGGAAATACTGTACAAAAAGCCCTCTCCCTGATCGGTTGCTGCGGCGATTTAACCGGTCACGGCGGGCTTTCGCAACCCACAGGTTGTTGAAAGCGGATCAGGGTTTCGTTGCCGTCACATGCAGCCAGTCGGTTGGCAGCTTGTCGTAACCGCTGCCGTGCCGTGCTTCTATTTCCACCCCTGCCCAGGCGAAATGCCCGTACAGGTCCTCAAGCCAGGTTTTCGAAGGATAGTTGTAATAGCGGCCGAACGTGTCGCGGCCTTCCGCTTCTCCGGCCTTGAAGCTGGCGTAGAAAACGCCGCCCTGTTTCAGCGCCGTATGGATGCGGCGGATGATGCCGGAAAGAGCGGGGCGGGGGACATGCAACAGGCAGGCATTGGCCCACACGCCGTCATAAGTCTCCACGTCGCAGATATCTTCGAACAGCAATGTTGCGACGGGAATGCCGAGCCGCGTTTCGGCCGCTTTGGCGATTTCGGGTGTGCCGTCCGTCGGGCGCACGTCGAAGCCTGCAGCGAGCATGAATTCACTGTCCTGCCCGCCACCGCACCCCAGTTCGAGGATGGTCGCGCCTTTGGGCAGGCGCGACAGGAATTTTTCCAGATGGGGAAGGTCCGCCGTCTGCCCTCTCGACGTATAGACTTCGGCATTATCCGTATAAAAGCCGATCGTTTCGTCGTCTCTGCCGGCCATTGTCTCAGCTTTGCGATTGGCTCTGCGATTGCTGCACGGTCACCGAAACGTTCAGTGTTTCGCCGGCTGGGCCGATCCGCATGCCCGATATCGGCGCGCAGTCGCGGTAGCAGAGGCCAAGGGCAATGCGCACGTAGCGATCGTCAGGGCAGATATTGTTGGCGGCGTCAAAGCCAACCCAGCCGAGCCCCTGCAGATGCACCTCGGCCCAGGCATGGGTTGCCGTCTGCTCCGCCACGTCTTCCATCATCAGATAACCGGAAACATAGCGGGCGGGCAGGCCCATCAGCCGGGCGGCGGAAATGAGGATATGGGCATGGTCCTGGCAGACGCCCTTGCCGGCTTCGAGTGCCAGTTCGGCGGTGGTTTCGGTGTCGGTCGAACCCGGCACATATTCCACCTTGCTGTTGATCTTCTCCATCAGGTCGTGCAGGCGCTCTAGCTCGCTGTTGCCGGTGCTGGCCTTCGCCAGTTCGCGCACGAGTTTGCCAGGCTTCGTCAGCGGCGTCTCGCGCAGGAACAGCCATAGCGGCGCACTGCCGGTATGGGGGCCGACCATGCCGGCCCTGTCTTCGGTTATGACGAGGCCACCAGCCACGACCTTGACCCTGCGTTGCGGGCCTTCGGTCTCGACCAGTGCGACACGGTTGCCGAAATGGTCGTCATAGCTCACTTCGACGGTGGCGCCGTCGACCGATACATCCCAGTCCTCCACCGTCTGGCACGGGCCGGTCTGTGGCGTCAGGCGCAGCCGCTGCAATGCATAAGGCATCGGCTCGTCATAGACATATTCGGTCGTATGGGTGATTTTCAGACGCATAAGCTGTCCCCGTCCACGCGCTTACAGATAAAAGCGGTAGCCTTCCATGATTTCCTGCCCCAGCTGCCCGTTCCGGTTGACAAATCTCTCCAGAAACTCGTGCAGGCCTTCATCCATGACGCGATCGATCGTCGTCTTGCGCAGACTGTCGCGAATGCTTTCCGCCGTTTCATGCGCCTTGTGCTTTTCACCGTAATCCTCAGCTATGTAATTGAGGTTGCTGGTGATCTTCTCATAGCAATAGGCGAGCGAGCGCGGCATGCGGCCGTTGAGAATGAGGAAGTCGGCAATGTTGGCGGGCTTGTATTCCGCATCATAGACCCAACCATAGGAGCGGTGCGCCGAGACCGAGCGCAGGATGGATTCCCATTGGGCATTGTCCAGCGAGGAGCCGACATGCGCCACGGCCGGCAGCAGCACGTAATATTTTACGTCGAGAATGCGGGCGGTGTTGTCGGCGCGCTCGATGAAGGTGCCGATGCGGGAGAAATTATAGAGATCGTTGCGCAGCATCGAGCCGTGGAAGGCGCCGCGCACCAGACCGGCGCGATGCTTGATGACATCGATGGTCTGCGGCAGTTCGGCATGGCTGAGCTTGCGGCCGAGGATGTTCTTCAGCTCGATCCAGAATTCGTTGGTAGCTTCCCATGTCTCGCGCGTCAGCGCGGTGCGCACCATGCGGGCATTGTTGCGGCCTGCCTCGATGCAGGACATGACGCTCGAAGGGTTTGCCTTGTCCCGCAGGAGATAATCGATCGCGTTGGCCGCGGTCACCTTCTCGCGCGTTTCGAGAAAGGCTTCGTGCACGCCGGCACTCTGCAACACGCCGTCCCAGTCCTCATCGCCGCTGCCGCTGCGCGTCAGGGAAACGCGCAGGCCCGCATCGATAAGCCGGGCGATGTTTTCAGCGCGCTCAATATACCGGAACATCCAGTAGAGCCCGTTTGCCGTTCTGCCCAGCATGGCTTAGTCCTCCAGTACCCATGTATCCTTGGTGCCGCCGCCCTGGCTGGAATTGACCACCAGCGAGCCCTGCTTGAGGGCAACACGGGTCAGTCCGCCGGGAATGATCTTCACCTTGTCTGAAACCAGCACATAAGGACGCAGATCGACATGGCGCGGCGCGATGCCGTTTTTCACCATGATCGGCACGGTGGAAAGCGACAGCGTGGGCTGCGCGATGTAATTGGAGGGGCGGGCTTTCAGCTTTTCGGCAAAAAGCGCCCGTTCCTTTTTCGACGCGGTGGGGCCGACCAGCATGCCGTAACCGCCCGAACCGTGAACTTCCTTGACGACCAGTTCCGCAAGGTTGTCGAGAACGTATTTCAGGCTGTCCGGCTCCGAACAGCGCCATGTCGGCACGTTTTCCAGAAGCGGCTTGCGGCCGGTGTAGAACTCGACGATCTCAGGCATGTAGGAATAGATTGCCTTGTCGTCGGAAATGCCGGTGCCCGGCGCATTGGCGATGGTGATGTTGCCGGCGCGGTAGACATCCATGATGCCGGGTACGCCGAGCGCCGAATCCGGCCGGAAGGTGAGCGGATCAAGGAAGTCGTCGTCGACGCGGCGGTAAAGCACGTCGATGGCCTCGTAGCCACGGGTAGTGCGCATCTTGACCTTGCCGTCCATGACGCGCAGGTCGGACCCTTCCACCAGCTCCACGCCCATCATGTCGGCCAGGAAGGAATGTTCGTAATAGGCGGAATTGTAGATGCCAGGGGTCAGCACCGCGACGCGCGGCTTGCCGGTGCAGCCTGGGGGTGCAAGCGAGGCGAGCGATTGGCGCAGCTGATAGGGGTAGTCCTCCACCCGCTGCACCCGGTTTTCATGGAAGAGTTCCGGGAACATCTGCATCATCGTTTCACGGTTTTCCAGCATGTAGCTGACACCTGAAGGCGTGCGTGCGTTGTCTTCCAGAACATAGAACTGGTCTTCGCCTGTGCGGACGATATCCGTGCCGACAATGTGGGTATAAACGCCGCCGGGTGGCGTGAAACCGATCATTTCCGGGAGGAATGCGACGTTCTTCTCAATAATTTCGCGTGGAATTCGCCCGGCGCGAATGATTTCCTGCTTGTGGTAGATATCGTCGAGGAAAGCGTTGAGAGCGAGAACGCGCTGTTCGATACCCTGGGCCAGTTTGCGCCACTCGCGCCCGGAAATGATGCGCGGAATGATATCGAAGGGGATCAGTTTTTCTGAACTGTCGGCGTGGCCGTAGACTGCGAAAGTAATACCGGTTTTTCGAAAGATGTTTTCCGCGTCTTTAGACTTCTGGATCAGGTGTGCCCTGTCCTGCCGGCTGTACCACTCGTTATAGTTTTCATATGGGCTTCGCGGCGCGTTGTCCGCATTTATCATTTCGTCAAATGCCAACTTCGATGTCCCCTTTTTTGCCATATGAATACAACGACAAATGCAATGCAAGAACTATGCGGAGGCCTCCGTGAAGATTTTTTACCGCCCTAGAGTTTTAAAAAAGAAGCGTTTTTTCGCTTTCAGCCTATAAATGCGGCATTGGCAAATTGGTTGCAGGGCAAGGTGGGGTGGAACGGGGTGGTGGCACTGTGTGCGCCGTGGGCGAATGCACAAATTTTGTTCGTTCGCTTTCGGTTGATGGGTTTTGGGTGTGGCATCAGAAAATCTGAAAGATGCGATCACCAAAACACTTTTGACCTTTTGCGGGGATGGGGATACCGGCTAGCTTGGACGGCTGTGTTTCGCCAAGGGGTGCGCGCCGAGATCCGGCCGGGTAGTTCACCGGTTGCTTCAAGTCGTAAAAATGTCAATTCGCCGCATGCCTTATGTCCCGGGCCCATGTCCGGTTGCGGGGCATCACGCGGCACAGGGGAAGTTCCCATGTCGCTCGACCGTCTGGCTCCGGCCATCTTCGTCTTTCTCTGGTCGACCGGCTGGGTCACCGCGAAATATGCCGTTTATTATACTGGTCCGCTGACCTTCCTCTGTCTGCGTTACCTGTTGGCGGGTGCGATATTGTGGGCGATCTGCCGGTTTTCCTCCATTCAATGGCCTGAACGGCGCATCGATGTTTTCCGGGCAATCTTGTCCGGCGTGTTCCTGCACGGCCTTTACCTTGGCATGATCTGGTGGGCGATAGGGCAGGGCGTGCCGGCGGCGATCGGCGGCATTATTGCCGGTTTGCAGCCATTGATGACGGCGGTTGCCGCCCGTTACATGATCGGCGAAAAGATCTCTCCGGTGCAGCGTGCCGGCTTGCTTCTCGGCTTTGTCGGCATTGCCATCGCCGTGCTGCCGAAGGTCATGGCGTCAGGCGCGCTCGGCCTTTCCGTGCCGCTTTATGCCGTGGCGGTGAATGTGCTGGGCATGACGTCCGTGACCTATGGCACCCTTTACCAGAAGAAATACGTCCATGGCGGAAACATCATGGCGGTCGCCACGCTGCAATATGTCGGCGCCCTCATCGTCACCGTTCCCTTCGCGCTGTTGCTGGAGGATGGTCATGTGGACTGGAGCCTCGGGCTTGCCGCCACGCTCGTCTGGTCGGTGGGCGCGATCTCCATCGGTGCGGTGGCCCTGCTGCTCTATCTCATCCGGCGCGGGCAGGTCTCGCGCGCTGCCTCGCTGATCTATCTCGTGCCGCCGCTTGCCGCCGTGGAAGCGGCCCTGCTTTTCGGGGAAACGCTGACGCCGGCCATGATTGCCGGCACGGTCCTGGCGGTAACGGGGGTTTATCTGGCCAACCGCCGGCCTGCAGCGCCGGTTGAGGCACGTTAATTCCTACAACCTCATATTAGAGATTTGTTAACCATAAAATTATACCTCTCGTTAATCTAGAGATTTGGCGGGGGTTACATGTCTATTTCACGTCGTGGTGTTCTGTTCGGATTGCCGCTGTTGCTGGCCGGCTGCGCAAGTTCCGGCATCGGGCAGCAAAGGCTTAATTATGCGGCGAAGCCGGACGAGAAGTTTCCGCTTCCGGAAATGCATCTCGACAAGGTGAAGCCCGAGCTGCGCCGGCAGGAAGTGGCATACGATACCGCGCATCCGGCTGGAACGGTGATTGTGGATACGCCCGCGCGGCGTCTTTACTACGTACTGGGCGATGGACGGGCAATGCGTTACGGCGTCGGCGTCGGTCGCCAGGGGCTTGCGCTGAAGGGCGACGCCTATATCGGCCGGAAGTCGGAATGGCCTTCCTGGACGCCGACCGCAAACATGATGCGCCGTGATCCGCGCAATCTGAAATACGCCGGCGGCATGGAGGGGGGCCCGAACAACCCGCTCGGCGCACGGGCGCTCTACCTCTATCGCGGCGGCAACGACACCATGTTCCGTCTGCACGGCACCAACCAGCCGCAATCCATCGGCCACGCCATGTCAAGCGGCTGTATCCGGATGCTGAACCACGACATCATCGATCTTTACAGCCGCGTGCCGGTTGGCTCCAGGGTCGTGGTGTTGCAGGCCTGACGGAGAGGCGGATTTTTCCGCCTTTGCCACTCGAAAAAATGCCTGTATCCTTGGGTTGATTTTTTCCACATGAGTCCAGTTTTATGGTGGAAAATCAACCATGTGTAGAATGACTCCCTTTATGTATTTAAGGGAGTTCTGCTATATCGGAAATGTGATTTTCGGTGTTCGAGACGTGTATCCATAAAGGCATGATTGCGCTGTATCGAGCGTCGCACCACTTCAACGGGGACACATGAACATGGCAATTTTAGACAATCTCTCCCGCTACCGCCCGCAGGCACTCGGGGCGCTGCGCATCATGACGGCGCTGCTTTTCATTTCGCATGGAACGCAGAAGCTGTTCGGTTTCCCGGCATCGCAGATGGACGGCTCCCTGCCGACGATGCTGCTGGTGGCGGCGCTTCTGGAAGCCGTTGGCGGCATTCTCGTGCTGGTCGGCCTTTTCACGCGTCCGGTTGCCTTCATCCTGTCCGGCCAGATGGCTGTTGCCTATTTCATTGCGCACGGGCCTAAGAGCTTCTTCCCCGCGCTCAATGGGGGCGACGCCGCGATCCTGTTCTGCTTCATCTTCCTTTATCTCGTGTTTGCCGGTCCGGGCGCTTTCTCGGTGGATGAACGCCGGGCCTGATCGGCCGCTGCAATCACCGGTCTGTCATTGAAGCCCCGCATGGCTGGTACCGTGCGGGGCTTCATGCTTTTGAAGCGGTGGAAACTTCGGCCGTCACCGAAGCATAGATGCTTGTTTTCGGGTTAGGAACGGTTCATCCTGAACGCAGTTGGAAAATTGATCCGTGACCAGTCAAAACCCTATCGCCCGCGAATTGCTGCTGCTTGCCCTGTTGTCCACTCTGTGGGCAGCATCCTACACTTTCATCAAGATCGGGGTGGAGACCATACCACCGCTGACCTTCATTGCCGCAAGAACCCTGATTGCCGGTCTGTTGCTGCTGGCGGTCATTCGCCTGCGCGGGCTGCGGTTGCCGCGGGATTTCGCGACATGGCGGCTCTTCTTCGTTCAGGCCTGCATCAACAGCGTGTTGCCTTTCACGCTGATCGCGTGGGCGGAGCAGAGCATCGATGCCGGTCTCGCCGTCATCCTCAATGCGACGACGCCGATCTTCACCTTTCTTCTCACCGCGCTGATCATCCGGCATGAACAGGTCAGCGGGCGCAAGCTGTTCGGCACCGTTGCGGGCATGACAGGTGTCTGTCTCATCATCGGTCTGGATGCGTTGAACGGGGCGGGTGAGGCGCTGTGGAGCCAGATTGCCGTGCTGACTGCAGCCTTTTCCTACGCCTGTGCCGCCATCTTCAGCAAAAACTTCAGGGGTCTCGATCCCGCTATGCCTGCCGCCGGCTCGCTGATCTGCGGCGCCGTGCTTCTGCTGCCGGTGAGCGTGATCGTTGACCGGCCCTGGACATTGTCGCCATCTCCGGCGTCGCTCACCGCACTTGTGTGCCTCAGCGTCTTTTCAACCGCGCTCGCCTTCATGGTCTATTTCCGGCTGATGCAGACGCTCGGTTCGGTCGGTACCACGTCGCAGGCGTATTTGCGGGTTCCGATCGGTGTCGCCATTGGCATGGTGTTTCTTGGAGAAGTGCCGACGCCTGCAATGTGGGTGGGTCTTGTCTGCGTGATTGCCGGGGTGCTGGCCATGACCCTGCCGTCGCGGCGCAGGTCTTTGGCGCAGGGCGGTTGAGAGCAAAAAGAAAACCCCGCAAGCCTGCGCTTGCGGGGTTTGAAGGTAAACACGCGATACCGGGGAATCGGCTCGCGCAGAGTTAAGTTACTTAGCGGTTACGGCCGCGATTGCCGTTTCCGTTGCCGGAAGCGCGCTTTTCCTGACCGTTGCCGCCAGCAGGAGCGTGACGGTTGCCACCGCTGCCGCCGGGCTTGCGGGCAGGGCGGCGCTGCTTGCGAGGGCCGGCCGGGCGACCTGCGTCACCTTCCGCCGTCTTCACGCGCTTGAAGTCTGACGTGACTTCCAGATCATTGTCCGCATCACGCGGGGCGTGGTGACGCGAGGGACGGGGCTCGCCATTGTGGCGTCCGCCTTCGCGGGGTCCACGCGGCTGGCCGCCATTGTTGTTGCGACCACGGTTGTTGTTGTTCGGGCGCGTCGGGCTGGCAAGACCGGCCGGACGTTCACCGGATGCAACCGGGATATCGATCTTCATCAGCTTTTCGATATCGTGCAGCAGACGTGTTTCGTCCGGTGCGCAGAACGCGATGGCAATGCCGTCGCGGCCGGCACGGGCGGTACGGCCGATGCGGTGGACATAGGCGTCGGGCACTTCCGGCAGGTCATAGTTGAAGACGTGCGTCACGGCCGGAATATCGATGCCGCGGGCAGCGACGTCGGTTGCGACCAGAACCTTGATCTCACCGTCCTTGAAGCCCTTCAGTGCCCGCTCGCGCTGGCCCTGGCTCTTGTTGCCGTGGATGGAAGCGACCTTGAAGCCGATATGTTCCAGATGCTTGTAGAGCTTTTCCGCGCCGTGCTTGGTGCGCAGGAAAACGATCGAGCGGCCATCCGGGTTTTCGTTGAGCGACTTCTTCAGAAGGTCGGTCTTGTCGTTCTTGCCGGCGACGAAATGCACGTACTGCTCGACCTTGTCGGCGGCCTTGCCCGGAGGTGTTACCTCGACCTTGATCGGGTCCGTCAGGAAGTTGCTGGCAAGCTCGGAAATCGCCTTCGGCATCGTTGCCGAAAACAGCAGGGTCTGGCGCTTGGCCGGAACCATCTTGGAAATCTTGCGCAGATCGTGAATGAAGCCCAGATCGAGCATCTGGTCGGCTTCATCAAGCACCAGATAGGTGACCTTGGAAAGCGAGATCGCGTTGCGGGCGATGAGGTCCAGCAGGCGACCGGGTGTCGCCACCAGGACGTCCGTGCCTTTTTCGAGCTGAAGCTGCTGCTTGTTGATCGACGCGCCGCCGACAACCTGGTTGATGCGCAGCGGCGTCTTCTTCACGAAGGAGCGCAGGTTTTCGCCGATCTGGTTCACCAGTTCGCGGGTCGGTGCAAGGATGAGGGTGCGGGTGGTGCGGTTTGCCGGGCGGTCGGCTTGCTTCATCAGCATTTCGATGATGGGCAGGCCGAATGCTGCCGTCTTGCCCGTGCCGGTCTGTGCGAGGCCGATGAGATCACGGCCTTCAAGCAGCAGCGGAATGGCCTTTGCCTGAATGGGGGTGGGGGTTGTGTAGCCGAGCTGGGTAACGCTGGCCACAATCTTTTCAGAGAGGCCGAGTTCGCTAAAACTGGTCAATAGTAATGCCTTTCGGGGCGCCAAAAACCAATCGTCCGGAGCAGTTGCTGCTGTCCGGCGGTTTCGGCGTCAAGAACCCCGCGTGAATTGGGAACTTGTGGGTTGGAATAACTTTCTGCGCATCAGTGCGGCAAAACGCCGTCTTCTGTATTCGTTGCGCTTTTCCTTCATGCGGGCCAAGTCATCTTGGTCATGTGCTGCAGCTCACGCGGCTGCCGAAGGTGAAAGCTTGACCGGCATGTGGGCGTTTTATGGCGTAAAGTCAAGCAATAGTTTTGTAACGCTGCCGTCTCGCGGCGCATGGCTGCCATGCAGAAGGCAGGCTGGCGATTACCGGCGCGGCGCGGAGGCTCGCGAATAATTATGGTTAAAAAAGGGTAAAGCGACCATTCCGCACATAGCAAATAGCGGTTTTCTCACATAACGTTTTTGCAACGACGTCTGGAAATATTTGATTCGACAAGGATGGAACTGCACGGTGTGGAGTATCGCTTGACCCAAGGATGCGGGTTGCTAGAAAAAGCTTACGGGGCAATCGCCGCCCTGGATTTGCCCGCGTGCATCAAGGACAGCGAGCTTCGCTACCTCATGGTCAATGCAGCCTATGGCCGGGTCATGGGGCGTCCGCCCGCCGCGTTCACGGGCCACACGAGCCTTGCCCTTTCCGCCGATATTCGCGATGCCGAGCGTGAGGACAGGGAGCGCCGCTCGCTGGTCTTTGCCACGGACGAAGTGATTTCATGCCATGGTGCAGCGTCTTCAGGGCCTTACAAGCTGCGTTGCGAACGTTTCACCGGCGATGACGGCAGTCTGTTCCTGTTTGAGGTGTTCGAAGAGGCGCCCTCTGTCGTGAAGGGTGTTTCGGACGGCGGCAGCGCCGACCTGCTGTTCGACAGCGGCGTTATCGACCTCATCGATGCCGGCATCGTGATTTATGACCGTGAAAACCGGCTCGTCTATTGCAATGCGCGTTTTGTGGAATTCTACAGTGATTTCAACCTCCAGCTAAAGCCGGGCACCCGGCTTGAGACGCTGATGGAGGCGGTCTATTTCTCGAGCGGCTACCGCAGCGTGAAATCGGACGATCCGGATTACCAGGCATGGCTGCAGAAGCAGTTGCGGGATTTTTCCCTGCCCTATCTCGAAAGGGTGGAGCAGTTTGCCGATGGCCGCTGGGTGCGTATGGTCAACAAGCGGCTGGAAAACGGCATGCTGGTGGGGCTTCGCGTCGATGTGACGGAGTTCAAGGCGCATGAGACCCTGCTTAGCAAGCAGATCCGCGAGACCTGGCTGCTACGCGCCGCGCTTGAGCAATTGCCCGTGGGCGTGTTCCTGCGGGACCAGGACAGGCGGCTGACCTTTGCCAATGCGGCCTTTGAGAAATTCCGGGGCGGCAGCCTCGCCGACTATTTGGGCAAGACCGAATGCGAGATGTTTCCGGAGGAGGGCGCAGAGTTCCAGCGGGAAAACGAGCATATCCTGCGAACCGGAGAGGCGATTGAAAAGACGGGAACCATTCCGCTTTCGGATGGCGGCGCCGTTCCGGTCATAACCCGGCTCGGCCGGGTCACGACGCCCGATGACGAATATTATCTGGTGGGTTCAGTCACCGATGTCAGCCTGCTGAAGGAGCGGGAAAATGCGCTGATCGCGGCGCAGGCGCAGGCCGAAGCGCTGCATCGCCAGTTCGAAACGGTTCTTCATGCCCTGCCGGTTGGCGTACTGCTCCTCAACGCGGATCTCGTCATCGAATATGTCAATCCGTGCTTCGAGACGTTATGGGGCGAAATCGGCGGCGAGAAGTCGCTTGTCGGCAAAAGCTATCGCGAATTCATGGAGGCGAATTTCGAAAGCGGCCTTTATGACTATGGCGATATACCCTTCGAGGAGCTCTACAACCAGCGCGCAGAACGGCTGCTCAACGACAAGGTCTTCACGCCGCGCGAGGTGCGCAGCAAAAGCGGCAAGGTCACCGTCATTTCCAAGACCCGCCTCGACGGCGGAAAAATCCTCAGCACCTATGCCGATGTGACCGACGTGCGCATGCGCGACGCCGAGATCAGTGAGGCAAAGGCCGAGCTTGAGCGTGTCGGCGAATATATGCAGGGTGCCACGCGCGCCATGGCGCAGGGGCTGGTGCTGGTCGAGCAGGGAACCATCATCATGTCCAACGAGGCTGTGGCGCGAATGTTCGATGTGCCGCCGCAGCTGTTGGAAAAGGGCTGCAACTGGTCGGGGTTCTTTGCCCATTGTGCCGGGCGCGGAGATTTTGGCACCAAAGAGGAGGCGGCCGCGACGCTGACCGCCTGGAGAGAGCACATAGCCGCCAACAGGCCGTTCTCCTGGCTGATCCATATTGCCGGAAAGACGTGGCTCAATCTGGAAGCGACCAACAGTTCCGGCAATTACTGGCTCATCATCGTCACCGACGTCACCGAGATGAAGATGCGCGAGGAGGAGTTGCAGCGGCTGCTTTCCCGCGCGGAAGCGGCAGATCGCGCCAAATCTGAATTCCTTGCCAATATGAGCCATGAAATCCGCACGCCGATGAATGGCGTGCTCGGCATGGCGGAACTTCTGGCCAAATCCAATCTGGATACACGCCAGAAAACCTTCACCGATATCATCGTCAAATCCGGCAATGCGCTCCTGACGATCATCAACGACATTCTCGACTTCTCCAAGATCGAGGCCGGGCAGATGAAGCTGCGCAGCGTGCCTTTCGATCCGGCGGAAGCGGTGGAGGATGTGGTTTCCCTCCTGTCCTCAGCGGCGCTGGAAAAGAACATAGAACTTGTCGTCCGGATCGATCCGTCGGTTTTCGGCAAGGTCATGGGGGACGCCGGGCGGTTCCGCCAAGTCGTCACCAATCTTGTTGGAAACGCCGTCAAGTTCACGGAAATGGGGCATGTGCTGATCGAACTTTCGGCGCAGTCGGCGGAAGCGTCGGAGACCATTCTGTCGCTGCGCGTCGAAGATAGCGGCATCGGCATTCCCGCAGACAAGCTCGAAACCATCTTCGACAAATTCAGCCAGGTCGACGGCTCAGCGACGCGGCGGCACGAGGGAACGGGATTGGGACTGGCGATCACGGTCGGTCTTGTCGGTCTTTTCGACGGTACGATCAATGTGGTGAGCGAAGTCGGCAAGGGATCGACCTTCGAGGTCAATATTCCGTTTCACGTTACGGAAAAACGGCGCGACGCTCCGCTTCTTGCCATGGCGATCGAGGATATACGCGTACTCGTCATCGACGATAACGATGTCAATCGCCGCATATTGACGGAGCAGTTGAAGACATGGGGTATCGACGGCCATGCTGTGCAGGACGGGCCATCAGGCATTGCCGTGCTGCAGGAGGCTGCATCCCTCGGTTTTACCATCGACGCCATCATTCTCGATTATCACATGCCTGTTATGAACGGGCTGGATGTGGTCGAGCGGATCAGGGCGGATAGTCGTTTCGACGATATCGCAATCGTGTTCTTGACGTCTATGGATGTCGTAGGTGACGAGAGCCTTTTCACCGATCTCAGCGTGCAGGCGCATCTGATGAAGCCGGCGCGGGCGCGTCTGTTGCGTTCCACCCTGTTCGATGTGGTGCGGGATGTGCGGCAGAAGCGCGCCCGGCAGGATCCGCAGGGGCTGGGCTCAGGTGGCAGCGATGCGCCGGTGCGGCCAGACAATGGCCCCACGGACAAGAAGCGGCGGGTTGTGTCACCTCCGACGATGGTTCCAGACCGACGCCGACCCTGCCTTGTGGATGTGCTGGTGGCCGAGGACAACGACGTCAACCAGATCGTCTTCACCCAGATATTGCAGCAGGCGGGTTTGCGGTTCCTGATCGTCGGCAATGGCAAGAAGGCCGTTCAGGCGTGGGAGGAGCACAATCCCGCCGTCATCCTTATGGATGTGTCGATGCCGGTGATGAACGGGCATCAGGCGACAATGGCAATCCGCTCCGCCGAACAGGCGGCTGCCGACGGCCGGCATGTTCCGATCATCGGCGTTACCGCGCATACACAGGACGCGGACCGCGAGCTCTGCATCGCAGCAGGCATGGATGATTATCTGTCGAAGCCCATCAGCCCCGAAATTCTCGAGGACAAGATCGCGCAATGGCTGGGAGACGCGATGCCACGCCGCGACGTGCCGACCGCCTGACAGTGAAGGCCGGTTGCTGCTGTGGGAGCCGCCTCAGCGGGATGGCTTGGTGCCGCACAGCATCTCACGCTTTCCGGCAAACCCTTTGCGGCGCTCCAGTTCAAAACCGGCGGCGATGAGGTTGCGGCGGACGAAGCCAGCGGCGGCATAGGTGGCGAATGTGCCCCCCGGTACCGTTTTGCCGAACAGCGTCTGCATGATTTCCAGCGACCACATGTCGGGATTGCGGGCAGGGGCGAAACCGTCCAGAAACCAGGCGTCGAAGCCTTCGCTTCTGCCGGAAATGCCGGTGAGCGCTTCGCCGCACACCACTGTCAGGCGCGTCTGGTCGTCCAGTTCGATATCGACCTCGCCTTTCGGGTCCGCCGGCCAGCGGGCGACCAGTGCCTTGCGTTCGGTATCAACTTCCGGCCAGCGGGAAAGCGCCCGGTCGATCTCGTCCGCCTTCATCGGGTAGAGTTCGAAGGACATGAAATGCAGCTTGGAGTGACCGTTGCGCACCTCTTTCCATTGACGCCAGGTCTCGCAGAGATTGAGACCGGTGCCGAAGCCAAGTTCGCCGACGCGGAAGATGCTCTCTCGCTCAAGCCAGCGCTGCGGCAGGCCGTTTCCGGACAGGAAGACATGGCCGCATTCCAGCCTGCCATCCGTCTGGCAATAAAAATGATCGTCAAAGGCCAGCGAATAGGGCATATCCCCCTCACGCCAGTCGAGCGCGGCGGGCGGATTGTCGGCTGCCGAACCGATATCTGCGGTGTTTTCCTTGGAATGTGTCATGACTAATGCCGATAGTCCCGCTTTCGAATCTGGTCAATCACCAAGATTGCGGGCACCAAGATTGCCTGGCTCGGTGCCGCTCCTCATCGTCGGTGGCGGCATCATGGGGCTGTGGGCTGCCGTCAAGGCAGAGAGGATGGGCATAAACGCCCTGCTGCTGGAAGCGGGCCGTCTTGGAGATGGTGCAAGCGGCGGGCTGTTGGGCGCACTGATGCCGCATATGCCGGACCGCTGGTCGGACAAGAAGCAATTCCAGTTCGACGCTCTCGTTGCGCTGGAAAAACAGATCGCCGAGTTGGAAGCCGAGACCGGGCTTTCCGCCGGTTATCGGCGCTGCGGCCGGATCATTCCCCTGCCGAAACCACATTTGCGCAGCATTGCCGAACGGCACGAGCGGGATGCCGGGGAAAACTGGGTTTCAGACGGGCGCCGGTTCCACTGGCATGTCGGTGACAGCCCTTCCGTTACCGGATGGGTGGACGATGCGGCGGGACAAGCGGGCTTCGTGCTGGATACGCTGGCCGCACGGGTTTCTCCCCGGGCGATGATCGCCCTTCTGTCGGCTTTCCTCCGCAACGCCCGGTATGTGCGGGTGGCGGAACAGTGCCGCGTCGTCTCGCTCGATCCGGATAAAGGGCGGGCGGTGCTGTCGTCGGGCGACGAGGTCGCCTTCGATCATGTCATCGTCGCGAACGGCCATGGTTCCTTCGCGCTGATCCGCGATGCCATCGGTCTGGAACCCGGCATTGTGCTTGGACAGGCGGTGAAGGGGCAGGCCGCCCTTCTGGATGCTGCGGCCGATCCGGCCATGCCGGTCGTGTTTCTGAACGGTCTCTACATCGTGCCGCATGAGGATGGCACTGTCGCCATCGGCAGTACCAGCGAAGATTGTTTTTCCGATCCATTCAGCACCGACGAAAAGCTGGAAAAATTGCTCGCGGATGCATGCGCCGTGGTGCCGTCGCTTGGCCGTGCGCCGGTGATCGAACGCTGGGCCGGGTTGCGGCCGAAGGCGGTTGGACGGGACCCGATGGTGGGTACACTTTCCGAATATCCGCGGCTCGTGGCGTTATCGGGCGGCTTCAAGGTCAGCTTCGGCCTTGCCCACTATCTTGCAGATGCTGCGTTGCAGGCCGTGTGTGGCCACACGCCGGACGTGCCTTCCGGTTTTCGCCTTCAAGAACACGTGAGTATTGCCGTCCGGACTTTAGAAACTTCTGATTAGTTTGGTCCACGTCGTTAATCTGTCACGCAAATCGCTTACTTGCTGGCCTGCAAAGAGCCCCGTTTGGCCGCATTTGCGGCGAGGTGATAGCGCATGCGATACGCCATCCATTTCACGCCTTCCCCCAACGACCCGCTGACGCAGGCGGCTGCCGCGTGGCTGGGACGCGATGCCTATTCAGGCCATGCGGTGGAGCCGCCGGGCACGATCGATCTCGGCATGCAGGAGATTTCCTACCATACCGCCCTGCCGCGCCGTTATGGTTTCCACGGCACCATAAAAGCCCCGTTCCGTCTTGCCGAAGGTCATTCCGAGGCCGCGTTGTTGCGCGACCTGATGTATTTTTCCGGCAGGCAGGACCCCTTCACGCTGCCACAACTTATAGTAGCGCGGCATGACAATGTCTTCAGCCTCGTTCCCGAGCGTCCCTGCGAAGTGCTGAATTTTTTCGCAGCCCGTGTGGTGCAGGAATTCGACCGCTACCGCGCGCCGCTCTCCGAGGCGGAAATCGAGCGGGCGGATCCCGACCGGCTTTCGGCTTCGCAGCTGACCAATCTGCATCGCTGGGGCAGTCCGCATGTGATGGACGAGTTCCGTTTTCAGATGTCGCTGACGGGCGGTGTCGAGCCTTCCAGCAGCCAGAGGATCGAGCGTGCCGTGCGCAAGGTTTTCGAGCCGCTGCTCACCCGGCCTCTGTCATTTTCCAGCCTTGCGCTTTTCATCGAGGATGAACCCGGCGCGCCTTTCCGGGTGCATTCGCTGCATCCCATGGGTCGTGTTTCCGCCCGAAAGATCGCCTGAGAAGCGCCCCACAGAAATCGTACACAAAAAAGCATCGGAATGTCGGCAAAATTGCTCTCGACATTCCGAATGCGGATGCTACCGTCCGTGCATCGCATGTCTGAAGCGTGTCGTGTTTACCCGTTCCGGGCAGACACCTTCGGATGGTTGTTTTGCTCATGTCTTCCAGAAGCGGGTTCCGCGTCGGGAGAGGTGTTTTGGGTGGCTGAATGATTTCCGAGAATTACTCCCGCAATCTGGTGGGCTACGGCCGCAATAGTCCCGATCCGAAATGGCCGGGCGGCGCACGCATCGCCGTGCAATTCGTCATCAATTACGAAGAGGGCGGCGAAAGCTGCATTCTCGACAATGACAAGGCGTCGGAATCGCTGCTGTCGGAAATCGTCGGCGCGCAGCCGTGGCCGGGCCAGCGCAACCTAAACATGGAATCGATCTACGAATATGGCTCACGCGCCGGTTTCTGGCGGCTGTGGCGCATGTTCACCGATCTTGGCGTCACCACAACTGTTTATGGCGTGACCGCTGCCATGGCGCGCAACCCGCAAGCCGTTGCGGCAATGAAGGAAGCGGGTTGGGAAATCGCCAGCCACGGTTATCGCTGGCTGGAATACAAGGATTTTTCCGAGGAGGAAGAGCGCAAGCATATTGCCGAAGCCGTGCGCCTGCATACGGAGCTGACGGGCGAGCGCCCCTTTGGCATGTATCAGGGCAAGCCTTCCGACAATACGTTGCGTCTCGTCATGGAAGAGGGTGGTTTTCTCTATTCGTCCGATTCCTATGCCGACGATCTGCCCTATTGGGTGAAGGGATTGCAGGATGAACCGTTCCTGATCATTCCCTACACGCTCGACACCAATGATATGCGTTTCGCCACGCCGCAGGGTTTCAATTCCGGCGACCAGTTCTTCGCCTATCTGAAAGACGCTTTCGACGTTCTTTATCAGGAAGGGCTTGAAGGCGCGCCGAAGATGATGAGCGTCGGCCTGCATTGCCGTCTCGTCGGCCGTCCCGGCCGCGCCGCAGCCCTTCGCCGTTTCATCGAATATGTGCTGGGCCATGAAAAGGTGTGGATCCCGCAGCGTATCGAGATCGCTCGTCACTGGCATGAAAACCACAAGCCGGGAACGCTCTGATGCTGACGCGGGATGAATTTGTCAGCCGTTTCGGCGGTGTGTTCGAACATTCGCCTTTTATCGCCGAACGGGCCTATGATGTTGGAGGCGCAGGTCTGGAGTTAACGGCGAAGGCGGTTCATGGCGGATTATGCGCGCAGTTTCGTGCCGCCTCCGAAGCGGAACGGCTGGGTGTTTTGCGCGCGCATCCTGATCTTGCCGGCAAGCTCGCAATAGCAGGTGAGTTGACCGCCGATAGCCGCAATGAACAGGCGGGCGCAGGGCTTGACCGGCTTTCGCCCGAGGAGCATGCGCGCTTCACCGAGCTGAACTCCGCCTATACGCAAAAATTCGGCTTTCCATTCATCATTGCAGTCAAGGGGCTGAACAGGCACGATATTCTCTCCGCCTTCGAGACGCGTATCGGCAATGATGCGGCGACAGAATTTGCGACGGCGACGGCGCAGGTGGAAAAGATCGCCTGGCTGCGCCTTTCCTCGATGCTGCCCGAGGGTTGAATTGGCGAGCGGCGGTCGTTCCGCTATACTCGTGCTATCTGGAGATTGAGGCCATGAGACCCTCCGAGGTGCTGGAAAAGAACAGGGAAGCGATCCGCGAAGCAACGAAGCGCTTCAACGCGGCAAACCCGCGCGTGTTCGGTTCCGTCGCCCGTGGCGAAGACAGGCCGGACAGCGATCTGGATATTCTGGTGGATGCGTTGCCGGGGACCACTCTGTTCGATCTTGGCGGATTGCTGGAGGAACTGAAGACTATCCTCGGTGTCGAGGTTGACGTCGTCACCTCAGGCGGCCTGCACTCGGATATCCGGGCGCGTGTTCTGATGGAAGCCAAAGCAGTATGAGTACGGATCGACTTCTGCTCTACCTGAAGGAGATGGATGTTGCCGCCTCCCGAATACGGGATTTCATTCAGGATATGGATGAGGCCACTTTTTCTTCCGATACGCGAACCCAGATGGCGGTGATGATGTGCCTTGCCCTGATTGGCGAGGCGGTCGCAAAACTGGACAAGTATTACCCCGCGTTTTTACAGCAGCACCCGGAAATCCCCTGGATAAAGATGAAGGGTATGCGCAATTTGATCGTGCATGATTATTTCCGGGCGGAACTCTCGGTGGTCTGGAAAACGATAACGCAGAGCATTCCGGATTTGCAGGCGCGTCTCTCACTTCTCCGAAACTGGCATGCCCAAGGTGAATGACATTTGACTGATTTTCTCGAGATCAAGCCTCTCACCAAAGAGGCGTTCGCATCCTTCGGTGATGTGATCGAAATCACACCCTCTTCCATGCGCCACATCAATGGCGGCCAGACCGAGCGGCATCATGCGCTTGCGGCACCCGAGGCAGCGGGCGAGGGTGCGCGCATCATCCTCAATATTTTCCGCGGACAGCCGCGTACCTTTCCCCATACTATCGAGATGATGGAGCGGCATCCGCTCGGCAGCCAGAGTTTCTCGCCGCTGTCCGGCAGGCCTTTCCTTGTCGTCGTTGCCGAGGACGAGGGCGGCAAGCCTGGTCTGCCGCAGGTTTTTCTGGCGTGCGGGGATCAGGGCGTGAACTACCGCCGCAACGTCTGGCATTACCCGTTGATGCCGTTGCAGGCGATTTCGGATTTTCTGGTTGCCGATCGCGAGGGGCCGGGCGACAATCTGGAAGAGCATTTTTTCGATGCGCCCTACATGATCGCGGAGCCCAGCCTATGACCGGTTTGACCACCCATGTCCTCGATGCCGCCCATGGCACGCCCGCCGAGGGGCTGACAATCGAGCTTTACCGGCTCTCGGGTGATCGTCGCAAGAAGATTAAGACGGTTAAGACCAATAGCGATGGCCGCGTTGATGGCGGGCCGCTACTTGTGGGCGACAGCTTCAAGGCAGGGGAATACGAGCTGGTTTTCCATGCGGGCGATTATCTGCGTGGCAAGGGCGTCACCCTGGCGGAACCCGCCTTTCTCGACATCATCCCCATCCGTTTCGGCATTGCCGACGAGAGCGGCCATTACCATGTGCCGCTTCTGCTTTCGCCCTATAGTTACTCCACCTATCGAGGAAGCTGACCGCCATGATCTTTGCCGCCATTGCCGATATTCATGGAAACTGCGCCGCACTGGAGGCCGTGCTTGAGGATATCGCGAGGCTGGGCATCAAGGACATCGTCAATCTCGGCGATTGCTTCAGTGGTCCGCTGGAAGCGGGTTTTACCGGCGATGTGCTGGTTGGCAACTGGATACCCAGCGTTCTCGGCAATCATGATCGCGAATTGATCGAGCGCGCGCCGGAAGAGATGGGCAGCTGGGAGAGGCCGGCGCATGCGCAGCTGACCGCCGCGCATCTGGACTGGCTGCACACCCTGCCGTTCAGCATGGTTTTCAAGGACGTCGCCTATTGCTGCCACGGCTCGCCGCGCGGTGATCTGGAGTACTGGCTGGAAACGCTTTCGCCGGAAGGGGTGTTGAAATTGCGACCGCTTTCCGAAATCGAGGCCATGGCTGATGGCATCACCCAGCCGCTGATGCTTTGCGGCCACACACATATCGCCCGCACCGTGCAGCTCTCCGATGGCCGCCTGATCGTCAATACCGGCAGCGTCGGCTGCCCCGGCTGGAAGGATGGCACGCCGTTCGACCATCATGTCGAAGTCGGTCATCCGCTTGCCAGCTATGCCGTGCTGGAAGAAACCGCACGCGGCTGGCAGGTCTATTTCCGGCAGATACGCTACGATAATCTTGCCATGGCCGAGATGGCGAAGGTCAACGGCATTCCGTATCTGGCCGATGCGTTGGAAAACGGTTGGCTCAAGCGGTAGTACTTACCCTTCGCTGTTCATGACAACGCAGGCATAAGACTGCGCCTTCAACTCCTTACAGGCGGAAACCGCCGAAGACTGGTCTTCAAAGCCGGTAAAGCGGGCGCGGTAGAGCGTTGCCGATCCGCTTTGCACCGCTTCGGTATAGGGCGCGATGCCGGAGTAGCTGCCGGCGATGTTGGAGCGCGCATTGGCGAGCAGCGAGCGGGCGGCAGCTTCGCTGTCGGTGGCGGCGATCTGTACTTCCCAGCGGCTGCGCTGGCCGGTCATTTGTGCAGCGGGTGCGGGTTTCGGAATGGCAGAGACCTGGATCATATCCGCCATCTGGCTGTTCGCCGTGGCGATCTGCATGGCGATCGGATCGGCGCGACGCTCGGCAAACATCGGTAGTGGTACTGCTGCCGGAGGGACGGCTGCGGGCGGCACATCGAAGGTGCGGCTGACATTGGCGCTTGCCACCAGCTGTTCGGTATTACGGTTTCTCGAGGCCTGCGGCATCGCCTTGTCCAGCAGAGCAGCCATCTGCGCATCGCGGCTGCGCGCGGTCTTGCCGCCCAGCACGACGCCAACGACACGGCGGCCATTGTGATTGATGGCGCTGACGAGGTTAAAGCCCGACGCATTGGTGTAACCGGTCTTGATGCCGTCCATGCCCTGATAGCGATACATCAGATTATTGTGGCCACGGATGCGCTTGCCCCGGAAGCTGAAGGATTCCATGGCAAAGAGGCCGTATTCTTTCGGAAAGTCGCGCTGCAGCGCAAGTCCGAGTTTCGCCATGTCGCGCGCCGTCGTCACCTGCGATTTGCTGGGCAGGCCGGAGGCGTTGCGGAAAACCGTCTTGGTCATGCCAAGCTGGCGGGCCTTACGGGTCATCATCTGCGCAAATTGTGCCTCGGACCCGCCGAGATGGTCGCCCATGCCTTCCGCCATGTCATTGGCGGATTTGACGATCATGCCGTAGACGGCTTCGCGCACCGTAAACGTCTGGCCCTCACGCACATAAAGCTTCGAGGGGATGACGGCTGCGCCGTTCCTGGACATCCTTATCTTCTGGTCCCAGCGAATCCGGCCGGCGTGCAACGCCTCGAAGGTCATATAGAGCGTCATCATCTTGGTCAGCGATGCCGGGTGGTTCAGCACATCGGCGTTCTGCGCGGCGAGGACCTTTCCGGTATTGGCATCCATGATGAAATGGGAATAACCGGCCTGCGCAGGCGATGCCTGCAATGAGAGGATCGCGCAAAAGAAGGCGAGTGCGAATACCCATGCGCCCGCCATTCCCCGTTTGATCGTTCCCGACATGGTCCACCCCTTTATGTTCGATCGCCGCGATGGGCGAAGTTTTACTGACACTTTCCGGCAACAAAACCGCTAAAACTTTAGAGATCGCTTTCATGCTTAATTAAGTATGAAATTCAAGTCGGCCGTCGCCCTCACAATTTCCTTGCAAAGAAACCAACCATCCGGTATGTTTTTGACCATGACAAATGCACATGAACGCAAAAAGCAGCCTGAGATCGTGCGCCGCAATCTTCTCGATTGCGCGGCGAAACTCGCTGCCGAGCAGGGGGTTGCGGCGCTTTCCGTGCAGGCAGTGGCCGATGCCGCCGGGGTGACGAAGGGTGGGTTGTTTCATCATTTTCCCTCCAAGCAGGTGCTGCTGGAAGCGGTGATGACTGACCTTCTGGCGGCTCTGGACACTGAGATCGACGACCTCATCTCACAGGATTGTGAAGCTTTTGGGAGCTTCACAAGGGCCTATGTGAACGCGGTTTTCTCGGATCGGGGCAGGGATTCGGGCAGGCAATGGGCAGCGATCTCGGTTTCCATGGTCGGTGAACCGTCGCTTCGGCGCATGTGGAACAGCTGGATTGAGGGGCGCCTTGCCCGTCATAAAGAAACGGATGACGGGGTGGTCCCGGAGATGGTGCGGCTTGCGGCTGACGGCATCTGGTTTGCCGATCTACTGGCCGACGACGGTAAAGCGGGTGGCGACAGGGCGGCTCTGAGGGCCCGGATGATCGCCCAGACGAAAAAGGAAGTGGAACGATGAACGCGGCTGTTTTGACTTATGGGGCGCTTGTCGCGGCTATCGTCTGCGAGGTCATCGCAACTTCCTTTCTGCAGCAATCGCAGCAATTCACCAAGCTGTTGCCGACGGTGCTGATGGCGCTGTTTTACGGTGCGGCCTTTTATCTCCTGTCGTTCACGCTCCGGGCGCTGCCGGTCGGCGTTGCCTATGCGATCTGGAGCGGGCTTGGCATCGTGCTCATTTCCGGCATTGGCTATTTCGTGTTCCGCCAGACGCTCGATATTGCTGCGGTGGTTGGTCTTGGGTTCATCGTGACCGGGGTGGTGATCGTCAATGTGTTTTCGAAGACGATTGGACATTGAGCGGACTTCTCCACCTCATTCCTGTTCTTGTCACAGGAATCCAGCCGGCGCGCGTCTGCGCGACGAGAATAGTCCGTTCAGCCCAAGGGCTTGGGCTCGCTGGATCCCTGTGACAAGCACAGGAATGAGGGAGGCGGCGTAAAGGCGATATTCTTACCGAAGCATCGGCTTCGATCTTTACGTTGTATGCTGTGTCGTCACCATCACGCCAGAATGCTGCGATCGACGTCCGTAATCAGCCGCTTCCCGCAAAGCGCCATGCTGATATCCATTTCCTTGCGGATGATCTCGAGCGCCGTCGTCACGCCCTGCTTGCCATCCGCGCCGAGGCCGTAGAGGAACGGGCGGCCGATGTAGGTTCCCTTGGCGCCGAGTGCTACTGCCTTCAGCACGTCCTGGCCGGAGCGAATGCCGCCGTCCATATGTACCTCCACCCTGTCGCCAACGGCATCGACGATCCTCGGCAGCATGGCGATCGAGGAATGCGCGCCGTCGAGCTGGCGACCGCCGTGGTTGGAGACGATGATGGCGTCCGCGCCAGTATCGAGCGAGGCGCGCGCATCTTCCTCGTCAAGGATACCCTTGAGTATGAGCTTGCCGCCCCAACGCTCCTTGATCCATTCGACATCCTTCCACGACAGGCGGGGATCGAATTGCTCGGCCGTCCAGGAGGAGAGCGACGAGAGGTCGGAGACGTTCTTGGCGTGGCCGACGATATTGCCGAAGCTGCGGCGTTGCGTGCGCAGCATGTCGAGGCACCATCTTGGCCGTGTCGCCATCTGCCAGATGTGTTTCGGGGTGAATTTCGGCGGGGCGGAGAGGCCGTTGCGCAGGTCCTTGTGGCGCTGGCCGAGAATTTGCAGGTCGAGCGTCAGCACCAGCGCCGAGCATCCGGCGGCTTTGGCGCGATCGATGAGATTATTGACGAAGTCGCGATCCTTCATCACGTAAAGCTGGAACCAGAAAGGTTTGGAGGTGACGGAGGCGACATCCTCGATGGAGCATATGCTCATGGTGGAAAGCGTGAAAGGCACGCCGAATTCTTCCGCCGCTTTCGCCGCCAGCATCTCGCCATCGGCATGCTGCATGCCGGTTAGTCCAGTGGGGGAGAGCGCCACCGGCATCGAAACCTTCTGGCCGATCATTTCGGTGGCGAGCGACCGGTCGGTCATATCCACCAGCACACGCTGGCGTAGCTTTATCTTCGAAAAATCCTCCTCATTGGCCCGGTAGGTGCCTTCCGTCCAGGCGCCGCTATCGGCATAGTCGAAAAACATCTTCGGCACACGGCGCTGAGCCTGTTTCTTCAGGTCCGCTATGGTGAGGATTTTGCCCATGGATAAAGCCTTCACATTTGAATGATGGCTTCACATAACATGGTAATCGCGTTTACGCGATGGCAATCGTCTTTGCAGCAGTGCTTTTTGCACTCGCAAATGGCTAGGAATTATGCTTGAAATATACTGTATTTCTATAATAATTCAGATGGTTTCTCAAGTAATAGCGTATTTTAATATGTTAAATTATTTACTCAGATTATTTAGCGCAGTTCTTATTTCGCCCGCGATTGTTTTCGCCGCCGAGTGCCCCTCCGGTAAAAATGATGGAGATGAGTTTGTTCTTGCCCACGGTCAGGTGCGCAGCGAATTCAGGCGATCCGGACCGATCGTCTTGGTGGAGAATGATTTTCAAGGCGCAGGCAAACAGAGGCTTTTTCTCTTTCGGGGGTTAATCGAGCTGGCGCGTTCGGGCGATGACGGCAATTACAGCCAGCACTTTACGTCAAATCTGGAAGCGTTCTGGCCTCTGAAAGTTGGCGCTCGACGCACTTTTGAATTTCTGCCGCTCGAAACTACCAAAATCGAGGATAAGTGGTCACTGACCCTTGCAGTTACGAAGCGGCGCGCCTTTCCGATTAAATTCTGCAATTATGAGGTGTTTTATGTGACCTACGACATTCGTAAAAACGGCAAAGAGGAAGAACGATGGACAGCGGTTTATTCGCCGGATCTGCGCGCCACGGTGGCGAAGATTTACGATGAGGGGACGGAAGACGAAGAAATTGTCGCCTATAATTTGATTGCGCCTCTGAAGCGGTGACGGTTCGACTGCGCTTGAATCAGCTCCAGAATGCTCGCAAAAACAGCTCAGCCCCAAGCAATAGCAGGCAGATTAGGAACCAGCGCCTGAATGTCGCGGGAGTGACGATGCGGCGGATATTCTGACCAAGCCACATGCCGAGAAGCGCTGGCAGGACGGCGAGTGCGGAAAGCGACATGTGCTCGACGCGGAAGGCGTCCTGAGAGGCAAGGCCGGCGGCAAGCGCAACGGTGGAAACGGTGAAGGACAGGCCAAGCGCCTGCACGAGATCGTCGCGGCTGAAGCCAAGCGACTGGATATAGGGCACGGCGGGGACCACGAAAATTCCGGTGCCGCCGGTCAGAAGGCCGGTCGCCAGCCCGACGGCCGGGGAGAGTTTCGGTTCCAGCCTTGCGGGAACGGCGAAGGGCTTTGCAAGAAGGCTGTAGGCTGCGTAAGCCGCGAGGCACAATCCGAGCGCCGAGGTGGTCCAGACGCCGGTGCCTGATGTCATCAGCCGGATGCCGAGAAGCGTGCCGACGGCAATGGCGATCATCATCGGCCATAGTCGCGAGACGATCGCCTTGAAATCGGGTCCGGCCAGCAATTGCCAGATATTGGTGATGAAGGAGGGCAGAATGAGCAGGCCAGCGGCAACGACCGGCGGCATGAAAAGGCCGAGAACGCCCATGGCAACGGTAGGCAGGCCCATGCCGGTGACGCCCTTGACGACGCCCGCGACGATGAATGTGGCGACAATCATGAGCGTTGTGGTTGTCTCAAAATCCGGCACGGCGCACTCCAGAGGTCATTCGCATTTCGGCTGACTTGGGCTGTCAGGCGATCATATGAAGCGGGCGAGTGCGGCCTGTTTCTTTTCCCGGCGGGGAGAGAAAAACAGGCGACGCCCGCTCGTTTCAATATGTACTGATATAGATGAGGCCACGACCTGATGTTTCGGCCTAAACCGAACTATGCAAGCGCGCTTTTCATCGCCTTGCCGGTGACGTAGGTCTCGACGACTGTGCGGTCGTCGCCCATGGTCAGCATCAGGAACAGTTCTTCGGTCAGGCTTTTCACCACTTCCATCTTAAGCGCCATGGCGGGCGTGGAAGAGGCGTTGAGAACCGTGATGTCGGCATCCGTGCCGGCGTCCAGCGTGCCGATGCGGTCGACCATGGAAAGCGCTTCGGCATTACCGCGCGTCATCAGATACCAGCTTTCCAGCGGGTTCAAACGCTCGCCCAGCAATTGCTGGATCTTGTAGGCCTCATCCATGGTGCGCAGCATGGAATAGCTCGATCCGCCGCCGATATCGGTAGCAACCGCAATACGAACAGGCTTTTCGCGCCGTTGCAGCTTTTTCATCGGGAAGAGGCCGGAGCCGATGAAGAGGTTCGATGTGGGGCAATGCACGGCGACTGCACCGGTTTCCGACAGCACGTCCGCCTCACGTTCCGAGAGGTGGATGGCGTGGCCGAGCAGGGTCTTGTTGCCCATCAGGCCGTAACGCACATAGATGTCGGTGTAATCGGTCGCTTCCGGGTAAAGCTCGCAGGTATATTTGATCTCGTCCAGATTTTCGGAAAGATGCGTCTGGATGAAGAGATCGGGAAATTCCCGCGCCAGCGCCTGGGCTGCTTCCATCTGTTTCGGCGTGGAGGTGATGGCGAAGCGAGGCGTGATGGCGACGTGGTTGCGGCCCTTGCCGTGCCAGTCGGCGATGACGGCCCGGGTCTCGTCATAGGAGGTTTCCGGCGTGTCCAGCAGGCCCTGCGGGGCGTTGCGATCCATCATCACCTTGCCGCCCACCATCAGCATGCCGCGCTTCAGGGCCTCAGTGAAAAACGCATCGGCTGAGGTCTTGTGCACGGAGCAATAGGCGACAGCCGTGGTGGTGCCGTGGCGCAGAAGCTCATCGTAAAAATGTGTGGCGATGCGCTGGGCATGCACGCTTTCGACGAAACGGCATTCTTCCGGGAAAGTATAGGTATTCAGCCATTCCAGAAGGTTCGCGGCATAGGAGCCGATGACCTGCATCTGCGGGAAATGCAGGTGCATGTCGATCAAGCCCGGCACGATGAGATGAGGGCGGTGGTCCTTCTCCTCGATGTCATCAGGTGCCTGCTTGCGAATATCGGCATAGTCGCCAATGGCGGCGATCTTGCCGTTTTCGATAAGCAGGCCGCCATCCTCGATGTAGAGATAGCTTTGCGTATCGTCGATTGCGAGCGGCGCGCGGCGGAAGCTTAACAGGCGGCCACGCAGCAGAACCATGCTCATTCGGTTTTTTCCTTGGCGTCTTTGCCCGCAGAAACGGCGCTTTCATACCATGCGGTCAGCACTTTGCGCTCCTGCGGGGTGATGGCGGTGATGTTGCCGGGAGGCATGGCATGGCTGCGGCCGGCTTGCAAATAGATTTCGCGGGCGTGTGCGGCGATCTGCGCGTCGGTTTCGAGCTTCACCGATTTCGGCGTGAAGGGCACGCCTTCCCACACCGGCTCGGCGGCGTGGCACATGGAACAGCGGCCCTGAACGACATCACGGGCGCTCGCGAAATGGGCGTCGCTGACGAATTGCTGCTGCATCGGCGAAAGCGTTGCCGCCTTCTGTTCTTCTTCGCCAGTCAGCACCTTCGGCACGGTGGAAAGCCACATGATGACGATGAAGATGAGCGCGGTCAGCAGCCAGGTCCATGTCGGCTTGCCCTTGCGGGCATGGGTGGTGTTGAACCAGTGGCGAATGGTGACGCCCATCAGGAAGACAAGTGCTGCGATGATCCAGTTGAACTCGGTCGCAAAGGCCAGCGGATAATGGTTCGACAGCATGAAGAAGATGACGGGCAGCGTCAGGTAGTTGTTGTGCAATGAGCGCTGTTTGGCGATGCGGCCATATTTCGGGTCCGGCGTGCGCCCGGCGATCAGGTCGGCAACCACGATCTTCTGATTGGGAATGATGATGAAGAACACATTCGCCGACATGATGGTGGCGGTAAAAGCGCCGAGATGCAGGAAGGCGGCGCGGCCGGTGAAGACCTGCGTATAGCCCCACGCCATCGCCACCAGCGCGACGTAAAGCACCACCATCAGGCCCCAGGTGTTGTTGCCAAGCGGCGATTTGCAGAGGAAATCGTAAAACAGCCAGCCAACAGCAAGCGATGCCAGCGACAGACAGATGGCCTGGAACTGGGTGAGCGCCAGCACCGAATGGTCGATGAGGAAAAGGTCGGCGCCGCCGTAATAAACGATGCACAGCATGGCGAAGCCGGACAGCCAGGTGATGTAGCTTTCCCATTTGAACCATGTCAGGTGTTCGGGCATCTGGGCCGGGGCGACCAGATATTTCTGGATGTGGTAAAAGCCGCCGCCATGCACCTGCCACTCCTCGCCATAGGCCCCCGGCGGCAGATGCGGCCGTTTGACCAGCCCAAGATCGAGCGCGATGAAATAGAAGGACGAGCCGATCCAGGCGATGGCGGTGATGACGTGGAGCCAGCGGACGGCAAAGGCCATCCATTCCCACGCAATGGCATATTCGTACATTCGGTTCCCCTGATCCTTGTGCAGCGCACCTTGCGAGAAATTTGACCGTTAGGAAAGGGAAAAGCAAACACCGCACCATGATTGTTCACAATCCCGTACGCTCGTGTCCACAACTTTGGCGCAGGCGCGGCGACGCCCCGCTTCCGGCCCCGTCCAATCGTCAAGGAGCCGTTCTGCCGCTGAGTTTGTGCTTAGCTGGCTAACGCGACTCAGCTATTATCCGCTGAGCAGTCTGCTGATGTGCAAAACTATTGGGCTGCGGGGCCTTGGAGCGACCTGCGTCCGAAAGGACGCTTCGAAGGGCACTCTGACACATTTATGTTGCGCATGTTCTTTCCGGTTTTCGGTCAGAGGCGCAGGGCTTCAATGACATGTTTTTCGCTGGCGGTTCATTCCGAAAGCGGGTGCTGCGAACCCTGGGGGCGGGGGGCAGATCAGGGGCAGGTGTTGCAGTTCCCGGTGCCGTTGCGTCCGGGTATGCGTTGATGCTTGGATTTTGAATGAAGTGACGCAATGACCTTCCGGCAGCCGCCGTTGTTTTCAACGGAGACCGTGCCGATGCGCCTTGTTCTGACAGTTCTTTTCCTGCTGATGGCGTTTAACGCCACGGCGCTTGCGCATGAATCCCACAAGGGGTTCAAATATGAAAGCTACTGCTGCAATGGCGACGCCGAAACCGGCGATTGCCAGATGATCCCTACGCGAAGTGTTCGTGTCACGCAGGATGGTTACGAGGTCTCGCTTGCGCCCGGCGATCATCGTCTGGTGACGCGGCGCCATGTCTTCAGCTGGTCGCAGCGTGAGGCAAGACGATCCGAGGATGGAGAATATCATCTCTGTCTGTTCCCGGACGAGGACACGCCGCGCTGCTTTTATGCGCCTGATATGGGGTATTGAGATGTTTGCGGCCGGTTTTCGTCGATCCGCTTCAGTATCCAGTCGCGAAACAGCCTTATCTTGCGAATGTTCCTGCGGTTTTCAGGGTAGACGAGCCAGTAGTTCTTACCTTCGTTGCTGAGGTGCTCGAAGGGCTGATAAAGGCGGCCGAGGGCAATCTCGTCCGCATAAAGTTCAGGGGTGAGCATGGCTACCCCCTGGCTGGCAATTGCCGCTGCGGCTTCGAAAGCCTGCACGCTGAGGCGGCTGCGCGGATAACGGTCGAGGCCCGGATTTTCGATGCCGACTTCCCGGAACCATTGGCTCCACCAGATGTCACCCGGATCGATGATGCGCAGGCGCAGAAGATCCTCCGGCTTTTTCAATCCACCGATGCTTTCGGCAAGGTTCGGATGCAGCATCGGCGTGTAAACGCCCCGCAGCAACTGATGATAGATCAGTCCTTTGCCATCGTCGCTGCTCCAGCGGATGGCGACATCGCAATCGGACTGCGTAAAATCGATCAATGCGCTTGATGTGTCGAGCCGCACGGCGATCGAGGGATGTTCAAGCTGGAAAGCTCCCAGATGCCGCGAAAGCCAGCGCGATGCGAAAGTAGCGGTGGAGTGAATGGTCAGGGTGGTGTCAGAGGTGTCACGGACATTGTCGACGGCCTCCCGTAAAGTGTTGAAGGCTTCCGCAACTTTCGGCGCCAGTTTCTGCCCGGCCTCGGTCAACACAACCTGCCGCGCCTTTCTGATGAAAAGCGGCTCGCCAACATTTTCTTCCAGCAGTTTCACCTGATAGCTGACCGCCGTCTGCGTCATACCCAGTTCCTCACCGGCCTTGGTGAAGCTGAGATGCCGGGCGGCGGCTTCGAACACGCGCAGGGCGTTCAGAGGGAACTGGCGGGACATTTTCATGGATAAGTTCTCTTTATGCCAACTGCCAAAGGTTTCATTGGTTTTTATCCGGAAAACAGAGCATTTTTAGCTCAATTCATCAACTGAGCTTCTGACATTTTTTAAATGGAGACGAACATGCGCACAGCACTCTTGCGCGCGTGGTCCCGCCTGCGCGCGGGTCTGCGGACCGCGGAACGGTTTTCCCTTGAAATCCTTCGACCGGATAATCTGGTAGATGAAAGCCTGCCCGACGGGATCAGGCGTGATCTTGGTCTTGAGGATGGCCGCGCTGATTTTCGGTGCGACGGGTTTCGGCAGCGGAAAATGCTTGCAGCAACTCGGCTGCCACAAGGGCCGCTATGACGGCGGGGCGCTTGTCCCTGACGCTACTTCCACCGATCGGCAGGATGAGTTTTTGAAGGCGGGAAGGGGGCTCTCCCTCCCGCTCAAGCCAATGGGCGAAGGTGGCGCGTTTGGTTTTCGAGCCGATCATGCCAACATAAGCGAGATCGTCGCGGGCAAGCGCTTCCTTTGCAATCAGGAAATCGAGTGCGTGATCGTGGGTGACGATGATCGCAGCGCCGTTTGCGGGAATTTTCGCGATCAGCGCTTCCGGCATGGGGGTCAGCACGGATACGACACCGGCTGAAAGATCGCGCAACTCGTTTTCACGGGTTTCCACCACGGTCAGTGTCAAAGGCAGAAGCGACAGAGCATCTGTCAGCGCCTTGCCGACATGGCCCGCCCCGAAAATGAAGACGGCCGGCTGCTGCTCGGTTTCAGCCTTAAGCCTTACCTCGAGTGCTGCCGCGATGTCCGCCGTTACCAGCCGGAAGCGGAGCAGGGTGCGGCCGCCGCAGCATTGGCCGATTTCGGGGCCGAGCGGAATATCCATGCCGTCTTCGATCGTACCGTTCTTCAACATGGCACGGGCATGGTCTATCGCCATATATTCGAACTGCCCGCCGCCGATGGTCTCCCACAGCGCCTTCCGGCTTACCAGCATGAAGGTTCCCGCCTCGCGCGGCGATGACCCTTTCACGGCCTCGATTTCCACGAGGATTGCAGGTCCGGAGCTGGCGAGGAAGCGGGAGAGGGACGTCATTATGTCTCCCCTCACACCTTCTTCAACCGTTCCACCGCCATCAGCACCCGCTCGGGCGTTGCCGGCGCATCGAGGCGTGGGCAGACCTTGTAGTCGGCGATGGACGCGACGGCCATGGAGAGTGCTTCGAGAACCGAGATCGCCAGCATGAAAGGCGGTTCGCCCACGGCCTTGGAGCGGCCGATGGTGGGCTCGGCGTTTTCCGACCATTCCGCCAGTTGAACGTTGAAAATCTTCGGCCGGTCGGAGGCAAGCGGGATCTTGTAGGTGGAGGGAGCGTGGGTGCGCAGCCGCCCCTTGCCGTCCCACCATAATTCCTCCGTCGTCAACCAGCCCATGCCCTGGACGAAGGCGCCTTCCACCTGCCCGATATCGATGGCCGGGTTTAGCGACTTGCCGACATCGTGGAGAATATCGGTGCGGTCCATCATGTATTCGCCGGTCAGTGTATCGATCGACACTTCCGAACAGGCCGCGCCATAGGCGAAATAATAAAACGGCGTGCCGCGGCCTGCGGCACGATCCCAATGGATTTTTGGCGTCTTGTAAAAACCGGCGGCGGAAAGCTGGACGCGGGCGAAATAGGCTCGTTTGATGAAATCGTTGAAGGCGATTTCCTCAAGCCCGATGCGCACCCGGTTTGGCAGGAAGACAACCTCTTCTTCCGGCACGTTCCAGTTCTCGGCAGCGAATTTGATAAGCCTTTCACGGATCTGGCGGGCAGCGTCATAGGCCGCCATGCCATTGAGGTCCGTACCGGACGAGGCGGCCGTGGCCGACGTATTGGGCACCTTGCCCGTGGTCGTGGCGGTGATTTTCACCCGGCCAATATCCACCTGGAAGGCATCGGCCACCACCTGCGCCACCTTGGTGTAGAGGCCCTGGCCCATTTCGGTGCCGCCATGGTTCAGGTGGATCGAACCGTCATTATAGATATGCACCAGCGCGCCCGCCTGATTGAAGGCGGTCATGGTGAAGGAGATGCCGAATTTGACAGGGGTGAGCGCAATGCCCTTGCGGATGATCGGGCTGGTCTTGTTGAACTCGACAATTGCCTGCCTGCGCGCGCGGTATTCGCTGGATGCTTCCAGTTCCTCGACGACGCGGGCGATGATGTTATCCTCGACCTCCTGATGATAGGGGGTTGTGGTGCGGCCCGAACCGGTCTCGCCGTAGAAATTGAGCTTGCGGACATCGAGCGGGTCCTTGCCGACGGCATAGGCGATCTCCTCGATGAACCGCTCAGCCCCCAGCATGCCCTGCGGGCCGCCGAAACCGCGAAAAGCGGTGTTGGAGACGGTGTGGGTTTTCAACGGCCGCGAGGTGAGGTGCACATGCGGGTAGAAATAGCTGGAATCCGCATGGAAGAGCGCGCGGTCGGTGACCGGGCCGGAAAGGTCAGAGGAAAAACCGCAGCGGGCCGCATAGGTGGCGTCGACGGCGTGGATGCGGCCTTCCTCATCGAAGCCTAGCTCGTAATCGACGCGGAAATCGTGGCGTTTGCCGGTGGCGGTCATGTCTTCGTCGCGGTCGGGGCGGATTTTCACGGCCCGGTTCAGCTTCTTGGCGGCAATGGCGCAAAGAGCTGCGAACTGGTTGCCTTGCGTTTCCTTGCCGCCGAAACCGCCGCCCATGCGCCGCACCTGCACCGTGACGGCATTGGATGGCACCTGAAGGATGTGGCTGACAATGTGCTGGATTTCGCTCGGATGCTGGGTGGAGCTCCACAGCGTCACCTCATCGTCCTCGCCCGGCACGGCCATGGCGATGTGGCTTTCAAGATAAAAATGCTCCTGCCCGCCGATCCGCATCGTGCCGGTCAGGCGGCGGGGTGCCACGTCCATTTCGAGCTTCGCATCGCCACGCTTCAGCGTCATCGGATCGATGACGAGCGCACCGCCGTTTTCAATCGCCGTGTCGATATCGGTGAAATGCGGCAGGTCCTTGTAGACGATTTTCGCCTTGCGGGCGGCCTTGCGGGCAATATCGCGGCTTTCAGCGAAGACCGCGAAGATCGGCTGGCCGTGAAATTCAACCTTCGTTTCGGCCAGCAGCGGCTCGTCATGACGCCCGCCGGAGGAGACGTCGTTTTCGCCGGGCACGTCTTTGCCTGTCATCACCCATAACACGCCCGGCGCAGCTTCCACTTCCGAAAGGTCCATCGAGACGATTTCGGCATGGGCCCGGTCGGAAAGGCCAAGCGCACCGTGAACGAGGCCGGCGGGTTCGGGAATATCGTCGATATATTCGGCGCTGCCCGTCACATGTTTATGGGCGGAATCGTGCCTGAGCGAGGCGTGTACAGGGCCGTCGATTTCGGTCTTGGTCTTATCGAAGCTTGTCGTGTCCATGGTTCAAGCCTCCTCCAGCGAGAAGCGGGCAAGTTCCTGCTTTTCCCCTGATGTCTCGAGGAAAAACCGTGTCAGCAAATTCTTGGCCGTCAGTTGCCGATATTCGGCGGTGGCGCGCCAGTCGGTTAGCGGGGTGAAATCATCGTCCAGCGCATCGCGTGCCGCATCGATCGTTTCCTGAGACCAGGGCTTGCCGAGAAGTGCCGCCTCAAGATGCGCGGCGCGTTTCGGCGTGCCGGCCATACCGCCAAAGGCGACGCGGATGTCTTCAACCGTGCCATCGGCATCGAGCGTCAGATTGAAGGCGGCGCAGAGCGCGGAGATATCCTCGTCCCGGCGCTTGGAAATCTTGTAGACGGCGTAGTGACTTCCCGGCGTCTGGAACGGAATGAAAAGCTTTTCGACGAATTCGCCGCTCAGCCGGTCCTGTTTGCCATAGTCGATGAAGTAGCTTTCCAGCGGCAAGGTGCGGCTGCCGGAAGACGAGCGCAAGGTGAGCGTGGCGCCGAGCGCGATCAGGGCCGGGGGCGTGTCGCCGATGGGCGAACCGTTGGCGATGTTGCCGCCGATGGTTCCCATATTGCGTACCTGTTCGCCGCCAAGACGATCGAACAGCCGGGCAAGCGGCGGGAAATGTTCTGCAATGGTCTTGAAGGCCTGGCTGTAGGTGACACCGGCACCGAGCGTCACGCCGTTCTCATCCACGGCAATACCCTGCAGATCGCCGAGGTTGTTGATGAAGATTACAGGGTTAAGCGCCCGCATCTGCTTTGTCACCCACAGGCCGACATCGGTGGAACCGGCAACGATGGTAGCCTTCGGCTCGGCGGCATAGATATCGGTCAATTCAGCAAGCGTTGCCGGGATGATGGTCCGATCCTCGCCGCGGGTGACCGTGATGGTCTCATTGGCGCGGATCGCCCAGAGCCTTGCCATGATATCGGTGCGGTCGCGTTGCAGCGGGTCGAACAGCGCACTCGGGCGGGCGGCTGCAATCTTTTCGGCAGCCCGCACAATCGGCTCGTAACCCGTGCATCGACAGAGATTGCCTTGCAGCGCCTTTTCAATATCGGCGCGGGACGGGTTTTCGCTGGCAAGCCACAGGCCGTAGAGCGACATGATGAAGCCCGGCGTGCAGAAACCGCATTGGGAACCGTGGAAATCTACCATTGCCTGCTGCACGGGGTGAAGCGTGCCATCGCGGCCGGCCAGATGCTCCACCGTCACGATATGGGTTGCATGCAGCGAGCCCAAAAAGCGGATGCAGGCATTGACGCCTTCATAACGCAGCGAGCCATCAACAAGCCGCCCGACCAACACCGTGCAGGCGCCGCAGTCACCTTCAGCACAGCCTTCTTTCGTCCCGGTCAGCCGTCTTTGAAGGCGGAGATAATCGAGAAGCGTGTCTGTTGGTCCGAAACCCTTAAGCGAAATGGTTTCGCTGTTGAGGATGAAGCTGATCGCGTCGTTCATGCACTGCCTTGCTTTTTGTCCGGTTGAGCCGGTTCCCAATCTGCTAACTATGCACGCCCGCGCGCGCATATCGATTTCCGTTTTGGCAATTCATTGTTTCCAAAACGGAAAGAGATGTCGTCGATTATTGCGCTGTCCAGCCGCCATCGACGGAAATATGCGTGCCGGTAATGTTGCTGGCGGCATCGCTTGCCAGAAACAGCGCCGCTGCCGCCACGTCATCGATGGTGACGAATTGCTTTGTCGCCTGCAATTCCAGCATCACGTCGTTCTTCACCGCCTCTTCGCTGATGCCGCGCACCTTGGCCATTTCCGGTATCTGCTTTTCGACGAGCGGCGTCAGCACATAACCGGGACAGATGGCGTTGACGGTGACGCCCGTCTGCGCAAGCTCGAGCGCCGCCGTCTTCGTCAGGCCCATGATGCCGTGCTTGGCTGCCACATAGGCCGATTTGAACGGCGAGGCGACGAGACCGTGGGCAGAGGCAATGTTGATGATACGGCCTTTGCCGGCCTTCTTCATCAGCGGTATCGCAACGCGCATTGTATGGAAGGAACTGGTCAGATTGATGGCGATGATCCAGTCCCACTTTTCCGTCGGAAACTCCTCGATCGGAGCGATGTGCTGAATGCCGGCATTGTTGACGAGCACATCGACCGAACCAAGCTTTTCATGCGCGGAATTGATGAGATCGGCAATCTCGTCCGGTTTCGTCATATCTGCCGGGTGGTAGAGCACACGCCCGCCACTTTCGGCTTCCAGCAAGAGGCGGAGTTTTTCAATTTCGTCTTCGTCGCCGAAGCCATTCAGCACGATATTCGCGCCCTCCCTCGCAAATCTCTGTGCGATGCCAAGGCCGATGCCACTTGTGGAGCCTGTCACGATAACTGTCCGATGCATGCTTTCCCCTTTTTGCATTACTTCGCACATATTTAAGCAGGTTATGCCCAAAGGGGGCGGGCTGGCAATCGCGATTTCGGGCGCGATTTCGGGGGAGGCCGGCATGGGGCATAATGCGCCGGCGCCCATCCACTTTTTCGAAGCTAAGCATCCAGATTTTACGCCAGATTTTGCATTTGTCTGAAGGGCCGTCCGTGCCTATCTCTCAGACAATCAAACAGAGGTATCGTCTATGGAACTCGGTCTTTACACTTTTGCGGATGTCAATCCCAACCCCGCCGATGGCCGTGGGCCGGAAGGTGCGCGCCGGCTGCGCGAACTGCTTGAGGAAATCGAGCTTGCCGATCAGGTCGGACTGGATGTGTTTGGGCTGGGTGAACATCACCGCCCGGACTATGTCGCGTCCTCACCCTCCACCGTGCTTGCGGCGGCGGCGGTGAAGACGAAGAATATCCGCCTGACGAGCGCTGTCTCGGTTCTGAGTTCGGATGATCCGGTCCGGGTCTTCCAGCAATTCTCCACCGTCGATCTCCTGTCGAACGGCCGTGCCGAAATCATGGCCGGGCGCGGTTCCTTCATCGAATCTTACCCCCTGTTCGGTTACGACCTCGAAGACTATGACGTGCTGTTTGCGGAAAAGCTCGACCTGCTCTTGGCGCTGCGCGAGAACGAAATCGTCACTTGGTCCGGCACCAAACATCCGGCCATCAATGGGCGCGGGGTCTATCCGCGTCCTCTTCAGGAGCATCTGCCGGTCTGGATCGCGGTTGGCGGCACGCCGCAATCGGTGGCGCGGGCCGGCGCCATGGGGCTGCCGGTGGCGCTTGCCATCATCGGCGGCGAATATCGCCGTTTCGCGCCGCTGTTCGATCTCTATCACGAAGCTGCACGCCGGGCGGGGCAGGAAAAGACCAGGCTGCGCACCAGCATCAACGTGCACGGCTTCATTGCCGACACCACCGATAAGGCGGCGGACCAGTTTTACGGACCGCAGGCAGAGGTGATGAACCGCATCGGCCGCGAGCGCGGCTGGGGTCCGACAAACCGCGCGCATTTCGATGCGGCGCGTGGGCCGGAGGGCAACCTCTTCCTTGGCGAACCTGAGCTGGTGGCGGAAAAGATCATCAAGGCGCACGGCGTTTTCAAGAACGACCGTTTCCTGTTGCAGATGGCAATCGGCCTGATGCCGCATGACCAGATCATGCGCGGCATCGAGCTTTATGGTACGAAAGTCGCGCCTGTTGTCAGAAAAGAATTGACGGGGAGTGCCGATCCGGTGAAAGCCACGGCCTGATTATTACCAAGGCGGGCGTCTTCAGACCCGCCATTTAGAACGACGGACAGAAACATGGTCATCTCCACCGACGAAGAACTGGTTTTGCTAAAGGATATCGGTCGCATCTGCGCCGTGGCCATGCAGACCATGGCGGATGCGCTGGAACCTGGTATCACCACGGCCGAACTGGATGCGATCGGCCGAAAGGTACTGGAGGATAACGACGCGCAATCGGCGCCGGAGTTCTGCTACCAGTTTCCCGGCGCGACCTGCATCAGCGTCAACGAAGAGGTTGCGCATGGCATTCCGGGCCCGCGCATCATCAAGGCGGGCGATCTCGTCAATATCGATGTCTCGGCGGTGAAGAGCGGTTTCTTCGGCGATACGGGTTCGTCTTTCGCCGTGCCGCCGGTGAAAAAGGAGATCGAGCGGCTGTGCCGCGATGGCAAGCGCGCCATGTGGACGGGCTTGCAGCAGGTTAAAACCGGTCGGCCCTTTGCCGATATCGGCAATGCCATCGGCTCCTTTGCAAAAAAGAACCGCTACACGCTGATCACCAATCTGGCGAGCCACGGCATCGGTCGCTCCCTGCATGAGGAGCCGAAGGAACTGGCGACCTGGCCGGACAAGGGTGAGCGGCGCATCATGCAGGAGGGCATGGTCTTCACCGTTGAACCCTTCCTGTCGACGGGTGCCTATTGGGCCGAAGATGGCGACGACGATCCGTGGACGCTCTATAGCGATCCGAGCGCGCCGACCGTGCAGTATGAACATACCGTGGTTGCTACGAAGAACGGCCCGCTGGTGCTGACGCTGGTTGAGTGAGGGGTGAAGACCGCCACTTTACAAGACACCAAGTTTCGTAGCTGAGTGCGCCAATTACGACGTTTGCCGCATTCGTTGACCTTTCTCCTCCCTCATCCCTGTGCCTGTCACAGGGATCCAGCCAGCCCAAGTCCTTGGGCTGAAAGGACTTCTCTCGCCGCGCGGACGCGCGTCGGCTGGATTCCTGTGACAAGCACAGGAATGAGGGTGGATAAGGATGCGCAGGCAACAAGGTCCTTGCATCTCGTACCGATAAAGACGGCTTATGCTGCCGATCAAAATAACTCGCTTGTTCCGTGGCAGTGCGGTTGCGATAAGCCGTACATGAGCATCGACAAGCCACTTTCCCCCAAACATCTGACTGCACTCGGTTTCGCCGGCGCCTTGATGATGGCGTCCGCCATGGGCTTCGGCCGTTTTTCCTTCACCCCCATTCTTCCCGGTATGATGGCTGATGTTCCGCTATCGGCGGGGGATGCGGGTATCGTCGCGGCTGGAAATTTCGCCGGTTATCTCGCGGGGGCGGTTCTCGCCGCATATTCATGGGGCTCGGGGCGCGAACGGCTGGTCGCCCTTTGCGGCTTGTTTTCCACGGGCGCGTTGCTGCTTGCCATGGCAGCCTTCAACTCCGTTGCGGCCTTCACCCTGATCCGGTTTTTCGCCGGCGTTGCCAGTGCGATGACCATGATCTTCACGTCGCAGATCGTCATCGGCCACGCCATGAAAGCTGGCAAGGACCATATTCAGGCGCTGCATTATGGCGGCGTCGGTGCCGGCATCGCGATTTCCTCGCTTGTGGTCTATCTCATCGGCGTCGTCTTTGATGGCGGGGGTGCCTCCTGGCGGGAGGAGTGGATTGCCGGTGCCGTCTTTTCCTTCGCTACGTTTCTTCTCGTCTGGCGGGTGCTGCCCGCCGGGCCACCCCGGCATGCCTCTGCGCTGTCGGAGCCGCCGCTCAAATGGACGAAGCCGCTTTTTCTGACGACGCTCGCCTATGGGCTGTTCGGCTTCGGTTACGTCATCACCGCCACCTTCATTGTTGCGATTGCCCGCATGGCTGCTGCCGGCGCTTTCGTGGAATTTCTGGCCTGGTTCGTGACGGGATGTGCCGCCGCCATTTCGCTTTTCCTCTGGAAGCCGGTCTTGAAATCGCAAGGGCTGAAGCGCGCTTTCGTGATCGTGCTTGCTGTGGAAGCCGTCGGCGTCTTCGCTTCCGTCATGCTGCCACCCGTTCCGGGCGTGCTTGCCGGCGGTCTGCTTCTGGGGCTGACCTTCATGGTCATCACCGCCTATGGCCTTCAGCTCGGCCGGGAATTCGCAGGCCCAAGCCCACGCCGCGCCTTTGCCCTGATGACGGCAGCCTTCGGTACCGGACAGATCGTCGGACCACTCGCCGCCGGCTGGATTGCCGAGGTAACGGGAAGTTTTACTGCACCAAGTATTCTCGCCTCTGGCGTGCTTGTCGCCAGCATTCTCCTGATGCTACCGGTTCTCGCCACGGAGCGGCGGCGCTAAATCCGCCCGGACATTTCGCGCCTCACAAGGGGCGATTTCAGGGGTTCCTTGCGGGATCGATCCGCCGTTTGCGCCTTACATCTTGTTAAGGTCGTCGCTTCTTCGTTGCTGTGCACAAATTTCTGCCCTAGGTTCGGGCCATCTAGTGCTTCGCCAATAATGGCTGACTTCAAACGCGCGTGAGTTCGAAACGTGTTTCATTCTTTCTTTCCCAAACCGAAATTGTTCTTCACCTCCGCCATCGTCTGGGCCTTTGTCGCCATTCTTGGATGGTACTTCATCGTTGAAGGGCTAGGCAGGTCTTGGGGCTACGTGATGCCCGAGCAAGAACCTTACGATCTCAGCTATTTTCTGGTTCCCGCCAATCTGTTCTTCTACGCCTATCTGGCATTGTGCCTGGTGTTGTTCGGGGCTGTCTGGACCGTTCTCGCCAAGGATCACCCCTGGAAGTTCTGGTCCATATGGGGATCGCTGCTGATTATCGCGGTGACCTATTTCGGCGTTCAGATTTCCGTCGTCATCAACAATTTCCGGCGGCCTTTCGGCGATCTCCTGCAAAATGCGCTGTCAAAACAGCCGGGTATCGAAGTCTGGGATTTTTACAGTCTTCAGATTGTCTTCGCCAAGATCGCCTTTCTCAGCATGGCTGTGTCGATCCTCACGGATTTCTTCACCAGCCATTATATCTTCCGCTGGCGCACCGCGATGAACGACTTCTACATGTCAAAATGGGAAAAGCTGCGCCACATCGAAGGTGCCTCGCAGCGCGTTCAGGAAGATACGATGCGGTTCTCCTCCACGCTGGAGGGATTGGGTATTACCCTGATCAATTCGGTCATGACGCTTGTTGTGTTTCTGCCGATCCTGTTTGCGCTGTCGTCCTACGTCTCCGAATTGCCGATCCTTGGCGAAGTGCCGCACGCGCTGTTCTGGCTGGCGATTGTCTGGTCCGTGTTCGGCACCGTGCTTCTGGCGACGGTCGGCATCAAGCTGCCCGGCCTGAATTTCCGCAACCAGCGTGTGGAAGCGGCTTATCGCAAGGAACTGGTCTACGGTGAGGATCACGCCGACCGCGCCCAGCCGCCGACTGTCAAGGAGCTTTACTCCAATGTGCGGAAAAACTATTTCCGCATGTATTGGCACTACCTCTACTTCAACGTCGCGCGGTATTTCTACATTCAGGCCGATGCCGTGTTCTTGCTCCTGATGCTTGTTCCCACCATCGTGGCGGGCAAGATCACCTATGGTATCTACCAGCAGATCGCCACGGCCTTCGGTCAGGTCAGTAATTCGTTCCAGTATCTGGTCAATTCCTGGACCACGATCATCGAGCTGCTGTCCATCCACAAACGTCTTGTGGCTTTCGAGGCCGCGATCGATGACAAGCCCCTGCCTGAAATCGACGAGCGTTATCTTCAGCGGGAAGCGGAAGCCGGAGAGCTGGCGGCCAACAAGCCCTGACGGAAAACAAAAAGGGCGGCCGACTGGCCGCCCTTTTGCATTGTATCCGGGGACCTTAGCCCTCTGTCTTCTGCTTCCTGCGCGCCTTGATGATCGGCATGGCCTCGGCGTAACTCACGCAAGCAACATCGTCGCTGCGGCAGACTTCGCGCAGCAGCCGCTCATAGGCGTTCCAATAGGCGCCGCCATTCATCTTCACGAAATGGAAGCCCATCTGCAGGGGGATGCGTTCGCCATTATACTGCTTGTCGAAAGCGGTGCGGAACGCCGCATAGGCGCGTTCCTCGAATTCCTGCGCGCGGTCCGGCGTCTCGATGCCGATGGAGTGGCGGATGAAGAGGTTGTAGTCCATGGCGATGATCGGGCGATTGCCGGGGCCTTCCGGAACCAGCGGCAGACCGAAATGTTCGATGCCGTCGCGCTCCACCGGCCATTCCGGTCCCTTGGTGATGCTGGTGGCGTCATAAACGAAGCCGTGTTTCTTCTGGGCTGCGGTCAGCGCCGGCCCCTGCGAAAGATAGGGCGCGCGGAAACCGTTGATGTTTTTCACCATGTCGCGCCAGCCTTCGGGTTCTTCACCCTTCTTGCCAATCATCTGCCAGGCATTTTCCAGCGTGCTGGTGAAGGTGGTAAACTCGCCGTCCCATTGCTCGGCGGTCCATTGGCCGCCATCGAAATGCCCACAGGTGTGATTGCCGATTTCGTGACCTTCGCGATAGGCCGACCAGATGTTGCGCAGCCGCGTCTCCACCTCTTCCGGCGACTGGCCAAATCCGACATTGGAGCGCCCGGCCTTCTGGCCGGGGCCCTGATAGGTCTTGGCGCTGGTCTTGCGGTCCATCACCAGCGTGCAGGCAAGGAAATAGGTGAAATGCGCGCCGACCTCCTTCGCCGTCGCCCGACTTCTTTCCCACAGCGAATTGTCGCCCGCACCGTCGAAAGAAACGATGACGAGCTGCTTCGGCTTCTCTGCATTTTCGGCAAAAGCGGGAAGGGCAAGGCATAGCGACAGGGAAAAAGCAGTCAATGGGCGAAACATCAGGCATCCGTCATGTGAAACACCGCTGCCTTTTGCGGGTGGAATAAGGCGAAGCTTTGAATAAACTGGCTTTTTTACGTCTTTCAGCCTAATTCCTTTTCTGCGTCGCGGTAATGAGGCCGCATTCCGTTCCACCGGGGGACCGTGTTCCATGCTTTTTCTCGTACTCTGTCTTGCCTTGTTTTTCCTGACGCATCTTTTGAAGGTGTTTGCGCCGCGATTTCGCGCGCAGATGATCGCGAAGATGGGAGAAGGACCGTTCAAGGGCGTCTATTCTCTCGCAAGCCTCATAACGCTCGGTCTCGTCATCTATGCGTTTGGCGAGGCGCGACAGGAAACCGGCGTTCTGTGGAACCCGCCGGTCTGGACGAGCCACCTCGCCGTGACCCTGATGCTGCCCGCGATGATCTGTCTTATCGCCAGCCTCATCCCGGCTGGCCACATCGCAACCAGAACCAAACATCCGCTCATTCTGGCGGTCAAGATCTGGGCGCTCGCCCATCTTCTGGCGAATGGAGAGACCTCTTCGATTCTTCTCTTTGCATCGTTCCTCGCCTGGGGTGTGGTGATGCGGATTTCGCTGAAGCGCCGGGAAAGAGCGGGTGAAAAAGTGGTCCGTCCCTTCGTCTCGGGCCGTTACGATCTGGTGGCCATCGTCGGCGGCATCGTTCTCTGGGGCGCTTTCATCCTGAAACTGCACGAATGGTTGATCGGCGTTCAGCCCATCGCCATGTAGGAAATCAACGTTTCCCCCTTACATATCAGGCAAAATAGGCTAGAAGGCCGACCATGACCCGTCGGCCGGACTTTTGCTGACCCGGGTAAGCGGCTTGGTATGTCTGCGAACGGATGGATCGGCGACGATCTCCGCGCGGGTAACGGAGAATTTGATGGCAAACGAAAATGATACCTTTATCCGCGAAGTGAACGAGCAGATCCGTTCCGAGCAGCTTTCCCGTTTCTGGGGCCGCTACGGTATCGTGGTCGTTGGCGCCGCCGTTCTCGTGGTTGTGGGCGCCGCCGGTGCCGGCATCTACGAATACTGGAACACTAGCCGCGCTTCCAACTCCGGCGACCAGTTCATTGCGGCGCTGAAGCTTGCTTCCGACAACAAGACGGACGAAGCGCTGAAGGCCTTTGCCGATCTTGAAACCTCCGGTCATGGCAATTATCCGGTGCTGGCGAAGTTCCGTTCTGCGACGCTGCTTTCGCAGAAGGGCGATGCGGCCGGCGCCATCGCTGCCTTCACCGCGATCGGCAACGACACGTCTGCCCCGCAGGTCTTCCGCGATACGGCGAAGGTGCGCGCGGCGTGGCTGCTGGTTGACAACGGCACGTATGATCAGGTCGTTGCACTTGCGGAGCCGTTGAGCGGCGAAGGCCAGACCATGCGTGCATCGGCTCGCGAAGCCCTTGGTCTTGCCGCCTACAAGGCTGGCGATTTCGCCAAGGCCAAACAATGGTTCGAGCAGATCGTCAGCGACGCGCAGGCGCCACGCAATGTGACGAACCGCGCGCAGATCATGCTCGACAATATCACTGCTTCGGGCAAAGCTGTCTAACACGGCTTTCCCACCTCCAAGGATTAACGATCAATGAGCTTCACCGTCGCCATAGTCGGGCGCCCCAATGTCGGCAAGTCCACGCTTTTCAACCGTCTGGTCGGAAAGAAGCTGGCGCTTGTCGACGATACGCCGGGCGTGACCCGTGACCGCCGCCCCGGCGACGCGAAGCTTGTCGACCTTCGTTTCACCATCATCGATACCGCCGGTCTGGAGCAATCCGGGCCGGAGACGCTTCAGGGCCGCATGTGGGCGCAGACCGAAGCGGCGATCGACGAAGCCGATGTGACCCTTTTTGTCGTTGACGCCAAGGCAGGCCTGACGCCCGCCGATGAAACGCTGGCCGAAATGCTGCGCCGTCGTGGCAAGCCGGTGGTTCTGGTGGCCAACAAGTCCGAGGCGCGCGGTTCCGATGCGGGCTTCTACGATGCCTTTACGCTCGGTCTTGGCGATCCGTGCGCCATCTCGGCCGAACATGGCCAGGGCATGATCGACCTGCGCGACGCCATCGTCGAGGCGATCGGCGAAGACGTTGCCTTCCCGCCTGAAGTGGATGAGGCGGAGACCGATATCGTTCTTCCGCGCACTGAGCCCGGCAGCGAGGAAGAGGAAGAAGAAGAGCCTGTTTATGACGAGACCAAGCCGCTGCGTGTCGCCATCATCGGCCGACCGAATGCGGGCAAGTCCACCCTCATCAACCGTTTCCTTGGTGAAGACCGCCTGCTAACCGGCCCGGAAGCGGGCATTACCCGCGACAGTATTTCCGTCGAGTGGGACTGGCGCGGCCGCACCATCAAGATGTTCGACACGGCCGGAATGCGCCGCAAGGCCAGGGTGACGGAGAAGCTGGAGAAGCTCTCGGTCGCGGATTCCCTGCGCTCCATTCGTTTCGCCGAAACGGTGGTGATCGTGTTCGACAGCACCATTCCGTTCGAAAAGCAGGACCTGCAGCTGGTCGATCTCGTTATCCGCGAAGGCCGCGCCGCCGTGCTTGCCTTCAACAAATGGGATCTGGTTGAAGATCCGCAGGCTTTTCTGGCCGATCTGCGTGAAAAGACCGAGCGGCTTCTGCCGCAGGCCCGCGGCATTCGCGCCGTGCCGATGTCCGGCCAGACGGGCTATGGCCTTGACCGGTTGATGCAGAACATCATCGATACCGACAAGATCTGGAACCGCCGCATCTCGACCGCCAAGCTTAACCGCTGGCTCGATGCGCAGACCACGCAGCATCCGCCGCCGGCCGTTTCCGGCCGCCGCCTCAAGCTGAAATACATGACGCAGGTAAAGGCGCGCCCGCCAGCCTTCATGATTTCCTGCACCCGACCGGAAGCCATTCCGGAGAGCTACACGCGCTACCTCGTGAACGGTCTGCGCAAGGATTTCGACATGCCGGGCGTGCCGATCCGCGTGCATTATCGTGGCTCGGACAATCCATTCGAGAGCAAGGCGAAGAAGAGGCGGTAATCGGCTGCTGAAAACCTCTCCTCCGTTATTCTCGCGCTAATCCCGAGAATCTGCAAACTTTCGATTTTGCGACTCGGGAGGTAGATCCTCGGGACAAGCCCGAGGATGACGTCGCGTGGGGCCGAGGTCTCACCAATATCGAGATCGACGGTGAACCGGTCTCTCCCGTTGCCTTCCGATAATCATAAAACTGGCGAGTAAAAAACCATGTTGATCAAGCAGACCGACTATCACCGGATTTACCGCGTCATCAACAGCCTGCTCGTCAACGACAATGCCGACCCGGCTACGGCCTGCATGTATTTCAGCACCTTCGGCGCCTTCATCCTTCAGCAGCATTACAAGGTGAAAGCTGTGCCGAAGGGCGGGCTTGCCGCTTATAATCTGGGCGGAACGGTGATGCTTTTTGCGGACCATCGTGACGATGGTTACGTAACGGGCGCTGGCGATAATTTCCATTGCTGGGTCGAAGCGGACGGATGGGCTATCGATTTCATGGCGCCCGCTTTTTCGCAGAGCGCACGCGAACTTTCCGTGCCCCCGAAGATGTTTCAGCGTCCGCTATCGGCCATGGCGGCTTCCATCAACGATCTCGATCATTCTGGCGATTTCTTCTACCGCTCCGAGCCGGAAGCCACCGCGCGGCGTTTTGCCGACTGGCATAAACAGGCGATGATCGGCGATCTGGCGAGCGTCGCCGCAAACTGGTTCCGCAAGTCGCCGAAACAGATGTCCCCGTCGCTTTCGGTCACGGAGCGGAACGGCAAGGCGCGGACGGTGCCGCTTTCCGGCCAGACGCTCGTCGGCGCGTGGTGATCTGAGACGGGATAAGTCTTTGCGAAATTAGGACGGCCAGCGTGATCTCGCGGCAGCCGCCTGACGTCAATCAGCAGCCCGACCCCGTTCTAAAGATAACGGCGGTCGCGTCCAGATCGTCTTGTGACACTCCTGCTTTGTTTCGTCCACCGTTCCCCGATAAAATGTCGGGGATCAATGTGTCTCCACGTCAGGCAAGTCGTGAGCGGGACAAAAGCGGCAGGGATTTTCCGGCGGCGTGAATGACGTTGTCGAGGAATTGCCGCGATGCCTTTTCCCAGCTGTAGCTTTTGGAAAGCGCCAGAGCCTCCTGCGATGAACAATGGAGCGCTGCAAGACACGCGTCGCGAAGATTGTCATTCAGCGCGCCTGCCCCGGGATTGCCGCCGAGAATATCGATCGGCCCGGTAACGGGGAAGGCGGCCACCGGCACACCGCTCGCCAGCGCTTCCAGAATGGTGTTGCCGAATGTGTCGGTCTTGGACGGAAAAACGAAGACATCGGCCTGCGCATAGGCAGCCGCGAGTTCTTCCCCGGTCTTGATGCCGGTAAACAGCACGTCCGGATATTTTTCCTGCAATTCATGGCGGGCCGGGCCGTCGCCGATCACGACCTTCGATCCGGGCAGCTCGAGGTCGAGGAATTCAGGCAGGTTCTTTTCCACCGCCACACGACCGACCGTCATGAAGATCGGTCTCGGCAGATCGAAAGGCAGCGACGTTTTCGGACGTGGATGGAACAGTTCGGCATCGATGCCGCGGCTCCAGCGCTTCAAGTTGCGAACCCCGCGGGCCTCAAGCTCGGTCTCCAGGCTTGGCGTCGCCACCATGCAGGTGTTGCCGCCATTGTGAAACCAGCGCACGAAAGCGTAAAGCCAGCTTTCCGGGACGGGGAAGCGCGCCGCGACATATTCGGGAAAGCGGGTGTGATAGCTGGTGGAAAAACGCATCCTGTTCTTCACGCACCAGCGCCGCGCCATGAAACCCAGCGGACCCTCGGTGGCGATGTGGACGAAGGAGGGCTGGCTTTTTTCAATCTCCGCCGCGACACGGCGATAGCCGGCGACTGACAGGCGGATTTCCGGATAGGTCGGGCAGGGGATGCTGTAGAAACTCTGCGGTGTCACCATGTGCACATCCACGCCCAGCCGCGCGAGTTCCGTATTGGTATTTTCGATGGAACGAACCACGCCGTTGACCTGCGGGTGCCAGGCATCTGTGACAATCGTGATTCTCGTCATGAAACACCGATCCTGCTCGACTGCGCGCGGGCGATTCCCCACCACCCGGCTTCCGCCCGTATATGCGGCGTGCGTGTTACAGGATCATGTCAGGTCGGATGAGGGTAGAGAAGTGTCCTTTGCACACACAAGCTTGCTCTGTCCGTAATGCGCGCTCCTGGTCATCCCTGTGACAAGCACAGGTATCAGGAAGCCGGTTCCGTCTTGCATCATCCGACCAACGGAAGAAGCTCGGGGCTGATCAGCGCGCCGTGATGGCCGATGACGGTTGCCGCTGCCCGTGCGGCAAAGACGGCGGCGTCATGCGGCGAACTGCCGGTTACATATCGGGCGAGAAACGCGCCGTTGAAACTGTCGCCTGCACTTGTCGTATCCACCACATCCACGGCTTCTACCGCCGGAGCGTGGCTGCGTGCGCCGCTGAAATCGAGTGTCGCACCCTTTGCGCCATCCTTGACGACGATGTTGGCGACGCCGAGCGCACGGTAACGCTCGATTGTGGCCTCGACAGATGTGTCACCGAAATGGCTGGCTTCGTCATCGAAACTTGGCATTACCAGCGTTGCGGCGCGTGCGCCGTTGGTAATCGTCTCCAGCATCGTGTCCTTGTCGGACCAGAGGCGCGGGCGGATGTTCGGGTCGAAGACCACGGGCTTGCCCGCTGCCTTTGCGCGGCGCAGTTCCGCAAGGAAAGTATCGACATCGTGCGGCGAGGCGAGAATGGCGAGCGTGATACCGGAAAAATAGATGACGTCGGCGCTTTCCACCGTCTTGCGCAGGTGGTCCGCATCTGCTGCGAGTTGCCTTGCTGCTGCGGCGTTGCGCCAATAGCTGAAGGTGCGCTCACCATCCTTGAGGTTGATGAGGTAAAGGCCGGGTGTGCCGCCCTTGATGCGGCGGATTTTTTCCGTGCCGATACCGGCATCTGCAATGAAGGCCAGCATGTCCTGCGAAAGAGGATCGTCGCCGAGTGCCGTGAAATAATCGACGGACCAGTCTTCTGGCAGGCAGGCACGCGCATACCATGCCGTATTGAAGGTATCACCGGCAAAACCCTTGCGCAGCAGCCCGTTTCCGGCCTGCGACAGTTCCACCATACATTCGCCAATCGACAGAAACCGTCCGCCCACGCCGTCATCCTCCACTTGCTTTACCTTCGGGATTACGACGACAGGAGGTGCCTGACAAGCCCGCTTCGAGGTGATTTTGGGCATTTGCGAAGTTCCGGTTTACGCAGGGACAGCTGCTTTATATTCTCGGACCAACCCTCATCAGGAGATCGCTCATGCCGACAACCCATGCCCCGGTCCACAAATCCCAAGCGCAATCGGACTGGTGGAAGGGGGCGGTGATCTATCAGGTATATCCGCGATCCTTTCAGGACACGACCGGGGACGGTTACGGCGATCTTGCTGGGGTGACGAAGCGGCTTTCCTACATCGCCTCGCTCGGCGTCGATGCCATCTGGCTCTCGCCTTTCTTCACCTCTCCCATGGCCGATATGGGCTATGACGTTTCCGATTATTGCAATGTCGATCCGATGTTCGGCACGCTTGCCGATTTCGATGCATTGATGGCCGAGGCGCACCGGCTGGGGCTGAAAGTCATTATCGACCAGGTGATTTCGCATACATCCGATAAGCATCCCTGGTTCGTGGATAGCCGTGCAAGCCGCATCAACAGCAAGGCGGACTGGTATGTCTGGGCCAATCCCAAACCGGATGGCACGGCGCCCACCAACTGGCTTTCCGTGTTCGGCGGGCCGGCATGGGAATGGGATGGCGTGCGCAAGCAATATTACATGCACAGCTTTCTCGCCTCGCAGCCGGATCTCAATTTTCACAATCCGGATGTTCAGGATGCGCTTCTGGAAACCGTACGGTTCTGGCTCGATCGCGGCGTGGACGGTTTTCGTCTCGATACCGTCAATCACTATTTCCACGACAAGCTGTTGCGCGACAACCCGCCGCTTTTGGACGACGAAAGCTTTGGTCTCGATGCGTCCGACGTCAATCCTTACGGCATGCAGGATCATCTCTACGACAAGACGAGGCCGGAAAACGTGGCCTTCCTCCAGCGCTTCCGCGCGCTTCTCGATGAATATGAGGGCCGCGCCACCGTGGGCGAGGTGGGGGACGGCGCACGCTCGCTGAAGACGGTCGCGGCCTACACATCCGGCAACGACAAACTCAACATGTGCTATACCTTCGATCTGCTTGGCCCGGATTTCAGCGCAAAACACCTGCGGGGCTCGGTCGAGACCTTTGGCAAGGTGGTGACGGATGGTTGGGTGTGCTGGGCTTTTTCCAACCACGATGTGGTGCGCCATCTGAGCCGGTTTTCCGAAGGCTCCGAGGAGCAGACGCGGGTTGCGAAGCTCGCCATCTGCGTTCTCGCCAGCCTACGGGGCTCGATATGTCTGTATCAGGGTGAGGAGCTGGGCCTGACCGAGGCCGAACTGGCCTTCGAGGATTTGCGTGACCCCTACGGCATTCGCTTCTGGCCCGCCTTCAAGGGGCGTGACGGGTGCCGCACGCCGATGGTGTGGGAAACCGGCAAGCCGAATGCGGGTTTTTCAAGCGCGGAAAAGCCGTGGCTGCCGGTGCCCTATGTCCACGCCATGCAGGCGGCGGATGCGCAGGAGCGCAAGCCGGACTCGGTTCTTAACCACTACCGCGCGGTCTTGTCCTTCCGCAAAACCCATGGAGCATTGCGCGACGGCGATATGGACTTCATCAAGACCAATCTCGATGTGCTGGCCTTCACGCGCCACAAGGGTGACGAAAAACTGCTGTTCGTTTTCAACCTGACGCGTGAGGCGGTGGAATTTCCTATCCCGAAGGGTATGGAGGTCACGGATATCCTGCCGATGCCGGGTTTTGAGCCTTTGTTCGACGCCGGGATCGTGAAGCTTGAGGGGTTGGACGTGTTTTGCGGGGTCGTCGCTTGAGCCTGCAATTTTCCATCAGGGACGCCGCAGCATCTCTGGATGACTGGTCCCTTTTGCGCCACCGTTTATGGCCCGATGCCTCTGTTGCCGACCACAGGGCGGAATTGCAGAACCTATCCGACAACGACGCCGGTTTCATTGCCTATGATCTGGTCGGAATGGCCATCGGTTTTGCCGACGTCAGCCTCCGGCGGGATTATGTCAACGGATGCAATACCTCGCCTGTTGCGTTTCTCGAAGGCGTTTATGTGGAGGAGGAATTCCGCGGTCAGGGCGTTGGCGCGGCATTGATCGCCGAGGTCACCCGCTGGGCGATCAGCAAGGGTGTGAGCGAACTTGCCTCCGATGCCAATATTGCCAATGTCGATTCACACCGTATGTATGCGGCGCTGGGGTTTGAGGAGACCGAACGGGTGGTTTATTTCCGCAAGCTGCTGCCATCGCATTCATGACTTGCCGATGCTGTAAGTCAGCCGATTTAGCAATCCGTCCGTTTCGCCTTCTTTTTTATGCGGACGTCGCTCGGCTCATTTATTCTTATTCCGGTAACTTGCGCCACGCCTATTTTGGCAGGGTCGCGGGCAAATATTATTACGTGACCTGGCCTGCAGAAACGAAAATCTGAGACGGCTCGCGCCGTCTCAGAAACGCGGCATAAGCAGATTACGCTGTTTCCAGCCGATAAACTCCGTCGTCAGATCAGTGCAAACCGATCCACATCCACCATGCCCATGTCGGAAATCTTCAGGTGCGGGATGACGGGTAGCGGCAGGAAAGCCACCTGCAGGAAGGGCTCCTCGAGCGTCGTGCCGAGCGCATAGGCTGCCTTTCGCAGGGTGTGGAGCGTGTCTCGCACCGTTTCGTAAGGTTCGAGGCTCATCAACCCGGCGACCGGGAGCGCAATCTCGCCCGTCACCTTGCCGTCTTCGACTACCACGAAACCGCCCTTGATTTCGCCGAGCCGGTTGGCGGCCAGCGCCATGTCGTCCTCGTTAACGCCGACAACGCAGATATTGTGGCTGTCATGACCGACAGTGGAGGCGATGGCGCCCTTCTTCAGCCCGAAGCCCTGCACGAAGCCGTTGGCGTGGTTGCCGTTCTTGCCATGGCGCTCGATGACGGCGACCTTGATGATGTCGTTTGCGAGATCGACAGTCGTCTGGTTGCCGTCCGTCGGCAGCGTGTAGCGGCGATGTTCGGTGATGATCTTGCCGGGGAGCACGCCCATCACCGGGGTCTCGCCTTGCGCGACCGGCACGCCGAAATGGGCGGCGAGCACTGGTCTTGCCTTGACGCTGTCAAGACCGACGGGCGCGACCGGCTTGCGGGTGGCAAACAGCGCGTCATCGACGATACGGCCGCCGGAGAAGACCATGCCAGCCTTGCAGTTCTGCAAGGTGTCGATCACCACGAGGTCGGCGCGCCAGCCCGGTGCGATAAGACCGCGATCGCGCAGGCCGAAGGCCTTTGCGGCGGAAATCGAGGCGGCGCGGTAGATGGCGAGCGGTTCCACGCCGTTGGCGATTGCAGTGCGGATCATATAATCGAGATGACCCTGTTCGGCGATGTCGAGTGGGTTTCGGTCATCGGTGCAAAGCGCAAGATAAGGCGACAGACGCTCGGTGATAACAGGCATCAGGGCGTGCAGGTCTTTTGAGACCGAGCCTTCGCGCACGAGAATATGCATGCCCTTGCGGATCTTTTCCAAAGCCTCGGCAGCGCTGGTGCACTCATGTTCGGTGCGGATGCCGGCTGCCAGATATCCGTTCAGCGCCGTTCCCGAGAGAAGCGGCGCGTGTCCGTCGATATGCTGTCCCTGAAAGGCTTCGAGTTTTGCCATGCATACCGGGTCTTTGTGGATGACACCCGGAAAATTCATGAATTCGGCAAGGCCGATAACCTTCGGATGATCACGGAACGGCAGCAGTTTTTCGATCGGCAGATCGGCGCCCGAGGTTTCCAGATGGGTTGCGGGCACGCAGGACGAGAGCTGTACGCGGATGTCCATGATGGTTTCCATGGAACTGTCCAGGAAGAACCGAAGCCCCTCCGCGCCCAGAACATTGGCGATCTCATGCGGGTCGCAGATGGCGGTGGTAACGCCGTAGGGCAGAACGCAGCGGTCGAATTCGTGCGGCGTGACCAGCGATGATTCGATGTGGAGATGGGTATCGATGAAACCTGGAACGACGATTTTCCCGGAAATGTCGATTTCCCGGCGACCCTTGTAGCTTTCGCAAGTTCCAACGATGGTATCGCCGCAGATGGCGATGTCGGAGGCAACAAGTTCTCCAGTTACGAGGTCGAAGAATCGTCCGCCCTTGAGAACTATATCTGCCGGTTCACGGCCCGTACCCTGATCGATGCGCGTTTCAAGTTTCGAATTCATGCGGCTTTTCTTCGGCTCCTGGTTTACGTCGTTCGCGAGAATTTTCAGTATTTACATTCTTAGGTTGTTTCTTGACTTAATCGAATTGATTCTTTGCGTTTTAAATATATCCAGAGTAAAAAATTTTCATATTCGTGCTATCTTATGTTTAAGTTCCAAAATTGAACAATGTTAGGAATGCGTAACTTACCCTTGCAGGGATACCGGTTGGTTCCGGTCTTTTCAGCAATTGCCAGCGGAGGTTACCATTCCCGGGAAGGAAAATAAAAGCGTCTGATGCTCAAACGAATTTCTACCCAGCAATTGACGGTTGGCATGTTTATCGAAGCGGTCGAGGGAGCGCTTTCGAACAGCGGATTTTTGCAGCGATATCGATTTCTTCTGCGCCATGAAGAGTTGATGCGTCAATTGAAATTGAGCGGCGCTGAAAGCATCATCATCAATACGGCCAAGGGAAACGATATCGAGGGTAGGCCGTACTCTGGAACCGTCCCGCCGCGATTAAACAATGGCCCCGAAACCATGGCTGCCATCACCCATGCCGTGCGCTCCGCCGCCGATGCCATTGCCGAGACATTTGCCGTTGCCGAAGCCGGTGGCTGCGTGTCGCTCAAGGGCATGACAGCGGCGGCCGGCAAGATTTCCGATGCGGTCCAGTCGAACCCGGCGATTTTCATCGGCGTTACCCGGTTGAAGTCGAAGGACGAGACGACCTTCGTGCATTCGGTTTCCGTCAGCGGGTTGATGATCCATTTTGGCAATTATCTCGGGCTGGACAAGGAAACGGTCGATCTGCTCGGCATCAGCGGCCTGCTGCACGATATCGGCAAGGTGGAAATTCCTTCGTCGATCCTCAACAAGGCGGAAGGTTTAAGCGCCACCGAGCGGGAAATCATCAATCTTCATCCAACGTTTGGCCGGGATATCTTGTCGCGCAACGAGCAGATGCCGGCCATGGTTCTGGATGTCTGCTTCAATCATCACGAGCGCATTGATGGCGGCGGTTATCCCAGCGGCTGCGCCGGAAACGAGATCAGTCTTCACGCGCGCATTGCGGCGATCTGCGATGTCTATGACGCCGTAACCTCGGTTCGGCCCTACAAGAAGCCTTGGACGGCAAACGAAGCGCTGACGTGGATGTTGCGCCGGGAAGGCCACTTCGACATGCAACTTTTGAAGAAATTCGCGCTGTGCATTTCCACATCGCTGCCGCGTAGTTAGGCAGCACCTCGAAGTCGCGCTGTTTGAGGCCTGCCCGGCGGCGCCGAAGTGACGCCGCCGATGCAGGATGTTTACGCTGCCTTGGTTTTCGCCTTGCGGGTCAGATGCACCACGACGTTCTCGATCATGCGCATGCCGGCATCCTGGCCGAGAGTCATGATCGATTCCGGGTGGAACTGAACGGCGGCTACCGGTTCCTTGGCGTGTTCGATGCCCATGATCGTGCCGTCTTCACTTTCAGCGGTGATGATGAAATCACGCGGAAGGGTGGAAGGGTCGGCGAAGATCGAATGGTAGCGACCGACGGTCACTTCCTTGCCGAGACCGGAGAAGACCAGGCCTGGCTCCAGCACGCGGATGCGTGAGGGCTTGCCGTGCATTGGTACCGCAAGTTGGCGAAGTTCGCCGCCATAGGCTTCCGCCAGAGCCTGAAGACCGAGGCACACGCCGAAGATCGGCAACTCGCGGGCGCGGGCGGCCTTGATCGTCGCCTTGCAGTCGAAATCCGTCGGGCTGCCCGGTCCGGGCGAAAGCACGACGAGATCGGGCTGGAAGCGGTCGAAGACCTCCGCTGCGACCGGCGTTCTGACGGTGGAAACCGTGGCGCCCGTCTGGCGGAAATAATTCGCCAGCGTGTGCACGAAACTGTCTTCGTGATCGACCAGCAGGATCTTGACGCCGGTGCCTACCTTGGCGGCATCGCGCTTGGTGGCGGCCGAGTTTGTGGCTTTTGCATCGCGAATGGCCGCGATCATGGCGGATGCCTTCAGTTCGGTTTCGGCTTCTTCTTCCTGCGGATTGGAATCATTGAGAAGCGTCGCACCGGCGCGGACTTCCGCGATGCCATCCTTGATACGGATGGTGCGCAGCGTAAGCCCGGTATTCATGTCGCCGTTGAAACCGACCATGCCGATTGCGCCGCCATACCAGGCGCGCGGGCTCTTTTCATGGCTTTCAATGAAGCGCATGGCCCAGAGCTTCGGTGCGCCGGTGACGGTGACGGCCCAGGCGTGGCTGAGGAAGCCATCGAAGGCATCCATGTCGTCGCGCAGACGGCCCTCGATGTGGTCGACCGTGTGGATGAGGCGCGAATACATCTCGATCTGGCGGCGGCCGATGACCTTCACCGAACCCGGCTCGCAGACGCGGCTCTTGTCGTTGCGGTCCACGTCCGAGCACATGGTCAGTTCGGACTCGTCCTTTTTCGAATTCAGCAGCTTCAGGATCTGCTCGCTGTCGGCAATCGGGTCGTCGCCACGCTTGATGGTGCCTGAAATCGGGCAGGTCTCAATGCGACGGCCGGAGACTCGCACGAACATTTCCGGCGAAGCACCGACCAGATATTCCTGATGACCGAGATTGATGAAGAATGAATAGGGCGAGGGGTTGATCGCCTTCAGGCGGCGGGAGATCGCCGATGGATTGCTTTCGCAGCGCTCCATGAACTTCTGGCCGGGAACGACCTCGAACAGATCGCCGCGTCGGAAGCTTTCCTTGGCCTTCACCACCAGCTCGGAATATTCGCCGGGACGGTGATCGCCCTTGGGCGGGATCGTGTCGGTGGTCTTGAAGGGATCGGGCGCGATCTCTGAGGACTTGCCGTCCGTCGTTACACCGTCCTTCTCGAAATCGTAACGGTCGATCCAGGCCTTGGCGGAATAATGGTCCACGACGAGAATTTCGTCGGGCAGATACAGCACCATGTCGCGCTGGTCTTCCGGGCGCGCGAGCGAAAGCTTGATCGCGTCGAACTGGAAAGCGAGATCGTAACCGAAGGCGCCGAACAGGCCGATGGCCGAATCCGCATTCGAATAGAACAGGTCGACGATGGCGCGCAGCGCCGTAAAGACGGTCGGGATTTTCGAGCGTTCTTCTTCTGTAAAGACGCGGTCCGGCTCGTTGACCGTGAGGTCGAGACGGCGGACGGAGGATGCGCCAAGCGTCAGATCGGGCGTCGCTTTCAGCTTTTCGGTGATGAAGTCGAGCAGTACTTCGCCGCGGCCGTTATAGGCTTCGATCCACATCTGGCGACCGAAGCAGGAAATGCCGAGCGGCGGATCGATGATGGCCGTATCCCAGCGCGTGTAGCGGCCCGGATATTCGTAGTTGGACGAGAAAACCGCGCCGCGATGGGCATCGAGCTTTTCGATGTAGTTGTCGATGGCGCTGGCATATTCGGCGGCGCGACGCTTTCGGCTGACCTTTATGCCGCCTTTCGTCTCGTAGGTTTCCGCTCCGTCATCCTGAATGATCGTTACCATTTCTTTCGCACTTCCCGTTTTTCAGGCCCGATGACAGGCGGCAGAATAACAAAAAAGCCGCCTGAAAATTCGGGCGGCTTGGACTTTGTCTGAAGACATGACTGGTCAAGGCCGCGTAAAGCTGCTCCACCACCAGTTAGCAATGTTCATAGACACGATGTTCATGGGAAAATTGTTAGCCTGCACAATTCGCCTTGGCAAGCGGATTCCGGCGACGGAATGAACCTTACCGGCGCGAGTTGCGTTCCTGTCCTGCCGAAACAGTCAGGAGTGCCCCGGAAAATGCTTCATCGCCTGTGTCTTCTGATGACGAGTCTCGCCCTTATTTCCGCTTCCGAACCGCCGCCACAGGTGCCGGTGCCACAGCCGAAGCCTGGCGAACAGCAAGCACCTGCCACAACGGAAAAGCCGGCCGATAAGGGCGCGCAAACGCCCGAAGACACACCGAAGCCGACCCCCAAGCCGCAACCGCCTGAAGAAGGAAAATCCGACGCGGAAGGGAAGGGTGCCGAGGACAAGAAGAAAGATGACAAGGGGCAAAACGGCGGCGAGACGGTAACTCCGGCTGTCGAAGCAACGAAACCCGAGGAAAAACCGCCGGAGCCTGTGAAGTCGGAAGACCCGGCAGAGCTTCAGGCCTGCCTTGGCGCATTGAAGGAAATCGGCGCGGAATTCAAAGAGCTCGAGCCGATCCGCGACGACGAGCAGGGGTGCGGTATCGAAGCGCCGATCGAGCTTTCCGTGGTGCTGCCGGGCATCAAGCTTGAACCATCTGGCACCATGCGCTGCGAAACGGCCCTTGCGCTATCGCGCTGGACAAAGGAGATGATGCTGCCGGCTGCGGCTCTCGCCCTGCCGGACAAAAAGGTAACGGCGATTGCCAATGCCTCGACCTATATTTGCCGCAACCGCAACAGTGCCGAAACCGGCAAGATTTCCGAACATGCCAAGGGCAATGCTGTCGATATTTCCACCATTTCCTTTGACAAGGGCGATCCGCTGGTGATGAAGCCGCGCGGCGAGGATGGAACGGTGGAAGGTGCCTTCCAGCGGACGATCACAGCCGCCGCCTGCCTGTTCTTCCGAACCGTTCTTTCCCCCGGCAGCGACGCGACCCATCAGGATCACCTGCATCTCGACGTGCTGGAGCGAAAGGGAGGTTATCTCTACTGCCGCTGATAAAAAGGGGGCGACCCCAAGGCCGCCCCGACTGGAGATGATGTTCCGACCGGGTTCAGAATTTCTGGGTCAGAGAGATTTTGAAGGTGCGTCCCGCTTCCGTATAGAAGTCGACAGGCTGGTTGACGGTGCTGACGGCATTGGGGTTGACGTCACGGACGCCGACGGCGTTCCAGTATTGCTTGTCGAACAGGTTGTAGACGCCGGCCTGAATACGCAGGCCCTTGGTCTGTTCCGGTTCCCACCAGCCGGTCAGGTTGAAGATGCCGTAACCGGGTGCGTCGTAGGTTGTGGCCACCTTGTCGTCACGCATATGCGAGGAGAAGATGCCGGTGAATTCCGTGCCCCATGTCTCCTGTGCGTAGCCGACGCCGAGGACGGACTTGAACGGCGCCACCGTGCGGATGAATTCGTTGCTGTCTGTGTCTTTGCCATAAGCATAAGCAAGCGACGCATGGGCGAAGAAGCCGTTTGCGAGTTCCTTGCGGACCTTGGCTTCCACTCCGGAGATTTCAACATTGTTGCGGTTGCGATAGGTAAAGAGCGATCCGTTGCCCCTGCCGCCGAAGCCGGGGAACAGCGTCGTCGAGGTCGTGTATTGCTCGATGAAGTTCTTGTACTTGTTGTGGAACAGCGTCAGGCTCCCCGTCAGATCGCCGGATGCGTAATTGGCGCCGATTTCAAAGCCGTTGCTGGTTTCGGGGTTGAGTGCGGAGTTGCCGACCACGGCATAACCCGAGCTGATATTCGAGAAGTTCAGATAAAGCTCGTTGATGGTCGGAGCGCGATAGGCCATCGACCATTGTGCGAAGAGCTGCAATTCCGGTGTCACGTCGTATGTCGCGAGCAGCTTCGGCGAGAAGCGCGAACCGCTATTGCCGCTTGGCAGGCCAAAGGTGTTGTAACCGCTGTTGCTGGATACCGAGCCATCCGGATCGTAATCGTAGGAATCGAAGCGCAGTCCGGGGGTCAGCCTGAAACCGTTTCCAAACGCGATTTCGTCATCGAGATAGAGGCCAAGGCTCTTGCCGCTCACGTCAGGCATGTCCGACTGTGACGATGAGGTCACTCCGCCTGTGTTGGCATAAAGTGCCTGGCTGAAATCGGTTGTCATGGCGTTGCCGCCGAAGCGCACGGTGTGCTGCACGCCGCCGAGTTCGAAACCGGATTCAAGGCCGCCGACGATGCCGAAAGCGCTGTTGCGCATGCTGTCTTCGCGGATATAGAGCGAGTTGTTGGTCAGCCGGTTGCCAGCGCCGGATTCCTTGGAGAGGCGCGTCCAGTAGAGCGACAGATTGGCTGCATCGATCAGGCTGTCTGTCGACGGCGCTTCATATTCGTAATCAAGCGATACGCGGTCGCGCTCCGTATCCTCGTAGCCGCTGTAGTCGCCAATACGGTAAGTCGATCCCGATACGCTGACGCCTTGCAGGGTTCGCATGTCGCTGCGATCTCGCAATGAATAACGCTCGGCCGTAAGTCCGATGCGGTGGCCGCCTTCCAGATCCTGGCGGATCTTGAACATCAGGTTGCTTTCGTAGGTATCTGCCGGGTTGGGCTTGGTGCGGCGGGTTCCGTAGATATCGGCGAAGCCCTTATTGTCCGTTTCGTTGCCGCGCTTGTAGGAGCCCTGGAACAGAACCGAGGTGTTTTCGATCTTCTTTGCAACGGCGAGCGATCCGCCGACGCTTCTGTCCTCGCTGTCATAGGTGGTCTTGGCAACACCGCCCCAGTCCTTGCCTTCACCGATCAGGTCTTCCGGCTCAAGCGTGCGCAGAACGAGTGCGCCGCCAAGGGCGCCGGAACCGATGCGGCTGGAATCGGCGCCGCGTACAACGTCAACCGTGGAAAGCGATGAAAAATCAAAGCTCGAACTGGTATCACTCAGGGTCGTCGTGGCCTGTCCCTGACGGGCGAAATTGTTGAAGTAGGGAACGGGAATATTGTCGATCAGGGTCACGACACGGGCGCCGCCCAGACCGCGAATGAACAGGCCGCCGGGCCTGCCGGGCTTGGCATCCACATAATCGACACCCGGCTCGGTGGAGTTTCCGAGGTCCTTGATGCTGCCGATGTCTTTCTTCCTGATGTCTTCCGCCGTCGTCTGGCTTGCAAGCGGTGTGTCGGCGGCTGCATTCGCGCTTTTGACGCGCTTGCCCTTGACCACGATCTTCTCCAGCGTGGTGGTGTCGTTCGTCTGCGAAGCGGCATCCTGCGATTGCGCAGGTCCGGCAAAGGGCAGAAGAGACATGGCAGTGCACAAAAACAGCGCCGAATGTGTGCGCGAGATGGACATTAAATACCCCCGGATAAGGCGTGCGCAGAAGCTATGGCGCGCAAAAACGCGCCGCGCTTGCTGTCGCGGCTGAAACTGTTTTGATTTGTTACGGGCAAGCCGATTGCTGAGGACTAAAAAACATGATCATAACTGTCAACATATTATATATGACTTTTATCATCATGTTTTAAAGCATAACGGTGCGTGGCAAAAATGTGACGCCCCGTGAGACTGCATCCGGACCGGTGGAGAGGCGCGAAAATGCCGGGTTCCGGCCAAAGTCCCGACATTGACGCTTGCTAGGATATTCGCAGCCAGTTTAGATGGCGGAAGAATGCATGCTCCAACAATATACAAAAAAGTAATCGGATACGGAAATGAAGTCACTTGAACTGCTCGTCGAGCGGATCATTCTCTCCAGCCGCTGGCTGCTCGTCGTGTTTTATCTCGGGCTCGTCGCGGCGCTGGCGGTTTATGCATTTTCCTTCGTGCTGAAATTCCTGAAGGTCGCCAAAAACGTTTTCACTTACGACGAATCGGACATGATCCTCGCCATGCTCGGGCTGATCGATGCGGCGCTGGTCGCGAGCCTTATCGTCATGGTGATGATTTCCGGCTACGAGAATTTCGTCAGCCGTTTCGATGAGGCGGATGACGAGGTTTCGTTTCTGGGCAAGCTTGATGCCGGCAGCCTGAAAATCAAGGTCGCATCGTCGATTGTGGCGATTTCGTCGATCCACCTGCTACAGATATTCCTCAACGCCAGTCAGTATACGGATAGCCAGTTGATGTGGTTCACCATCATCCATCTGGCCTTTGTCGTCTCGGCGGTCATGCTCGGTTTCCTGGAGAAACTGATGGCCAAGCCGAAGGATAAACCCGAAAAACCGGCACTTTAGTCAAGGTGGTCCGTCCGATATGAAGGTTGCAACACTGTTTGCCCATGCCGCCTGGTCGTCGCTTCTGGGTGTCCTGCGCCCACCGCCGGGTGGCGCCTGAATGCCAAAGACGGAGCGCCAGGCCAGACTTTGCCGCGACCTTTCGGCTGCCATTGACAGACCCCAATGGCTGGCGGCGCTGCAGCAGGTGATGCAGGCGTTCAGTTATTCCTACGTGACGTTGCTGAAGCTGCCGAGCATTCGCAATGCCTATGCCCTGCCGATAGTGGTGGAAAGCAGCCTGCCGGTGTGGGTGGTGAATGCGATGACCCGGGACGGTGAACTTGCAGATTGTCCCGTCATAAAGCGCGGCGCTTCATCGATGATGCCGCAATACTGGTCTCTTGACGATAAGGACATCAACTGCGGCTCGCTGCTGGAAGTCTCAACCCTGCTGCGCGGCATGGGCATCACCTCCGGTCTTCTGGTGCCGGTGAACGGCATGGACGGAAACCGGCATCTGATGAATTTCGCAGGCGATTGCGATGTCCTGTCGCAGGGTTCGCTAAACGAGCTGTGCATGATCGCCCTTCACGCCCTGGAGGCCTATGACCGGCTTTGTCGTGCAGGCTCAAAACTCCCCTCACCACTGACGAAGCGGGAACTCGACGTGGTTCGCTGGACTGCGCAGGGCAAGACCTCCGTGGAGATTGCCGAGCTACTGTCCATCTCGGAGCACACCGTCAATACCTATATGAACAACGCCATTCGCAAGCTGGATTGCGTCAACCGCGCGCAGCTGGTGGCCAAGACAATACGCCTTGGCCTGATAAGCTGATTTTCATGCCGGTCCAAGCCGTTGACTTACCTGTCGAGAACGGAGCGGAGCTCGACGAGGTTGGAGCGAACGCGCAGAACATAAAATCCCATGGTGGCAAGGTGCGAGGGCATGATCCAACCGCTTTCGTCGCCGTTGGAAATGATCGCCGGCTGGATGCGTAGCGCCGCACGGGTCTGTCCCAGGGTGTCGTTCCAGAGATTGGTCAGATTGCGTTCGCGAATAACCTGCGCGAAGTCCGATCCGGCTGCTGATAGCACGCCGTAATAACCATAGAGCTGGCCATAGGCGAACCAGAAACGGTCGTCCGCGCGAGTGTCGAACCAGCCGCCATTATAGTTTTCCGAACGCTCGCGCAGAATGGCCGATGTCGAGCCGATATCGCCGGCAATGCGGTCGATGAACTGGATGAGGTTATCGGCGCGGGTATCGAAGACGGCCTTGCAGGCGGTGAGTTCACCGTTAAATGCCTGGAAGCTGCGGATGGCGGCGCGATAGTAGCTCGGTGTCGGTGTTTTGGGGCCAAACGGATCGAGGCCGAAATACCAGGAATATTCGCTGAACTGCATGTTCCCGCGCGCTTCCTGGAGATTGTTGTTAATACCGGATGTTCCACGAACGCGACCGAGCGTATCCACCAGTTCCACCGCGGTGCGGCGCACCGCCTGGTTCACGCCGCGCTGGAAGGACGCCTTGTTGTCCAGAAATGGCGTGCTGTCCCAGTCCATGCCGAAAAGGCCGAGACGATAGAGCAGCATGGAGGAAATCCATGCATTCTGATTGACGTTGAAATCGGTGAGATCGGCGGCGGCATCGACGATAGCCGAGCGCTGGCATACCGGTGCGGAGGTGTTTGCGGCAGCACCGGTGGCGCCGGCGGCGGCCGTGGGTGTCGCAGCCGGCAATTCCTGCCCGGGCGGCACCGTGCGTTCGGCAAGCTTGTAACGGGAAATATAATCCGGGTCGAAATTCGTCCAGACCTGCGTTTGCCAGAAGAAGTATCCGTAAAAGCCGGCCAGAAGGATGAGCACCAGAGCGATCGGACCCTTGATGATCCAGTTGCGGTCGCGGTACCAGCCGTGGGCGGCCATGAAAGGCCACAGAAGCCAGGCGACGACCAGACCGGCGGCCTTGCCGATGGCGTTGAAGGCTGCCTGAATCAAAGCGGTTATCCGGTCGATCATGTCGTCATAGTCTCCTCTGCCCGTGGGGCTGAACGCCGGAAGGAACAACCGCGGTTCGGCCATGCGCCTTTTGGCGCTTCGCAACAACCGCGGTCGTTTACTGTCTTCCAGATATGTCCCTACCCACCGGGATACAACATGATTGCGAAACTTTTCTCAACCTGCGGTCCGCGCGGGTCGTTCCCGTGTTCCGGAACTACGCGTGGAGCATGTATCGCCTGGACAAGGTGACAGGCGGTTACAGACCGAGCTTGGCAATTTCGGCGTCCAGCCGCTCCCGCGCCTTTTTCGGCAGCTTGCCGGTCTTTATGGCATCGAGATTGGCCGGTGCGGCATCGCCGACCACAACGAGGGCGACCATGCCCATGCCGAGATGCGGCGTGCATTTGACGACGTATGCGCCGTCCTTCTCGACAGTCAGTTTCACCGTCTCGTTCATCTTGCCCTTGAAGTCCGCAACGCCCTCGGGAAGCATTTCCTTGACGGCAGCCGCATCATGACCCTTGTCGACGGGCACGAAGGAAATGACGTCGCCGACAGCTGCCTTGACGGTTGCCGGTTCAAAGACCATCGCCTGGCCATCGCTGCCCTTGTTGAGCATCTTCACCTCGATTTCGGCCGACAGGGCGGGAAAGGCAAGGAGGGCAGCAGCGATGGCAAGGCTGGCGACGGTGGCAGTTTTGTTGTGCATATCTTTTGCTCCTGAGAGAAAGCACATCCCACGCGAATGTGTCCGCATGGTCTTAGCGCAGGAGCAGGGGAGCCATCCTTGCGAAAAATCAAATGCGGCAACCGGCCGCAGACGGTCAGTCGCCCTTGACCGTTTCGACCCAGTGGCGGCGGCAGAAGGAGACGTATTTTTCGTTGCCGCCGACATCGATCTGCGCGCCTTCCTTGACCACATTTCCTTCATTGTCGAAACGGGCGACCATCGTCGCCTTGCGGCCGCAATGGCAGATGGTGCGGATTTCGCGAAGCTCGTCGGCAATGGCGAGCAGTTCCCTGGAGGCCGGGAAAAGCTTGCCCTGAAAATCCGTGCGCAGGCCGTAGGCCATCACCGGAATGTTCAACCGGTCGGCAATACCGGCAAGCTGCCAGACATGGTGTTCGGACAGGAAGTTGGCTTCATCGATGAAAACGCAGGCAACGGGCGCTTCGGCATGCAGGGCCTCCACTTCGGAGAAGATATCGGTGTTTGCGTCGAAGGTCCGTGCGTCGGACGACAGGCCGATGCGCGACGCGACCCGGCCGAAGCCGGCCCGGTCGTCAAAGGCGGCCGTGAAAATCAACGTGCGCATGCCGCGCTCGTGATAATTATAGGATGCCTGTAACAACATGGTCGACTTGCCGGCGTTCATCGCCGCATAATTGAAATAGAGTTTTGCCATCGTCCACTCCCTGTACACCTTCGCGTCTTTTGACGGCGAAGGGCCGGGTTGAAAAGTGCCGCAACGGGAAAAACACAGATTTCCGCATCCCGCAGCTGTCCGTATCGCGGACTAAAAAGCCGGAGATTTTCATCGTCGTGTCGCAAACGGCGGGCCAAAGCACGCAAATGCACGCGAGTTGATTGTGTCCGGCAGATATTGATAATGGCAAGGGAACGAAAAAAAGGGAGCAAGCGATGTTTGCAAATAGAAGTCGCTGTCTGGCTTTGGCCGCAGCAATCTCCGTCATGACGTTCAATGCAGCCGGCGCTGCGGAGCCGGCAAGTTGTGGCAAGGTTCGTTTTTCCGATGTGGGCTGGACCGACATCACTGCCACCACAGCGACTGCCACGGTGCTGCTGAAGAGCCTCGGTTATGAAACCGACGTCAAGCTTCTCTCGGTGCCCGTTACCTATACATCCCTGAAAAACAAGGACATCGACGTGTTCCTCGGCAACTGGATGCCGACCATGGAAGGCGATATCGCGCCTTACCGCGACGACAAGTCGGTTGAAACGCTGCGTGAAAACCTGACCGGCGCGAAATACACGCTCGCGACCAATGCCAAGGGTGCTGAACTCGGCATCAAGGATTTCAAGGATATCGCGGCCCATAGCGGCGATCTCGGCGGCAAGATCTACGGCATCGAGCCCGGCAATGACGGCAACCGCCTGATCCTCGACATGGTCGCCAAGGACACCTTCGGGCTGAAGAGTTTCGAGGTGGTCGAATCCTCCGAACAGGGCATGCTGTCGCAGGTTGCCCGCGCGGGGAAATCCGGCGAACCGATCGTGTTCCTCGGCTGGGAACCGCATCCCATGAATACGAATTTCAAGCTGACCTATCTGACCGGCGGTGACGAGGTTTTCGGCCCCAATCTCGGCGGTGCGACGATCTACACCAATGTCCGCAAGGGTTACACCGAGGAATGCCCGAATGTTGGCGTCTTTCTCAAGAACCTGGAATTCTCCCTGCCCATGGAAAACGAGATCATGGGCAAGATCCTGAATGATGGCCTCGAGGGGGAAGCGGCGGCGACTGCCTGGCTGAAGGCCAACCCGGCCGCGATCGAACCCTGGCTTGCCAACGTCAAGACCAAGGATGGCAGCGCTGACGCCTTGCCCGCCGTCAAGAAGGCCTTGGGCCTCTAGGTTGCAGACAACGCATGTATCCGGCCTAAGCTTGTTAACAGGCCGGATACTGCAGGAAATTACGATGTCCTTTGCATGATCTCGGTCCGCGAATTTTTCTCGCATCCGGGGTCACGCGCCATCCCAGTGTCCGGTAATGCTGTTGCCGGCCGTCGTTTCTGCATTAGCGGCATTTCCGGTGAAACGGGATCACCTTCAATGCCTGTTCTTCTTATTTTTTTGCAATTCCGGGCCCAAAACCGTTACGCATTTTTACTGGAATTGCTCTGGTTCACGAAAGGTCTTGTCTTACCGTGGAATGGCTCAGCGCTCCTGAAAACCGCCTGCCCGTCGGCCGATATGCCAAGGAGGCCATTGACTGGCTGACCGGCAATCTCGCTTTTTTCTTCGATTGGCTTTCTTTCATTTTCCAAAGCGTCATTAACGCCCTGCTTTACGTTTTGCAGGCGCCGCATCCGCTGGTCATCGTCGCGATTGTGACGGCTCTTTCAGCCTGGACGAGGCGGTCGGTCGGCATGCCGGTCTTTACGGCGCTTGGTCTGCTGTTCATCATCAATCTCGGGTACTGGAAGGCGACGACGGAAACGCTGGCGCTCGTTCTTGCCTCCAGCGCCGTCTGCATGATCATCGGCATACCGCTTGGAATACTGGCGGCGCGGCGCAAATGGATCTATGCCGGCATGCGCCCGGTGCTGGATTTGATGCAGACCATTCCGACCTTCGTCTATCTCATTCCGGCGCTAGTGCTGTTCGGCCTCGGCATGGTTCCCGGTCTTATCGCCACCGTCATCTTCGCCATTCCCGCGCCCGTGCGCCTGACCCGTCTCGGCATCGTTTCGACGCCGCCGGCGCTGGTGGAAGCGGCCATCGCCTTCGGTGCCACGCCATCGCAGGTTCTGCGCAAGGTGGAGCTTCCCTTCGCTGCGCCGCAGATCATGGCGGGTCTTACCCAGACGATCATGCTTTCGCTTTCGATGGTGGTCATCTCCGCCCTCGTTGGCGCCAACGGCCTGGGGGTGCCGGTGGTACGCGCATTGAACACAGTCAACATCGCCATGGGCTTCGAAGCGGGGTTGTGCATCGTCATATTGGCGATCGTTCTCGACCGACTTTTCCGCCTTCCCGGCACGGAGCATGATCTATGAGTGATGCAATCATCTTCGGAAATGTCGATATCGTCTTCGGCGACCGGCCCGAGGCGGCGCTGGCGCTGATCGACAAGGGCAGCACGCGTGACGAGATCAACGAGCAGACCGGACTGGTCCTCGGCGTTGCGAATGCCTCGCTTTCGGTAAATGAGGGCGAGATACTCGTGCTCATGGGGCTTTCGGGCTCCGGTAAATCGACGCTGCTCAGGGCCGTTAACGGCCTTGCGCCTGTGGTGCGCGGCAATGTCAGCGTGAAGACGGCGTCCGGTTTTGTCGACCCCTATCGGGCGACGGCGAAGGCGCTGCGCGATCTGCGCATGCATACTGTTTCGATGGTCTTCCAGCAATTCGGCCTGCTGCCCTGGCGAAACGTTGCCGACAATGTCGGTTTCGGGCTGGAGCTTTCCGGGACGCCGGAAGCGGAGCGCAAGCGCATGGTGGCCGAGCAGCTTGAGCTGGTGAACCTGTCCGCCTGGGCTGACCGCAAGGTGGGGGAGCTTTCCGGCGGCATGCAGCAGCGCGTGGGACTGGCGCGCGCCTTCGCGACCGGAGCGCCCATTCTCTTAATGGACGAGCCGTTCTCGGCGCTCGACCCGCTCATCAGAAGCCGCCTTCAGGACGAACTTCTGGAGTTCCAGAGCCGGTTGAAGAAAACCATCCTCTTCGTCAGTCACGATCTGGACGAGGCATTCCGCATCGGCAACCGCATCGCCATGATGGAGGGCGGGCGTATCATCCAGTGCGGCACGCCGCAGCAGATCGTCAAGCAACCGGCTACGCAATATGTCGCGGATTTCGTTCAGAACATGAACCCGATTTCCATGTTGACCGCCGCGGACGTGATGAAGCCAGGCGTGGACGAACAAAACGGCCGGTTGAATGTGGCCGCCACCGCCCGTCCGACATCGCCGCTTATCGATATCCTCGATGCGCTCTCGAAACATTCCGGCGCGATCGGTGTTGTCGATAATGGCGCAATTATAGGCACGATTTCCGCAGACGAAATTGTGACAGGCCTCACTCGCCACCGCAAGAAATGAGAAACACTCGCATTGGTCGAGAAAACGAAAGGCCTTCCTCCCCGGAAGGCCTTTTTGTATTACCTAATGCTGGTATAAAGAAAAAGAATACCCAAGACATTATAAGTTATGCATTAAAATAATTACGAATAAAAAGCATATTGCAAACTTTGAGAAAATTGCGCAAAGTAAAACTAGATTCTGTACCTCCTTGCTAAATTTAAGGTGGTGTAAGGTAGTGGTCACGAAGCCAGACATTGGAAGACAAGATTTGTGTGCTCAATTTTTGATTGTTTTTTGCTCCAAATACTACTGAGAATGTAGCAGTTTGTTGCTAAAATGACGAAAAACAGGCGAAAGTCTGAAAATTTGATCAAGATGTCCAGGTAAATGATCAATGAAGAATAGTCTTGGAGGGGGACACGATATAAGCAAGATTTAGGTATATACAACGTATCGACTGAATTATAAAAAACACCTTTTGGACCACCTATAATAGCCACCATGACGGTCTTTCCGACTGTCATCAGGAGACTTGAGCGTATGGATAACCAATCTCTGTCGGAACATAGCATCGCCGCTGCAGACTTGCTCTCAGCGATGGCAAATCCCAAGCGCCTGATGATCTTGTGCACGCTGGTGGATACGGAAGTGCCGGTCGGTGTTCTCGCCTCCCAAGTTGGTCTCAGCCAGTCCGCGCTCTCGCAACATCTTTCGAAATTGCGTGCCCAGCGGCTGGTGAAAACAAGACGGGATGCTCAGACCATCTATTATTCCAGCAATTCCGAATCCGTCAAAAAAATCCTCGCTTCCCTCGAGGAGATTTATTGCCAGGTGCAGAAGAGCAGCAAGACTGCTGCCGCTTGATCTAACGGCCATCCCACGGCCCGGCGGTGCCATTCCGTTGAAACCGGCGCATGACGCCGGTTTTTTCTTTTTTTTGGCGTCTGGCTCGCATGTAATGCGGTGAAAAGTCGCCCGCCCCACTCACGGCGAAGACGCAGCCTGTATCTGTTGCTTTAGCCGGCTTGCCGCAGCCGCATATCCACCGTCGGCACCGTCGACGAAATGCATATGGTCCTTCGAAAGCGGGGAGGGCACGATACAGGTCATCAATGCGGCGTCCTGCTCGTGCAGGCCGAAATAGCAGGTGCCGGAGAGGCGCCCCAGCTCCAGCCGCGCACGGATCTTTTCGAGCCTCTCGGCGTCGATATCAACCGTCATTTTCAGGCCATCGTCGAATTTCCGGAAATCGGTGTTGCTGGCAACCGAGCGCCGATAGCGATCCGCATTAAACCGTCCGAGCGACAATCCCGTCATGCCTAGGAAATTCACGAGGAAGCTCTCACCGAGAATGCGGAGCGAACGGCGCACCTTGCCCCAGCTATCGTGATAGGCCGCACCTGCCCTGGCTTCCAGACCGAGGCCTTCCCGCACGAAGCCCAGTTTCGGCCCATCCTCCGGCACGGGGTGGCCTTGTCTTGCGTCCTGCGTGGCCAGATCGACGAGATCGATGACCAGCTGGCGGAATGCCGGCATATCCAGTGAGGGTCCCGGCATGGCGATGATCGACACCACCTTGCCATGGGTTGCCGGAATGGGGTTCCAGCGGCATGAAAGGCCGGTCAGGTCCGGCCGCCCGCCTGTCGCAACTGCGGGCAGGGCATATTGCCCCTCCTTCATCCGCGCCTCGGCCCAGCTGTTGCCGCCGCCCGAAAACATGGCGTAGGAAACATCCTCGCTTGCCTGAAAGCGCGCGACGCGAACATCGAAGCCGTTGTTGCGTATGTCCTCCACCGGAACAAGCGCCACACGCATCGAAAGGTCGAGATCGTCCTTCACCCAGCGCTGCACGTTCGAAAGGGCGGTGCGCGCAAGGGATATCCCGTTCGGTGGCACCGCAACGGCGGCTCCATCGCCACCGAACACGAAGGGCAGGTCGTGACGCCCGAGGCTGTTCGATATGCCTGAGATGACCGCAGCGCCCGCCATGTTAACGGACTTATATCTGCCGGTGCCGATCGCCCCTGTCGAATCGATGATATCGGCAATTGCCAGCGCCCATCCCGGCGGCAGGGCGCGATAAAGCGCCGGGTCGGCCACGTCTTCGAAATGTCGGAAGACGGGCAGACCCGTCAGAAATTCGTCATCTGCTGTTATCATGCCGCCATTATCCTCCTGCGGCGACCAAACGCCAAGCGTTTACGCCGTTGCGCTCGCCCGTTTCGATGACACGATCGAGGCTGGGCTGACGATAGATTTACCGCGAATAGACCTTATCCAGCAAAGGTGACTTGCATAAGCCATCAAACCTTCCGTATGAGTTGAAATGAAGGCTCGGAATTCAAAAATGGAACGGGTTTTCGCCGGGAGGCGTCCGCGAAGTTTCATTCGGTCGGCGCCCAAGGCGCTCATCGGGGCTGAGACCCCATTTCCAAGGAGACACCAGGATGAAACTGAAGACATTGACCAGCGTGACGCTTGCAGCGTCCTTCGCATTCGCACCGCTTGCCCATGCCGAAATCGTCATCGGCCTGATTGCGCCGCTTACCGGTCCCGTCGCCGCCTATGGCGACCAGGTCAAGAACGGCGCCCAGACGGCAGTCAATGAAATCAACAAGAAGGGCGGCATTCTCGGAGAGCAGGTCGTTCTGAAGCTTGCAGACGATGGCGGCGAGCCGAAGCAGGGTGTGTCGGCTGCAAACCAGCTGGTTGCCGAAGGCATCCATTTCGTCGTCGGTCCGGTTACCTCCGGCGTTGCGATTCCGGCATCGGACGTGTTTGCTGAAAACGGTGTCCTGATGATCACCCCCACGGCGACCTCGCCGGGCCTGACGAACCGTGGCCTTACCAATGTTTTCCGCACTTGCGGTCGGGACGACCAGCAGGCAGAAGTTGCGGCGAAATACGTTCTTGCCAAGCTTAAGGACAAGAAGGTCGCCATCATTCACGACAAGGGCGCTTACGGTAAGGGTCTGGCGGACGCCTTCAAGACCACGCTGAATGCCGGTGGCGTTACCGAAGTTCTCTATGACGCGCTGACACCAGGCGAAAAGGATCTCGGCGCGCTGACGGCCCGCCTCAAGTCTGAAAATGTCGATATCGTCTATTTCGGCGGTTACCATCCGGAAGCCGGTCTTCTGGTGCGTCAGTTGAACGATATCGGCGCCAAGGCTGCCGTTATCGGCGGTGACGGCCTGTCTAACAGCGAGTTCTGGAACATCGGTGCCAAGGCTGGTGAAGGCACGATCTTCACCAACGCCTCCGACGCCCTGAAGAACGCGGATTCCAAGGCTGCTGCCGAAGCTCTAAAGGCCGCCAACATTCCTGCGGAAGCCTTCACCCTTAACGCTTACGCTGCCGTCGAAGTGCTGAAGGCCGGCATCGAGAAGGCTGGAAGCGCAAAGGATTCCGAAGCGGTCATCACGGCTCTGAAGAGCGGTGACGCTTTTGCCACGGCGATCGGCAAGGTCACCTATGGCGAGAGTGGCGACCTGTCGTCGCAGGCTTTCTCGCTCTACAAGTGGCAGGACGGCAAGATCGTCGCAGCCGAATAAGGATAAGGCGTACCGGCCGCATCCGTTGCGGCCGGTACCATCTCCGTCGCCTGACAAGGGGCAAGCAGAATGGGCAGTGACGTGGACGCCCGGGATGCAAGCGCGGCGGGTGGGGAAAACCTTCCTCACATTGGCTTTGCGCGGATATTCCCGATTCTCAGAATTTTCGATGAGGCCAAGGCGCGGGAATTCTATGTTGATTTTCTCGGTTTCAAGGTCGACTGGGAACACCGCTTCGGCGAAAACTTCCCGCTCTACATGCAGGTTTCGCGGGCCGGAATGGGGCTTCACCTCAGCGGCCATCATGGCGACGCGACGCCGGGCTCCAATATCTTCGCCACCATGCACGGCGTGCATGCCTTCCAAAAAGAGCTGGCGGGCAAAGACTACCGCTTCCTGAAGCCTGGTGTCGAGGAATTGCCCTGGGGCGATGTCATGGAAGTCATCGATCCATTCGGCAACCGTATCCGTTTCTGTGAGCAGAAAAGCGAGGGGTGACGTCTTCGACGTGACCTCATGGGTCTTGACCTCGGCTGCGGTTTGAACGATAGGAAGCGCAAATAGCGAACCGCGTGCACGGAGACCCCGTGCGCGCGGTTCGTGCGTTTTGGCGGTCAGTTCTGCAATTCGTTCGCATCCGCACGGGGGCAAAAAATGAACACTGAAGGCAATGCACTGGTAAGGAAGCTCGCATTCTGGGGCATTCCACTTTCTTTCGGCGTGCTTGGCCTCAAGCTCGTGGCCTGGTGGGTCACAGGGTCGGTAGCGCTGCTGTCGGACGGGCTGGAATCGACCGTCAACGTTGTTGCGGCCTTCATTGCCTATTTCGTCATCCGTTATGCGCAGAAGCCCGCAGATGACGATCACCAGTTCGGCCATCACAAGGCGGAATATATCTCGGCTGTCGTCGAGGGCGTGCTGATCGTCGTCGCCGCACTTCTGATCGTGCAGGAAGCCTGGGGTGGTCTCTTCAACCCGAAGCTGCCGGAAGCGCCGGTTCTCGGTCTTGCCATCAACGCGTCAGCGGGCGTCATCAACGCCGTCTGGGCGACAATCCTCATCCGCGTCGGCCGGAAATACGCTTCACCAGCCCTCAAGGCGGATGGTCATCATATCATGTCGGATGTCATAACGTCCGCAGGGGTTCTGGTCGGTCTGGTTCTGGCGCTTCTGACGGGTTACGCCATTCTCGATCCGCTGCTCGCCATTCTGGTGGCCATCAACATCCTGTTCCAGGGATCGAAGGTCATTTTGCATTCGCTCGGCGGGTTGATGGACCGGGCGGTGGAACCGGAAGAAGACGAGGCGATCAAGAAGGCGATCGCCGAAAATTCCGTCGGCATCATCGGCGTGCATGATCTTAGAACCCGCCGCGCCGGTTCGGCCGCCTTCATCGATTTCCACGTCGTTGTTCCCGCCCCGATGACGGTGCGGGAGGCGCATGATATTTGCGACCGCCTTGAAGATGCCATAAGGGAAGTCATACCGGGTGCCAGCCTTGCCATTCACGTCGAGCCGGAAGGCGAAAAGGCGCATGGCGTCAAAGTGATCGTTTGAATAAGCAGGAGTTTTCCATGTCCGTGACGGATGTTTCCAGCCTGTCGCAGCTGGGCGCGAAGGTCGATACGCCAGAGAGCCCGGAAAAGGCCATTCTCGAAAAGGTGCCGAACGGCAATGCCGGTACCGATTACGTGGTGCGGTTCACAGCACCCGAATTCACCTCGCTTTGCCCGATGACCGGACAGCCGGATTTCGCCCATATCGTCATCGACTATATTGCCGGTGATTTTCTGGTGGAATCGAAGTCGCTGAAGCTGTTCCTGCAATCCTTCCGCAACCACGGGGCATTTCACGAGGATTGCTCGGTCTATATCGCCAGGCGGCTGGTGGAACTGTTGCAGCCGAAATGGCTGCGCATCGGCGCTTACTGGTATCCGCGCGGCGGTATTCCGATTGACGTTTTCTGGCAGACCGGACCGGTGCCCGAGGGCGTGTGGTTGCCGGATCAGGGTGTGCCGACCTATCGCGGCCGCGGCTGATCCGGCTTTTCACGGTTGAAAACGTTCAGGCGAACGACCCGTCGTCGCCTTGATCGAAATCGTCATCGGCGCTGTCGTCGTAGTCGGCCTGCTGGACATCGTTACTATTGTCCGGCTGGGAGGAACTGTCGCCGTAGTAGTTGTTGATGACGGTTTCTTCGACCGGTGCATTGTTGCCCAGCGGATTGCCGCCGCCGAATGGCGAGCCAATGCCGAGCGACGATGCGTGGTTGCCGAAAATACCGCTCAGCGAATTGGCGAGCAGCATGCCGCCGGCAACACCTGCAGCAGCGCCGAGCGCACCTTGCAGGAAACCGCCGCCGGACCGTCCGGCTCCTGCGGGTTGCTGGCTCCAGAGGCCACCGGGCTGCTGATCAGGTGCGCGGCCTGCTGGTGAGCCCCAGGGACCGGCTGTCTGGCCTGCGGTATCGTTGCGCCATGATGTCTGGGGCGGTGGCGAGACGGGCGCCGGAGCAGGTGATTGCTGTTGGCCGGTGCCGAAGATCGAACTCAGAAAACCACCCTGTGCGGCTGCTTGCGGGGCCGCATTACCGCTTTCCAGCGCATGGATGCGGTCTTCGAGCTGTTGGATGTGTGCTGCTGCCGCTTCCAGACCCTTTTCCTGAACAATCACCGCCTGGGCGAGATAATAGGGGGCTGCGGGCTGATCGCGCACGGCATCTGCGATCAATATTTCCGCCTCGCGGTCGCGCGGAGTGGCGGATGCGGCTTTTGTCCTGTCGAACAGGGCCTTGAGAAGTTGGCTTTCTTCCGGTGACATATGATGCCTCCTTACCGTGAAGCGGAAATCAACGATAAGGAGGTAGGTCCAAATTCAGGCTTTTCAAAGCGGCCGAAACTTTAAATTTCGGTAATGATCGTCACCCGCCGAAGGCAAGCGAAAGGCCCGCTATTGCCGTCAGCGCGCCGGCGGTACGGCTTGCGGCCGAGCCGAAACGGGCAATTCGCAGGCCAAGCACGATGCCCGCGAGATGCAGGATCGCGGTTGCTATCATGAAACCGATGCCGAATTGCAGGGCGCCGGCGCTGCCGAGTTCACCGCCATGGGCATGGCCGTGGAAAAGGGCAAAAGCGCCGACCACGGCCGCAGCGGCTGCCGTCGGCAGCTTTGCAGCAATCGTGACCAGCAGGCCGAGGCCGATGACGGAGGCCAGGATGGCCGGTTCGACAAACGGAAGGCCGATGCCATAAACGGCCATCAGGAAACCAATGGCCATGGTGCCGACGAAGGCGGCAGGCACGATCCACAGCGCCTTGCGGTCATTCTGCGCCATGGCGATCTGCGATGCCCAGAGACCGACGGCAACCATTGCAAGAATATGATCCGCACCGAAGAAGGGGTGGGAGACGCCAGCCATGAAGGAGCCGTGTTCTTCGGGGTTCAAATGGGCGAAAGCGGGCAGGGCGGTGGCGCCGAGCGCTGCGGCAGCAAGGCTTAGTCTTTTCAGCATGATTCCCTCTTTTGATTATCGCCGCCAGCAAGGGGATCTTGGGATTCCCGCAATCGGCGGCACTGCAATGAGGACCTGACGATACCGCGAACCCGGAGAGGCTGTCCATGCGTCATCTGCCGGGGGCGATGTTTATTGTTGGGGCGCAAACCTTGCCTTTTTTGCTCATTGCCTTACGTAACAAGTCGCACTATGTCCGAAGGGCATGCATGAATTACGCTGGAGAGCCGCTGATGAACGAAGACGAAGACGACAAGAGCAAGGAACTGCCGATCGGCAAGGAAACGGAAGCGAATCTTTTCAAGTCGCGTTCGATCTTCATCTATGGTGGCATCACGCAGGAACTGGCGCAGAAGGTCTGCACGCAGCTCGTGGCACTTGCCGCCGCCAGCGACGACGACATTCGCGTTTACGTCAATTCGCCGGGCGGCCATGTCGAATCGGGTGATTCGATCCATGACATGATCAAGTTCATCAAGCCGAAGGTTTATATCATCGGTACGGGCTGGGTCGCTTCCGCTGGCGCGCTGATCTATGTTTCGGTGCCGAAGGAACGTCGCCTTTGCCTGCCGAACACCCGCTTCCTGCTGCACCAGCCCTCCGGCGGCACGCGCGGCATGGCATCCGACATCGAAATCCAGGCCCGCGAAATCATCAAGATGAACCAGCGCCTGATCAAGATCTTCGCCAAGGCCACCGGCCAGAGCGAAGAAAAGATCGCCAAGGACATCGATCGCGATTACTGGCTCGGCGCTGAAGAAGCCAAGGGCTACGGCCTCGTCGGCAAGATCGTCGAGAGCCAGTCGGAAGTTTAAGGTTTTGATTTTTAGTTGAGAGAGCCCGTGCCGGTGGAAACCGGCACGGGCTTTTTTCATTCAGGCCGGATGATACGTGCCGCTCTCGGTCATGTGCATTGAATGTTCGGCCGGCATCACTTCATCGTGTTGCAGGCCTTCATCATGTCGGCTTTTTTCATCTTGTTCATTTCCATGTCAGCCTTGTGCATGCAGTCCTTTTTGGATGCCATGGACATGTCGCCTTTTTTCATCGTCTGCGTCTTCATGGTGTCGTTGTGCATTTTCGTCATATCGGTCTTCATGCCGTCGGCATGGGCGATGCCTGCGAAAGAAAGAACAGACAGCATGGAAGCGGTGGCGATGGTGGTAAAAATGCGGGTCATGAAAGATCTCCTCTGGACGTCATTAAATGTCCGCCGGCGTTGCACCGGGGCTCACGATTGTCCATTCGGTGGGGATCCGTGTGTCGTTACACGCTCACGCGTTTGTGACATCATATTCGGGCGAGATTCTTTTCACGCCATTATGTAACAATATCCCGCCGATTGCGAATAACCCGATAGTGACGATGACAGGCAGCCTTTCGGAAGAGACATTAAAAATGCTGATGCTGCGTTCCCTCGATGGGGACGAGGGCGCTTACAGGCATTTGCTCCATGCCCTACGCAGGCTGCTGACAGCCTATTTCGACCGGCGCATGAGGGCCGCTTCACGGGGGGATGTGGAAGATCTCGTTCAGGAAACCCTGTTGTCGCTTCACGCCAAACGCGAGACCTATGATCGAGCAAGGCCGTTTACCGCCTGGTTCTTTTCGATAGCGCGCTACAAACTCATCGATCACTACAGGGGCAGGGGTGCGCGCCAGCTTTCGGAAGTGGAACTTGATGAGACGCTGGAAGCGGGATCGTCCGTCGATCAGGTCACGGCACGTATGGATGTGGAACGGTTGCTCGACGAGTTGCCGCAGCGGCAACGCGACCTCATTCGCAGGGTAAAACTCGAGGGTCAGTCAATCGCCGAAGCGGCCCAAAAATCCGGCCAGACCGAGCTTGCGGCGAGGGTCGGCATTCACAGGACGCTTAAAATGCTGGCGGCAAAGTTGCGAGGCGAAACGTGAGGAAGACGGAAGACATCATTGAACAACTGGCAAGCGGACTCAAGCCCGTGCCTGCCTTGTCACTGGAGCGTCGGCTGGCGCTGGCCGTCCTGCCCGGCCTTGGCGTTTCGCTGTTGCTGATGCTTGCCATTCTCGGGCCGCGGGTCGACATGCACGACGCCTTGACCGAGCTGGGTTTCTGGATCAAGTCCGCCTATAACGCCCTGCTGGCCCTGACTGCGTTTTTCGCGGTCGGCCGCCTTACCCGCCCCGAGGGGAACAGCGGCTGCCTTTTCATTTGGCTTGCGCTAATTTTCGTTGTGATGGCGGCGATAGCGCTCGTACAGCTGGGGTTTGCCTTTCCGGACAATTACAGGACGCTTGTTCTGGGGTCGTCCGCGCTGCATTGCCCGTTTTTGATCGTCGCTTTCGCGCTTCCGGTATTCCTGGCGAATTTTTCAGTTCTCAAACGCTCAGCCCCGGCTGATCCAGCCTTGGCAGGTTTTGTGGCGGGCATTGCGGCGGGTGCAGCCGGAGCCTGGGTTTATTCCTGGTTCTGCACCGAAAACGGGATGGCTTTCGTACTGATCTGGTATTCGCTTGGCATTTTCATCACCGGCCTGATCGGCGCTTTTGCCGGTTCGCGTTTTCTGCGCTGGTAAAAGGCGTACCTGTTCAGCCTGCGGGCATCTTGCCAGCGGTTGGGTTTTTTGATCTTCAAGGGAAACAGAAGATCCGGGAACCGCCATGTTGATGAAAGACCTTTCCGTACAGAGCCTGTTCATGGGGTGCCTGACCGCCTTTGTCGGCTTTGCCAGTTCTTTCGCCGTGGTGTTGCAGGGCCTGAAGGCTGTCGGTGCGACGGATTTCGAGGCGGCGTCTGGGCTGATGGCGCTTTCGGTGGCGATGGGGGTTTGCGCGATAGCGCTTTCAGTCGCGACGCGGATGCCTGTCAGCATCGCATGGTCGACTCCTGGTGCAGCCTTGCTGGCGACCACAGGCGTGATCGAGGGCGGTTTTCCGGCCGCCGTGGGCGGGTTCATCATCTGCGCCATATTGATCATCATTGCCGGCCTGTTCCGGCCGCTCGGAAAGGCGGTGGCCTCCATTCCAGCGCCACTTGCCAACGCCATGCTCTCCGGGGTCATCATCGGCCTGTGTTTTGCGCCGATCAAGGCGATCGGCTTTAACCCGGCGCTCGGATTGCCGATCATTCTTGCCTGGATCGTGGTGGGAGCCTTTAAACGACTTTTCGCCGTGCCTGCGGCACTTGCCGCTTTCGTGCTGGTGATGATCTTCGGTGTCGATATTCCGGCGGGGGCGCTTGACCGTGTGGCGCAATCGCTGACGCCTCCGATGGAGTGGGTGACGCCCGTCTTCAGCCTGCACGCCGTCATTTCCATCGCGCTGCCGCTCTTCATAGTTACCATGGCGTCGCAGAATATTCCCGGTATCGCAGTGCTGAAGGTCAATCACTACGATCCGCAGCCCGGACCGCTTTTCGCGGCGACCGGCTTCTTCTCACTGCTTTCCGCACCCTTCGGCGGCCATGCAGTCAATCTTGCCGCGATTACGGCGGCGATGTGCGCTGGCGAGGACGCCCATCCCGATCCGAAACGGCGCTATTGGGCGGCGATCATCGGCGGTGTGGGCTACATCGTCTTCGGCCTGCTGGCGGGCGCGGTCACGGCTTTCGTGGCACTGGCGCCGCCTGTCCTCATTCAGGCGGTGGCGGGGCTTGCACTGGTGGGCGCCTTTTCCGGCTCTGCCGTTGCGGCTTTCAAGGATCCGGAAACACGCGAGGCTGCGGCGATCACCTTCCTCATCACCGCCTCCGGCCTTTCCTTCGCCGGTGTCTCCGGTGCCTTCTGGGGGCTGATCGGTGGCGGGTTGATGATGGCGTTGACCGGTTTCGTAAAAGGATTGAAGAGACAATAGCCCTTGCATCCAAATATTTCGCCGATTATAAGCTTGCCCATGAGCAACAGCATCGCAACCATTTCCGGCATGAGCGCGCAGATTTCTGCGATTGCCTCTCCGTGCGGTGCACTCTCGCTTCTTAGCCTCGACCTTACACGCGGTTGCCGGGTCCAGTGAGGAGCGCCCGGCGGCCGAAAGCCCGCTGGCGCAAACGCTCCTCATCTCGAAATCTCATTTTATACTGGATTTAGGCCCTTGAGGGCCGCGCATCCGCCGATGGCTCGAGAAGCACGCGGAATGCGCAAGGAGGAAGCGAAATGGACGGAAAGATCACCAATATTTCCAAAGGCATGTCGGACGCGAACGTCAAGTATCGCCCTTACCCGACCATCAATATTCCTGACCGCACGTGGCCGGGCAAGACCATCACCAAGGCGCCGATCTGGTGCTCGGTGGACCTGCGTGACGGCAACCAGTCGCTGGTCAACCCCATGGGCCACGACCGCAAGGCCCGCATGTTCAAGCTGCTGCTCGAAATGGGCTTCAAGGAAATCGAGATCGGTTTCCCTTCCGCTTCGCAGACGGACTTCGATTTTGCCCGCTGGTGCGTGGAGCAGGGCAATGTGCCTGAGGATGTTTCCCTGCAGGTGCTGGTGCAGTGCCGTCCGGAACTGATCACCCGCACCTTCGAAGCGCTGGAAGGCGCCAACAAGCCGATCATCCACTTCTACAACTCCACCTCGGAATTGCAGCGCCGCGTGGTATTCGGCAAGGACGTGCACGGCATCAAGCAGATTGCCGTCGATGCCGCCAAGATGATCACCGACATGGCGGCCAAGGCCGGCGGCGGTTTCCGCTTCGAATATTCTCCGGAAAGCTTTACCGGCACCGAGCTGGAAGTGGCGCTGGAAATCTGCAATGCCGTGGTCGAGGTGGTGAAGCCGACGGCGGATAACAAGCTGATCCTGAACCTGCCTTCCACAGTCGAAATGGCCACGCCGAACATCTATGCCGACCAGATCGAATGGATGTGCCGCAATATCGACAATCGCGAAAACGTCATCATTTCGCTGCATCCGCACAACGACCGCGGCACTGGCATCGCTGCGACGGAGCTGGCTCTGATGGCCGGTGCGGACCGCGTCGAGGGCACGCTGTTCGGCAATGGCGAGCGCACTGGCAATGTCGACGTCGTGACGCTGGCGCTGAACATGTATACGCAGGGCGTCGATCCTGAGCTGGATTGCCGCGATATTGAGCGCATCAAGGCGGTGTACGAATATTCGAACGAGATGACGATCCCCGAGCGCCACCCTTATGTCGGCGAACTGGTCTATACGGCGTTTTCCGGCTCGCATCAGGATGCGATCAACAAGGGTATGAAGGCGATCAAGGTTGCCAATCACCCGGTATGGGAAGTGCCCTATCTGCCGATCGATCCGAAGGATGTCGGCCGCTCCTACGAAGCGATCATCCGCATCAATTCGCAGTCCGGCAAGGGCGGAATCGCCTATATTCTCCAGCAGGATTACGGCATCAACCTGCCGCGCAACCTGCAGGTGGAGTTCCGCGAAGACATCCAGCGCATCACCGATGAAGAAGGCGTGGAACTGCCGGCCAAGCGCATCTACGAGCGCTTCATGGAGCGTTACGTGACGCAGCCGAATGCGCGTATCAAGTTCGTCGATCACCACACCTATCCGGCGGGCGATTTCAAGGGCGTGCGCATTGTCGCCGCCGAAATCACTGATAACGGTGAGGTGAAGCGCATCGAGGGCAAGGGCACCGGTCCTATCGACGGGTTCATCAATGCGCTGTCGGTCTATCTCGGCATCGATCTGTCGGTGAATGACTATTCCGAGCATTCGCTGCAACATGGGTCCAATGCTTCCGCCATTGCCTATGTCGAGATGGAGCATCCGGGCGGAAAATTGTTCGGCGCCGGGGTGAATACGAATATTGTTGGCGCTTCGCTGGAAGCGATTGTTTCGGCGGCCAATCGGGTGCTGGAAGAGCGAGCTAGGTAAGTGGGGGTTTGAGGGTGGGTTTACCCCCCTCTGTCCTGCCGGACATCTCCCCCACAAGGGGGGAGATCGACCTGAGGCACGGTCTCGCCCATCTCAACGCTCAGAATGAATTGACGAAAGAGCGTCTTGCCGATCTCCCCCTTGTGGGGGAGATGCCCGGCAGGGCAGAGGGGGTGAGCCACAGACTCTAACCTCAACACTCCGGAGTTTATCCCCCCAGCCGCGAAAACCCCAACGGCCTACCATTCTCATAAAATACCCTGATATCTTCAAGCCCGATACCCGTTCCGGTGTCGTTGAGACTGTGGCGTTCGCAGGCGACGTTCCAGGTGCCAGGGCCACCGGAAATATGGAAGAGATTATAGGCCGCGCGCGGTTTTTCGCCGCCCGGTCCCTGGCTGGCGGAGGCGATGCCGACGACCGGGATGTGCTCTTGCCCGTGGTGAGTGTTCAGCCAGTATACGGTGTTCAAATGGGTGTGGCCATGCAGCACGAGTTCGGCGCCGCCAACGCCAAGCGCTGCCGCGAAACGGCGAATGCCGAACATGCGCTTATGCGCAGCCGCCGCACCGCGGATCGGTGGGTGATGGATCATCACCACGCGGAACAGCCCTTGTTCACCGGCTTTTTTTAAGAGTTCCGCGGTTGCGCGTGCTTGACGGTTGCCGAAATAGCCGGTGGCCGAGAAGGGCGGCGTTGCAATCGAGGTGGAGCAGCCGATCAGTGCGACGGGACCGCGCACGCGCATGTAGGGGAAAATCTTGCGGTCATCGTCCCATTCTGCCGGGTCGCCATCGCCACGCACATAAGGATACCAGGCGCGCATGGCCTTGTCGTGCGCGCCGGAAACATAGGCGTCATGATTGCCGGGAACGACCGAGATCTTTTCAGGGTCGCCGACTTCTTCCAGCCAGTCGGCGGCGGCACGAATTTCAATGCCTGTCGCAAGATTGACGAGATCGCCGGTAATAGCCAGATGATCCGGCGATTTGGCTTCGAGATCATCGAGCAGCTTTTCCAGAGTGTCGGTGAAAAGGTGCTTGCGGCGGTTGCGGTGCCAGTTGACGAAACCGGTGATACGCTTGGATGCAAGTTCCCGGAAAGTGAGTTTTGGCAATGGCCCGAGATGGACGTCTGAAATATGCGCAAGTTTGAACATGGCGGCAGAGATAACCTATGATATGCGGCACGTCCAATAAAAGCCTGCCGGCAAGGAGAAACCAGGGTGAATGACGAGAGAACCGAGCGGCAGGCCCGTCCGTTCCACACGCGTATCCTTATCCGCCTGCTTCATTTCGTTTTTCTGTTCACACGCGGTGCCACCCTCGGTGTACGTGCGCTCTGCTTCGATGATGCGGGACGGATTTTTCTGGTGCGGCATACCTATCTGCCCGGCTGGTATCTGCCCGGCGGCGGGGTGGAACGCGGTGAAACGCTGCTGATGGCGCTCAACAAGGAAATCCGCGAGGAAGGCAATCTCGAGGCTGCGTCGATCCCCGAGCTTGTCCATGTCTACCTCAATCTGGAAGGCAGCAACCGCGATCATGTGGCGCTCTACCGGCTTCAGGTCACCCAGACCACGCCAAAAAAACCGGATCATGAAATCACCGAAAGCGGTTTTTTCGATCTCTCGGACCTGCCGGAAAATGTGACGCCGGCCACCCGCCGCCGCCTTGCCGAACTTTCCGGCAAAGCGGCGATTGCCGACTACTGGTAGCGGCGGCGTCTCTGCCGTCAGGCAAGCGTCTCACGGCCATGGGCCATGGTAAGGTCCAGTTCCGGGCCAACGGGCACGATACCTGTCGGGTTGATGGTGAGGTGGCTGCGGTAATAATGTTCCTTGATGTGGCGGATATCGACTGTGTCCGGCACGCCTGGTGTCTGGTAGAGGTCGCGGAGGTAACCCGTGAGATGCGGGTAATCGTGAATGCGGCGGATGTTGCACTTGAAGTGGCCGACATAAACAGGGTCGAATCGCACCAGCGTGGTGAAGAGACGCCAGTCTGCTTCCGTCTTTTCTGCACCGAACAGGAAACGGCGGTCCTCCAGCCGGTCTTCCAGCATATCAAGCGTTTCAAACACCTTCACGGCATTTTGCTGATAAGCATCCTGGGTGGTGGCGAAACCGGCCTTGTAGACGCCGTTGTTGACGGTGTCGTAGATAACGTCGTTCAGCGCATCGATGTCGGCGCGCAGTGCTTCGGGATAATAATCCGCCGCCGATCCGGTGAGGTCGTTGAAGGCCACGTTGAACATGCGGATGATTTCGGCCGATTCATTGGAGACGATGGTGCCGTGTTCTTTGTCCCACAGTACCGGCACGGTCACCCGTCCCGAATAGTTGGCATCCGCTTTGGTATAGACCTGCCAAAGTGCGGAGAAGCCGAAGAGGTGGTCCTCGGTTGCACCCGGAGTGCGTTCGCCTTCCGGTCTGAACTCCCAGCCGTTTTCCAGCATCAGCGGATCGACGACGGAGACGGAAATCAGGTCTTCCAGCTTTTTCAGTTTACGGAAAATCAGGGTGCGATGCGCCCAGGGGCAGGCGAGCGACACATAGAGGTGGTAGCGATCCTTCTCGGCCTTGAAGCCACCTTCGCCGGAAGGCCCGGGCGCGCCATCCACCGTTACCCAGTTGCGAAATTGCGAGGCGCTGCGCTTGAAGTGCCCCTTGGTTTCCTTGGTGTCGTACCAGACGTCTTTCCATACGCCTTCCACCAGCATGCCCATGATGATCTCCTTGATTGTTTCCTTGACCGCAATCCTAACCGTTTAGCGCGGTGCCGCGAACCCGTGGCGCATTGAACAATGCGTTTCCGGTCTCGCATGGGCTGAATGGGATAGTGCCGAGATTTGTTCTGGACGGGTGGGAATTTTCCTGATAATTGCGATTTTCACAAATCTGAGGAAATCGTAGATTATGATCGAAACACGGATGCTCCGACGACGCTGACGCTCCTGAACGCCTTTACCGGCGCAGCCGTCATCTATTGTCGCATCCGCATTTTGGAAGTTTCGGTCTCTTCATGTCCAAGCACGATCTTGTCTACCTCACCGAGGACGCGTCGCACGACGCCATCATCGAAATCATCAACGAAGAAGCATTCGGCCCCGGTCGGCACACCCGTGCCGCCGCGCGTATTCGCGAGCAGGGTCCGCATGACCGGTCGCTGTCCTTCGTCTGCGCCGATGATGGCGAGACGATCGCTTCGGTGCGCATGACGCCGGTTCTGGCCGGTGGGGTGAAAGGCCATATGCTCGGCCCGCTTGCCGTGCGGCCTTCGCACAAGAACATGGGCATCGGTCGTGAACTCGTCCGGATTGCTATCGCTGCCGCCCGGCGGAAGGGTTCGGAGGCCGTCATTCTGATTGGCGATCCGCCCTATTACATGCCGCTTGGTTTCGAAAAGGTCGCCTACGCCGCGCTTGATTTTCCAGGCCCGGTGGATCCGAACCGGGTGCTGGTCGTGCCTGTTGGTGACGACGTGCACCAGCGGCTGAAGGGCAAGATCGGCTGGCGCAAATGCGAGGCCGCCATGCCTGCAGCCCAGGCGGAAGACGACGGCTTCGAAGAGCCTCTTCGGGTTTACGGCTGACGGATTTCGTTACGTCGGATTTCCCGCCCTTCACCAGTGCGCACTTTTTCCCTCATTCCTGTGACAGGCACAGAAATGAGGGAAGGGGCGTTGAGTCGCCCATACACTGGCCGGTTATTTCGCTAAAGATGACGGGACGGTGCTCTGCCTTGAAACCATGCATCGTACTTCGCAAAATTCAATTCCGTTTCTTTCCCCTATGCGATAGCACTCGATAGTCGATTTCGGCACGGGGGCGAGCATATGACGGCAATCACCATGAACGATGCGCTGGAACGCGCAGGTGCGGGCGCCTATCAGCGGCGGTTGATGGGTATTTTCGGCCTCGTCTGGGCAGCGGATGCCATGCAGGTGCTGGCGGTCGGCTTCACCGCCGCCTCGATTGCCCTAACGTTTGGCCTGACTGTTCCGCAGGCCCTTCAAACCGGAACGGCCTTCTTCTTTGGCATGCTTTTAGGTGCTGCCGGTTTCGGGCGTCTGGCGGACCGTTACGGTCGCCGCCGTGTGTTGATCGTCACCGTGGCCTGCGATGCCGTGTTCGGTGTGCTTTCCGTCTTTGCGCCGAACTTTGCCATTCTTCTTGTCCTGCGCTTTTTGACGGGTGCGGCTGTCGGCGGCACCCTGCCGGTGGATTATGCGATGATGGCGGAATTCCTGCCCGCAAAGAACCGGGGGCGCTGGCTGGTCATGCTGGAAGGCTTCTGGGCCATCGGAACCCTGATCGTGGCGCTTGCAGCGTGGGGCGCCAGCCTTGCCGGTGTTGCCGATGCCTGGCGTTATATTTTCGCGGTGACGGCTTTCCCAGCCGTTGTGGGTCTGGGTTTACGGTTCATGGTGCCCGAATCGCCGCTTTACCTCGTGCGGAGAGGCCGATCGGACGAAGCCAAGGTCATCGTCAACCGTATGCTGGCGGTAAACGGCCGCGCGCCACTCGATGCAGGGACAGGGCTTTTTCAGCCGGAGGTTTCAAAAGGGCAGGGGATATTTTCGCCGGCGCTCAGACAGCGCAGCATCATGATCCTTGCCATCTGGTTCCTTGTCTCCGTTTCCTATTATGGCGTCTTCACATGGATGCCGGCAAAACTGGCGGGAGACGGTTTCGGCTTCGTGCGCGGTTATGGTTTCCTCGTGCTGGTGGCACTGGCGCAAATCCCCGGCTATGCGCTTGCCGCCTATGGCGTTGAAAAATGGGGCCGCAAGCCGACGCTGATCGGTTTCTGCCTGCTGTCCGCCCTCGGTTGCCTGCTCTTCACGCTCGCTACAGGCGGCGCAATGATCGCCACGTCGCTTCTGATCATGAGCTTTGCGCTGCTCGGCACCTGGGGTGCGCTTTATGCCTTCACGCCCGAATTGTACCCGACGGAATCGCGTGCGACCGGCATGGGGGCTGCGGGCGCCATGGCAAGGCTGGGCGGCCTTCTGGCGCCGTCGTTGCTGGGTTATGCCATCGCGCAGGGCTTCGGTTTCGCCATCGGCATTTTCGCCGGGCTGCTGGTGCTGGCTGCGATTGCCGCAACGATGATCAACGCGGAAACGCGGCGGGTGGCGCTCACCTGACACTGCTGCGCCAACCGCTTTCTTTCGAACGGATTAGAACCGCTTTTCAAGCCATGTGATCGCCTGGCCGCTGGAGAGCGGGGCAAGCGAGCCGATCTTGGTGAAACCGCAGCGCTCATAAAGCCTCAGCGCATCCGGGTTCATCGTGTCGATATAAGCGCCCATACAGCCGCGCTTTTTCGCTTCCTCTTCCGCCATGCCGAGAAGCTTCGCGCCTGTGCCTTGACCGCGTAAGGTCTCGGGGATGAAGAGAAGCTGCACATAAAGCCAGCCGCGGCCGGTATAGCCGACAAGACCGCCGGTGACGGTGTTCTCATCGTCGCGGATTGTGATGATGAGTTCGCGTTTGTCGCTTTCGCCAAAACGGGCGAGATTATAGGCCACCAGGGGATCGCGGATGGCCTTTTCAGCTTCTGCATCCGCGATGTCGCTCAAAACGAAATTCATGATTATCTTTCCCAGGTCGCCGAGCGGCGGCGGTTTCTCGTTTGCACTGCGAGACGTGAAAGCGCCTGAGCTTCCACCGGGAAGTTCCTACCGGCCCTCACGCCACCAGAGCGCGGAGAAAGCAAGGAGCAGGGCGGCAAGCCCGGCAAAACCGGCAAACAGCGGTAGGGTGTTGACACCTTTCAGCACCGTCTCGTCGGTCATGCGTATCAGCATGCGATCCTCATCGGCAACCCTGATATCGCCCCTGACAGGCAGGATATCGGGTAGTACCACGCGGCCCGAATTGTCGGCGACACGGTGCACGCTGCCCTTGGTGGCGTCGGCAAGCGGCTTCAGCGTTTCGGTTGTCGAAATCATTGCCTTGAATTCCGGCGCATCCACCGCGCCGACATGGACGAGCGTAGTGAAATCGCCGTTCTTGATTTCGAACAGGCCGGTCTCGTCCATGCGACGCTCGATCTTGTAAAGACCGGGCTCGGTGTTGTTGAAGGCCATGTTTTCGGTTTTACCCGAGGGGAAATGCACGCTTGCCTGACCGGGGTCGTCGCCGATGGTCTGGCGGGTAATTTGCAATGTGCGGCCGTTGGCGCGCGCCGTCAGCGCCTCTTCCTCAAGCTCCGGTTCCTTCATCAGCCAGTGGGCGATGCGCCGGTAAAGTGCCACATGCGGGCCGCCGCCTTCGTAGCCACGCGCCCAAAGCCAGCCCTGATCGGAAAGCAGCATGGCGACACGGCCTTCACCCTGGCGGTTCAGCACCAGCAGCGGGTCCTGCCCGTCACCCAGCATCACGGTCTGGCCCTGCGGCGGCTCGACGCTGACGGTGCGGAACCAGCGGCCCCAATGCGGCGGCTCATCGCCCGACCCTTCCAGCCCACGGGTAACGGGGTGTTTCTTGCCCGCTTCCGAGAGGCGAGGATAAAAGGCGGACTGATGCACCTGGCCTGTCGGCTGGGCCGGCAGCACGGATGCAAGCGGCGTCATGGCGATCGAATCCTGACCGGCATGTTCCGGGCCGGCTGCGATCAATAGCGCGCCGCCCTTTTCGACATATTGCGCGATGTAATCGTAATAGAGGATCGGCAGCACGCCGCGATGCTGGTAGCGGTCAAAGATAATGAGGTCGAAATCCTCGATCTTTTCCACGAACAATTCGCGTGTGGGGAAGGCGATCAGCGACAGTTCGTTGATCGGCGTACCGTCCTGTTTTTCCGGCGGGCGCAGAATGGTGAAATGCACCAGATCAACCGAGGCGTCGGATTTCAGGAGGTTGCGCCAGGCGCGCTCGCCGGCATGCGGCTCGCCGGAGACCAGCAGCACGCGCAGGTTCTGCCGGATACCTTCTATCAGGTGAACCGCACGGTTGTTCGCGGCCGTCACTTCGCCGGGAAGCTTGGCGACGGAAAATTCCATGACATTGTTGCCGCCGCGCGGAACCTTGAAAGTGAAGGGTGTCGGCTGGCCGGGTGTGGCCTGCAAGGTGGCGATTTCTTCGCCGTTCATCTTCACGGTTACTTCCGCCGAACCACCACCTGCGGCTGCACGGCCATCATCGAAGACGCGCAGCGTCAGTTGCTGTTCCTCGTTGACGATGCCAAAGCGCGGCGCGCGGACAATCTCGATACGGCGGTCGAATTCATCGGCCTTGCCGGTGATCAGCCCGTGGAGGGGAGCGCGGAAACCAAGCGCCTGTTCGGCATTGGGCAGAGCATTCGGAATATCATGGATCTGGCCATCGCTGAGGAAAATCGCACCGCCGACGCGGGAGGGCGAAACATCAGAGACGGCGGAGGAGAGGGCCGAGAAAAGCTGCGTCGAAGGTGAATCGCTCTCACCATCATCACGCACTTCCACGATGCGCGGTTCGATGCGCGGGAAGCGCGACAGCCGGTCTTTCAGCGCGGCAAGCGCCGTATCCGTCATCTGCGGTCGGTCCTGCACGTCCTGGCTCTGCGATCGATCGACGATAACGGGGACGATTGTGGAGAGAGGCTCGCGTTCCTCCTGCGTCAAAAGCGGATTGGCGATGGCGGCAAGCAGGGCGACAAGCGCCAGCCCGCGCAGCCATGCGCCGCGCACGCCGCGCCACAGGCCGATGAAGGAGAGAAGAAGGGCGGCGACGGCCAGAACGGCAATCACGATCCACGGCAGGAAGGGGGCGAATGTCAATGTCATGTCACTGCCCCAACCGTTCGAGAAGTGCGGGAACGTGTACCTGATCGGCCTTGTAGTTGCCGGTCAGCATATACATCATGATGTTGACGCCAGAGCGAAACGCACGTTCGCGCTGCAACTCGTCCGGCGGCACAGTGGGCAGCACCGGTGCGCCCTGCGCATCGACGGCCCATGCGCCGGCAAAATCATTGCCTGTTATCATGATCGGCGTCACGCCATCGCCGGAGGAGGAGAGGCCGGATGTCGTCTTCGCCGCCCCTTGGCGCGATTCCACCCAGAGCGGCGAGCCGTTGTAACGGCCGGGGAAATTGGTGAGCAGGTAGAAAGACCGCGTCAGGACGTGGTCTTCCGGCACGGGCTCCAGCGGCGGAATATCGATATTGGCGAGGATCGCCTGCAAACGTTCGCCATTGGGGCTGGTCGCGCCAGTGTCGAGCGACGAAAACTGATCGCGCGTGTCGAACAGAACGGTGCCACCGGCGCGCATATAGGCATCGATGCGCGATATGGCAGCGCTCGACGGCATGGGGGCGGAGGCCGACACCGGCCAGTAGATGATCGGGTAAAAGGATAATTCATCCTTGGATATATCGAGGCCGACCGGCTGGCCGGGCTCCAGCGTCGTGCGCCAGGTCAGGAATTCGCTCAATCCCTGTAAACCCTGCTCGGAAATGCGGTCGACATCGTCCTCGCCGGTGCGGACATAGGCGAGATGCGTCGTGTCCAGCCGCTCGAAAATCTGCTCGTCACCGGGTTTGGGGTCGTCGGCGCGCGCATCGCTCGGGGACATCGCGGCGAAGGCGCCAATGGCCAGCAGCACGGTGGCAGCTGTGGCGCTGCGGGCTTTCGGCAAGCGTGCGAAGGCGCCGTTCATAAAGAGCACGATGAGACTGTCGGCAATCAACATCAGGAAGGCGGCGATGAACAAGGCCGGGCGCAGCGATTTCGCCGTTTCGCCGATCAGTGCTTCGCTGGTGGTGTTGACACCGGCGAGCGAGGTATCGAGCGGGCGAAGCGTGGCGCCAGCCGGTAGAAGATTGAGAGCCACGAAACCATCCTCTGTGCCATAAAGGCCGGGGGGATTGTCGAAACCGGTGCGGGGAGCCTGACCGGGGCGCATTTCCAACGGCCGGGCGGAGCCGACATCGGCTGACAAAGCACCTTCGGCCGTCAGTAGCCGGAAGGGCGGTAATGCTGCGGCCGGGGCATTCGCGGAGGTGGAAGCACCGCCTGCCTTGGACAATTGCACGATACGGCGCAACATATCGACGAAGTGGCCTGATATCGGCAGATCGGACCAGCTTGCCTCGGCGCTGACATGGAACAGCACGATGCGGCCCGCCTCGACATTGCGGGTGGTGACGAGTGGCGTGCCGTCGGCAAGGCTCGCCCAGGTGCGCTCGGCAAGGTCGGGTGTCGGTTCGGCCAGAACCTGCCGTTTTACGAGCACGCCATCGGCCTTCGGCATTCCGGCAAAGGCGCCGAAATTCGGGAAATCGGCAAGCGGCTGTGGCTCGGCCCATGAGAGCGCGCCGCCAAGCGCGCGTTCACCCTGCCGCAACGTCACCGGCACCAGCGGATCATTGGTGGGGGCTGCGGCAAGGCGCGGTCCGGCAAAACGGATCAGCGTGCCGCCGGCGGCAAGCCAGCGCTGCATCGGCTCATAGGTCTCCTGCGGCAGACGTCCGATATCGGCCATGACGATAACGGAAGGATTGGATTGCAGGATTTCCGGGATTGCCTGCGCAAGATCTGCCTGTCGTTGCGGGATGAGATCGACAAAAGGCTGAAGGGCGCGGCTGATGTAATAAAGCGGCTGCAGCAGCGGCTGGAAATCATTGCCGGTTTCACCGGCCAGCAGCGCCACGCGGCGGCGGCGGAAACCGTCATCCAGAAGATGCACCGCGCCCGCCGTCGAAACTGCCTCGATGGAGAGGCGGGCGAAGTCGTTGCGCAATTCGAAAGGCGCTTCCACCGTCGCGGTCGTTTCCGCTTCGCCGGGGGCGAAACTGGCGGTGCCAGTGGCAAGGATGCGGCCCTGGCTGTCCTGCGCATTGACGGTCAACCGGCTGGGGGAGGCCGTGTCGAGCCGCGATAGCGTGACACTCATCGCATCGGCATTGTTGGCGGCGCCGGTAATGGCGGCGATGGATTTCCCATCACCCGTGACGATGCGGAACTCGGCAGCTGAGAGGCTGGCCAGCGTTTTGAGTGCGCTTTCATCCTGCGCGGTGGCAACGCCGTCGGCAATATAGGCGAGCGTGCCGGGGGAGGTGCCGTTGAGCGCCTCGGTAATGGCTTCCGCCGTGCGCACGCGGTCGGGCGCAAGCGGCTTCGGCTTGGCGGCGGCGAGCTTGTCCAGCGCCACCGCCGTGGTGGCCGGCACGGCGTCGTGTTCGGCATCTGCGGTGAAGCTGATGGAAACGGGGCGATCAGCCCTTTCCGCATCGCCGATCAGGGTCTGAGCGGTGTCGACGCGTCTCTGCCAATCAGTTGCGGAGGCCCAGCTATTATCGACCACAAGCACCAGGGGACCATTGCCGGCAATGCTGTTGTTGCGTGGGTTCACCACCGGATCGGCCAGCGCGAAAATCACGGCGGCGGCGAGCGCGATGCGCAGCAATGTCAGCCACCACGGGCTTTTCGAGGGCGTTTCCTCGCGCTTCAGCACGGTGGCCAGAATTTTCAGCGGCGGAAAAACCTCCGCCTTGGGGCGCGGCGGGGTGAGGCGCAGCAGCCACCAGATGGCTGGAAGCGCCAGAAGGCCGAAGAGAATATAGGGGCTGATGAAGACGAAGGGCAATGCGCTCATCGGTTGCCACCGCCTTGCGCGGGCGCACCGGACAAATACATGTGAACAGCCACAAGCGCCTCGGAGGCGAGATGATCGGTGCGGTGAAACACGAAATTCCAGCCTAGACGGCGCAGCGAAGAAGACAGCGCTTCTCGGCGGGCGAGATAGGCGCGAGTATAGTCCTCGCGAATGGTTTCTGCGCGACCGGAGACGAGTTTTTCACCGGTTTCCGGATCGGTAAATTCGGTGCGGCCCGAATAGGGGAAGGTTTCTTCGGCCGGATCGGCGATTTCCACCACATGGCCGCGCAAGCCGCGCCGCGCGAGTGGCGAAATCCGCTCCATCACGTTTTTCGCATCGTCGAGAAAATCGCCTATGAGGACGATGTCGCTTGCACCGCGGATCATGCCCGTTTCCGGCATGCCTGTGGTTAGCGGCGCATGCATGATGGCGGCAGCCAGACGTTCGGCGGCGTTTCTGGCCGAGATGGGCTCCATGATACCGGGACAACCGATACGCTCGCCCGAGCGCGCAAGGATTTCCGCCAGCGCCAGCATCAGCACCAATGCGCGGCTTTCCTTGGAAACAGAGCCGAGGGTGGATTTGAACATCATCGACGGCGACATGTCGGCCCAAAGCCAGATGGTGTGGGCGGCTTCCCATTCGCGATCGCGCACATAGGTGTGGTCGTCGCGGGCCGAGCGTCGCCAGTCGATGCGCGACAGGCTCTCGCCTTCGGCATAGGGGCGGAACTGCCAGAAATTCTCGCCGATGCCGCGCTTGCGCCGGCCGTGCCAGCCGGCGGTGACGGTGTTGGCGATGCGCTTTGCCTCGACCATGCAGTCCGGCACCAGTGCGGCACGCTGGCGCGCGCGCGCCAGGACTTCGCTACCCGGTGTCTTATCTACGATCTGGCCGATGGATGCCACAGGCACTCCTTTCGAGAAAGCTTAGGCAGATGTCAGAGCGGCGGGCCGCTCCGAGTTTTTGTCGAGCATCGGATTTTCCGAAAACAGCGTCACACTTTTCGGTCCGATGCCTTAGTTCTTCGCCTGCTCCACAAGGGCTGCGATGACATCGCGCACCGACATGCCTTCGGCGCGGGCGGCGAATGTCAGCGCCATGCGGTGCTCCAGCACCGGTTCGGCCAGCGCATAGACATCGTCCAGCGACGGCGCGAGCCTGCCTTCGTAAAGCGCACGGGCGCGTGCCGTCAGCATCAGGGACTGGCCGGCGCGGGGACCCGGGCCCCAGACAACGTGTTTGTCGGTCAATTTGTTGCCGTGGCCGGGGCGGGCAGAGCGGACAAGCGAAAGGATCGCGTCCACAACCTTGTCGCTGACCGGCATCTGGCGGATGAGCGCCTGGATTTCCATCATGCGTTCGGCGTCGATTACCTTGCGTGCCTCGCCCGATGCGGTGCCTGTCGTGTCGAGCAATATCTGGCGTTCGGCGGCAAGCTCGGGATAGCCGACATCCACCTGCAGCAGGAAGCGGTCGAGCTGCGCTTCAGGCAGTGGATAGGTGCCTTCCTGTTCCAGCGGGTTCTGGGTTGCGAGAACGTGGAAGGGTTTCGGCAGGTCGTAACGCTGGCCGGCCATGGTGATGTGATATTCCTGCATGGCCTGCAGCAGTGCGGACTGCGTGCGCGGGCTGGCGCGGTTGATTTCATCCGCCATCAGCAATTGCGCAAACACCGGACCTTTTATGAAACGGAAGGAGCGCCGCCCGTTTTCATCCTGATCCATGACTTCGGAGCCGAGAATATCCGATGGCATGAGGTCCGGTGTGAACTGGATGCGGTTGGCATCGAGCCCGAGAACCGTTCCAAGCGTGGTGACGAGCTTGGTTTTGGCAAGGCCAGGAACGCCGACAAGCAAGGCGTGGCCGCCCGAGAGTATGGCGAGAAGCGTGTTCTGCACCACTTTTTCCTGGCCGAAGATGACCTTGGATACCTCCGCGCGGATCGCGGCAATATCCGAAAGCGCCTTTTCGGCCGAGGCGACGATGGCTTTTTCGTCGAGGGTTTCGCCGGTATTCATCACGCCCATGTCGCTCTCCTCATACCTTTGCCGCCGACCCATTCCTGCCCCGATCTTGATCGCCATTGGCCGGGGCGGATTTCGCGCTGCAACTAGCTTATTGCTCTCTTGGCCGCTGACAAGCGCCATTCGAATGACTATGTCGTGACTTAGTATTTCCTTATCGGCAAAGCGAGACTCGAATATGGCAGCGGAGACGATAAATTCGGCAAGCGATGCAGCAGGGCTGGCGGCGATGATTTCCCGCGCCGCCGAGCAGACCGGCGACGCCAAACGTGGACCTGCGCCGGTGGAGCGCTGGAATCCCCCCTTTTGCGGCGATCTCGACATGGAAATCCGCGCAGACGGCACCTGGTTCTACATGGGTACGCCCATTGGCCGGGCGCCGCTGGTGCGGCTGTTTTCCACGGTCCTGCGCAAGGATGACGACGGCAAGACCTATCTTGTAACTCCTGTGGAAAAAGTCGGCATCCGCGTGGTGGATGCTCCTTTCGTGGCCGTCGAGATGAAGGTGACGGCGGGCGAGAAGGATGGCGGGCCGCTGCTGACCTTCCGCACCAATGTCGGCGATGTGGTGGAGGCCGGGCCGGAGCATCCGCTACGCTTTACGATTTTCGGAGAAAACCGCGAATTGAAACCCTATATTCTGGTGCGCGGCAGGCTGGAGGCGCTCGTCTCGCGGGCGGTGATGTATGATCTCGTGGCACTCGGCGAGGTGATCGATGTGGACGGCGTCGAGATGTTTGCGGTGCGCTCGGGCGGGGTTGTCTTTCCCGTGATGCCCGCCAATGAACTGGAACGGCTTTCGCAATGACAATGACGACAACCCGCCTTGAAACTTTTACCGCCGCCGATTTCCGCCGCCGGGTGCTGGAGGAAGGCGAGGGCGTGGCGGAACGCGAGAATGGCGATCATCTGCTCAATCCGGGCGTGGTGCTTTCGGGAAACGGCATAAGGCTAAAGGACGCCGCCGTGCTGGTGCCTGTCATCGACGACGGCAACGAAGCGCGGGTGATCTTCACCCAGCGCACCGCAACCCTGCGCAAACATTCCGGCCAGATTTCCTTTCCGGGCGGTGGCATCGATGCCGGGGACCGCACACCGGAAGAGGCGGCCCTGCGCGAGACGGAAGAGGAGATCGGCCTCTCGCGATCTTTCGTGGAAACAGTCGGGCGTCTGCCGGATTACATTTCCGGTACCGGTTTTCGCATCAAGCCGGTGCTGTCGGTCGTTCGTCCCGGCTTTGACCTGACGCTCAATCCCACGGAAGTGGATGAGGTTTTCGAGGTGCCGCTGTCTTTCCTGATGGACCCAGCCAATCACGGGCGCGGCAGTCGCATCTTTCAGGGGAAGGAGCGGTTTTTCTACGAAATGCCCTATGGCGAGCGCTACATTTGGGGCATTACGGCGGGCATCGTACGGACGATTTACGAGAGGTTTTATTCATGAGCAGCCTTGCCGGGCGGGACTGGTTTGAAAAGCCGGCGCTGAAGCGCATCTTCGCGCTGTTGAACGCCGATGGCGGCGAGGTGCGGATCGTCGGCGGCGCCGTGCGCAATGCACTGATGGAACAGCCGGTCGTCGATGTCGATATGGCGACGACGCTTACCCCCGATGTGGTGGTTGAGCGCGCCAAGGCGGCGGGCATCAAGGCGGTACCGACCGGCATTGAACACGGCACGGTGACGCTGGTGATCGACGGCGAGGGTTTCGAGGTGACGACGCTGCGCCGCGATGTCGAGACCAATGGCCGCCATGCGCAGGTCGCTTTTGGCACAGACTGGCAGATCGATGCCGAACGGCGCGATCTCACCATCAACGCACTTTACGCTGACGAGAAGGGCAAGATCATCGACCTCATCGATGGCCTTCCCGACATTGAAACCGGCACGGTGCGTTTCATCGGCGATGCGGCAATGCGGATTTCGGAAGATTATCTGCGGATTCTTCGCTTCTTCCGCTTTTTCGCCCATTATGGTTCCGGTCGTCCCGATGCCGATGGCTTGCGCGCCAGTGCGCGAGCCAAGGACAAGCTGGGGACGCTCTCGGCCGAGCGGGTGTGGAGCGAGCTGAAAAAGCTGCTTTCCGCGCGCGATCCCTCCCGCGCCTTGCTGTGGATGCGGCAATCCGGCGTGTTGGCGCAAATTCTTCCCGAAACGGAAAAATGGGGTATCGACGCCATTCACGGGCTGGTGGCAACCGAACAGGCGCTTGGCTGGACAGTTGACCCGATGCTGCGGCTCGCTGCGATAGTGCCGCCCGACAGGGAGAGGCTAGCGGCGCTTGCTGCGCGGCTGCGGCTGTCCAAGGCTGAAGCTGCATATCTCGCCCACTGGGCTTCCGCGCCGGTGATCGAGCCGGAGATGAAGGAGACGGCGCTCGACCGGCTGCTTTACCGGCAGGGCGTTGACGGTGTGAAGACGCGGCTGAAACTGGCGCTTGCCTCGGCCCGCGCCGACCTTTCAGGCGGTGAGGCGGCGATGCAGAAAGTCGCGCGGCTTTCGACGCTGCTGACGAGAGCGAATAAGTTCCACAAACCCGGCTTTCCGCTGAGCGGCGCTGATGTGATGGCCGCGGGCGTGGAGTCCGGTCCGAAGGTAGGCGAGGTGCTGAAAAGCCTCGAAGAAAAGTGGATCGACGTCAATTTCTCGCTAGACCGGGCAGCGCTGACCGCCCGGCTGAAGGATATGCTGGAGAATTGAGATCGCAGTGCCGGAGGCGTTGCGGCTCAGGCCGCGTTTGCCTCGTCGCGGATGCGGGATTTGATGTTTTCGATCATGTTTTCGCGGATGATGGTTTCGCCGTGGGCCGATCGCATATGTTCCACGGTGCGGCGTACGACTTCCGCGTCGTCATCCGCGCGGGTGTGCCAGGCACAGCCGGGCACGAGCGTTCCACATTCAAACAGTCTCATGGTCTTGCCTCCCTGTTTTAGACAGAGGGACAGCCTGCAAATGCCTGCTGTCCCTCTGACAAGAAACGAACGGTCGCCGCTAATGTTCCAGAGCGGCGTCCGCTGACCCTGTTCAGGCCCTATTCGGGCATCGCCCAGCACTGGAAAACAGAGGATGTGCCGGCTGCCGGGATTTTTGTACGAGGCATTTCGTCATTGTCGGCCCGCGTCACCGCTTTTCCGGCAAGCGTGCGTTTTACTTGTTCGACATAAAAGGAATGCGGCAGTTCGCGATCGCCGGTGGCACGCATTTCCGCTGCCATGCGGTCGATCAAATCAGGGGTATCGATGGAATGCGAGGCTCCCTCAGCGGAAGCGGATATAGGCATGCTGTTCGAAGTAATCATGACGATAGCTCCTCCAGTACGTCTGCACGCAGGAGATTATCATTGCCTTTATTTTTCCATAAGTCCTAATTTGCGCGATTTGCGCCCAAATTCCTGACGGGCGTCAAATTTACGTGAGTATTTCAGGGCCAGCGGACCACGGGCGGCAGGGAAGACAGAATCGATTCGACATTGCCGCCGGTCTTGAGGCCGAAGATCGTGCCGCGGTCGTAAAGCAGGTTGAATTCCACATAGCGGCCACGGCGAATAAGCTGCTCGTCGCGGTCCTCTTCCGTCCAGGGCTGGTTGAAGTTGGACCGCACGATTTTTGGGTAGACCAGGTTGAAGGCGCGGCCAACATCCTGCACGAAGGCGAAATTGGCGTCCCAGCCGCCCTTTTCCTCTTCCGGGTGCAGCCAGTCGAAAAAGATGCCGCCGGTGCCGCGCGGCTCGTTGCGGTGCTTGAGGAAGAAGTACTCGTCGCACCACGACTTGTAGCGCGGATAGTCGGCCACGGGATGGCGGTTACAGGTGATCTCGAAGCCGCGGTGGAAAAGCTGGGTGTCCGGATCCTGTTCCGTCCGCCGGCGTCCAAGCACGGGCGTCAGGTCCGCGCCGCCGCCGAACCAGTGGCTGGTGGTGACGACCATGCGGGTATTCATATGAACAGCCGGCACATTGGGATTGACCGGATGGGCGATCAGCGAAATGCCCGAGGCCCAGAAGCTGGGGTCTTCTTCCGCACCCGGTATCTGCTGGCGGAATTCCGGCGAGAACTCACCATAGACGGTGGAGGTGTGGACGCCGACCTTTTCGAAGACGCGGCCCTCCATCATCGACATCTTGCCGCCGCCGCCCGCGCCATTGTCGCGCAGCCAGTCCTTCTGCACGAAGCGTCCCGGTTCCTGATCGGCGAGCGGGCCGCTCAGCTCGTCTTCAAGGGTTTCGAAGGAGGTAACGATGGTGTCGCGCAGATGCTGGAACCAGGCCTGGGCGGCGGCCTTCTTGTCTTCTATGTCCTCGGGCAAGCCCTTCGGCAAAGATGGCCGTTCCATGCATGTTCTCCTTTGGTGAAGTCGATTCCCTGTCGCATCTAGCAGGTGCTGGCCTTGCGCACAAATTCGACTCGCCAAGTTCACATGCGGGCACTATCTTTAGCGATGTAGGTGCCAGAGGTGAATATCATGACGAAATTTGCCGGACCGCCGCCCCTGGACGGGCTGAAGCGCAGGATCGCCAATCACCGCAAGGCGCGTGAAAGTGACGGCGGCGATCCGATGCGCAACGGCATGTTCGTGCGGCAGACCTTTTGTCTCAACCGTGAAGAAGCCCGTGCCAAGGCGCGCGAGTGGTTCGACAGTTTTCCGAAGGCCGCCTATTGGACCGAAGTGGAAAGCTGGCGGCAGCTGGAAGGCGACCGCATCGAATTCACCATGCGGCGGCTTCCTTCGGCAGACTAAGCTTTAAGCACGCGGTTCGGCGTAACGCAGGCGGCTTTCGATCAAAACGCCGCTTTCATCCAGAATGGGATGCGCCACAGACACGATATGGGCGTTTATGCGCTTCAGGTCGCGCAGCATGTCGAGATGCAGTGAACTCGTCTGCATGCTTTCCGTCAGCCCATCGCGCAGCCGCTCCAGATGGCGGTTGGACGACTGTTTTTCGAGGCGGCGTATATCCACCTTGCTTTCCATCAGCCGGCGGGCGAGATCGAAATCGCCGGTCACCAGAATGCTCTGGGCGGCCCGCAGATTTTCGATTGTCATGTCGAACAGCGTCTTCAACTCCTCATAACCGTCGTCGGAAAATTTGAAGCTGTTCAGCACCTTCTTGCGGATCTGCTCGCAAATGCCTTTTTCGATGATGTCGCCGATATGTTCGAGATTGATCGCGTAATCGATGATGGCGATCGAACGGCGCGCTTCGTCGTCTGCAAGCCCTTTGCGCCCCAGTTGGGAAAGATAGACCTTCACCTCCTGCTGACGGCGATCGACCTTCTTTTCGAGCAGGGACACTTCCTGAAGGGGTGCCAGATCATTATGCTTGAAGGCGTTTTCGGCGCGGATCAGCATGCGCTCGATAGCATCGCCGACGCTCAAGACCTCACGCGTGGCATTGGCGAGCGCCACAACAGGCGTATCCAGCGCCTGCTGATCGAGGAAATTCGGGCCATCTTCGGCTTTCGGATCGCCCGGCACCAGCTTTGCCATCAGGTCGGATATGAGGGCTGAGAACGGCCAGGCAACCGCTGCCAGAATGACATTGAAGATGAGATGCGCATCAACAGGCAATTTGGCGGGCGAAAGCGGCAATTGCTGCAAAAGCGTTGCGCCATAGGATGCGAGTGGCATGGCGATGAGGCAGCCGATGGTGCGCACCACAAGGTTGCCGATGGTGATGCGCCGCGCCGAGGCCGGGCCGGAGAGCGTGGCGATGACCGGCGGAATGGCGCCGCCGAGATTGGCGCCGAGAATGAGAACGATGATGAGACCGGCGGACAGCGTGCCGGTAGCAGCAAGCGACAGGATAAGCACCACGACAGCGAGGCTGGAGGAGGAGACGAAGGCCAGCACGGCGGAGAAGATCAACGCGACGGGCCATGCGCCATCAAGCAGACCGATGAAGACGCCAAGGGCTGGCGAGGCACGCATCGGTTCGGTCGCGCCGCTCAACAGATGCAATGACAGAAGCATCAGGCCGATGCCGATGACGGCGGTTCCGCCACCTTGTCGGGCGTTTGAGCTACCCTTTTTGAGCACGATACCGGAGAGGATCAGCAGCGGCGACAGCCACTCCACACCGGCCGCGACAATCCAGGCGGTGACGGCGGTGCCGACATTGGCGCCGAGCAGCACGACCTGCGCCATGCGCGGCTTTATGAGATCGCGTTCTGCGAAGGAGGCGACGGTAAGCGCGGTTGCCGTCGAGCTTTGCAGCGCGACAGTGGCGAAAAAGCCGGAAAAGAAGGAACGCGGGCCGCTCTGGGTGCCGGTCGCCAATACACTTCGCAGTTTCATGCCGAAGGCACGGGTAACCCCGTCCTTGACCTGGGCAAGACCAAAGAGCAGCAGCGCGACTGCGCCGAGAAGGTTGACGATGACAATGGTGGATTGCATGCGACGTCTCCTCACACCCGCCGGCGGATGGCTGCGGCGAGGGCGATTTTTGTTGTCCGGCTAATAAGTATAGGAGCCTGAACGCCTTCGGTACAGGCCGGGTTGCGACAGTTTTGAAGCAAAAACGGTCAATTTTTGTATTTGCACGAAAAAATGGCGCTAAAAAAGGCGCTTAAGACCATGCGGTCTGGCGCAAAGCCTCGCCGGTGATCATCGCGGCGGACATTGCGACGTTGATGGAGCGCTGCCCCTCGACCATCGGGATGATGATTCGCTCCTGCGCCTTCTCATGCACGTGGTCTGGCACACCAGCACTTTCACGGCCGAAAAGCAGGATATCGTCGTGGCGATAGGCGATTTTCGTATAGGGCAGGGCGGCCTTGGTGGAGGCGAGAACGAGGCGGCGGCCGGTGGTTGCGCGCCACTCCTCAAACCGGTCCCAGCTGACGTGGCGCGTCAGCGCCGCCGCTGCGATATAATCCATGCCTGCCCTTTTCAGGTTTCGGTCGGAAATATCGAAACCGGCCGGCTCGATGATATCGACGCCGAGGCCGAGACAGGCCGCCAGCCGCAGGATCGTGCCGGTATTGCCGGGAATATCCGGCTGGTAGAGGGCAATCCTGATTTCGGGTCTGATATCGCTCATGGTCTTCTCACCGCGTTTGGAATGCCGGAGCGCTTATCACGGGCGGCGGGTTTGTGACAGATGCAGCCCGAGAAGACCGTTTCGAAGAGTGCCGTATTCATTCGCGTGACACACAGTCGGGCTACCCATTAACCAACGTGTCGTCAGGCCGATCCGGCATATCCGGTTGCGTCGGATCGGCGTTGTTTCGATCCGGGTTCCGCGCAGCAAAAACAGGAAGATATCATGTCCGAACGGGTGAATTTCGTCCATTTGACCGATCTGCATGTGGGCAATCTGCAGGTGCAGGATGATGATCTTTATTCCGACACCTCGGCCACGCTGGCCGATACTCTGGCGCAGATCAAGGCGCTCGGGCAGGCGCAGGACGCCGCCGAGTAAGCTGCGCATCCAGGCCTTACAACGGGCGGAGACCCTCGCGGGTCATCTCCGCCCGTTCGGCAGAATTGGTCGCAATCGAGAGCTTTTCTGACGCGTTCGGCATCTTTGCGGCTGGTCAACGATTAATTTTTGCGCTACAAGGCGACATCTTCAACACCAGCTAGGGAGGTTCTGATGCAAAATGACATTCGTATTCGCCTCCCGGCCCCAGTAGTGCTGCTGCTGGCCTAGGTGTTACCCCCCCGCGGTTCGACCGCGTTTCCCATAGTTTGATTCGTCATGTGGCTGTTGCGGCCATATCCAATACTTTTCTGTTCCGTCGTGAGCCATATTTGCGTTTGCTCACGTTTCACGATGGGGCGATTGCTTGCCGGAGCTTGGCCTATGTTTGGCTGGTTTGAAAAACGCCTTGATCCTTTTCCCTCTTCGGCGCCGTCTGTGCCGCCGAAGAAGCTTTTGCCGTTCGTGTGGCATTATGTGCAGCCCGCATGGCCGTGGCTCCTGCTGCTTGGCCTGATGTCCATGGGCATCGCCGTTGCGGAGGCCATGCTCTACAAATTCCTCGGCAGCATCGTTGACTGGCTTTCCACGGCCAATCGCGAGACGTTTTTTGCCGATGAGGGCTGGCATCTGATGGTCATGGCTGGGCTGGTGCTCTTCCTGCTGCCACTGATGGGCGCGATCCACACCATGACGATGCACCAGACGCTTGCCGGCAATTTCGGCATGATCGCGCGCTGGAAGATGCATCGTTTCCTGCTGCGCCACTCCATGAACTTTTTCGCCAACGAATTTGCAGGCCGGGTTTCGACCAAGGTGATGCAGACTGCACTGGCGATCCGCGAAGTGGCGCTGAAGGTGATCGACGTGTTCGTCTACGCTATCAGCTTCGTCGTCTCGATGCTGTTCATGGTTGCTGCCGCAGACTGGCGGTTGGTCATTCCGCTGCTGGTGTGGCTCGGCATCTACATGGGTATCCTCACCTATTTCGTGCCGAAACTCGGCCGGCTCGCACAGGAGCAGGCTGATGCGCGCTCGATGATGACGGGGCGTATCGTCGACAGCTATACAAACATCTCGACGATCAAGCTGTTTTCGCATGCGGGCCGCGAGGAAAGATATGCGCGTGAGGGCATGAACGTGTTTCTCGGAACCGTTCACCGCCAGATGCGCAAGATTTCCGGCTTCAACATCCTGATCGACCTCAACAATGCGGTCGTGCTGTTTTCCACGGCCTCGCTCGGTCTTTATTTCTGGATGCAGGGTTCGGTCACGGCCGGCTCGGTTGCCATTGCCATAAGCCTTGCCATGCGCGTCAACGGCATGTCGCAATGGATCATGTGGGAAGTCACCTCGCTGTTCGAAAACATTGGCACCGTCTATGACGGCATGTCGATGATGACGAAGCCGCACGACATCGTCGATGCTCCGAAGGCGCCTCAGCTTGCGGCACCGCAGGGCGCGATCCGTTATGATAACGTCCGCTTCCACTACGGCAAGAACAAGGGCGTGATCGACGGGCTGACGCTGGATATCAAGCCGGGCGAGAAGGTCGGGTTGGTCGGGCGTTCCGGTGCGGGCAAGACGACGCTGATGAACCTGCTTCTGCGTTTCTACGATCTGGAAGCGGGCAAGATCACCATCGACGGGCAGGACATCTCCAAGGTGTCGCAGGACAGCCTGCGCGAGTTGATTGGTGTGGTGACGCAGGATACCTCGCTGCTGCACCGTTCGATCCGCGACAACATCGCCTATGGCCATCCCGAGGCCACCGACGAGCAGGTGATCGCGGCGGCAAAGCGGGCGAATGCCTGGGACTTCGTGGAAACGCTTGTCGATATGCATGGCCGCCAGGGTCTCGATGCCCAGGTGGGCGAACGCGGTGTAAAGCTGTCCGGTGGCCAGCGTCAGCGTATCGCCATTGCCCGCGTGTTCCTCAAGAACGCGCCGATCCTGGTACTTGATGAGGCGACCTCAGCGCTCGACTCGGAAGTCGAGGCGGCGATTCAGGAAAACCTGTTCTCGCTGATGGAAGGCAAGACGGTTATCGCGATCGCCCACCGTCTGTCGACGCTGACCGAAATGGACCGGCTCATCATCCTCGACAAGGGCCAGATCGTGGAATCGGGCAGCCATGCGGAACTGGCAGCGATGGGCGGTATCTATGCCGATCTATGGCGGCGACAGTCCGGCGGCTTCATCGCCGACCACGAAGCGGAAGTGGCTGCCGAGTAAGGAGAGCTCGAAGGGCGGGAAGCATGGTTTCCCGCCCTTTCGTTTGCGGTTCACGTTTATCTATGTAGGCGAGTTAAACCTCTCCTCCGTCATGCCGGCCTTGAGTCGGTTTCCAGTAACGGCCGCGTCTGCGCCGTGAAAGGAGTCTCCGCGATCAAAAACTTGAATCGCGCTTTACCCCGGATCTAGTCCTTGGTGACGGAGTGAGGATGCTGCGAGTGCGCAAAATCCAGGTGGGTCTATCCAGAGCCCGGTGGAACATTCTTCGCCCTTTTTCATTTCCCGAACGTTACCGAAATATAATCTCTTCCCGAACGCTCTGCGGCTGTTCCCGCTCCGGGAATCCGCCTATATCCGGATCATGGTCATTACCCGCATCTTCGAGTTTTTCGAGAACTGGATAAAGCCCTTCGCCCGCAAGGACGATTTGCGGCCGCCGGAAAAGACGTCCGGTTTCATCTGGTTCTATATCTCGCAGGCCAAGGCGCCGTTTCTTGCCATGCTGGTGCTGGGCGGGTTGACGGCTGCCATTGAGGCTGCGCTTTTCTGGTTCGTCGGGCGACTGGTCGACATTCTCTCGACCGTCAAGCCGGAAGAGGGCTGGGCTGGACTGCTGGCAGCCCATGGCGGCGAACTCGTCGGCATGCTGGTGTTGATCGGCATCGTGCGTTTTATCGTCACCATGGTGACCGCGCTGGTGGACCAACAGATCATCACGCCCGGCTTTTACAATCTGGTGCGCTGGCAATCCTATATGCATGTGGCGCGGCAATCGCTGACCTTTTTCCAGAATGATTTTTCCGGCCGCATCGTCACCAAGGTCTGGTCGGGCGGGCAGGCGGCAGGCGATCTTGTCACCTCGCTGATGGAAAGCGTCTGGTTTGTCGGCATCTACTCCGTCTCGATGCTGCTGCTGATCGGCGGGCTGGACTGGCGGCTTGCCGTCGTCGTCCTCGTCTGGGTGCTGATCTTCTCGCTGCTGGCGCGTTATTTCGTGCCGCGCATCCGCTCCCATTCGAAAGAAACGGCGGAGGCAGCCTCCATGCTTTCCGGCCGGATGGTGGATGCATACAGCAATATCCAGACGCTCAGGTTGTTCGGGCGCGACGATGCCAATGACCGCTACATGCGGCAGGGCTTCGATATCTTCCAGAATGCCACGATGACGTTCACGCGGTTCATCACCGGTGTGCGCGCCTCGATGGCGCTGCTGTCTGGTGTGATGATCACGTCGATGGCGGCGCTGTGTATCGACCTTTGGCTGTCCGGCAAGATCAGTTCCGGCGCTGTCGCCTTCACGCTGGCACTGGTTCTGCGCCTCAACTTCCTGCTCGGGCGATTGATGACGCAGTTCAACGGCATCATGCGCAATTTCGGCACGGTGCAGAATGCGGCTGAGCTGATTTCGCAGCCGATCGGCCTCGTGGACGCGCCGGATGCGACAGTGCTGGACGTGAAAAGTCCAAGTATCCGCTTCGAAAACGTCAGCTTCCATTATGGGCGGGCGAACGGGGTCATCGACAATCTTAATCTCGATATCAAGGCGGGGGAGAAGGTCGGCATCGTCGGACGCTCCGGCGCGGGCAAATCCACCCTCGTCAATCTGCTGCTGCGGTTTTACGATGTCGAGAAAGGCCGTATCCTCATTGATGGGCAGGATATCGCCAAGGTCACCCAGGAATCACTGCGCGCCCATATCGGCATGGTCACGCAGGATACGTCGCTGCTGCACCGTTCTATCAGAGACAACATCATGTTCGGGCGCACGGATGCCACCGAAGCGCAATTGCTGGAGGCGACGCGCCGGGCCAAGGCGGATGAGTTCATTGCACGGCTGGAAGACCAGCGCGGCCGCACGGGTTTCGACGCGCATGTCGGCGAACGCGGCGTGAAATTGTCCGGCGGCCAGCGCCAGCGCATCGCCATTGCCCGCGTGATGCTGAAGGATGCACCGATCCTCGTCCTCGACGAGGCGACGTCTGCGCTTGATTCGGAAGTAGAAGCGGCGATCCAGAGCAATCTGGATGAGTTGATGCAGGGCAAGACAGTGCTGGCCATCGCCCACCGTCTTTCAACGATTGCTGCTCTCGACCGGCTGATCGTCATGGATCAGGGCCGTATCGTCGAGCAGGGCAGCCATTCAGATCTCGTCTCGCAGGGCAGACTTTATTCGGAACTCTGGGCGCGACAGTCGGGCGGTTTCCTTGCTGTGGACGAGGCTGCCCAATAGGGCCTGTCGGCAGCTATTTCCCGATCATGAAATCCGCCATCAGGCCGAAATGATTTGAACCGAGGCTGTCGGGCAGACGGGTGGTTTTCAAGAGCGTGGCCGGTTCGCGGGCGAAGATATGGTCGATGGCGATGCCGAAGCGACCTGCCTTCGTCGGCCATGTGGCGGGTTCCCATGGCGCTTTCTTCAGGTCGTTGGCGGCGAGGAAGTCGCGCATGTCGGGAGCGATGCTGGCCGAATTGAAATCTCCGGCCAGAATGAGCGGCCCGGTAACGCGAAAGAGAATTTCGCTGACTTCGTCCAGCTCGTCCCGGTGATAGTCGTCGAAATAGGGTTTGGTGATGTGACCTGCGGCGAGCGTCAGCTTCGTGCCGTCGAAATCGATGCTGGCGATGGCGAAACGGTCGCGGCGCAGATCGCTGAGGCTATGGAAACGGCCCTCCAGCAGCGGTCGCTTCGACAGGATCAAAAGATCACAGGTCGGTGTTCCCGCATAGCAGCCAAGCCTGTGGGGGTAGGTTTGCTGCAGACGCGGCAGAACCGATTCCAGCGCAGCCGCCTCGAACAGATAGACAGCATCCGCGTCTGATTCGAGAATCCTGTCGGCAATCGCATCCGCATTGGCGGCGTTATCCATCAATACGTTGAAGGACAACAGCCGGAAGGGTCTGGCGCCAGGTGCCGCATTGGCGCTTGTCGAGAATTCCATGAGCATGGCGACGGCGTGGATGGCGAGTGCAAGCGACCAGATGATGAGGAAAGCGGAAATCGCGTCACGCGTCAGCCAAAATACCAAGCATGACAGCAGGATACAGACGAAGGCAATGTGAAGCTGGAAACTGGTGACGAAGGCTAAAAGCCAGAAATCCGTCACATAACGCAGGCTGGCGATGAAAAGTACGGCAGCCACGACCGTGGAGACCATGCACGAGAGCTTCGCCGTCATCCGAATCCCTGCTTTCCAAGCTCTCCCTTGATGTCTCGTAACATGCCGCAAGGGTGGGCACAATGTTGCCCGCTTGCCGGGGCTTAGGAAAAAATGAGAAACAAATCCGCCCCTTCTGGCAGAATTACGGCAGCTTTGTGTGCTTTGCTCTTGCCAAGTCAGTCAATATTTTGCGATCAAACAGAATGACGCGGTTTCTCAAACGCCGCGAGGATGACCGAGACGGTGGGACGGAGATTGTCTTGGATCAAATCATAGCGGGAGGACTCATGCGATTTACGGCAAAAACAGCGCAGAGGATGGTGTAGCGGTGAGCGAGCACGTAACCAATCACGACGCCTCGGGTGAACCGACCCGTCGCGATTTTCTTTATCTAGTAACCGGAATGACGGGCGCCGTTGGTGCCGCCGCAGTGGCATGGCCCTTTATCGACCAGATGCGTCCAGACGCATCGACGCTGGCGCTTGCCTCCATCGAGGTGAACGTCGCGGCGGTCGAGCCGGGCATGTCGCTGACCGTGAAGTGGCGCGGCAAGCCGATTTTCATCCGTAACCGCACGGAAAAGGAAATCGGCGAAGCCAATGCGGTCGCTCTTGCCGATCTCAAGGATCCGGTGGCGCGCAACGCCAACATTGCCCCCGACGCGCAGGCGACGGACATTGACCGTTCCGCCGGTCAGGGCAAGGAGAACTGGATCGTCATGATCGGTTCCTGCACCCATCTCGGTTGCGTTCCGCTCGGCCAGGCCGGCGATTTCGGCGGTTGGTTCTGTCCCTGCCATGGCTCGCATTACGATACGGCGGGCCGCATACGTAAGGGTCCGGCGCCGCAGAACCTCGCCATCCCGACATTTGCATTCACATCCGATACCGTGATCAAGATCGGATAAGGGGACAGATATTTATGAGTGGTCATTCCAGTTATCAGCCGTCCACCGGCATCGAGAGGTGGATCGATTCGCGGCTTCCCTTGCCGCGCATGATCTATGACAGCTTCGTTGCCTATCCTGTCCCGCGTAATCTGAACTACGCCTACACATTCGGCGCTATGCTGGCTGTCATGCTGATCGTGCAGATCCTCACCGGCGTCGTGCTTGCCATGCATTATGCCGCTGAAACGACGGTTGCCTTCAATTCCGTTGAAAAGATCATGCGCGACGTCAACCACGGCTGGCTGTTGCGCTACATGCACGCCAACGGTGCGTCGTTCTTCTTCATCGCGGTTTACCTGCACATCGCCCGTGGACTTTATTACGGCTCCTACAAGGCGCCACGCGAAATCCTCTGGATTCTCGGCTGCGTGATCTACCTACTGATGATGGCGACGGGCTTCATGGGCTACGTGCTGCCGTGGGGCCAGATGTCCTTCTGGGGCGCCACGGTCATCACCGGCTTCTTCTCGGCGTTCCCGGGCATAGGTGAGTGGATTCAGCAGTTCCTGCTCGGCGGCTTTGCGGTGGACAATCCGACGCTCAATCGCTTCTTCGCGCTCCACTACCTGCTGCCCTTCATGATTGCGGGTGTCGTCATCCTGCATATCTGGGCGCTGCATGTGACCGGCCAGACCAATCCGACCGGTGTGGAAGTGAAGAGCAAGACCGATACGGTGCCCTTCACGCCCTATGCGACGTTGAAGGATGCACTCGGTGTTTCGGTGTTCCTCATCGCTTATGCGTGGTTCGTCTTCTACATGCCGAACTTCCTCGGCCACCCTGATAACTACATCATGGCGGATCCGTTGAAGACACCGGCGCATATCGTGCCCGAATGGTACTATCTGCCGTTCTACGCGATGCTGCGCGCCATCACCTTCAATATCGGGCCGATCGATTCCAAGCTCGGTGGCGTTCTCGTCATGTTCGGCGCAATCATCGTGCTGTTCTTCCTGCCCTGGCTCGATACCTCGAAGGTTCGCTCCGCCGTCTATCGTCCCTGGTACAAGCTGTTCTTCTGGCTGTTCGTGGTCAACGCCATCCTGCTCGGCTGGCTGGGTTCGCGTCCGGCGGAAGGCCTTTATGTCATCATGTCGCAGATCGGCACGCTTTATTACTTCGGTTTCTTCCTCGTCATCATGCCGATCCTCGGTCTGGTCGAAACGCCGCGGCGTATTCCGAATTCGATTACCGAGGCCGTTCTGGAAAAGAACGCCGCCAAGAAGACTGCCGCGCCAGCGGCCGCCCAAGTCTGAGCGCGAAGGAAGGATGACGACAATGAAGAAGCTTGTAACGAGCATCGCGCTTATCGCTGCCATCGGCTGTTCCGCCGCCGCTTTTGCGGCGGAGGAGAGCCACGATCTCGCCACCAAGACCGAGCATGCGATCGCCGGCGGTCACTTCCCGGTCATCAAGCCCGAGGAGCAGAGCTGGTCTTTTGCCGGACCTTTCGGCAAATACGACAAGGGCCAGCTGCAGCGCGGCCTGAAGGTCTACAAGGAAGTCTGCTCTGCCTGCCATTCGATGAGCCTCGTTTCCTTCCGCACGCTGGGCGATCTCGGTTATTCGGAAGAGCAGGTGAAGGCCTTTGCTGCGGAATATGAAGTGCAGGACGGGCCGAACGCCGACGGCGAAATGTATAATCGCAAGGCTGTGCCTTCCGACCATTTCCCCTCGCCATTCCCGAACCACGAAGCGGCTGCTGCTGCCAATGGCGGAGCTGCACCACCGGACATGTCGCTGCTTGCCAAGGCGCGCGGCGTGGAGCGTGGCTTTCCGCAGTTCGTCATCGACATGATTCCGATCATCGGCGGTTATCAGGAAGGCGGCCCGGACTACATCCATGCGCTGCTGACCGGATACCAGGACGCGCCCGCCGGCGTTGAAGTGTCGGAAGGCACGCATTTCAACCCGTATTTCGCCAGTGCCGTGGCGCTGAAAATGGCGCCGCCGATCAGTGCCGATCAGGTGACTTACGACGACGGTGCGCCGCAGACGGTGGATCAATATTCCAAGGACGTGTCCGCTTTCCTGATGTGGGCCGCAGAACCGCATCTGGAAGCACGCAAGCGCACCGGCTTCATGGTCATGGTGTTCCTGTTCATCTTCACGGCGCTGATCTATCTCACCAAGAAATCGGTCTACGCCAACAAGGAACATTGAGCGGCTTCAAATGCCTGCAATCATTGGCCCCCATGGTCCTGCCCTGGGGGCCTTTTCATGTGTCGAAGGAGGATGAGAAATGGTGAAAGTCCGGAGCGGTGGCTGCCTGTGCGGTTCCGTCCGTTTCGAGGCCACGGGTGAACCCGGCAATCCGCACAGCTGCTCCTGCGATATCTGCCAGCGGCATTCCGGCGCTTCCAGCCTTGCCTGGGTGGAGTTTGCGAGCGATGCAGTGGTCTGGACGGGAGAGGGCGGTGCGCCCATGGTTTTCCGGTCTTCCGATTATTCCAGCCGTGCGTTTTGCGCAGTCTGCGGCAGCACGCTTGGCGCCATCGACGATGCACCGACTGTCGCCCTTGTTTGCGGCTCTTTTGACGACAGAAATGACAAGGCGCTACGGCCTCTGTCGCATTCCTTCGCGGATGTATGCCCGGTCTGGGCGCGGATCGAGGGAATGTCGGGGCAGGAATGAGCGGCGGTCCTTTTTAGTTGGTCCGCAGCCACCAAGTTGATAGGGTGGCCCGAACCTTCTGATCCATTTCCCAATCTAACTGGAAATACCATGACCGTTATCGCTTCGGAGCTTTCCGCTGCCATCCGTTCCATTCCCGACTACCCGAAGCCGGGCATCATCTTCAGGGACATTACGACTCTGCTTGGCAATCCGCGCGCTTTCCGCCGTGCCGTGGACGAGCTTGTGCAGCCCTATGCGGGAACGAAGATCGACAAGATCGCCGGCATGGAAGCGCGTGGCTTCATTCTGGGTGGAGCGGTGGCGCACCAGCTTTCCGCCGGTTTCGTGCCTATCCGCAAGAAAGGCAAGCTGCCGCACACCACTGTGCGCGTGGCCTACAGCCTTGAATATGGTGTCGACGAAATGGAAATGCATGTGGATGCCGTGCAGCCGGGCGAAAAAGTCATTCTGGTCGACGACCTGATCGCGACTGGCGGCACCGCCGAAGGTGCGGTGAAACTCTTGCGGCAGATGGGCGCGGAAATCGTTTCGGCCTGCTTCGTCATCGATCTGCCCGATCTCGGCGGCCGCAGGAAGCTGGAAGATCTCGGTGTCGAAGTGCGGACACTGGTGGAGTTTTCGGGGCATTGAGGCCGGTTTCCGGCTAGGAATGTTGCGACATGCCGGTGTTTTGTCCGGTCTTTCGTAGTGCGATCCATGTCCAGTGGACGCCCATGGCGCGATTACCCGCCTGAATGGAAGCAACTTCTACCTGTCGTATCAACCTGAACCCCAGACGGGCTGCATTGCCCGTCGTTTCCGCTGGTGAAATGGGAAAAGCACGGCGGCCTTCGGGTGCAGGGCCGTGACGCAGGGACATGATCAGCAATCCGCCCTCTGCCGTCATCTCCGAGAGGCTTTCCATGGCGGTCTGCCGTGCCTCGTCATCGATATGGTGCCAGACGCCGCACAGCGTAACCAGATCGAACGGGCCGTGGCGGCGCGCTTTCATCAGATCGGGCAAACAGTCGTCAAGCCAGGTTATCTTGTGCGAGAGGTGCAATCTCTTTCCGGGTTCACGCAGTTCCTTGACCGGCTCTATCGCCAGAACATCATGGCCGCATTCGGCAAACCAGGCGGCATCGCGACCGGTGCCGCTGCCAATATCCGCGACGCGGGCCGGTGTGACCGGCAACAGATCGATGACCGGTGCGTAGATTTCCCGGCAATCCAGTCCATCGAACCTGGCAATCAGGTCCGGCGTTGCCGCTTCAGCATAACCCTGTAGGATATCGTTCATTCTTGCCTTCCCGCCGCGACGCCGATTCCGAGGGTATCGCGCGCGGGCTATCTAGGCCAGCCGCTATTCGAACTCCAGAACCCCGCTCTGGAAGGTCATCACGGTTTCTCCGGACTGGTTCACGCCCTCGTTGAAGGTGGTGTTCAGCCAAACCCCGGCTCTTGATTCCAGCGGTCGGGCATCGAGCAATGTGACGAAATAGGTCACGTCGTCTCCGGCGAAAACCGGCTTTTTCCATTTGAGTTCACGAAAGCCGGGGGAGGGGCCAAGTTTCGGCGGTTCAAGGCCAAGTTGTTTCAGCCTCTTCACTTCCTTGCCCCAATGGGAAAGGAAACATTTCATCCAGCCAGCGCCGGTGTGCCAACCGGAAGCGCAGAGCGCGCCGAAGACGCTGTTTTTCGCCGCTTCGGCATCGAGATGAAAGGGCTGCGGATCGAAATCGCGGGCGAAACGGACAATGTCTTCGGCGGAAAAATGCAATGTGTCGAGGGTGACCCGTTCGCCGATCGGGGAAAGTTCTGCCAGTCTCATGCCGCAAGGCCTCCGTCCGCACGCATCAGAAACATCACGGTGTTTTCGCCGTGCGATACCAGAACGCCGCGCTGGTTATAAAGCTCATGGCGAAACTTCACGAGGCCGATGCCGGGGCGTGAGCTGGAGGTGCGCTGTTCCAGAACAATGGATTTTCCCGAAAGCGTATCGCCAGCCAGAACCGGCTTTTTCCAGTCGACATAATCGATGCCGGGGCTGCCTTGCGATGTCGAATCGCTGATATAGCTCTCCGCCATCATTCGCATCAGCAGGGCGCAGGTGTGCCAGCCGGATGCCGCCAGCCCGCCGAGAATGCTCTGGCGGCCAGCCTCTTCGGATAGATGCATGGGCTGGGGGTCGAACTCGCTGGCGAATTCGATGATTTGTGCTGCAGAAATCGATTGCGGTCCCAGGGGAAATTCCCGTCCAACGGAAAAATCCTCATAGGCATATGTCGCGACCGGCGCCATGGCTTCCTCCCTTGCCTAGTCGATGTCACCGGCATCTAAAATGATTTTTCCCTTTACGTAAAGGTCAAATCGAGAGTGCGTTTGCGGCATAGGGAGATGCTGTTGAGAGAGCGAGTGCGGCATGCTGCCTTCTCCCAGTGGAGGAGAAGGTCGCGATAGCGGAATGAGGGGCAAGGGTCGTGAGATTCGCCAGCCTTGCCTCCTCATCCGATCCTCCGGGCTATCTTCCCCCGCCGGGAGAAGAAACAAGCCACAGGTCTGTGTCACTTCGGTCAGCGCGTCAAAAGACGCGATGTGACCGCCGCCGCGCTCAAGACCAGATCAGGTATTAAAGCGGAAGTGGATGACGTCGCCGTCCTGGACGACATATTCCTTGCCTTCGTCGCGTCCCTTGCCGGCTTCCTTGGCACCAACTTCGCCCTTGTAGGCGATGTAGTCGTCATAGGCGATGGTAAAGGCGCGGATGAAGCCACGTTCGAAATCGGTATGGATGACGCCGGCGGCAGCGGGCGCTTTGGTGCCGCGCACGATCGTCCAGGCGCGCGTTTCCTTCGGGCCGACGGTGAAATAGGTGATGAGGTCGAGCAGGTGATAGCCGGCGCGGATCAACCGGTCGAGACCGGCTTCGGTGAGCCCGAGGGCCGAGAGGAATTCTTCGGCTTCATCGGCCGGAAGCTGCGCGACTTCGGCCTCGATCGCCGCCGAGATGATCACGCATTCGGCGCCCTGTTGCTTTGCCATCTCCGCGACAGCCGCGGTGTGCTCGTTGCCGGTGGATGCCTCGGCTTCCGAGACGTTGCAGACATAAAGCACCGGGTGCGACGTCAGGAGATTGAGGCCCTTGAGGATTTCGATTTCCTCGTCCGCCAGTGTCTTCAAAAGCAGACGTGCCGGTTTTCCGTCGTTTAGCAGAGCAATTACGGCTTCCATCACCGGCAGTTGGGCCAATGATTCCTTGTCCTTGCTGGTGGCGCGCTTGCGCGTCTGCTCGACACGGCGTTCCAGGCTTTCGAGGTCGGCGAGCATCAGTTCCGTCTCGATCGTGTCGGCATCGCCAACCGGATTGATGCGGCCTTCCACATGGGTGATGTCGTCGTCCTCGAAGCAGCGCAGCACATGCACGACGGCATCGACTTCGCGGATATTGGCGAGGAACTTGTTGCCGAGACCTTCACCCTTCGATGCGCCGCGCACCAGGCCGGCAATGTCCACGAAGGAAATGCGGGTCGGAATGATTTCCTTCGATCCGGCAATGGCCGCGAGCTGCTGCATGCGGGGGTCCGGCACGGCAACTTCGCCGGTGTTGGGCTCGATGGTGCAGAAGGGATAGTTGGCGGCCTGCGCGGCCGCCGTTTTCGTCAGCGCGTTGAAGAGGGTGGACTTGCCGACATTCGGCAGCCCGACGATACCGCATTTGAAGCCCATGGCTTGAAACCTGTCCGTTTGAAAGAATTCGTTGAGGAGCCTTTTGCGGAAAGGGCAGGGCAAGGTCAAGCCCGGGGGCCGATTTGGGCGGGCAAAGCCCCGCGAATGGCGCGGAATTTTGCGCGAGTACGGGGCCGGGGTTGTCGATGCTGCGGTTGCGGCGCAATATGCGCCGGTCGAGCAACCGATCTTTCGTCATCAACGGGGATTTTCCCCATGGGCTACAATTGAGTGACAATCACGGGCGACAATGATGAGTGACAGTCCTGTTGATCTCAAACCGAAACCGAAAGTCAAACCGAAGCTGGAGCGGCCTAAGCTCTACAAGGTCATTCTGCTGAATGACGACTATACGCCGCGCGACTTCGTCACCCTGGTGTTGAAGGTCGTCTTCCACATGGGCGAGGACACCGGCCACCGGGTGATGATGACGGCGCATCGCTTCGGGAGCGCGGTCGTCGTTGTCTGCGAGCGCGACATTGCCGAGACCAAGGCCAAGGAGGCGAACGATCTTGGCAAGGAGGCCGGGTTTCCGCTGATGTTCACCACCGAGCCGGAGGAGTGACGGCTTTATGCTCAATCCCGCCGGATCTGAAAACCCGTCTTGTTCTGAATGAAACCACAGCTTTCGTAGAAGGCGTGCACCTCAGGACGCTGCCGGCCGGTCAGCAGCATCACCTTGTAGCAATTTGCGGCAAAGGCGGTCTCGATGGCGTGGCGCACGACTGCGCGGCCATATCCCCGGCCGCGACGGCTTTCCAGCGTCACCACATTTTCGATGAAGGCATAGGGACGGGCAGCGCGCGTCAGGTTCGGGATGACGAGAAGCGTGGCGGTTGCAACGGGTTCCTGGTCTTCCATGGCAAAGAACACGGTGAGGCCGGGTTGGCCGAGCATGGCGGCGAAAACCGTGCTTGCCTCTTGCGCCGTCAGTTGCGGGTCGGAAGGGTTCAGCGCCTGGTAAAGTTCGAGCAGTTTCGGCAGATCGCCCGGGCCAGCTTCGCGAAGGCTCATGGTCTCTGAAGACATCTGCGCTCAATCCTTCTTGCCGAACATCCGCTTCAGCATCTCTGCCATCGGCCCGGTTTCCGGCAGTTTTTTCGGTTGGGCGTTGTTGCGCGCCTGATGGATGTGGGATTGCGCGGCGGGCTTGGCCGCCTTGGCCGGTTTTTCCGTTTCCGGCTTGCTGCCGGTGGCAAGCGCCAGCTTGTTCATCAGCTGCGAATCCTCCGATTTCACCAGCATGGCGGCATTGTCGGCAATGGCGTCCAGCAGCGGATCGAGCCAGACGCGGTCGGTCTTGGCGAAATCACCGAGAACGTGGCCATGCACCCGCTCCTTGTCGCCGGGATGGCCGATGCCGAGACGCAGGCGGCGGTATTCCTTGCCGCAATGGGCGTCGATCGATTTCAGGCCATTATGGCCGCCATGGCCGCCGCCGGTCTTGATGCGCGCGCGGCCTGCAAGCAAATCGAGTTCATCATGGATGACGATAGTGTCTGCCGGTGCAAGCTTGAAGAAACGCATGGCCTCGCCGACGGATTCACCCGACAGGTTCATGTAGGTGAGGGGCTTCATCAGCAGAACTTTCTCACCGCCTATTTCGCCTTCGGAAATCTCCGCCTTGAATTTCCGCGCCCAGGGCGAGAAGGAAGGCAGGCGCTGCAGCGCATCCACGGCCATGAAGCCGATGTTGTGACGGTTTCCCGCATATTGGGCGCCGGGGTTACCAAGGCCTGCGATGATCTTCATGGGGCATGTCCGCTTTTTTGCCTGACGATGCTGTTGTCACCACCCCGAAATGTTCCGGCTGTCAATCTTTTTATGGATTTTTTGGATGTGGCGAGCGGGCGCTCAAGGGCTGACGAGTTTGTAGCGGTCGAATATGCTCTGTTGCGTTCCATCGGCGATCAGTCTGTCCAGGCGCGCCTGCAATTTTGCAATGACCTCGTCTGGAACGCTTTTGTTGCAGGCAAGACCCAGCTGTTGCCGCGCCAGCGTTATCACTTCCCTGAACTTGCCTGGGGGTTGGCTTTTGAAAGTGCTTTCCGACATGGGCATCAGGTCGATGCGGCCTGCGTTCAGCTTGTGAAGCGTGATCTGGAAATCAGCACCGACATCCACGTGCTCGAAACCGAGGTTGCCAAGAAGGACCTCGGTGTAGTCGCCACGCTGGGTGCCGACCCGGTATTTTCTCGCGTCTTCCAGACTGGAGACGTTGATATCCGCATTCTGGCGCGCCACGAGGATGTTGCGGTCGCTATGGATCGGCGAGACCCATTTGAATAATTTTTCCCGTTCGGACGTTCTCGCCGTGGCAAAGACGCAATGCATGGCCTTCGTTGTGGCCAATGCGATCGCCCGCGCCCAGGGCATGACGGCAACCTCGTAATCGGTGCCGGTATCCTCAAGTACGATCCTGAGCTGGTCGATATAAACGCCCGCCACGCTGCCGTCGTCGTTTTGCAGATTATAAGGTGGGTAAACCTCGGTGGTCAGGAAAAGCTTGGCTGCGCTGGCCGGGCCGGCAAGAGCAAGAAAGATCAGACAAAAGCGGATCAATCCCATGGCTGCTCCCACCCGTTTACGCCTGTCGCGCCGCGGCGCGGTCTGCGCCGTTATCCGCATTCAATGCGGCGATCAGCCGTTCAATGGGCTGCGGTCGCGCAAAATAATAGCCCTGTCCGTAATCCGCACCTATCACTGTCAGAAGCTCCTTCTGCTCTTCCGTCTCGACGCCTTCGGCGATGACGGAGCAATTCATCTTGTGTGAGATTGCGGCGATACCCTCGACCAGCATGCGGCTGCGCTGCCTTATCTCCACCGTGTCGTCGCAGATCGAGCGCGTGAAGGACTGATCGATCTTGACGATGTCGACCGGAAAGCGGCTGAGATAGCTTAGCGACGAATAACCGGTGCCGAAATCGTCCAGCGCGATGCGGCAGCCCAGCTGGTGAATGGCATTGAGGATCGCCCGGATTTGCGGATCGTCCTTCATGATGACCGCCTCGGTTATCTCGATAATCAGCCGTTTGGGGAGAATGCCGTAGCGGTGAAGGACGCCGGCGATACGGGTCGGCAATCCCGGTTCGAACTGCAGCGGCGAAAAATTCACCGCCACATAGGATTGCTCCATGCCGGGCAGGTGCGACAGTCTGGCCAGATTGGCGATTGACTGGTCGAGGATGACATTGCCGATGCGATGGATGGTGCCGTTTTCTTCCGCAAGGCTGATGATCGTGGCGGGAGAAAGCAATCCCTTGTCCGGATGGTTGAGACGCAACAGTGCCTCGAAACCCGCCGTCTGGCCCGTTGCAAGATCTTGAATCGGCTGGAAATAAGCCTCGAACCAATTGTCCGAAAGCGCCTGCGCGATATCCCGTTCCAGTTCCGCATGTTCGCGCGCCCGGTCCATGATCGAGCTGTCGAAGATCTGCGAGCCATTCTTGCCCGTTCTCTTGCGGGTATACATGGCCATGTCGGCATTCTGCAAAAGTTCGGATGCGCTTGCGGCATGCAGCGGGTAGATCGCCATGCCGATGCTGGCGCTGAGACGGATGCTGTTGCCTTCGATCTCGAAGGGCGTGTCCAGCATGGTGCAAATCCGCTCGCAGAACAGCTGGGCGCGCTCCTCCACCTTGTCGCCGGCAAGCAGAATGGCGAATTCGTCGCCGCCCAGACGCGATGCGCTGTCCAGCGGTGTCAGCAGTGGTTCGATTTTCAGCGTGAATTCCCGCAGAACCGCATCGCCTGCCGCATGGCCGAGATTGTCGTTGATGGCCTTGAACCGGTCGAGGTCTATGAAAAGGCATGCCAGTTCGCTGCCGTTCCTGTCTGCGTCACGGATCTGCACGTCGAGAATGGCCTCGAAACCCTGGCGATTGAAGAGGCCGGTCAAATGGTCGGAAATGGCCTGCTGGCGGTTGCGCTTTTCCGACTGGCGCAACTCCGTCACATCAGTCATGACGCAGAGATATGTGCCCTGATGTGCGTTGCCGGAATCAAGGGCTTTTTCAAGGATGAGGGCGTCCATAACGCTGCCATCCATGCAATGAAAACGCACCGTTATACCCGCATGTGCGGCGTCGGGCGAATGTTGCGCCGCCTTGCGCTGCAGGAAAAGGGACCGGTCATCCGGGTGGATGAGGTCGGCGAAATTCAGGCCGAGTATTCTGGCCCGATCATAACCGGTCGCCTGCACCCAATAGTCGCTGACCGCGGCAATCCTGTCGTATCTGTCAAGCGAGAACAGCATGGCGGGTGTGCGATTGTAGATTTCCGTCTTCCGCTCATGGGCATGCTTGATTTCCAGCTCTTCCTTTTCAAGCTGGGTCTGCATTTCGTTGAAGCTTTTTGCCAGCCTGCCGATCTCGTCCTTCGAGCGCCAGTCGACATGGTGGCGGGAACCGACGCGGCGTGTCGCTTCTATCGCTGCCGCCAGCCGCATCAGCGGGCGGATGACCATGAAGCGGTTGCCGGCGATGGCCGCAAGAACGGTGGTGAGAATGGCGAGAATGAAAATTGTGATGAACGCCAGTTCGGTGCGGCTGAGAGAGGTCAGAAGACCGATATCGTCGTAATAGACTGTCAGTTGCCCGACGGTGACGACACCGTTTGTGGTTTTGTAGGTCACTTCGCGGGTCGTGGAGGCTGCATCCTGAATGATGTCGCTGCCGGCCGTCTGGATGATGTCCAGCTGGCCAGAGGTATCCTTGACCTCGACCATGCGGATCACGGGGTCGGAAACGAGGGTGCCGGTAATCTGATTTATGGTGTCGTCGTCGAGATCCCATAGCGGGCGGGCAAGCGCCTGCGCATTGGTTGACAGCAGAATCTCAAGGTGATTGCGCTGGCTACGGATAGCCTCGTGATAGGAGAGGGTCAGCAAAAGGGTGAAAAGCGGGGCGACCACTGTGAGAAGTGCACCGGAAACAATCGCGATAAAGCGACTTTCGACGGAATGAGCCATGTTCTATTGCAGTACCCTCTACCCCAGATAACTGCGCCCCGTTTCCGCCCCGTCCGGAGAGACATCCTTGAGGTTTTCGGCAACGGCCTTGTATCCTCACTGTATTTCTTCAACCCGTCCGGTGTTTTCACGATAACGCAATGGGCATCGTTTCATGGAATTGTTAATTCACGCTGAAACGGGACCGGCATCCTGCACGCGGCGAGAGGTTTTTGCTTTTAAAGTTCATAAAAACTAAAAGGCCCGTTCCGAAAAACGGAACGGGCCTTTTAGCTCAAATCTGTCTGGCCTTATGGCCGCAGATTATTATTCAGAAGCTTCGCCGGCTTCTTCTTCTTCTTCAGCAACGCCGCCAGCCGGAGCAACGATCGTTGCGATCGTGAAGTCACGGTCGGCGATTACAGGCGAGATGTTCTTCGGCAGCTTCACATTCGAAATGTGAACGCTGTCGCCGATCTTCAGACCGGAGAGATCAACCGTGATGAATTCCGGAATGTCGTTGGCCGGGCAGTGGAATTCCACCGTGTGGCGAACGATGTTCAGAACGCCGCCGATCTTGATTTCCGACTTTTCTTCGTTTTCGAAGTGAACCGGAACTTCAACGTTGACGAGCGTGTTGCCCGAAACGCGCAGGAAGTCGACGTGCATGGTGAAGTCGCGGACCGGATCAAGCTGGTAGTCCTTCGGCAGGACCTTGATCTTCTTGCCGTCGACGTCGATTACCGCCACAGTCGTCATGAAGCCGCCAGCGTGGATACGCTTGGTTACTTCGTTGGTCGACAGAGCGATGGAAATGGGGGCCTGCTTGTCACCATAGATGACAGCGGGAATCAAACCGTTGCGGCGAAGTTCACGAGAGGACCCCTTACCAACTCGTTCGCGCGCCTCGGCCTTGAGCTCATACGATTCTTTGCTCATGGCAATTCCTTTCGAGGTTATATGGAGAGTTCATGCCCGCGGGCGCTGAACTGGAGAGGCTAAAAGCCATCTCGCCCGCGTTGCCTCCAAGGGTGTCTACACGGGTGCGGGCGCTATAATACAAACGGAAGACAAAGACAAGAGCGGCCGTTTTCCACGGATGCTAAGCTGTGATTTTATTAGACTTGTCTAATTCACTCGTGCATTGCAACTTTTAATATATGCTTATCCATTCATATAAACCGGCTGCAAACTTGGCAAGTGATAAGGCTGCCTGGAATTCCAATTGCGTAGATGACAATGCTTAAAGTTCTCCAGTGCCTTACCGTCGATCATGACTTCCGATACACCACAGCAGCGGTCCTCGTCTGCATGCTGGGGAGCTTCGTCACGATGCGTCTTTTCTCGAGGGCGCGTCAGGCGAGGGGTTGGCAAAAGGTCAACTGGCTGTTTCTGGCTGGTGTCAATGGTGGGTCGGCGATATGGACCACCCATTTCGTGGCGATGCTGGGTTATGTCGCTGCCGGGGAGGTGGGTTACGATCCCTATCTGACCGGGCTTTCGCTTCTTATCGCCATTGCCACAACGACAAGCGGCTTTGCCATTTCCGCCTATGGCGGACGCACAGCGCTGGTGGAAGCGGGTGGTGCGACAGTCGGTCTCGGTATTGCTGCCATGCATTATACCGGCATGGCTGCCTATCAGATCCAGGGCATGATTTTCTGGAACCAGACCTACGTCATCGCTTCGCTGGTGCTCGGGGCTGTATTCGGCGCGCTCGCGGTCAATCGCATCGCGCGCCCAGTCAACCGGTTTTGCCAATATAGCTCGGTTGCGTTTCTCATCCTGGCCATCGCCTCCATGCATTACACCGGCATGGCCTCGATGTTGTTCGAGTTCGATCCGCGCATCGTCATTTCGGAAAGTCTGCTGCCGCCCGCCATCATGGGTGGGGGCGCCATCGCCGTGACGCTTCTCCTGCTGGCGCTCGGGCTTTCCACCTATGTCATCGACGCCCAGTCCACCCAGCAGGCGGTCGCCCGCTATCGTCATCTTTCGCTCCACGATCCGCTGACGGGCATTCCGAACCGCGCGGCATTTATCGAACATCTCAACCGCCGCACGCGCCATCTCTCCATGGGCGCACACACGGCGCTTTTGTCCATCGATCTCAACCGCTTCAAGGAAATCAACGACGTTCACGGCCATGCGGCGGGCGATGCCGTGCTGCGCGCCATTGCCGACCGCGCAAGTTCCGTTCTGAAAGCCGGGGAGTTTCTGGCGCGTATGGGCGGGGATGAATTCGTGGCGATGACCCATTCCTATTATACCCGTGCCGATGGTGCGGAATTCGCCCAGCGGCTGATCGAGCAGATCAGCAGGCCAGTCGAATGGAACGGGCAGACGTTTTCGGTCGGCGCGAGTGTAGGCATATCGGTGCGCAATACCGGCGCCATCGACGCCGACACGCTGATGGCGCAGGCCGATGTCGCCATGTATCGGGCAAAAGGCGGGAATTCCGACACGATCTGCTTTTACGACAAGTCCATGGATGAAGCTGCACGCGAACGCAACGCGCTTGCCGTGGCCATGCGCAGCGGTCTCGCCAACAGCGAGTTCGAGCTTTATTACCAGCAGCAGAATGATACCAAGAGCGGCAGCATCGTCGGTTTCGAGGCGCTGTTGCGCTGGAAACATCCGGAACGCGGTATGATCTCGCCCGTCGAATTCATTCCGATCGCGGAGCAGACCGGCTTTATCGTCGAATTGGGCGAATGGGTTCTGCGTGAAGCCTGCGCGCAGGCGGCTCTCTGGAAAAAATCGCTTTCCATCGCCGTCAATGTCGCCCCGCAGCAGCTTGCGGACAATGATTTCCCCGAAAAGGTCGAGAAGATTCTTAGGGAGACGGCGCTTGCGCCTGAGAGGCTTGAGCTTGAAATCACCGAAGGCAGCATCATCGCCGACCACCGCCACGCGCTGATCACGATCCGCAAACTCAAGGCGCTCGGCGTCAAGATCGCCATGGACGATTACGGCACGGGCTATTCCTCCCTCTCGACCCTGCAGAGCTTTCCCTTCGACAAGATCAAGATCGACCGGGCCTTTATCGATGGCCTGTCGACCAATGTGCAGTCGGAGGCGATCGTTCGCTCCACGCTCATTCTGGCGCATAGCCTCAATATTCCGGTGCTTGCGGAAGGTGTCGAGACGAAGGCCCATATCGAGTTCCTTCGCCGCGAAGGCTGCCTGCAGGTGCAGGGCTTCTTCTTCGGCAGGCCCGGTCCCTTGACCTCCATCGCCAATCTCGTCGACGACACGTTCCTCTCGACGGAGGACGAGCCGGAGGTCACCACCACCGGCCAACGCTATTTCAAGGCGGTATGATATCAGGCGCAGCCCGCGGTTGCGCTGACGGATGCAGGTCGCAAAGTTTTTAGTTGAAACGTGAACGCTTCCAGCGCACCATTGCCGAAAAGCTTTGGGAGGAGCGAATGCCGACAGACATCGCCCATGCGGACCGCGTGTATGAAACAGCGCGCCAACGTTCCGCAGCCGCAAGTTCTCCGATTATCGCCTCATGGCGCCGTTGCATGGTCACGCACCGTCTTGCGCCGGAGGAAAACCGCAAGCCGATCTTTCTTACCGACGTCGAATTCCGCCGCGCACGCGAAAGTGCGGCGGGCCTGATTGCCGAAAGCACGGATGAACTCGACCGCATTTTTCACAGTGTCGGCAAATCCGGCTGCTGCCTGCTTTTGACCGACGCCCAGGGCGTCGCGCTGGAGCGCCGGGGTGCTGCCGGCGACGATCGTGATTTCCGGGCGCTTGGTCTCTGGTCCGGCGCCGTCTGGAGCGAAGCGAGCGTCGGAACCAACGGTATTGGAACGGCACTTGCCGACGAGCGTTCGGTGGTGGTCTATCGCGATCAGCATTTCTTCACATCGAACACGGAACTCTGCTGCACCACGGCCCCGATCCGCGACCATACCGGCCGGGTGACGGGCGCTCTCGATATTTCCACGTGCCGCGACGACATCAACGAAATGACGTTTTCTTTCGTCACGCAGGCGGTGCGGGATGCGGCGCAGCGTATCGAGGGCAATCTCTTCCGCCGGGCCTTTCCCGGCGCGCGCATCGTTGTGGTGCCTACGGGTTTCAGTCCGGCACTTTCCTTGCTTGCCGTCGATCAGGACGATCTCGTGCTTGGGGCGACGCGCGCGGCGCGCCTTGCGCTGAAGCTCGATGACCATCGCATTGCGCAGGGGCTGCCCGCCGCCGATGTGTTGCAGGAACAGCGTCACGACGGCGGTTCCGATCTTGAGGAGGCGGAACGTTCGGCTTTGCGCCGGGTTCTGTCGCGCACCAATGGCAATGTCACGCAGGCCGCGTCCCTGCTCGGCATCAGCCGCGCCACGCTTCATCGCAAGATGAAGAAATTCGACGTGCATTGAGGCTACCTGAGACGATACCCGCTCAATTCAGCGGGATCGGAGCGGGTTTGTCGCAGATGTGAGACAATGTGCGCTGCGGAACCGCGCCGTACCACTACCCGCCACGATCATCTAGGCCCACCTTCCTGTCATGCGGTCCGTCGCGGATCGTTTTCATCAGGGAGGATGAAATCATGAATATTCAGGTTCAGCACAAAGCTGGCGAAGCGCCCTTCAAGCTGAAATACGGAAATTTCATCGGCGGCAAATGGGTGGAGCCGAAATCCGGCCGCTACATGGACAATCTGTCGCCGGTAACGGGTCACAAGATTTGTGAGGTTCCGCGCTCCGATGCGGCCGATATCGAACTCGCACTGGATGCCGCCCACCAGGCGCGGGAGAAGTGGGGCAAGACGAGCGTTACCGAACGTTCCAACATCCTGCTCAAGATCGCCCAGCGCATCGAGGACAATCTAGATCTCATCGCACGGGCCGAAACCTGGGATAACGGCAAGCCGCTACGCGAGACCACCAATGCGGATATTCCGCTGACGATCGACCATTTCCGCTATTTCGCGGGCTGCATCCGCGCGCAGGAAGGCACGATCGGCGAAATCGACAATGACACGGTCGCTTATCATTTCCATGAGCCTCTCGGCGTCGTCGGCCAGATTATTCCGTGGAACTTCCCGATCCTGATGGCCGCATGGAAACTTGCGCCGGCACTCGCCGCTGGCAACTGCGTGGTACTGAAGCCGGCGGAACAGACGCCTGCTTCTATTCTGGTGGTGATGGAGCTTATCGAAGACCTGCTGCCGCCTGGCGTGCTCAACATCGTCAACGGCACTGGTGTTGAAGCGGGCAAGCCGCTGGCGCAGAGCAAGCGCATCGCCAAGATCGCCTTCACCGGCTCCACCCCGGTCGGCAAGGAAATCATGCGTTATGCGGCCGACAATGTCACAAACATCACGCTGGAACTGGGCGGAAAGTCGCCGAACATCTTCTTTGCCGATGTGATGAATGAAGACGACGCCTTCCTTGACAAGGCGCTTGAAGGTTTCGCCTTCTTCGCGCTTAACCAGGGCGAAGTCTGCACATGCCCGTCGCGTGCGCTGGTGCATGAATCGATCTACGACCGCTTTATGGAAAAGGCGATCAAGCGCGTTCAGGCCATCAGCCAGGACGACCCGCTCAATCCGTCGACCATGCTGGGTGCGCAGGCCTCGCAGGAACAGTTCGACAAGATCATGCGCTATCTGGATATCGGCAAGAAGGAAGGCGCAAAGGTTCTGACTGGCGGTGACCGCAAGACGCTCACGGGCGATCTTAAGGACGGTTATTACATTCAGCCGACGGTCTTCGAAGGCAACAACAAGATGCGGGTTTTCCAGGAGGAAATCTTCGGTCCTGTCGTTTCGGTCACCACCTTCAAGACGGTGGAAGAAGCGCTCGAAATCGCCAATGACACGGTTTACGGTCTTGGCGCTGGCGTCTGGAGCCGCGATACCAATATCGCCTATCGCGCTGGTCGTGGCATCGAAGCGGGCCGCGTGTGGACCAATTGCTACCACGTCTATCCGGCCGGTGCCGCCTTTGGTGGTTACAAGCAGTCGGGCATCGGTCGCGAGACCCACAAGATGATGCTCGATCACTACCAGCAGACCAAGAACCTGCTCGTATCCTACAGCCCGAACAAGGTTGGCTTCTTCTGAGTTCCTCCCCGGAAGCCGGCGACGGATCGTCCTGATTTCCGGCCGCCGGCGAGTTCCCAGGGGCTTCGGTCCCTGGGAACCCGGATGAAGTTCAGCAAAATAAAAGGCCGGAGGTTTTGCCTCCGGCCTTTTTTTGCTGCGGACTATGCCGCGTAACGCTGGTCGCGGTTTCGGGTGGCACCTACGGAGAACTGGCCCACCTGTTCGGTCAGGCCATCAGCTTCGCTTGCGAGCGAGAAGGCCGCAGCCGTCGTTTCCTCCACCATCGCCGCGTTCTGCTGCGTCACATGGTCAAGTTCGTTGACGGAGGCGTTGATTTCGCCGAGGCGGCCGGATTGTTCGCGCGAAGCTGTGGCGATTTCACCGATCTGATCGTTGACCGACTGGATGCGTTTCTGGATCTGCTCGAGGCTTTCTCCGGTTTTCAGCACCAGTGCCACGCCGCTTTCCACATCGCCCGCAGAGGTGGCGATGAGCGTCGTGATATCCCGTGCGGCAGCCGCCGATTTCTGCGCGAGTTCCCGCACTTCCTGTGCCACGACCGCAAAGCCCTTTCCGGCCTCACCGGCGCGGGCGGCCTCAACTCCGGCGTTCAGCGCCAGAAGATTGGTCTGGAAGGCGATCTGGTCGATGACGTCGATGATCTGGCGGATCTTGGACGACGACGTCTCGATACGCTCCATGGCGACGATCGCTTCTTTGACGACAGCGGTGGATTTATGGGCATCCTGCATGGTTTCCGCCGTCGTTCCGACTGCGACGTCGCAGCGGGAGAGGGAAACGTTGACGGCCTGCGTCATGTCTCCAAGTGCGGCGGCTGCTTCCTCTAGGGCGGCCGCCTGGCGTTCCGTGCGCCGCGACAGATCTTCCGATGCGCTTTTCAGCTCGCCGGAGCCTGAGCGGATGGCATTGGCGCTTTCGCCGATGCTTGAGATCGTCGCATCCAGCCCCGCTATGGAGTTATTGAAATCGACGCGCAGATGGTCGAGCGACGGCACGAAAGGTTTTTCAATGCGAAGATCGAGCCTGCCCGCAGCAAGATTGGCAAGGCCGGTCGCAAGCGCATCGACTGCTTCTTCCAGCTCCTTCGCACTTCTTGCCTTTTCCATCTCACGCTGGGCACGTTCCTCGTCCAGTTCCTCGCTTTTGCGATGGGACTCGGTTTCCATGCGCTGCTTGTCGAGAATGCCCTGGCGGAAGGATTCCAGTGCGCGCGCCATGGTGCCGATTTCGTCGCCACGGGAAACGGCCTTGATCTCAATATTATGGTCACCACCGTTCAGACGTTCCATCAACCCGGCAAGGCCGGTCAGCGGCTTGGTCAAGCTGGCGGAAACGAAAATGCCGATGAGTGTCATGACGGCAAGCACCGCAAGTGTCGCAAGCGTTGCCCAGAAGGCGAGATCATTGGCCGCTGCCAGCACCTTGCTCTCCTGCTGGCCGATGGCCAGAAGATGCTTCTGTCCGAAAACGGAGACCGGACGATAGGCGTAGAAGATGCTGCCCGCAGGGGTCTTCGCCATGACCGTTCCGGCTTCGCTGGCACCTGTAAGTGCCGCGAGACTTTCGGAAACGGCGACTCCAGCCCCACCGGAGAGCACGCCCGCGCGAAGTTTGCCGTCAGCGCTCAGAAGAACGGCGTCGTCGATGGACTTGCCGGTTTCCTCAGGTGTTACCACCGCACCGATACGGTCTGCTGAAATGCGCATGATGACGGCGCCCTTGCGCTGCAACTGGCCCCAGTTCGAGACCGCGAGCGGCATGCCGATCAGGGCCGAGTCATTGGTGCCGCCATCGCTGAACCCAGTTGTGCTGATGACACCGTCCTTGCCGGCCTCGATGCGGTCGAACAATTCCTTGATCGCACCGTTTTGCGGTTCCGTCACATTGGTCAGGAAGTTCTTGCCCTTTGTCACGGAATAGATAATGAGGCCTGCCTTGTCGATGACGTAGATGTCGCTGACCCGGGTGTTGCGCCAGACGCTGGCAATGGCCGCGTTGATCGTGGCGTGGCGAATGGCATAGAGCAGCCGCAAGCCTTCACCGTTGAAGGAGGCGCGCTCCTCCTCGGATACGCCCTCGCGGCGGAATGCCTGAATGATCGCATCCTTTTCCGTCGGTACGACCGTGGTCATGGTTTCCAGCGCCTGAGCGATCGCAGCGTTCTGCGACAGCTCGGAAATGCTTTGTTCGACGCGCAGCGTATAGGCATCAAGCTGTTTGGACTGGTTTCCCGCAACCGTCTCGAGCCTGATCTTGCTGGCGTCGATCAGGCCGGACTTGCCCATTTCGTATGACAGCAGCCCAACGGCCAGGCACGAAACCAGCGTCGCGCCCGTGACGAGTGCTGCGAATTTGGCCTTTATTGACAATGATTTAGCTTTGACAGCAGTCGGATTTGCACCCGGCATCCTGTTTCCTCCCCCCCAAAAGAACGTTGCGGTACCGTCGCAACAATTGTTTACGGTCGCGTTAAGCTTGGCGGGGAATTGTATGATTATTTCCCGCATACCGTGAAAAAATCCAAGGCCCTGGCCGGCCATTCTCCGTAATAAAACTGCAATGGAACAGGCGCATACCGTGCGAAGTTCAACGGCTGTTCATATTCATGCAAGCTTTTCGCGCTCCTGCTCTTGCCACTATCGACGATGTTTGCGGAACACCCGCGGCTGGATATGACGGAGCCCCTTTGAGATCGATCCCGGATTTCGCGGTTATCGTACCCATGCACAATGAGGAAGCGAGCGTTGAAACGCTTGTCGCTGAGATCGTTGCTGCCTGCCAGCCGGTCGGTCCGTTCGAGATTATCGTGGTGGACGACGCATCTTCCGATCGCACGGCGGATGTGGCGCTTTCGCTTGCCGGGCGTTATCCGATGCTGCGGCTGGTGCGGCATGACCGGCAGGGCGGGCAATCGGCTGCGATCCACAGCGGTGTGCAGGCAGCGCGCGCGCCGGTTGTCTGTATGCTTGACGGAGACGGGCAGAACCCGCCGGACAATCTGCCGGCGCTTCTTGCGCCGCTTCTTGCCTCGAACGCGCCGAGCCGGCTTGCGCTTGTGGCCGGGCAGCGCGTCGGCCGGCGCGATACGCTTGCAAAACGTCTTTCCTCCCGCTTCGCCAATGGCTTGCGGGCGCGGATATTGAAGGACGGCACGCGGGATACCGGCTGCGGCCTCAAGGCTTTCCGTCGCGACGCCTATCTCGCCTTGCCCTATTTCGATCACCACCACCGCTATTTTCCGGCGCTTTTCAATCGCGACGGCTGGCAGGTTGCCCATGTCGACGTCACGCACCGGGCGCGCCTGCATGGCAATTCCCATTACACCAATATCGGCCGCGCGCTTGTCGGCATCCACGACCTGATCGGGGTTGCCTGGCTGTTGCGGCGGCGCAAGCGGGCAAGTTGGGCCGAAACCTTCAAAACGGAGACATCGCCGTGAACGCACCGGCCTTATGGTCCATGCTGCATGTGAACAGCTGGAAGGAATTTCTCTGGGTCTGCACCGGCTTTATGGGCCAGATGCTGTTCACCATGCGTTTTCTGGTTCAATGGATTTCGTCGGAACGGGCGAACCGCTCGGTCATTCCGGTAGCCTTCTGGTATTTCTCCATCGTCGGCGGCCTTGTGCTGCTATTATACGCGATCTGGCGTCGCGATCCCGTTTTCATTCTGGGACAGGCCTCCGGCCTGTTCATTTATGCCCGAAATCTCTGGTTGATCCATGCAGAACGCCGCCAGCATGCATGAGGCCGCAGCTCTGCCTTACGCGCAGGCGAATGAACAGCGCCAATGGATGACGTTTGCGCTTGCGGCAATCGTGCTCGTCACCGTGCTGCGCGTCCTCGGGCTTGCTTTCAACCGCACCGATCTTTTCGTTGATGAGGCACAATATTGGCTGTGGGGCCGGGAGATGGCGTTCGGCGCCTATTCCAAGCCACCGCTGATCGGCTGGATCATTCGCGCCGCCACCACTCTGAGCGGCGGCGAGAGCACCTTCGACGTCCGGCTCGCCGCGCCGGTCATCCATGGCATAGCGGCCGCGGCGATCCTTGCGCTCGGGCGCATGATCTATGATGCGAAGCTCGCCTCGCTGGCTGCCGTCATCTATCTGACGCTGCCCGCCGTGACGCTCGGCAGTCTGCTGATCTCGACCGATACGCCGATGATGCTGTTCATCGTGCTGTCGATGATCTGCGTGCGCAAGCTTGCGGAAGCACGCGCTGCCGGTGTGTCCGCGATGCTCTGGAGCATTGCGCTCGGTCTAAGCTTCGGCCTCGGGCTGATGTCTAAATATGCGATGATCTATTTTCTGCCCTGCTTCATCGCTGCCGGCTGGCTGTGCGTGGGCTGGCGCATCCGTTGGCGTGACGCCGGTATTGCTGTAGTTGTCTGCGCCGCAGTCGTCGCTCCCAATCTGTGGTGGAATGCCGCACATGATTTCATGACCGCGCGCCACACGGCGGACAATGCCAACTGGCATGGCGTGAAGCTGAAAATCGGTCCGGCGCTCGAGTTCTTCTTCTCGCAGGCGGGTGTTGTCGGGCCGTTCGTCTTCATCGGCATGATCGTCGCGACGTTCAGGGCCAAAACCGCTGAAACCCGGGCGCTTGTCGCCCTTTCGGTGCCGATCGTGCTTCTGATAACGGCACAGGGGCTGATGTCGCGGGCGCTCGCCAACTGGGCGGTGGGGGCTTATGCCGCGGGCGTGCTTCTGGCGGTGCCTGTCCTGGCATCCCGGCGCTGGCTTACCGTCTCCACCCTTGTGCTCGGCGGCATCGTTGCCATCGCACTGCCGTTGATGACGATTGCCGGAACGGAATTGCGCTTGCCGAATGGCGACCTGGCGATGAAGCGTTATCTCGGCGGCTCGGAGCTTGTGTCGACCGGCCTTTCAAGGGCACGAGAGGCGGGGGCGGATGCAATCGTCGCTGCAGATCGCTCCATTCTGGCCGAGCTTTTTTATCAGCTGCGGGACGAAAAGCTGCTCATGCCGCGCGCTCTGCCTGAAACCGGCGTTCCTTCCAGCCACTACGCGCTTCTTTACCCGCTGAAAGCCGGAGAGGCGACAAATCCCGTCTATCTTGCGAGGGCGGACAGCCTGCCGGGCTGTCTCAATGGCCAGGCGCCGCTGTCGACCTGGGTTGCCGGGCCGGGCTCGTTCGAGGGCAAGGAAATCGGTCTCTGGCGTCTGCCGCCACAATGCATCCCGAGGGTTGCCGATGGACAATGATCTTTCGCATATGCGGATCACGATCTGGGTTACGTTCGCCACATTGGCTCTCGTCATCCTGTTCGCGACCTTCCCGTCCATCGACCTCGAGTTTTCTTCCCTGTTTTTCTCGCCCGAAGCGCGCCTGTGGGCTGGAAGCCTGCCGGTTCCGGAATGGTTTCGCGATACGTTGCGGGAGTTAACGGAACTGGCCGCACTTCTGGCCTTCATCGTTCTGGTCGGCAACATCAGGCTGGGGGCGCTGCAGCGCACGGGCTGGCGCGTCTGGGCCTTTCTCTGCGGGCCTGTGGTGCTCTGCGCCGGGCTTCTGGTAAACGGGGTGCTGAAGGCCAATATCGGCCGCGCCCGCCCGTTCAGCGTCAGCGATTTCGGTGGACATCAGCTTTTTACGCCGCCTTTCCAGTTCAGCACGCAATGTTATTCAAACTGTTCGTTTTCCTCCGGGGAAACGGCGCTCATAGCGAGCTTTTTCCTGCCGCTCTGCGCGCTTGTCTGGAACCGCCTGCAATGGGGCGGGCGTCTTTTCATGGGCAGCACTGCCGCCGGCGCCATCATCCTCATGTCCGGTCTGCGTATTGCAGCTGGCGGGCATTTTCTCAGCGATGTGGTGATGTCCGTGCTGTTTTCCGCACTGACGACGCTGTTCCTTTACCGGGCGCTGGCAATTGCCCGTCATCGTCATCTATTTACCGGCGATGCCGTTACGGCCGATGCCATCAGCCTTTGGCGCAATGGCAGCCATGCTGTTCGCACCCGCGCTCGGCGCTGGTGGCCGAAAATCAAGGCCGCCGCCACACGGCTGCAACGACCGCCGGATGCGGGCACGGCATCTTCCTGAGTGGTGCAGATGGAGTGCTGCGATCTCTGCGGATGCTGAGATAGCTGGCAAAATTGATAAGCTTTCTTCTCATCATGCCAATCTTTAACCAGCATCCAGCCACGGCGCAGACGCGCCGTAAGAAAGGATCTCACGCGATCAAAGACTTGATCGCACTGGACCCCGGACTAAATCCGGGGTGACGGTATGCGGATGCAGTGATTTTGCAGATGTGCGAGAGAAACGATTGCTTCAGTCGAACAGGCCGGAAACCGACTGTTCCTGCGCGGTGCGGTTGATCGCTTCGCCCAGAAGGCCTGCAGTGCTGATCACACGGATATTGTGCGCGGACTGGACGCTGGTGGTCGGCTGGATGCTGTCGGTGATGACGAGTTCGCGCAGCTTCGATGAGGCCACGCGGGCAACGGCGCCGCCGGAAAGCACGCCGTGCGTGATATAGGCAGTGACGCTGGTTGCGCCCTTTTTCAACAGCGCTTCGGCAGCATTGCAGAGCGTGCCGCCGGAATCGATGATATCGTCGATCAGGATGCAGTCCTTGCCGGATACGTCGCCGATGACGTTCATGACTTCGGATTCACCCGGACGGTCACGGCGTTTGTCGACGATGGCCAGCAGACAGTCCAGACGCTTCGACAGGGCGCGGGCGCGCACCACACCGCCAACGTCGGGCGAAACGACCATGACGTTGTTGGTGTCGTAGTGGTCCTTGATATCGCGGGCCAGAATGGGCGCTGCGAAGAGGTTGTCGGTCGGAATATCGAAAAAGCCCTGGATCTGGCCGGCGTGAAGATCGAGCGTCAGAACGCGGTCGGCGCCGGCTTCGGTGATCAGGTTGGCGACGAGCTTGGCGGAAATCGGTGTGCGGGGGCCGGCTTTGCGATCCTGGCGGGCGTAACCGAAATAGGGAAGTACTGCCGTGATGCGTTTTGCCGAGGAGCGGCGCATGGCATCGATCATGATGAGCAGTTCCATCAGATGATCGTTTGCCGGAAACGAAGTGGACTGGACGAGAAAAACGTCCTCCCCGCGTACGTTTTCACTGATTTCTACGAAAATTTCCTGGTCAGCAAACCGCTTTACGGTGGCATTTCCCAAGGGAACGTTGAGATACTTGCAGATCGCTTCGGCAAGGTGCCGGTTCGAATTGCCTGCGAAAACCTTCATTGCGCCCGCCTGTTTCCATGCAATCGCCTTGCGCCACGGGAAAGTGTCTGCCGTAACCAAGCGTCGTTCAAGGGGAGGAACATCCGGCTGAAAAGCCTTTGCCGGATACGCCTTGTTGCCATGCGCGCCTTAATAGCGTTGTTGCTTCCGATTGCAAGAGGACTCCGTGCTTTCGCAATGATTTTCATGAAATCTCTGTGACTTCTCCCGCCGTTTCATCTCATCCCCTTTGAGACTGCTTCCATGACGAATACTCGTTGAGCGTTTTTGCGGCGATATCCTGCATGACCCTGTCGGTCGCGGCGGCCCAGGGATCGCTGCCCTTGGCTGTCACCGTTTCCTGCCCCTGCAGGCGATGGAGCCTGACACCATTGGCATCCAGAACGTCCCAGACGTAGATGATGTTGACCTTGCTGCCATCGGCGAAGGCGGAGAAATATCCCTTGAGGATGTTCTCTGCCGAATTGTCGTTCGAGGCGCGGATTGTCAGCCCCTTTGCCCGCGCCTCGGCGCCCAGTTGCCGCGAAAGCGGCGTGACGGCCTGAACGGGCGCGCCGATGATCGGCAGGAAGCGGATGGTGTTGCCGGAAGCGGCGGGGGCAAGTGCAGCCGTCTGCTGTGGAGGCGGCGGCTGGGTGCTGGCGGGTGAGTGGCCTGCAGATTGTCCGGTAGACTGGGTCTGACCAAGAGGTTCGCCGTACTCATTGCCGTTGGAAAGCGCCTGTGCCTGCGCCTGCAGGGAGTTCTGCGGTGCGTAAGCGGGCACGGAAGAGGCGGTTGCCGGTGCGCCTGCGGGCGCGCGGTCGGCGGCGGCAGCCATCTGGTCGAGATCGCCCTGCGTCACCGGTGTCGATTGCGAGCTGTTGTGCCCGACATTCACCTGCGGCGTCAGCGCCTCCGTGGTGTTGCAGGCCGACAGGGTCAACGCCAGCGCCGGAATGACGAGGACCGAAACGACAAACGTCTGGAAAGGGCGGGTAAACCCCGTCCGGCTCATGCGACGTTTCCTCTCATGTTCCGCTCCTTCTTGCCCAAGGTGGCGGCAATGTAGGGCCGGTTTTCCCGCTCTGTCAAACCCGGTGCAGATTTAAGCTGTGAGAAGATCGAGGCTATGGCGCGAGAGCGGTTCCGGCGCGCCTTGCGTGGTAAGGTAGGTCTGGCCGAGGGTCATGGCGGTGCCGGAATCAGAATCCATCACGATCATGTGCACGAACAGGGTCATGTCGCTGGCGATTTCCTGCGCGTTGCCGGCATGGAACATCTGATGCTCCATCCATGACGGTGAGAAACGCGCGCCCAGCGAATAACCGCAGGAGTTCAGGCGATGGCGGGTCAGTCCACGCTCGTCCATGACGCGGGCGTGCACGTCGAAGACATCGCCGAAGGTCTTGCCGGGCCGCAGCACTTCTTCGATGTCGGTGAGGTTTTGCAGGCAGGCGCTGTAAAGCTCCTTCTGGCGGAAGTCCTGTTCGCCGATCACCACCGTGCGCATCATGGCGGCGTGGTAGTGGGCGCTGACACCTGCCCATTCCAGCGTCAGCTGATCCTTGTCATCGAGAATGCGGCGCCCGGCCTTGTAACGGCACAGCAGCGCGTCCGCGCCGGAGCCGATGATGAATTCATTGGCGGGATAGTCACCGCCGCCGGCCAGAACCGCTCCCTGCATTGCCGAGAGGATCGCGGCTTCGTCCGCACCGGGCTTGATGAGCTCCAGTGCAGCGTCCAGAGCCTCGTCCGCAAGTCTGCCTGCCTTCCTCGCATAGGCGATCTCGGCTGGGCTCTTGATGAGCCGCAAGCTGCTGACCAGATAGGAGGCGTCGATCATCTGGCAGAAGCTGGCAAGCTGGTTGTCCAGCAGGCGGGCAACGCGCCCGGTCATGCCGTGGGTGTCGTATTCCACGCCGATCTTGGCGCCAAGGAGATCGAGATCGCTGAGGAGGTTCTTAAGATCGAGCGTCGGGTCGGCATTGGGCCGGTCGACCCAGACGAGAATATTCTCGATCGTCGAAGTATTTCGGGCCTGCCGCATATCTGCCGAACGGGTCAGAAGCATCATGGAGCCGTCCGACTTGACCACCAGCGTCTGGAAGAAGCAGTAGCCGAAGGTGTCATAGCCGGTAAGCCAGTACATGCTTTCCTGGGCGAAAAGCAGAATGGCGTCCAGCTTCTCTTCCGCCATCTTCGCAATCAGCCGTTCGCGGCGGGCATCGAATTCCGAGAGCTCGAAGTGCAGGGCCATTTAGTCCTCCAGAATTGCGATTGCGGAAATCTGCCGCCCGTAGTCGGGCTCGGCACGGTGGGTCGTGCGGCGGTAGGAATAGAAGCGTTCTTCATCAGGATAGGTGCATAGGCCGAGGTTTTCCGCTCTCACGCCCGCATTGACCAGCCGGTCCACCGTAAATTGCTTGAGGTCGAATAGCGCATGGCCGCCTTTGTCCGAAGCGGTGAAATAGGCCGCATAGGCAGGATCGAAATCGGTGAAGCGCGCCATATATTCAGGCCCGACCTCATAATTGGCCTGGCTGATGGAGGGGCCGAGAGAGGCGGAGATGCGCTCGCGGCTGGCGCCCAGCTTCCTCATGGTCTCGATCGTGTTTTCGAGCACGCCGAACAATGCACCCTTCCAGCCGGCATGGGCGGCACCCACAACGCCCGCTTCAGCATCAGCAAAGAGGATCGGGCCGCAATCGGCGCTCAGAACGCCGAGCACGAAACCCGGTGTCGCCGTTACCATCGCATCGGCCTGCGGGCGGCTGCCGTCATAGCTTTCATCGACCACAAGGACATCAGGAGAATGGACCTGATGCACGGTGGCGAGACGTTCCGGAGACAAGCCGAACCATTGCGTGACGCGCCGGCGGTTTTCCTGCACCAGTTCCGGCTCGTCATTCGAACCGAGGCCGACATTGAGGCCCTGATAAAGCCCCTCGGAGACACCGCCTTGCCGGGTGAAGAAACCGTGACGGACACGGTTTTCACTCAAGGCGGCAAGCAGGGGGCTCTGGATGGGGAGCGGCAGCGTTTCGTTCTGCATGGTGCGGGAGTTCCTTGGAGAATGTCGCTGTTGGCCAGTGGGATGCGTTAAGCGAGATGTTTCCTGTTGCCACGGCGTTGCGCGGCGTTTGTCTGGTGCAGTGTGTCTGCGTTCGCTTGCTTCGTTCTGGGCCGATGTTGGCCCAGAGGTGATTGCACTGTCAATCCACCGCGCGAAACGGCATGAGATGGAGCGCGGGACTTGAAACGGCGATGACCTTGAAAAGTTCCCCCATCCTGCCAGCCCCTTCGCCAGCGAGACGGTTGACCGCTTCGGCGATTTCAAGCGTCTGGTCGGGTGTAGCTTTTGCGGCAAGGGCGGTTGCCCGTTCCTTCAGGCCAAGACCATAAAGAAAGTCGCCCTGCCTGATGCCGCCGTTGACATGAACGCCGTTTGCCTCAGCCGTCCTGATAAGGCTTTCGAAATCGACATGGCTGGTCAGATCGGCTTGCCCGGGATGAGAAAGCGGCGGGTCGAAGGCATGGTTGCGCATGGCCTGCAATGTGTCGCCATACCCGGCGACCAGATGGCCGTAGTCGATCGCGAGTGCGGTGCCGCCATATGCGGACAGGCGCTGGCAGATTGCGGTCATTACGGCTTCGCGGGCGGGTGCGATCTCGAATATGCTGCCAATCGGCTGCCGTTCCGGGCCGGGCGGCAGCAGCGCCGGGTCGATGCCGGCAAGCCCAGTCGAGAAGACCAGTTCACCATCGGTACCAAGACTGACCACCCGTTCGCGGAAACCCTGCGGCGTTTTCACGAATTGGCGGATTGGGATGGCGTCGAAAAGCTCGTTGGCGACGAGGAGCAGGAAACCTTCCGGCACCGCATCGAAACTGTCATGCCATGTCAGCCGTTCGGCATGCGCAGCGAGCGTCTCTTTCTGGATGGCGCAAAGGCGAGGGCTGGTCTCCACCAGATGCACCCGCATCGTCTCGTAAAGCGGTGGGGCGATGCGGCGGATGACGCGCAGCATGTCAGACATCATGGTGCCGCGGCCGGGGCCGATTTCCACCAGACGAATATCTGCGGGTGCGCCATGGCGCTGCCAGGCGTGAACCACGAAAACGCCGAGCATTTCGCCGAAAAGCTGACTGACTTCCGGAGCGGTGATGAAATCACCCGATCGGCCGAAAGGCTCGCGGCTCCGGTAATAACCGTGTTCAGGATCGGCCAGGCAAAGCGAGAAGAAATCGGTGACGCTGAGCGGGCCGTTCAGGCGGATGAGGGATTTGATGCGTTGCGCAAGCGGTGTCGTCATGGCAGGCCATTCCGCTTAAGCGCGTATTTTCGCGCGTCGCGCACGCAAGACGGCCCAGAGGCCAAGAAGGAACATCGGCGTGGAGAGTACCATGCCCATGGTCAGCCAGTTGCCCGCGAGATAACCGATCTGGGCGTCCGGCTCGCGGAAGAATTCCACGAAGATGCGCGACAGCGCATAACCGCAAACGAAGATGCCGGTTACGATGCCAGGTGTCTTGAGCGCCCTGAAAACGTAGATGGTGACCGCCAGAATGACGAGGAGAACGAGGCCTTCAAGTCCCGCTTCGTAAAGCTGGCTGGGGTGGCGCGCAAACGGCCCGCCGGTCGGGAACACGACGGCCCAGGGAACGTCGGCGATACGTCCCCACAATTCGCCATTGATGAAATTGGCGATGCGTCCGAACAGCAGGCCGACAGGTGCGACGGCTGCGATGATATCGAACATGCTCCAGACAGGGATGCCGTTCTTGCGGGCGAAGAGGATCATGGCGATGGTCGTGCCGATCAGGCCGCCATGGAACGACATGCCGCCGTTCCATATCTCAAGTGCTCTTATAGGGTTTGCGGCGACGGCGCCAAGATCGTAAAACAGGATGTAGCCGATGCGCCCGCCAAGCACGATGCCGCCGGCTGCCCACAGGATGAAGTCGTCAAGATGCTGCGCCGAGATTGGCGATGTATCGTTTGGCCACAGGCGAGGCGTAAGCGCAAGGCGGCGGGCATAAAACCAGCCGAGCATGATGCCGGCGACATAGGCAATGCCGTACCAATGGATCGCCAGAGGCCCGAGAGACAGGGCAACCGGATCGATATTCGGAAATGGCATGATGGCAAGTTGGGTGGGAGCGGCTAACAATCCGTATATTCCGTCATCGTTGCTGGGCGGACAACAGAATGACCCATTGCCTCAAGGAGCCGGGCGATGATGCTCTCCGGTCTCTTTACGCGAGGAAAATGGCGATTGCCGCAGCGCCGGTCAAGATTATTCTTCAAGGGACGCTTTGCGATGCCGAAGGCCATCGCAAGCCATGTGGATTTTTCGATTTTGCTTGCAAGGCGGCTGTCGAGTGCCTACCTGAAAGGCATCAACAGCAGGGAACGGAACGCTCCCTGAACCGACGAAGGAACAGGGCCATGAGCACGACAGGCACCAATCGTTTTCTGGATGAATTCGCCAAGCTGATGACCGATGCGGCGGGCGCTGCGCAGGGAATGCGCAAGGAGGCCGAGGCTGCCTTGCACGCACAGGCGGATCGCTGGCTGAACAGCCTCGACGTGGTCAAGCGCGAGGAATTCGACGCGGTGCGCGAGATGGCGATCAAGGCGCGCGATGAAAACGATGCGTTGCGCGCCCGCATCGAGGCTCTGGAAGCAAAGCTTTCTGCTGCCAAGGATTGATTCTTTTCGCGCTTTTTCATCAAGAGGTCCCGGATCGCCTGCGATTCCGGGACTTTTTGTTTGCGGGCCATGCAACCCGAAATTATTCCCTGTCGATCCGGACCTGCCTCCATCGTTAATTTTTTGAGGCCTGTGGACACTTCCAAAAAACGCAATTGCCAGAGTCGCTTATGTATCTCGCCTGAGGTGATGGGGGAGAAGATATCCACTGTTCAAAAAGTAAAAATGCTGCCCGAGGGGTGGCAGCAGGACTCGGCCATTATACACTGATTTTAAATGATGATTCGAAACGAACCTGGTAAGCTCCACACAGGGTGAATGTGTAACTCTGTTGGTGTCGGGCAATCGTCTCAAGTGTTGAATCCGGTTTGTGTGTGCGTTTTGTGCCCGGCGTTCAAAACAGAACATCCATACCGGATGAGAAGGTGCCGCATGAGCCTGATAGAATTTGAAATTGAGCGCCAGTCCAATCCCGTGGACATGATCGAGATTGTCGCCGCCTCGAACGACTGGTCGTTCGAACGTTCCGGCGAAGATGAGATCGCCATGACGGTGGCGGGCCACTGGGCCGATTATCACGTTTCCTTTTCCTGGATGGAAGATTTCGAGGCACTGCATCTGGCCTGCGCCTTCGACATCAAGGTGCCCGATCAGCGCGTCAACGAAGTCATTCGCCTGTTGTCTCAGGTCAACGGCCAGGTACTGATGGGTCATTTCGATCTGTGGCGGCAGGAAGATGTTGTGATCTTCCGCCAGTCGCTGCTTCTGGCTGGCGGTGCGGAGCCTAACAACCAGCAGGTGGAAGTGCTGCTTTCCAGCGCGCTTGAGGCATGCGAACAATATTATCAGGCATTCCAGTTCGTCGTATGGTCGGGGCTGGATGCGAAAAGTGCAATTGAAGCGGTCATGTTCGAGACCGTCGGAGAAGCTTGAAAATGGTCTACAGGGCTTCCGGTCCTCTCGTCCTCGTTGGGGCGGGCAATATGGGCGGCGCTTTGCTTTCGGGCTGGCTGAAAAAGGGCGTGCCGGGTTCGCAGGTTATCGTCATCGATCCGCGCCCCTCCGACGCCATGCGCACGACAATTGCGGAAGCGGGCGCCACGCATAACGAAAGCGTGCCTGATGGCGTGAAGGCGGGCATTCTGTTTGTCGCGGTAAAACCGCAGATGATGGAAGCAGTGCTACCCTCCCTCAAGCCCTTGCTCGGACCCGAGACCGTGGTGGTTTCGATTGCGGCCGGCACCACCATCGGCACTTTCGTTTCGCATTTCGGCTCGGTCGCCGCCGTGCGGGCCATGCCGAACACGCCGGCCATGGTTGGCCGTGGCGTGACGGGCGCCTATGCCAACGAATTGGTGACGCCGGCGCTAAAGGCAGTGGTGGATGGATTGCTGAAGGTCAGCGGTCCGGTCGAATGGGTGGAAACCGAAAGCGATATTGACGCGGTTACTGCGGTTTCGGGAAGCGGTCCGGCCTATGTCTTCTATCTGGTTGAATGCATGGCGGAAGCCGGTCGCAAGGCAGGTCTGCCGGCGGATATAGCTATGCGGCTGGCGCGTGAAACCGTGGCCGGTGCGGGCGAACTCCTGCATCAGTCTTCTGACGAGGCGGCGCGCCTGCGCCAGAACGTTACCTCGCCGGGCGGTACAACGGCCGCCGCGCTTTCGGTGCTGATGGCCGAAGACGGCATGCAGCCCCTGTTTGACAAGGCGATCGCTGCGGCGAAAAATCGCGCCGAAGAACTGGCTGGTTGAAGACGAGCAAGCTGGCGGGAGCAGGGCATGAGCAGTGAAATTTCCTATGCCGATTTCGAGAAGGTCGATATCCGTGTCGGCACGATCGTTGAGGCAGAGCCTTTTCCGGAAGCACGCAAGCCGGCGATCAAGGTGAAGATCGATTTCGGCCCTGAGATCGGCATCAAGAAATCCTCGGCGCAAATCACGGTGCATTATACCCCGGAAAGTCTGATCGGCCGGCAGGTGCTGGGTGTGGTGAATTTTCCGCCGCGCCAGATTGGCCCCTTCCGCTCCGAAGTTCTGACATTGGGGTTTGCCGATGGCAACGGCGACATCGTGCTCGCCGGGGTGGAGCGGCCGGTGCCGAACGGCGAGAAAATGTGCTGAGAACGCACAACAACACGCAACCCAAAGATTGCGCAGGCTGAACACTCTTTCTCCGTCATTCCGGTTCAAGGCTGGAATGACGGAAGCGGGCGAGCCGCATCACATTTTTCTCTCCGCTGCTCTACGCCGGAATTTTGACGATTACCCGCAATCCGCCCATCGGGCTGTCGTCCAGCGATACGTCACCGCCATGGCTGCGGGCGATGTCGCGGACGATGGAGAGGCCGAGCCCGGTGCCAGAGGCGTTGAGGTTGCGTGCCTCGTCCAGCCGGAAGAATGGCTTGAAGACATCCTCCCTTGACGCTTCCGGAATACCCGGCCCGTCATCATCAAACGTCATGATGATGGAGCGTGGCGCCTTGCGGATGTCGATATGGAGCTTGCTGGCATAGCGCCGGGCATTCTCCGCGAGATTGGCGACGAGGCGGGAGAGGGCATTCGGGCGCGCGATGATCTGGTCGATATTATAAAGCTCATAGCTGAATTTTTTGCCGTGCAGCTCGAAATCATAGTCGATTTTTTCCAGAAGTGCCGGAAGCTCCAGCGTGCCGACATCCTCCTCGACATCGGTGCGGGCAAAGGTGAGGTAGGCCTCCAGCATCGACTGCATATCCTCGACATCCTTGTCCAACCCTTCCAGATCAGGATTGTCGCCGGCAAGCGCGAGTTGCAGCTTGAAACGGGTGAGGATGGTGCGCAGGTCGTGGCTGACACCGTTCAGCATGGCAGTGCGCTGTTCCATCTGCCGCTCGATGCGTTCGCGCATCAATATGAAGGCAAGTCCCGCCCGCCGCACCTCGTCTGCGCCGCGTGGGGAATAGGCGCTGATCTTCTGGCCCCTGCCGAAATTTTCGGCCGCCTTGGCAAGCGCTTCGATAGGCTTGATCTGCCCGCGCAGGAACAGGATGGAAATGGCGATCAGGACCAGCGATGCACCGACCATCCAGACAAGGAAAATATGCGTGTTGGAGGCATAAGCGGCGCTGCGACTGGTAAAGACGCGGAGCGTCTTGTCTTCGAGCTGGACACGTATTTCAACCAGGGAACCGTTGCCATAAGTATCGATCCAGAATGGCCGGCCGATTTGCTGGGTCAGCTGATTGGCGAGGATCGTATCCAGAATGGAAAACAACGGTTCTGGTCTCGGGGCCGGCAAATCGGCCTTCGGCTCGATGTAGATGCTGAGACCCAGCTTCTCGCGAGCGATGCGGATGACGCGCTGATAGTCGTCTTCTTCCTCGTCAGTTTGCAGAAGCTCGATGATCGCTGCGATATCGCGCGTTACAGCGGAGGAAAGGCGCTCGGTAACCAGCTGCCAGTGACGCTCCATGAAAACGGCCGCGACAACGCCCTGAAGCAGGATCATCGGCAGGATGATGATCAGCAGCGAGCGCGTATAAAGCCCGGTGGGCAGCCAGTGGCGAAGCCATCTGGTAAATGCGCGCCAGGTCTTCGCTACGCCGCTATTCCTGACAGTGATTAGAAAATCGAGGCTCGCCATGGCTGTGCGCCCGCCTTTCGTTTGTCCTTGTCAATCCACGCTCAGGCGGTAGCCGATGCCACGCACCGTTTGCAGATAGACCGGGTTGGCAGGGTCGTCCTCGATCTTGCGGCGAAGGCGGTTGATCTGCACATCGATTGTTCTTTCGCCCACTTCGGATTCCGCCTCGACCAGCTCGTGCCGTGGAATGGTATCGCCGGCGCGAAGAGCAAAGAGCAGCATGATCTCCTGTTCGCGATCCGTCAGGCGGATCGTTTCAGCGCCGCGCCGCAATTCCTTCCTGGGGATAGAGAAGCTGTAGGGGCCGAACATGATCTGTTCGATCTTGGGCGTATCCGGCGAAGTGTTGCGCCGCAGGATGTTGTTGATACGAAGGACAAGTTCGCGCGGATCGAAAGGCTTTGCGAGATAATCATCCGCGCCGGCTTCCAGCCCAGCAATTCGCGAATCCGCCTCCGAGCGGGCGGTCAGGAGAATGACCGGCACGGATTTGTTCTCATTCAGCGACCGGGTGAGCGAAAGCCCGTTTTCCCCCGGCATCATCACGTCGAGAATGAGAAGGTCGAAACGGATGCCTACCATCTTGCGCCGGGCTTCTGCCGCATCGGCTGCGACGGAGATGCGGTATCCCTTGTCGCCGAGGAAACGTTGCAGAAGATTGCGAATGCGGGCGTCGTCATCGACGATCAGAAGGTGGGCCGCATCGTCATCGGCGGGGGGGAGTTTTGTCGTTGCCGTGGCCATCGTCAGTCGCCTTCCCCCGGTGTCGGGCTGCGCATCTGCGCCAGAAACTTGCGAACGCAGGCGCGGGCGTCGGGTCCAAGCCCTTCCAGCGCACGGTCGATCCGGCGCGACTGCGGCTCGCTCAGCGCCAGCGCCAGTTCGCGCCCTGTCAGCGTCGGATAGAGCCTGCGCTGGCGGCGGTCTTCCGGGCCAGCCATCTGGCGGATATAACCGTCGTCGATCAATTGCTTGAGCACGCGGGCAAGGCTCTGCTTGGTGATCTGCAGGGTGTCGAGCAGATCCGCCACCGTCATGCCGGGCTGCCTGCTGACGAAATAGACCACCCGGTGATGCGCGCGCCCATATTCCAGTTTCGAAAGAATGACATCTGGATCGGAGACGAAATCGCGATACGCGAAGAACAGCGCCTCTATCGTATCGAAGTCGATCTTGCCGTCGTCAACCTTCGGGAGTGCCGGTGTCTGCCTGGCGGCTGCGGTTTTGAGCGATTGCGGTGGCACTGCGGTTCCTTCATATTCTGCGGCTGACATGCGTCGATGCGCCAATATTCTGTAAACATAGCCGAAAATGCGTCCGCTCGGGAGGATGCCGCGATCATTTTCTGTTGCGGTGGATAATATGCTGCGGGTGCCGGTGCAACTGGAATCCTGACTGGCCTTTACCGGAAATAGAAAAGAGCGCGGAAAGCCCGCGCTCTTCATTGGTTTCATGCTGCCGGTATCGAGTTCGCGTCTACTGGTAGACGTAGACAATCCGGCGCGTCGATGGCTCTACCAGAACCGGCACGTCGTTCACCTGAACGTAGCGATACTGGTAATCAGGGATTTCCACGAGCCGGGTATCGGAGGGCAGGGTGCTGCCGACCGCTACCTCGCCATCAAAGGTGACAGTGTCCGCAGGGTGCTCGTCAATATATGAGATGACTGTTTCGGGCGGATTGACTTCACCGACGCGGCCAAGGTTCGGATCGCCGGGGTTGGGTTCTGCCTGTACGCTCGAGGTCTTCTCGTAAGTCACGACCGGCACGCTGATATCGGAGCGGCGCTGTTCGAGAATAACGGGAGAGCCCTCATACATGACATTCAGATAATCCGCATGTGCCCAGCCGCGCAGGCCGTTGACTTCGATGCGGCACCAGCTGCTGCCGTCCATGCAGCCATCAAGAACCGCATTGCTGCCACGGGTGGCAAGGCCAAGCTCGGGATAATCCTCGCCTGGGCCCGAACGAACGGAAACGTCCGATGCTGTTGTGGCGACCATGGCGGCGTTTGCGTAACCGGCCATCAGGGCGAAAGCGCCGCCAGCCATGAGCATTTTAAGCGTCTTGTCCATGTGTCTCACTCCTTTTAAGACTGGACCTACAACGTCGCAGCCTTCAGGGCGTTCCACATTTTTCACAGATACCTCCCGTCTCGGGCGGGAACATTTCCGATATCTAATTGAATTAGCTCATATTTTTTGGGAGTGGCAAGGTCACCGGAAACCGTTGTTTTTTCCTCCGCCATTGTGCCGGAACCGGCCGCAGGCTATAGGAGGCGGGATTTGTCAGACAGGGAGACACGGGATATGGGAAAGTTGCAGGCGGGCATTATTCCGGTCACGCCGTTCGAGCAGAACTGCACCATTCTCTTCGATGAGGATACGAAGGAAGGCGTTGTCGTCGATCCCGGCGGGGATGTGGATGTCATTCTTCAGGTGGTTTCCGAAAACGGCATCACGCTCAAGGAAATCTGGCTGACGCACGGCCATCTCGACCACGCCGGCGGCGCCAAGGAACTGCGCGAGAAGCTTTCCCTGCCGGTGATCGGCCCGCATGAGGACGATCGACCGCTGCTCGAGAGGATCGAGACGCAGGCCGAGAAATACGGCATAAGCGGCCTTCAGAACGTTTTGCCGGACAGGTGGCTGAATGAGGGCGACACGGTATCTTTCGGGGATCATGTCTTTGAAGTCTACCATTGCCCGGGCCACGCTCCAGGTCACGTCATCTATTATAATCGCGACCAGCAATTCGCCCATGTCGGCGATGTGCTGTTTGCGGGGTCGGTGGGGCGTACCGACCTGCCGGGCGGGAACCACGAGCAATTGATGGCGTCCATTCGCGACAAGCTGCTGCCGCTGGGTGATGATGTCGGATTTATCTGCGGCCATGGCCCCGGCGGGCGGCTTGGCGAGGAGCGGCGCACCAACCCCTATCTCAAGGGGATCTGAGTTTCCGGGCGCGTATTGGCGCCTCCGGATTGGGCATAAAAAAACCCGGCATTCCTGCCGGGCTTCAACTAGAAATGAAAGCCGTTTTAGGGTTAGCCAGCAATCTGCAGATTGACTGCCTTCGGGCCCTTGCCGCGACGATCCGGTTCCGTGTCGAAGCTCACTTTCTGATTTTCTGAAAGTCCGGACAGGCCGGAAGCCTGTACGGCAGAGATATGAACAAAGATATCAGCGCCACCATTGTCTGGCTTGATGAAGCCGAAGCCTTTGTCTGTGTTGAAGAATTTTACGGTGCCAGTTTCGGCCATGCATCAGGTCCTTTTCGCTCTGCCCGCGTTCAGCTACAGGCAGCATTACAGTTTTGCCCCGCGAGGGCGTTGGCAGGCAGCTCTTGACTATTGAGAAAAAGGACCTTCACAGCGGGAAGTAATGGCGTTCTCATCCAACGTTTTTCGTCCCACCGCCCGAGGTTTATAGCGTCCCCAGTGCGCAAATTTATAGGCCTTCCCATGCTCGCAAATTGCCCGAACCGCAGTAGATTGCTGCGTTTATGGAAAATTGGCAAGCAAAAGTTTTCACGGGCTTTTTGTCGGATAAAAACCTGCGGTAGAATTCCTGCGCGTAGTCGCACATTTTTTCCGCATATTTGATAATTGATGAAATAATTGCCGGTTGCCTTCGGTTTCCGGGCAAAATTTTGAATGCGGCGGTACGATTTTTCCTCGAAACAGAAAAATCAGTTCTTTCTGCGTCAGGCCGTTCCAACGGCGGTTTTTTGCCGTTTACGCGTCAGTTCCGGCACCAGTTCGACGATCAATATAGCGGCGAAAATGATCACGCAGCCGATATAACCGGCGCTGGAAATGGTTTCATTCAGGAAAATCGACGCCAGCAAGGCACCGAAAAGCGCCTCTGAAGACAGAAATATCGCAGCCTGCGGCGCGGTCGTATACCGCTGGGCGACGACCTGCAAAACGAAGGCGAGGCCGGAGGATACGAGGCCGACGTATAGAATTTCCGCCAGCGACCCCTCTATGGACGCCATGCTGATGGGTTCTACCGCAAGGCCGATCATGCAACTCAAGAGAGAGCAAATCGCAAACTGAGTGCATGAGAGCGCAAGCGGCCGTCCGCTTTCGGAAACGAAACGACCTGCGAGCGTAATCTGGATTGCCCAGAAGAAGGCGCAGATGATGCTGAGAATATCGCCCTGCGTCAGCGCCTCGAATGCGCCGCCCGAGAGCAGGAATATTCCGCCCAGCATCATCAGGGCGCCGGGCCAGACGATCCAGTGGGGATGGCGCCGGTAAAGAACGACGGCGATCACGGGCACGAAGATGACGTAAAGTCCCGTCAGGAAGCTGGAATTGGTGACGGTTGTAGTCAAAAGCCCGACCTGCTGCGTCGTCGCGCCGCCGAACAGGGCGAGGCCCACAAGGATGAAGCCGCCGATTTCCCTGCGACTTGGCGGCGATTTTTTCGAGCGGTTTTCCATCAGGGCGAATGGCAGCACGGCGATGGCGGCAATGGCGAAGCGCAGACCGACGAACCAAAATGGCCCGATCGAGGCCATGGCGGATGATTGTGCGACGAAACCGCCTCCCCAGATCGCCGCGGCGAGCAGAAGCAGCATGTTGGCCTGAATACGCGTCATTGATGGCACCAGCACAGCAGGGGCCCGAAGATCATTCCGTCGCGGCCTTGGCATTTCGGGGATTTTTGAAACGTCGTTCTGACGACTTCCCCTGTGCTTTAGCAGCAACACGCCGATGCCGCAAGTCGAGGAAAGGGCGGCTTACTTGTGGCGGCGGGCCTCGTCCTTCAGGCTTCGCCGGGTAAGCGCGAGGCCGCCTATGCCGAGGCTGATGAAGGCTGCGGCCGAGAAGATAACCAGCAACAGGTGCCCGCCCGCCCGCGCGGTTGCCGTCACCTGCGGAATAGAGGATGTCTGCAGGGTGTCGATTGCCTGAGGGGCTGCATTGGCCGAGGTTGCGATCCCGGCGGCCATGGTGACGACGACAAGAAAGGCGGCAATGGCCATCCAGAGGGAAAACAGCGTTCTCTGCGCCCTTAACCGTTCAACTGATGTCCTGTCGTTGGTAAACATGGCGATCGCCTCTTGTCCCTGTTCTCAAAGGATAAAAGAGGCTTCGAAATGGACGGCTTGGAGACCGAATTCAGGCGTTCCGCAGTATTTATTGTGGCAATATCGTGGCAAAGCTGATTTCGGGACAATTTCGCTGTCAACGGCCTCAAAGGCCGCGTTTTCCGAAGGTTCTGGTCTGGCGCAGGGTATGCGGCTCGGCGAGGCGTTCTTCACGCGGGAATGCCGGTGTCGCAGCGCTTCTGTCCGACCTTGGCGAGGGTGAAAAATATCCGCTGCCGAGTTCGGGAAAGCGAGCGTCGAAACTCGTCGGTGCTAGTTCGGGTTTTGCCAACACGTATCCCTGCATCAGCAGGACGCCGAGGTCCTCGCAGATATCCACCTGCCTGCCGGTTTCCAGTCCTTCGAACACCGGCTCTATCCCATCGTCGCGAAACTGGCTGACGATGACGCGCAGAAGGGCGGCGCCTGCCGAATTCTGCATGAAATCACGCACCCAGCCTGCCTCGAATTTCACATAGTCCGGCTTGATGAGTTTCACCCGGTCAATGTCGGAATCGCCCGCGCCATAATCGTCCAGCGCCACGCGAAAACCGATGTCGTGCATATGATAGGCGAAGTCGGCGACCATCTGCGTATCGGAGACTTTTTTCTCGGAGATTTCGCAGACGATGCGGTCTGCCGTCATGCCGGCCTCGTGGGCGGTAAGGCGCATGCGCTCCACTTCCTGACGCATCTTGGCCGGTGTCTGGAACAGGCCCGGATGGAAGTTGACGAAGACGCGGGCGCGCGAACGATTGAGCCTGCCGGTATTGAGAATGTGGATCGTGCGCAGAATACTGTCGATATTCTCTATATCTTCAGGCGCCACCAGCGAGAAGAATTCACCCGGTGTCACAGGTTCGCCGTTGCGATGTGGACGCACCAGACCCTCGAAGGAATCGATGTCGAGAGCGCCGTTCATCGTTCGGCGAAAGATGGGCTGCAGGGCGGATTTCAAGTTGAAGGTGCCATAGGCCGTGGACCATGTGCCATCGACCTCGCGGACAAGACTGGAAAAGATGCTTTTGGGCGCCATTTTTCAACCAGCTACAGAGACACGACCTCTAGCCGGAGAATATAGCGCATCAAGCGTTACTTCCGGGTTAAGGAAGGTTTAAATTCTTCCCCGTGTCACATATGCTGCTTTTGACCTTGAAAGAGCGCCTGTCTTTCGACATAGAAAATGCCGCAGAAGACAGGATTTTCCGCCTCTGCCGATGTCAACCACAACAGGACCGATTAAAAATGGCCTTCCTTGCCGACATTCTCTCCCGCGTAAAGCCATCCGCCACCATCGCTGTTACCCAGAAAGCCCGTGAGCTTAAAGCGAAGGGCCGCGATGTGATCAGCCTTGGCGCCGGCGAGCCGGATTTCGATACGCCCGAAAACATCAAGGAAGCCGCCATTGACGCCATCAAGCGCGGCGAAACGAAATACACGCCCGTTTCAGGTATTCCTGAACTGCGCAAGGCGATTGCCGACAAGTTCAAGCGCGAAAACGGTCTGGACTACAAGCCGGAGCAGACCATCGTCGGCACCGGTGGCAAGCAGATCCTTTTCAACGCCTTCATGGCGACACTCAACCCGGGTGACGAAGTCGTCATTCCTGCACCTTACTGGGTCAGCTATCCGGAAATGGTGGCGATCTGCGGCGGTACGCCTGTCTTCGTCGACACGACGCTCGAAGACAATTTCAAGCTGAAGCCGGAAGCGCTGGAAAAGGCGATCACGCCGAAGACCAAGTGGTTCGTTTTCAACTCGCCGTCCAACCCTTCGGGCGCTGCCTATTCGCATGACGAGCTGAAGGCATTGACGGACGTGCTGGTCAAGCATCCGCATGTCTGGGTGCTGACTGACGACATGTACGAACACCTGACCTATGGCGACTTCAAATTCGTCACGCCGGTTGAGGTGGAGCCTTCGCTCTATGACCGCACGCTTACGATGAACGGCGTCTCCAAGGCCTATGCCATGACCGGCTGGCGTATCGGCTATGCAGCCGGCCCGCTGCCGCTCATCAAGGCCATGGATATGATCCAGGGCCAGCAGACCTCGGGCGCCAGCTCGATTGCTCAGTGGGCGGCTGTCGAAGCGCTGAACGGCACGCAGGATTTCATTCCGGCCAACAAGAAGATTTTTGAAGGCCGCCGCGATCTCGTCGTCTCCATGCTCAACCAGGCGAAAGGCATCAATTGCCCGGCTCCGGAAGGCGCATTCTACGTCTATCCGTCCTGCGCCGGCATGATCGGCAAGACCGCGCCGTCCGGCAAGGTCATCGAGTCGGATGTGGATTTCGTCTCCGAGCTTCTGGAAGCCGAAGGTGTTGCCGTCGTGCAGGGATCGGCGTTCGGCCTCGGCCCGAACTTCCGCATTTCCTACGCCACGTCGGAAGCACTGCTGGAAGAGGCCTGCAAGCGCATCCAGCGCTTCTGCGCCGATTGCCGCTGATCGGTCTAGGATATTGAATAACAAAGCCCGGCAGCGATGCCGGGCTTTTTTTGTTGCGGCTAAAGCCCGAGAAACAGCAGCATGATGAAGGTTGCGAAGAGGATGAAATGCGTCATTCCCTCGATCGCGTTGGTTTCACCGTCATTGAGGTTGATGGCGGCGGCGATGAGGGTGATGAAGACCATGACCGTCTGAACCGGGGTCATCGCCATGATGAACGGCTGACCGGTGTAGAGTGCGATGCCCTCCATCACGGGGACGGTGAGGATGACCGTCGAAAGCGATGCGCCCATGGCGATATTGACCACGGCCTGCATGCGGTTGCGCAATGCGGACCTGAGCGCGGTCAGGATTTCCGGTGATGCTGAGATCGTCGCGACCACGACGGCCATCAGTGCCGGTGGCGCGCTTGTGCCCTCGAGGCTCTGGCTTAGGAAGGCCGCCATGAATTCCGCCAGCACGCCGATCAGCACGACGCCCGCGACGATGAGACCGATGGAGAGGGGCACGCTGCCCTCTTCCTCGTCCTCCGTGTGATCGCCGGATGGATGACCGCTGTGATGAGCCTTGCGGGGATAGGCGTAGCTGAAGAAATAGCTGTGCGGACCAACCTGCATTTTCAGGAACAGCGCATAAAGCGCGATCATTGCGACGATGGTGAAGGCGGAATAGACGTGCCAGCTTTCCTTGGGGATGAATTCCGGCACGATCATCGAGATGCCCATGGCAGTCAGGATCATGACGCCGTAGGTCTTGCCTGAGTCGTCATTGTAGGGCTGCTCGCCGTGGCGAAGGCCTCCCAGCAGGGCGGCCAGTCCCAGAATGCCGTTGATGTCGATCATCACGGCGGAATAGATCGTGTCACGCACGAGCGTCGGCGAATTGGATTCGCTCATGATGATGGCAAGGATCAACACTTCCACCGCCACGGCAGACAGCGTCAGGATCATCGTGCCATAGGGGTCGCCGACCTTGGCGGCGAGGATTTCGGCGTGGTGGGCAACCCGCATCGACACCAGAACGATCATCCCGATCAGGGCGATCGCGGCAATCAGCGACGCCGTTTTGCCGGCCTCGAATATCGCATGTTCGGCCATATAGGCGACGGCTGCCACCGGTATTGCCAGCAGCAACATGCGCTCCTGCTTTAAAATAGAACCCGCCATCGATTTCCCTTCCCCTGAGAGTGTGAGGCTGTGACGTATCGTCGTTAAGATCAAGCAGGATTTGCGCTTGAGTGCTTTTGGTAGGATAGTGGTACAGTCAAGGACATGCTGCTCATGCCGTGTTGTCCCCCGTTGGGTGCAATGCTTGAAGCGCGGTTGTGGTTGCGATGTCGCCTACTGAAACAGGAGGAACATGCATGACAAAAGTGGTATATGAAGTCGTGGAACATGACGGTGGCTTCGCCTACCGCATGAACGGCGCTTATTCCGAAACATTTCCTACCTATGCCGATGCGGTCGAGGCCGCGCGCATCGTTGCTGCCGAACAGCAGGTGGGCGGCGATGATGAGGAAATCAGCTATCAGGACGAACGCGGCCAGTGGCATGAGGAATACAGCCAGGGCGGCGACCGGCCGGAGGCGGAAGTGGTCGACAAGATTTCACCGCCGGCCAGACCGTTTTGATGGAGTGCGTCAACATTTCCGGTGAGAACAGCATCACCCTTCATGCTTCGCCGGTCTGTCTTGCGGATTTGCGGGCGCAAGGCCGTGCGGCATCGATGCTGTAATGGCGCTAGCGTCGTTGCGGCGGGGCGCCCGGATCGGTTTCCTTCAGGTGGGCCTTCAGGCCGTCGACAAGGGCGCTGAACACGGCACGGCATCGCGGCGAGGTCTTGAGATTTTCATGCATCGCGACCCATGCGTGCAGCGGGATGTCGGTTTTCGGAAGGACCTGGACAAGCCGCGGATCCTTGCGCGCCAGGCCGATCTGACAGACGCCGATGCCTGCGCTGGCGCGGATCATGGCAAGCTGGGCGAGGTTGCTGTCGGCGCGAATTTCGAAGGAAATTTCTTCGATATCGGGTATTTCCGGATCGAGCGAGCGCATGCGCTGGATCGCCGCCCTGATGAAAGGCGTCTTGCGGTCGAAACCGATCATACGGTGGTTGTTTAGTTCTTCCATGTTTTTCGGGATGCCGGCTCTTGCCAGATAGTCGCGTGTCGCATGAAATCCCAGACGGAAATTGCCGATATAGCGCATGACGATGGCATCCTGCTGCGGTTCGGTCATGCGGATGGCGATATCAGCCTCGCGCCGCAAAAGGTCTTCCAGCGTGTCGGAGAGTGAAAGTTCTATTTCAAGCCGGGGGTGAATCTCCTGCATGGCAGCGATGATCGGCGGCAGCATTTCAACGCCGATGATATCCGATGCGCTGATACGCACGGTTCCTTCGATCTTGCCGACCTCGCCGGAGGCCGCCCGCATAAGGGCGGCGGCCGTCGCCGCCAGATTTTCCGCATAGGGCCGGAGCGCCAGCGCCGCCTCTGTCGGCATCAGCCCGTGCGGCGAGCGGATGAACAGCGGAAAGCCGATGGCCTCTTCCAGCGCTCCGATATGGCGCCCAGCTGTCGGTTGGGTAATGCCGAGTTCGCGGGCGGCGGCGGAAAGCGAGCCGTCGCGCAGCACGCTGAGGAAGGTGCGGTAAAAATCCCAGCTGACATCGCGGCTTCTGATTATAAGATTTTGTATAGCGGCTCCACTCATTTGGACAATTTCGTATATCGCCTGATGGCCCGATACTCCAGCCCAGAAGAAGGAGTAATGGCAATGATATATGAAATCCACGCAAATACAGCAGAGAATAACCGGCCTCTGGCGCTGATTGTTGGGGCGAATGGTGGCGTCGGCAGCCATGTCTCAAAGATGTTGTTGCAGCGCGGCTGGCGGGTGCGGGCGATGACTCGCCGATCGGCACCAGTTGATGCCGTCGATGGCGTCGAGCGCGTGATTGGCGATGCCATGAACCGGGAGGATGTGGTGAAGGCGGCAAAAGGCGCCGGGCTCATCGTCCATGCGGTCAATCCTCCGGGGTATCGCAACTGGGACAGCCAAGTGCTGCCGATGCTCGACAATACCATTGCCGCTGCCGAGGCCTGCGGGGCAAGGATCGTGTTTCCAGGCAGCATCTATAATTTTGGCCCGGATGCCTTTCCGCTTCTGACGGAGGACAGTCCGCAAAAGCCTTTCACCCGCAAGGGCGGCTTGCGCGTTGAAATGGAGCGGCGTTTGAAAATGGCGTCGATGCGCGGCGTGCCGGTCCTGATCGTCCGCACCGGTGATTTCTTTGGTCCTGAGGCGAAGAACAACTGGTTTTCGCAGATGCTGGTGCGACCGGGCAAGCCGGTTCGCAGTGTTCAGAATCCAGCAGTACCGAATGCCGGGCATCAATGGGCCTATCTGCCGGATGTTGCGGAGATAATCGGACGGCTGCTCGATCGCTCGGACGAGCTTCAGACGTTTGCCGTCTACCACATGGAGGGTGTCTGGGATTTCGACGGGCTGCAACTGGTTGGGGCAATCGAACGGGCCGTCGGCCATCCGGTCAAGATGCGGCGGCTTTCGTGGTTAGCCGTCGGGCTGGCTGCACCGTTCGTTCCCCTGTTCCGCGAAGTCATGGAAATGAAATATCTCTGGCAGATGCCGATCCGGATGAGCAACCGCAAGCTTGTCGAATTCCTCGGCGCGGAACCGCGAACGCCGATCAATGCGGCAGTATCGGAAACACTGGCGAGCCTTGGGTGTCTCGCCGAGGTGCAGCAACCGGCGGGCCTTCATCATGCGACCGATGCCGGGGGTAGGGTGTGATGGTTACAGTGGCTAATGGATTTTCCCGGCGGCGCCGTATGTTCGTCGTGATTTCGGCAGGCGTGCCGGTGTTGATTTTCGCGCAGGTGCTGCTGGCCGGGCTGTCGATCTATTATGACGGATCGCTGCTTGTGGTTCACAAAGGGCTTGGCATGCTGATCGCCGTTCCCATTGTATCTCTAGTCGTGCTCGCCCTTCGTCATGATGACCTCCGGCCAAACCTTGGGCGCGCGCTCGTGCTGCTCGCTCTCTACTGCCTTCAGGTGGCGTTGATGAGCATCGGTCGGGAAACGGGCAGTGGCTTTCTGCAGGCGCTGCATGTGGCCAACGCCTTCGTAATGGGCGCATTTTCAGACTTTGCTGCGCGGCAGGCGCGAGGCCTGTCCTGAAACGGCAAAACGCCGCACCGCTGTGGAGCGGTGCGGCGTTTCAAGTTTAGCACTGATCAGCCAAGAGCCGGGTAGTCGGTATAGCCTTCAGCCCCGCCACCATAGAAGGTCGGCTGGTTCGGCTCGTTCAGCGGCGCGTTGTCCTTGAGGCGGCGCACCAGATCCGGGTTGGCGATGAAGGCCTTGCCGAAGGCCACGGCATCAACCTTGCCGCTTTCCACCGCCTCGATGGCGCTCTCACGGTCGTAGCCATTGTTGGCGATCCACAGGCCCTTGCCGCCCGCATTGCGATAGGCGGCCTTGAAGGCTGCGTAATCGAAGGGCTTGTCGCCCTGCTTGAAGTCGCGCGGACCACCGGTCGCACCTTCAACAACATGGATGAAGGCGAGATTGCGTTTGCCGAGTTCTTCCGCAACGTAATTATAGAGTGGCTGCGGGTCGGCCTCGAAAATGTCGTTGGCGGGTGTGACGGGGGACAGCCGAATGCCGGTGCGGCCTGCGCCAATCTCTTCTGCAACCGCATCCACGACTTCCAGGAGGAAGCGGGCGCGGTTTTCGATCGAGCCGCCATATTCGTCGGTGCGCTGGTTGGTGCTGGATTTCAGGAACTGCTCGATCAGATAACCGTTGGCGGCATGGATTTCGACACCGTCGAAACCGGCCTCAAGTGCGGCGCGCGCGCCGGTCCGGTAATCTTCAAGGATAAGACCGATATCGTCGATGGTCAGTGCGCGTGGCTCGGAGGTTTCCGCAAACGCGCCGGTGCCGTCATCATTGATGATATAGGTCTTGGACTTGGCGATAATCGCGGAAGGGGCGACCGGCTGTCCGCCATGCGGCTGGAGCGAGGTGTGGGATATGCGTCCCACGTGCCAAATCTGCGCGACGATCTTGCCGCCGGCGACATGCACGCCATCCGTGATCTTTTTCCAACCCTCAACCGCTTCCTTCTTGTAGAGGCCCGGAACATCCGCGTAACCCTGGCCTTGCTGGGAAATCGGCGTGCCTTCGGTCACGATCAGCCCGGCTGTTGCGCGCTGTTCGTAATAGGTGGCGTTGAGATTATTGGGAATTGCCCCCGGCGAGCGGTTGCGGGTGAGGGGAGCCATGACGATACGGTTGGCGAGTGCGATATCGCCGGCCTGTGCCGGTTCGAAAAGACTTGTCATGCGACTTCACTTTCTGGTCGGTTGGCGAAATTGCGCGGCTGGCGCGCTTTCCTAATGTATGGGCATCGGAGAGAAAACCGCCTTGCAGTTTCCGGTCCGACGCCCCGGTCTTATAAGCTTGGGAGGCTCAAAGATTGGCTTGCAGATAATTGCGGAAGGCGTCGATGGTTTCCTCGTTGCGTTCGAAAAACACCCATTGCCCAACTTTCTTTGACCTAATCAGGCCAGCTGCCTGCAAAACCGCCAGATGTGAGGAGACCGTCGATTGCGACAGGCCGCTGATCTGGAACTGATTGGCGCATACGCCCATGCTGAGCGGATGGTCCTGACAGAAGTGACTTTCAGGGCTCTTCAGCCACTCGAGGAACTTCAGCCTTGCGGGGTGTGAAAGGGCTTTGAGGATTTCCTCCGGGTTCATCTGCGTTTCTCTAATATCTGACATGTCCGATATTTATATCGATAGTTTCCGATATACAATTCACGTCTCTGTGAGGTAGTCACCCGGGGCGAGAACAGCGCGCAAAAAAATGGCCGCCGGATTTCTCCGCGGCCAATGAGTTTGAAGGTTAAAACCTCCAGAGGGGAACAGCTGTCGCGTGCATAGGCAGGCGTGACAGCTGATTGAAATATGGGAGTGGCAAGAATGCAAAACAAGGTTGCATCATGCGATATTTCGCCAAATTGGAGAAAATTCTTGCGGGTAAAAAAAGAGGGCCGCCGGATAAATCCAGGGCCCTTTAAGTGTGAAGGTCAAAAACCTCCAGAGGGGAACAGCTGATGCGGTGGAACTGGGAGGAAAAGCCACCGTGTGCATCAACTGAGAGCGATATGGTGCTTTTTTGTGCACGAAACAACTCTTTTTTGTGCAGGTCAGGCATGCGTGCGATGCAGGTCTGGATATTTCCGGTATAATTTATGTGCAAAGCTGAAGCGCGGCGCGTCTGGCGCGCCGCCATCTTGGGAAGGCCAACTCCATGAATTAGTATGATATTTTGTGGCGCTGGCCTATTTAAACGTCAGAAGTTCCAGTTCCGTGCCTTGGCAACGACGAAGTCGCGGAAGGCTTTCAGTTTTGCAGCGTTTTTCATCTCGTCCGGGTAACAGAAGTAGGTGTCGAACGAGGGAATATCGGCGGCAAGCGACAACTGAATCAATCCCGGATCGCGCCCGACGATGTAATCCGGCAAACAGGCGATACCTATTCCCAGCAGGCAGGCGCGCTTGATCGAGGTCTGGCTGTTGATCTGAAGATGTGGAATGCGGGTATTGTCCGACGAGCGTCCCGCATTTTCCAGCCAGTTGACATCAAGCAGATAGTTGGGTGCCGGTTCGCCGAAGGAGATGATGCGGTGGTTGTCCAGATCCTCGATCGACTGCGGCTCGCCGTGGCGGTTGATGTAGGACGGCGCCGCATAGACGTGCATGTGCACCGTGAACAGCTTGCGCTGGATAAGGTCGGACTGTTGCGGCTGGCGCAGGCGGATGGCGCAATCGGCGTGGCGCATGTTCACATCCAGCTCCTCATTGTCGAGGATGAGCTGGATCGACATTTCCGGATATAGCTGCAGGAATTCCTGCACCTTGTCCGTGAGCCAGCCCTGGCCGAGACCAACCGTCGTCGTCACGCGCAGCTTGCCGCTCGGCTTCTCCGTCGTTTCGGTCAGTTGCATCTTTACGGTTTCGAGCTTTAGCAACACGTCATGGGCGGTGCGATACAGCAGTTCGCCCTGCTCGGTGAGGATAAGACCTCTGGCGTGGCGGTGAAACAGCTTCACGCCAACATCCTGTTCCAGCGCGCTGACCTGGCGGCTGATGGCCGACTGGGACAAATGCAGCTTGTCGGCAGCGTGGGTAAAAGACCCCGCTTCGGCTGCGGCATGAAAAATGCGCAGTTTATCCCAGTCCAATGGCATTGCCATGCCTATCCTGCCTTTCGGTTATTCGGCTGCTACCGCAAGCGGCTGCTGCGCGGTGAGGTACCGTTCTGCTTCAAGGGCGGCCATACAGCCCATACCGGCGGCGGTGATGGCCTGACGGTATATGTCGTCGGTAACGTCGCCGGCGGCGAAAATACCTTCCACGTCGGTAGCGGTGGAATCGGGCGCGGTCCACATGTAGCCATTGTCCTTGAGCTTCACCTTGCCCTTGAACAGTTCGACGGCCGGCGCGTGGCCGATGGCGACGAAGACGCCGTCGATGGGCGTATCGCTGATCACACCGGTCTTGGTGTCACGCAGTCGCACACCCGAAACAGAGGGTGGCATTGGCGGCTTGGCCGGTGCGCCGGTGATTTCGGCGATTTCCGTGTTCCACAGTATCTTGACGTTTTCCTTGGCGAAGAGCCGTTCCTGAAGGATTTTCTCCGAGCGGAAACTGTCGCGGCGGTGCACGACGGTTACGGACTTGGCGATATGGGCGAGATAGAGCGCTTCCTCCACGGCAGAGTTGCCGCCGCCGACCACGATCACATCCTTGTTGCGATAGAAGAAACCGTCGCAGGTGGCGCAGGCGGAAACGCCAAAGCCCTGAAAGTGCTGCTCACTCTCGATACCGAGCCACTTGGCCTTTGCGCCTGTTGCGATGATCAGCGTGTCGGCGGTCCAGACCTGACCGGAATCGGTCTTGACCACGAAGGGGCGCGTGTTGGTTTCGACTTCGGTCACGAGGTCGCTGACGATTTCCGCACCCACATGCGTCGCCTGCTTCAGCATCTGGTCCATCAGCCAGGGGCCCTGGATCGGATCGGCAAAGCCCGGATAGTTTTCGACATCGGTGGTGATCATCAGCTGGCCACCCTGTTCCATGCCGGCAATCAGCACGGGTTTCAGCATTGCGCGGGCCGCGTAGATCGCCGCGGTATAACCGGCGGGACCAGAGCCAATGATCAATACCTTGGTATGGCGGGCAGACATGGAAACAATCCTTTTTAAAGTAGCGGGGCCTTTCGGCAGCAGAACATTCCAGCCGCAGCGTGGTGGACAGGCCGCAACCCCTTCGTTGCCCGGTATTTAAGGTTGTCTAGTGCCTTTATTCAAGGGCAGCCTTGCGTTACCAACAAGGCAGTTGTGGATGCGCGCGCAATTTTGTGACCGGCCGGCGGCATATTGTTGCGAATCCTGCGCCTGGTAGTACAAGGAAGTTCTCCGGCTTAACGAGGAACCTCTCCGTGACCAGCGTCGAACTCGATGCCATCGATCTGAAAATCCTGCGCGAATTGCAGCGCGACGGGCGCATGACCAACGTGGAGCTGGCCGAACGGGTCGGTATTTCCGCGCCGCCGTGCCTCAGGCGCGTCCGCAAGCTGGAAGAAGCCGACGTGATCGAGGGTTATCACGCCATGTTGAACGCGCCGAAGCTCGGTTTCGATCTCGTTGCCTTCTGCATGGTCGGCCTCAAGCGCCAGTCGGACAGCAATCTGAAAGCCTTTGCAGCGGCGACGGCCGGATGGTCGCTGGTGCGCCAGGCCTGGATGGTATCTGGCGAAAGCGATTTCCTTCTGCATTGCATCGCCAGAAACCTGACCGAGTTTCAGGATTTCGTCATCGAGGTTCTGACAGCGGACGAAAACGTCGACACCGTGCGCACCATGCTCACCATCCGTCAGGTCAAGCGCGTCGGTCTGGTGGAAATCTGATCGGCGGACCTTTGAGTGATTGCGCCGGCGCTTACCCGCGCCGCAACGCGTCATAGATCGTGCCGAGGCTTGTCGCCTCTTTTTCCAGCGGAAATGCAGTGCGCACATGCGAAAGTCCGGCACGGGCATGGTCCCTGGCGAGAGCAGGATCGGCAAGGTAGGTTTTAATGGCATCCCGCAGGGACGCGTAGTCGCCGGCCTCAACGACCATGCCGGTCTCGCCCTTGACGATCATTTCCTCATAGGCGCCGGCATTGCTGGCAACGACAGCCGTCTCGGACGCCATGGCTTCCAGTGGTGTCAGGCCAAAGCCCTCGTTGCGTGACGGTGCGACATAGAGGGTTAGCCGCCGATACCAGGGCTTGATGTCGTCCACCTCGCCCTGAAACGCGATGCGGTCCGCAAGGCCGGCTGCTGCGACATCGGCCACGAGCTTGTCGGCGAAGGCCTTGTGCTCTGCGGTCACGCGGCCGGAGATGACGGCCGTCCATTCGGGATAGTCGGGCAGAAGTTCGATCATGGCGCGCACGAAAAGGTCTGTTCCCTTCTGGTGGCGCACCCGTCCGAAACATCCGATGAGAAATTGCCCAGGCAGGCCGGTCGAAGCGATCGTATCCTCCGGGCCGGTTGCGGGATGAAACAGCTCGGTATCGACGCCATGCATGACGACGCTGTGTGGTACTTCCAGAAACGAGCCTGAGCGGCCGCTTGTCGCGACGACCGCATCCATTTTTGAAATCAGAAAGCGGGTATAGGCGGAATGTCGCCTTTGCGCCGCCGAGGTGAACATCAGCTTCACCTTCATGCGCAGCACGTCACGAATGAGAATGCCCGGCAACATTTCGAGATTGCGGCGGGCGTGCCAGATGCGCGGACCGCTGAGCGGGCCGTTTTGCCAGAGCCGCCACAGATCACGGAAGCGCACATGTGGCAGATGCTGCGGCAGGCCGGGGCCGATGACGGCCACTTTCTGACCCAGCCGGTTTTGTACCGGAATAAGCTGAACGATGGTGGAGGTAACGCCGGAGAGCCTGCGCTTGAAGTTCGGCGCAAGCACCTGCACATCTTTCAGACTGGCGTGGGGCAAGATGGGCTTCCGTCTTTGCGGCTAAGGCAGGATGTTCAGTTCAGGATATCAATGCAATGCGCCCGAGGGGCGCATTGCAGGAAAGGGCAGATCAGCCCCACTGTACGGCGAGAATCTCGTAACCCTTGGCGCCGCCCGGTGCGTTGACTTCGATGCTGTCACCGACTTCCTTGCCGATGAGGGCGCGGGCGATGGGCGAGGAAATGGAAATGCGTCCAGCCTTCACATCCGCTTCCTGGTCGCCAACGATCTGATAGATTCTCTCCTCGTCGCTATCCTCGTCGATCAGCTTGACGGTGGCGCCGAACTTGATCTTGGAACCGGACATCTTGGAAAGGTCGATGACTTCCGCGCGTGCGGTCAAGTCTTCGAGTTCAGTGATGCGGCCTTCGTTATGGCTCTGGGCTTCCTTGGCAGCGTGGTATTCGGCATTTTCCGAAAGGTCGCCATGGGCGCGCGCCTCCGCAATTGCCTCGATGATACGGGGACGCTCCTCCTGCTGGCGAAAGCGCAGCTCCTCCTGCAGCTTGATGAATCCACCGTGCGTCATCGGTACTTTTTCTACCATTTTTTTATCCTTCGCAGTCCTGTCGCTTTACTTGCAGACACAAAAAGAAACAGGTTCCGGAGGGGAACTCCGGAACCATGCCAAAATCATAACTAAGCCGACTATATCAGAAGACGACAACGAAATGCCAGCAAATTTGAGACGGGCATTTTCTTGCATTCGTTCAGGGCTTTAACAGATGAGATTGACATTTTTCAATAGAACATATAGTGAACATAACCATGAAGAAGTCAATCAGGCAACGGCTAGCCATTCTTTCCGATGCGGCCAAATACGATGCGTCCTGTGCCTCCAGCGGCACGACGAAACGCAGCTCTGCTGCATCCGGCGGACTTGGCTCCACGGAGGGGTCGGGCATATGCCATGCCTATGCGCCGGACGGGCGCTGCATTTCGCTCCTGAAGATTTTGCTCACCAATTTCTGTATCTATGATTGCGCCTATTGCATCAATCGTTCTTCGAGCAATGTCGAGCGGGCGCGGTTTACTGCCGAGGAGGTGGTGTGGCTGACGCTGGAGTTCTATCGGCGCAACTATATCGAGGGGCTGTTTCTCTCTTCCGGCATTATCCGCTCTTCCGATCATACGATGGAAGAGATGGTGCGGGTGGCGCGGGAACTGCGCGTCACGCATGGCTTTCGCGGCTACATCCATCTGAAATCCATTCCCGAAGCATCGCCAAAGCTTATTGAGGAAGCGGGGCTTTACGCCGACCGGCTGTCGATCAACATCGAATTGCCGACTGATAGCGGCGTCAGCCGTTTTGCACCGGAAAAGCAGCCCGCCAATATTCGCCGCTCGATGGCTGATATCCGCCTGAAGATCGAGGAGGCGGGGGAGCCGACTGTCAGGACGCGAAAGACCAAACGTTTTGCGCCTGCCGGACAGAGCACGCAGATGATCGTTGGGGCGGATGGGGCTGATGACAGCACCATTCTGTCCACGAGCGCCCGGCTTTATGGCAGCTATGGTTTGCGGCGCGTCTATTATTCGGCTTTCAGCCCCATTCCGGATTCGTCGAAGAACCTGCCGCTCATCAAGCCGCCTTTGATGCGGGAACACAGGCTTTATCAGGCCGACTGGCTTTATCGTTTTTATGGGTTCGACATTGGTGAAATAACCGCGATCGGCGGTAACGGAATGCTCGATCTCGATATAGATCCAAAGCTTGCCTGGGCGCTGAAAAATCGCGACCGTTTTCCAGTGGACGTGAACGTGGCGGATCGCGAAATATTGCTGCGCGTGCCCGGCTTCGGTACCAAGACGGTCGCCTCGATCCTGTCTTCACGCCGGTTTCGACGGTTGCGGCTGGAGGATATTGCCCGCTTCGGCGTTTCCCTGAAAAAGGTGAAGGCCTTCATCGTTGCCGAGGGCTGGACGCCGGGCAAGCTGACTGAACGGCCCGATTTGCGAGCGATGTTTGCTCCGCAGCCCGAACAATTATCGCTGCTGTGATGTACGGCCCGGTTCTGGAAGGACGGGGCGATTTCGGCGAGTGGCGTGATGCGGCGCGCGCGGCTCTCGCCGCCAATGTGCCGCCGGAGGCGATTGACTGGCGGTTGCGGGATGAGAAAGCCGGGCTTCTCGATTTTGCCGGGGAGCCGTTGCCGGCGGCCCGTGCGGATGACGTGCAGGTGTCCGTTCCAGCCTCCTTCGTGACGTTGGCGCAAGCGATTATCTGTCATAGCGATCCGGGTCGTTTCGCACTGCTTTACCGGTTGCTGTGGCGGCTGAAGCGGGATCGCGCCCTGTTGCAGTTCAAGTCCGATGCGGATGTTTCCGAAGCCCGGCAGCTTGAAAAATCGGTCCGCCGCGATTGTCACAAGATGACGGCCTTTGTTCGCTTCAAGGAATTATCCTTGCCGCAGGGGCAGGGCGGGCGGCGGCGCTTCGTCGCATGGTTCGAGCCGGATCACTTCATCGTCGAGCGCACGGCCCCGTTTTTCCAGCGGCGGTTCACGGATATGGACTGGCTGATCGCGACACCGAACGGCTCCGCGCGGTGGGACGGAAACGTGCTGGAGACATCGCGGCAGGCCGCGTCCAAGCCTGAGCTGAAGGATGAAACGGACGAGCTGTGGCGAACCTATTATGCCAACATATTCAATCCGGCGCGTCTGAAGATAAAAGCGATGACGGCAGAGATGCCAAAGAAATACTGGAAAAATTTGCCGGAAGCCGAGCTTATTCCAGGTCTCGTTCTCGGTGCCGAGGCGCGGGTGCTGGAGATGGCGGCAAAGGCTGCGAGCCAGCCGCAACCATTCCATCACCGCCTGCAGGCCGCGGCCTCGGCGCGTGAAGAGCCGCCACCGGCGCCGGACGGTACGCTCGCTTCATTGGCGCAGGAGGCTGGCCAATGCACGCGCTGCGCCCTGCATTGCAAGGCAACGCAGACAGTGTTCGGCATGGGACCTGAAGATGCGAAAGTGATGATCGTCGGGGAACAGCCGGGAGATCACGAGGATCTTGCCGGAAAACCTTTCGTCGGTCCCGCTGGTCAGCTGTTCGACCGGACATTGGTTGAAGCCGGTATTGACCGCAAAAAGCTTTATGTCACCAACGCCGTCAAACACTTCAAATACGAGGCCCGCGGCAAGCGGCGCATCCACCAGCGACCGGATGCGGGCGAGGTGCAGCAATGCCGCTGGTGGCTTAACAAGGAAATCGAGCTGGTACGGCCGAAGCTTATCGTTGCCATGGGTGCAACGGCGCTTTATGCGCTGACAGGCGGAAAGGAAAAGGTCTCCGAGGTTCGGGGTCGCCCGATACCGATGCAAGAGGAGCGGACGCTTTTTGTCACGGTGCACCCTTCCTATCTTCTTCGCCTTCCCGACTCGCAGCAGAAGGAGGCGGAAATGCAGAATTTCAGGAATGAAATTGATTTTATAAGATTATTCTAATAGACTGTTTTGTGTGTTGCTATGCTATATTGGATGATCATCGCTGTCTTCATCGACATGATTAAATTTTTGTTTATTGGTTATTTTTATTGAAATTTTATACTTGATACTATAATTCAGATATTTATATTTATTCATTGCGTGGATGTATGATGCTCGGCGAGCTAGATCTTGCAACAGTGATACTGATGCAAAAGTGTTCTTACATTGTTGGAATGCTGAGTTTTATATATCTGAAGCTCACAAATCGTGGTTTGCACGGCCCGACAGCTCTTGCAGCAGGCTTCGCAGCCATGGCTGCCGGCTCCACGCTCGCTGGGTACGGCGAATGGGGAATAATGTCTCCGGCCTTGTGGCAATTCGGCAGCATCGTCTTCGGTATCGTGGGTTATGCGCTGATCTGGCTTGGCCTGAAAATCGTGAGCGATGGACGTGCTGCCAGCAGGGGGACAGTATCAGCTGTCTGTTTGATTGCCTTGCTGGCAATTGTCCTTGCACAGCAGGTGGCTGACAATAACGCTTATCGTGCGGCCCTGTTCAACGGCTGTGCGGCTGTGGCCTATCTTGCTGGAGCTGGCGGGCTTTTTGCGCGGTGGCGCAAGGAGCCACTCCTGTCCCGCTTCGCGTTGGGCGCGATTGCGGGTATTTCCGGCCTGATTTCGTTGTCGGTGGCAAAGAGCGTGCTTTTGCCCCAATACGCCGCCATCGATCTGGTCAATGCGTTTTTCTTGATCATCATGTTGAACTTCGCCATTGCGCTGTTCGTGATGATGCTGGTAGCCGAGCGGTCAGAGCGGAAATTGCTGGTTCTCGCCAACACCGATCCTTTGACGGGCGTCAAGAACCGTCGTTTTTTCTTCCAGGCCATGCCGGGGGTGCCGGGTCCCAACGATGCGGCGATGCTGCTCGATATCGACCACTTCAAATCAATCAACGACCGCTTCGGCCACGCCGTCGGCGACAGCGTTCTTCAGGAAGTGGCGAAGCGTATCGGCGGCAGCATTCGCGGTGGTGACGTTCTGGCGCGTTACGGTGGCGAGGAGTTCATCATCTTCCTGCCGGGTGCCGGTGTTCAAAAGGCTTGCATGATCGGAGAACGCATTCGCGATGCGATTGCGATAACCGAAGTCGATTGCGGCGGTTTGCGTGTCGGCGTGACGATCAGCATCGGCGTCGCAACCAGCGGAGATATGCGCTGCGATCTTCAGACCCTGGCGGAAATGGCGGACCGCGCCCTTTACCGAGCCAAGACGGATGGGCGCAATTGCGTGCGCGAAGCCCTGGCGGCGTGAGACTTTTGAGCTTTTTGTGAGACAATGCAAAACGCCGCAGGCACGACCCGCGGCGTTTCCATGATCTTCGTTGGCGGCTGATTTTACAGGAAGTAGCTCTGCAAGGGCTTCACTTCCAGATTGCCGGCCTTAAGCGCCTTGATGGCAAGGGCTGCTGCTTCGGCACCGGCCATCGTCGTGTAGTAGGGCACCTTCTGCATCAGCGTTGCGCGGCGCAGCGACTTCGAGTCGGAAATCGCCTTGTTGCTGTCGGTGGTGTTGATGACCAGCTGGACCTGACGGTTGCGGATGGCGTCTTCGATATGCGGACGACCTTCCTGCACCTTGTTGATCTTCTCGGCGTTGATGCCCTGTTCAGCAAGGAAACGCTGGGTGCCGCCGGTTGCCAGTACCCTGAAGCCGCTCTCGACCAGAATACGGATTGCGGGCAACACGCGGTCCTTGTCGTCGTCGCGCACCGAGACGAAGACGGTGCCGGAGCGCGGCAGGTCGACGCCGGCACCGAGCTGGCTCTTGGCGAAGGCGAGTGCGAAATCGGTGTCGAGGCCGATGACTTCGCCGGTAGAGCGCATTTCCGGTCCGAGCAGAATGTCAACGCCGGGGAAGCGGGCGAACGGGAAAACGGCTTCCTTGACGGCGATGTGCTTCAGGTTGCGCGGATCGGGTTTCTTGCCGTAAGCGGCAATCGCCGCATCAAGCTTTTCGCCGGCCATGACGCGGGCAGCGATCTTGGCGATCGGCGCACCGATGGTTTTTGCAACGAAGGGTACCGTGCGCGAGGCGCGCGGGTTGACTTCGAGAACGTAGATCGTGCCGTCCTTGATCGCGTACTGAACGTTCATCAGGCCACCGACGTTGAGCGCCTTTGCAAGCGCCGTCGTCTGGCGTTCCAGCTCGTCGAGGGTTTCCTTGCTCAGCGAACGGGAAGGCAGCGAGCAGGCCGAGTCGCCCGAGTGGATACCGGCTTCTTCGATGTGCTCCATGATGCCCGACACGAAGACGTTTTCGCCGTCGCACAGTGCATCGACGTCGACTTCGACGGCGTTGGTCAGGTAGCTGTCGAACAGAAGCGGGTTCTTGCCGAGCAGGGTGTTGATCTGGCCGGTCTTGTCGTTCGGGTAACGCTGCTTGATGTCCTCGGGCACGAGGCCCGGAACCGTGTCGAGCAGATAGGTCTGGAGCTGGCCTTCCGAATGGATGATCTGCATGGCGCGGCCACCCAGAACATAGGAAGGACGCACGACCAGCGGGAAGCCGATTTCCGAAGCGACGAGGCGCGCCTGTTCAACCGAATAGGCGATGCCGTTGTTCGGCTGGGCGAGGTCGAGCTTCATCAGCAGCTTCTGGAAGCGGTCGCGGTCTTCGGCAAGGTCGATCATGTCAGGCGCGGTGCCGAGGATCGGGATACCGTTCTTTTCCAGCGCTTCGGCCAGCTTCAGCGGCGTCTGGCCACCGAACTGCACGATGACGCCGACCAACTCGCCCTTTTCCTGTTCGGCGCGCATGATCTCGATCACGTCTTCGGCCGTCAGCGGTTCGAAATAGAGGCGGTCGGAAGTGTCGTAGTCGGTCGAAACCGTTTCCGGGTTGCAGTTGATCATGATCGCTTCGAAGCCTGCATCCTTAAGCGCGAAGGCAGCATGGCAGCAGCAATAGTCGAACTCGATGCCCTGGCCGATACGGTTCGGACCGCCGCCGAGGATGACGACCTTCTTGCGGTCGGAAACCTGCGCTTCAGAGCGGGCGGCGCCGACGAAGGGGATTTCATAGGTCGAATACATGTAGGCGGTGGGTGAGGCGAATTCTGCCGCGCAGGTATCGATGCGCTTGAAGACCGGGCGAACATTGAGGCTGTTGCGCAGCTCGGCCACTTCCTTTGGGCGCTTGCCCGTCAGAATTGCCAGGCGGGCGTCGGAAAAGCCCATGGCTTTGAGCATGCGCAGGTTCTCTGCGTCCTGCGGCAGGCCTTGCTCACGGACACGGGCTTCCATGTCCACAATTGCCTTGAACTGGGCGATGAACCAGGGGTCGATCTTCGAGTTTTCGTGGACTTCTTCTTCCGTCATTCCCATGCGCAGCGCCTGGGCGACCATGCGCAGGCGATCCGGCGTCGGTGTGCCAATGGCGGCGCGGATGGCGTTCTTGGAGCCTTCGCCCTCTTCAAAGCCGGGGATTTCGATTTCATCGAGACCGGTGAGGCCGGTTTCCATGCCGCGCAGCGCCTTCTGAAGCGATTCTGCGAAGGTGCGGCCGATGGCCATGACTTCACCGACGGACTTCATGGCCGTGGTGAGGATCGGCGAGGCGCCCGGGAACTTCTCAAAGGCGAAACGCGGGATCTTGGTGACGACGTAGTCGATCGACGGTTCGAACGAGGCAGGCGTCGCGCCGCCGGTGATATCGTTTTCCAGCTCGTCGAGCGTATAGCCGATGGCGAGCTTGGCGGCGATCTTGGCGATCGGGAAGCCGGTCGCCTTGGAGGCGAGAGCAGACGAGCGCGAAACGCGCGGGTTCATTTCGATGACGACGAGGCGGCCGTCTTTCGGGTTGACGGCGAACTGCACGTTCGAGCCGCCGGTTTCCACGCCGATCTCACGCAGCACCGCAATCGAGGCGTTGCGCATGATCTGGTATTCCTTGTCGGTCAGCGTCAGCGCTGGCGCAACGGTGATGGAGTCGCCGGTGTGGACGCCCATCGGATCGATGTTTTCGATGGAGCAGATGATGATGCAATTGTCCGCGGTGTCGCGGACCACTTCCATCTCATATTCCTTCCAGCCGAGAACCGATTCTTCGACCAGCACCTCGGTGGTCGGCGAAGCGTCGAGGCCGCCCGAGACGATGTCGAAGAATTCGGAGCGGTTATAGGCAATGCCGCCGCCGGTGCCGCCGAGCGTGAAGGAGGGGCGGATGATGGCTGGCAGGCCGACATGGTCGATCGCCTGGGCGGCGATTGCGATCGCATGCGCCATGTAACGCTGCTTGCGGTCGGTCTCGCCAAGGTTCCACTGGTTTTCCAGATTGTCCAGCGCCTTGTCCAGTTCCGCACCGGAAAGCTTCGCTTTGAGTTCGGCGCGGGCAGCTTCGTGCTTCTTGCGGTCGGCGTCCTTGATTTCAGTGGCGTTGGCCAGCATGGACTTCGGCGTCTCAAGGCCGATGCGAGCCATGGCCTCGCGGAAGAGGGCGCGGTCTTCGGCCATGTCGATGGCTTCGGGCTTGGCGCCGATCATTTCCACATTGTAGCGGTCGAGAACGCCCATGCGCTTCAGGGACAGCGCGGTGTTGAGCGCGGTCTGGCCGCCCATGGTGGGAAGCAGCGCGTCCGGGCGTTCCTTGGCGATGATCTTGGCAACGACTTCCGGGGTGATCGGCTCGACATAGGTTGCGTCGGCAAGGCCCGGATCGGTCATGATGGTGGCCGGGTTGGAGTTGACCAGAATGACCCGGTAACCCTCTTCCTTCAGCGCCTTGCAGGCCTGGGTGCCGGAATAGTCGAATTCACATGCTTGGCCGATGACGATCGGTCCTGCGCCAATGATGAGGATGGACTTGATATCTTGGCGCTTCGGCATGGCTCTCTCGTTCCGCGTTTTGGTTGCGCAAAACACCAGCCAGGGTGAAAGATCACCGGCCGGGGCGCGCAATTCAAAGTTTTCAGGCTAGAAGCGGCTTATAGGCAAATGTTTTTGAGAACGGAACCCCATAAATTCCGGAATCGACAGAAACTCTTAACCCGCCGGTGTATGCGCGGCGAAACGGGCCTGCACGGCCGCGCTATGGGAGCGGCTGACGGGTATTTCCGAGCCGTCTCTTGTAATGACGTGCAGACGGCCAGCCTGTTTACGCAACGAGACGACGTCGGAAATGGCAATCCAGTGGGAACGGTGCACCTGCAAGCCTTCCGTGAGGCCTATTTCTTTCAGCGCATCGGCAAAACGCAGTAGAACGAGCTGATGGCCGCGCGTGGTGACGATTTCGGTATAGTGGTCCTGCACCGACAGCCGCAGCAATTCTCCGCGCTTTTGCGGCGGCAGCCGCTCCAGCAGCGGCGCGATGCTTTTCACCTCACCTTTGGCATCTCCATTCGGGTCCGCAACGGCATCCGTTGCCGTTGCGCGTGACTGGCAGGCCGTGAGGTAGCTCAGCAGGCAAAAGATGGCGCAGAGCGGCAGGGCCGACAGGCTGCTTTTCAGAAAGGCAGCGAAACCCATTTCCCTGCCGGAAAAGATTTGGTTCATGATGGAAAGCAGCAGCCCGATGGGCAGGGCTGCCGTCAGCGAGCCGATCATCATGCGTGTCAGCATATTTTCAATGCTGCTGGCAAGGATGGTGTTGGCGAGGATGGAAAAGGATATTGCGAACGTCCATGCGCCAGCCTGAACGATTGTCCAGTAAAGCAGCCGGTCGGCGAAACTCATGGTCTCACTTGTCCCGAAAGGGCCGGTCAGAATGAAGATCGCCAATATGGCAAGGAAGGTCAGCCACAGTCTGCGCGATTGCAGGATGGCGTGCATTTCACGAAGCGTGGACTGCAAAGAGAGGTGATCCACGAAGTTTTCCTGCGGTTGACGCCAATGCGTTTTTCTTTCGCGCATGTTTTGCCGAAGTTAGCGATAATTTCAACCGGGTCAAAACGCTTCACCATGTCACTCCAGCCTTTGCTAGACGCACCGCTTGCCGTGCAATTCCATGTCGCCACCGTTGTTCCGGCCGCGATTCTCGGTGCCTTCATTTTTCTTCGCCCAAAAGGAACCGCCATCCACCGGCTACTCGGCAGGATTTGGGTGACGCTGATGGTCATGACGTCCGTTTCGACCTTCTTCATTCATGAATTGAGGGTGTTTTACGGTTTCAGCCCGATTTATCTTTTATCGGTTCTCACCATATATGGCTGTCTGCAATCGGTCCTTTTCGCGCGCAGGGGCGAAATCAGGCGCCATATGAGGATCATGCAGAGTGTTTATCTCGGCGGTATCGTCATCGCAGGCGGTTTCACCTTCGTTCCGGGGCGGATCATTCACGAGGTTGCTTTCGGTGACGGTCAGCCGGGTCTTGTGGTGCTTTTCGCGGGCGTGTTCGTGTTTGCCCTGCTGTCTCTGACCGTCTTCACGCAAAGGCGGCGAGCCTCCTGAACGAATGCACCCACCTCCGCTTTCTTCCGGAACAAGATGTATTATAGTGCCGTTATAAGGTTGCCTGTTGAGGCGACGTTTGCGGAGAGAAAAGCATGGAATGGAGAGGGCGCCGCCAGTCGGACAATATCGAGGATCGGCGCGGCATGTCGGCGGGATCGGGGCCATCCGGCAACGATCCTTTTTCGCGTGGCGGAATGCGCGTGCCGATTGGGCGCCGCGGCGGCGGTATCGGCATTGGCGGTCTTCTGCTGATCTTGCTGATAAGCTGGGTGCTTGGCATCAATCCGCTGACGCTGCTTTCGGGCGGAGACATTTCACTGGATGGGGGCGGTACCACGCAGCAATCCGGCCAGCAGGCGGGCACTCGGCCGCAGGGCCAATCGTCCGACGAGACGACGGCTTTCGTGCGCACCGTGCTGGCTGAGACGGAAGATACGTGGAGCGGCATTTTCCAGTCCGCCGGCGAGACCTATCAGAAACCGACCCTTGTGCTGTTTTCCGGGCAGGTTGCGTCTGCCTGCGGTTCTGCCTCTGCGGCCAGCGGCCCGTTCTATTGCCCTGGTGACCGCAAGGTTTATCTCGACACCAGTTTCTTCAGTGAACTGGACAAGCGTTTCGGCGCGTCTGGCGATTTCGCGCAGGCTTACGTTATTGCGCATGAGGTGGGCCACCACGTCCAGAACCTGACCGGTGTCCTGCCGGAGTTCAACCGCCGCCGCCAGTCCATGAGCCAGGTGGATGCCAACAAGATGTCGGTGCGTGTGGAGCTTCAGGCCGATTGTTATGCCGGTATCTGGGGCAAGTTCACCGAACAGAAGGGAATTCTGGAAACCGGTGACCTTGAGGAAGCGCTCAACGCTGCCCACCAGATCGGCGACGACACCCTGCAGAAGCAGACTCAAGGATATGTGGTGCCTGACAGTTTCAACCACGGTACGTCGGCGCAGCGCATGGAATGGTTCAAGCGCGGCTTCCAGAACGGACGCGTCGAGGACTGCGACACCTTTTCGGCGAATATCTGAGAATCAAATGAACGAGGGGGCTTTTCAGCCCCCTTTTTATTCAGCGCATCAACAGCGCCACGGCATACATGCCAAGCGCGAAGATCGTATGGGCAACGAGGTTGAGAAAGCGAACCTTGTTCGGGTTCGGCGTCTTCGATGCCGCCCAGCCGATGCCGAGGCCAGGTTGCAGTAGGAACCAGCCCGCGCCGACTGTGACGATGCCCACGATCCAAGGCTGAATGAAGGACGGCTCTGAAAACCACGAGGCCGGCACTATCAGGGCGAGAATGATGCCGTAGAGAATGCCGACGGCATAATGCGAGACCCAGCCGAGCGCCAGTTCATGCTCGTAAGGTGCGGCCGTTGCGATAGTATCGTGGAATATCCTGCCCTTCGGCACATGCCAGAACCAGCGGCCGACCGGTGCCCAGTTCGGGGCGGACTGGCCGAAAAACCGGTGCAGCACAATCGCCCATATATCCATAAACACGGTGCCACCCACCCCCATGGCAATACCGCGCCAAATCAAATCCAGCATAGATCCCTCCGCAAATCATGATCGATCAAGCTCTAGCTGATCGTGTGAGTGGCGGGAACAGGGTTTTTCGCGTGCTGAGGGCGGACAAGAAAAATGGCCGGATCGCTCCGGCCATAATGAAGACTGAAACGTCTCCTCCGTCATGCCGGACTGGATCCGGGGTAACGGTGCGATTGTCTCACCAGTGAGCTATTTTCGGTCTACGCAGCACGCCCATATTCAGCCTGCCGCCGCGTTGCCGTGGCGAGCTGGAACTGCGCAAGCAATTCGTTGAGCGCCGCCGCTTCCGAGGCGAGGCCGTGGCTTGCCGCAGTCTGTTCTTCGACCATGGCGGCATTCTGCTGGGTGCCCTGATCGATGGTGTTGATGGCGGTGTTGATTTCCTGAAGTCCGGTGGACTGTTCGCGCGACGACGTTACGATGGCGTCGATGTGGCGGTTGATCTCCTGGACTTCGCGCACGATGGTTTCCAGCGCCTTGCCGGCATTGCCGACGAGATCGACACCGGATTGCACCTGCGATGTTGAGGCGTTGATCAGCGTCTTGATCTCCTTCGCGGCATTTGCCGAGCGCTGGGCAAGCTCGCGCACTTCCTGTGCGACGACGGCGAAACCCTTGCCTGCCTCACCGGCGCGGGCGGCTTCCACGCCGGCATTCAGCGCAAGCAGGTTAGTCTGGAAGGCGATTTCGTCGATCACGCCAATGATGTTGCTGATCTCCGACGACGATTTTTCGATGCCTTCCATGGCGCGAACAGCGTCCTCGACGATGATGCCGGACTGCTCGGCATTGTTGCGCGTGCGGTCGACCAGACGGCCTACCTCTTCGGCACGGCGGGCGGAATCCTTGACCGTCGTGGTTATTTCCTCAAGCGCGGCCGCAGTCTCCTCGACAGAGGCGGCCTGCTGCTCGGTGCGCTTGGCCAGATCGTCGGCAGACTGGCGGATTTCTCCAGCACCGGCATCGATTGCGCGTGCATTCTGGCCGACTGTGCTCAAGGCAACGTTCAGCTTGGCGACGGAGTTGTTGAAGTCGTCGCGCAAGCGGTCGATGCGGGTCACGAAAGGCGTCTCGATCCGGTAGTTGAGGTCGCCGTTCGAAAGGTGCGTCAGTCCCTTTGCCAGCGAATCGACTGCGAACTGGATGTCGGCCGCGTCTTTCGCCGCCAGTCGTTCGCGGTCGTTGCGCTCCTGTTCGGAAAGCGTGCGGTTCTGTTCGGCGTCGCCCTCAAGACGCAGACGTTCCGTGGCGTTCGATTTGAATACGGCAACCGCCGCAGCCATCGAGCCGATCTGGTCACTGCGCTCCTGGCCGGGAATGGCGACATCGAGATTGCCGGCGGCAAGCCTTTCCATGGCAGCAGTCATCTGCGTGACGGGGCGAACAATGAAACGGCTGAGAACGGTTGCCAGCAGGGCGATCATGATCGCGGCGGCAAGGATTGTCGCGATGGTTGCCGCGAGGCGAAATTGGCCGATCGCGCTGTAGGCGACGTCGGAATCGACAACGAAACCGAGATACCAATCGACCGAGGGCAGACCGGCGACGGGAATGAAGCTGGTGATCTTGCCCTTGCCGTCGATCTCGGTTTGCGAAATCGCGGAAGAAATTGCCGGTGTATCAACCTTGAAGAGATCGGTCAGCGGCTTGTCGACGAATTTCGCATAGGGATGCATGAGGATCTTGCCGTCCTTGCTGACGAGGAAGGCGTATCCATCCTTGCCGGCATCCACCGACTTGATCATCGTTACCAGCGAATCCAGCGAGAAGTCGCTACCCGTCACGCCGGCCAGCTTGCCGTCGATGGACACGGGAATGGCGGCAGTGATGATAAGGCCGCCGGTCGACGCATCGCTATAGGGCTCGGTCAGTACTGGCTTGCCGGCCTTGACGGCGTCCAGATACCAGGGGCGCTTGCGCGGGTCGTAGCCTTCCGGCAATGGCAATTTAGGGAAAGTCGTGAAACTGCCGCTTTCAGCATTGCCGAAATAGGTGGACATGAACTGAGCCGTCAGCACGTCGTTCTGGAGGAACTGCAGTTTGGCGTCGTCATCTGGGAGCTTGGCGAGCGTCTTCGCAACCGTTTCGGTCAGCATGATGCGGCCGTTCAGCCAGTTGGCGATGCTTTGCGCTGCCTGCTTGCCGGACGAATCGATATTTTCCGCCACGGCTTGCGTTGTCACCTGGTGTTGAAGACTGTCGATATAGAAGGAAAAGCCGGCAAAAGCGGCGACGACAAGCGATGACGCCGCAAACAGAATGCGCGTCATGAGATTGGTTTTTTTGGGCAAGCTACACGTCCTTGGAACCAGATGTGCCCATTCGGCTCATCTTGGAAAATAATGGGAAAGACATGCCTCAATGGCGGGAATATTCTGCGTCATGCAGCTTATGGTTTGAAAGAACTTCGCGATATTCTAATGCGTAAAGTGAAATGGTAAAATTCGGCTAAATTTGTTTTATGTCAGGCCGTTTCGGCCCAAGTGGACGTAAAATTGCCGTTCTGCGTAAATTTTGATCATTGATCCGCAAAGGTTGCGTGCAGGAAGGGAATATTTTATTCATCACCTGCTGCCATTGCGCAATTCGCGGGCAATGGCCAAAATTCAGGTGAATTACAATGTCTTCGTCGGTTGTTGCAGAAACCGTTCCCTCTGGATCGGGGTCGTGGCTTTCGCATTTCAAGGCTACGCTTGCGCTTGGAATTCCGCTTGTCGGTGCGCAGCTCGCGCAGCTTGGCATCCACACTACAGATATGGTCATCGTCGGTCAGCTCGGAGCTGAGAAGCTGGCGGCCATGGTGCTGGCCGGGCAGTTCTTCTTCGTTGTCTTCATTTTCGGCTCGGGATTTTCCGTGGCCGTGGTGCCAATGGTAGCGCAGGCTTACGGGCAGGGCGATGCGACGGCTGCCCGCCGCTCGCTGCGCATGGGCATGTGGGTGGCAATCGCCTACTGGATTCTGGCCTTGCCGATATTCTTCAACGCCGAGCGCATTCTGGTCTATCTCGGGCAAAACCCCGAAGTTGCGGCGTTGACCGGCCATTATCTCGCCATCGCCAAGTTCGGCCTTTTGCCGGCGCTGCTTTTTTACGTGCTGCGCGGGCTTGTCAGTGCCATCGGCCGTGCTGGTATCATTCTGTATGTCACCATCATCATGTTGGTGATGAACGGTTTGATGGCCTATGCGCTGGTCTTCGGCCATTTCGGATTGCCGGTGATGGGCATGAACGGCGCGGCTGTCGTTGCCGTCATCGTCAATGCCTTCAGCTTCATCTTCATCGTCGCTTATGTGCAGACGCGTGAGGAAACCAGGAAATACGAGCTGTTCGTGCGCTTCTGGCGGCCGGACTGGCATGCGCTGTTCGAAGTGCTGCGCCTTGGCCTGCCGATCAGCATCACCATCCTTGCCGAAGTGACGCTGTTTGCGGCGGCTTCGATCCTGATGGGACAGATTGGCACCGTGCAGCTTGCGGCGCATGGCATCGCTCTGCAGCTTGCCTCCATCGCTTTCATGATCCCGCTCGGCCTGTCGCAGGCGGCGACCGTGAGGGTCGGTGTCGCGTTTGGTCAGGGTGATTTCAGGAACCTGGTGCGCGCCGCCATCATGGTCTACGCGATTGCCTGCGGCATTGCCGTTTGCGGCGGCATCCTGTTTGCGGCTGTTCCGGAATTTCTGGCGAAGTGGTTTCTTGACGCGAAGTTGCCGGAAGCGGCGGAAGTGCTTGCCTACGCAAGCAGCCTCGTGGTGATCGCCGGCATCTTCCAGCTGGTCGATGGTATCCAGGCCGTGACAGCAGGTTTGCTGCGCGGATTGAAGGATGCGCGCATTCCGGCGATGCTGGCGCTGATTTCCTATTGGCCGATCGGGCTGGCGCTGGCCTGGACCATGGCCTTTCCGCTCGGCTTTGGCGGACGCGGCGTCTGGTTCGGTTTCGTGATCGGCCTTTCGACGGCGGCCGTTCTCCTGACTATACGTTTCGTCATTCTGGTGAAGCGTGAAATGAAAACGGCCCGCTGAAAGCGGGCCGTATATTTTTCCTGATTTTCCGAAGATGTCTCAGCGCTCGGCGAGCGCTGCCTCACCTTGTCTCTCGCGCAGCAGGTTGACGAAGCGGCGGAAGAGATAGTGGCTGTCCTGCGGGCCGGGCGATGCTTCCGGATGGTGCTGGACGGAGAAGACCGGCTTGCCGACGATGCGCAGGCCGCAATTGGTGCCGTCGAACAGCGACGTGTGGGTTTCTTCGACGCCATCAGGCAGCGACTTGGCGTCAACCGCAAAACCGTGGTTCATGGAAACGATTTCCACCTTGCCGGTGGTGAAATCCTTGACCGGATGGTTGGCGCCGTGGTGGCCCTGGTGCATCTTTTCAGTCTTGGCGCCGACGGCCAGGCCAAGCATCTGGTGGCCGAGGCAGATGCCGAAGATCGGCAGGTCGCTGTTGATGAGGTTCTGAATGACCGGTACGGCATATTCGCCTGTCGCGGCCGGGTCTCCCGGACCGTTGGAAAGGAAAACGCCATCCGGCTTCAATGCCAGAATGTCTTCGGCGGATGTCTGGGCCGGAACCACAGTGACCTTGCAATCGAGACCGGCGAAGAGGCGCAGGATGTTGCGCTTGACGCCGAAATCCACGCAGACGACATGGTACTTCGCATCGGCTTCATTCAGCGTGCCGTAACCCTCGTTCCAAACCCAAGGCGTTTCCGTCCAGGTGGAGGATTGGCCGGATGTGGCTTCGATGGCGAGGTCGAGGCCGACGAGACCGCTCCATGCCTTGGCTTCCGCCTTCAGCGCCTCGATGTCGAACACGCCGTTGGGATCATGGGCGATCACCGCGTTCGGTGCACCGTTTTCGCGTATCCATGCCGTCAGCGCGCGCGTGTCGATGCCGCAAAGGCCGATGACGCCGCGGGCTTTCAGCCAGGCATCCAGATGTTTGGCGGCGCGGAAGTTCGAAGGGTCGGTGATGTCGGCCTTGAAGATGACGCCGACTGCGCCGCGGCGGGCGGCTGGCGTCAGGTCTTCGATGTCTTCCTCATTGGTGCCGACATTGCCGATGTGCGGGAAGGTGAAGGTGACGATCTGGCCGAGATAGGACGGATCGGTCAGGATTTCTTCGTAACCGGTCAGTGCGGTGTTGAAGCAGACTTCCGCCTGTACCTTGCCGGTTGCGCCGATCCCCGTTCCCTCGATCACTGTGCCATCGGCAAGAACAAGCATTGCGGTCGGTTTGCGGGTAGTCCAGGGCGCTGTCTCGGTCATCTCGTTCCGTTTCTGCCGCTTCGCACCCCGCCTCTTGAAAGGCAGGGGGAGAGGGGCCATTTTTTGTCGCAGGCTTCGTGACATAAAGGGGCGCGCGAAAAACTCGCGTTTTGACCCTTCGTTAAAATCTCGTGCAGGTGCCGGAAAATAACGAAAGCTGCTTAAACGGTCAACCGCAGGCTCGAGATTTACGCGGAATTAAACCTTCGCACATTCAAAGGCTTATGCATTTGATTTGCTTGAGCGGGTTTGCTCGGTTATGTCGTTTCGAAAAATAAGGTGGAAAGTTTCCGTGTCGAGAAGCTGCGGAATGCACTTTCCCAAGGAGAAGAAGAAATGATGCGCGACACGTTCGCTAATACTCTGAAAGACGCGCTGAAGGCTCGTGACGCCCGGCGTACATCGACCGTGCGTCTCATCCAGGCGGCCATCAAGGATCGCGATATTGCCAATCGCGGCGTGGGCAAGGACCCCGTCACCGACGACGAGATCATGCAGATCCTGACCAAGATGGTGAAGCAGCGGGAAGAGTCCGCCAGCATCTATGATGGTGCCGGTCGCGCCGAGCTTGCCGCTCAGGAGCGCGAGGAAATCGTCATCATCAAGGAATTCATGCCGGAAGAAATTCCGGCCGAAAAGGTGCGCGAATTGTGCCAGGCCGTCATCAGCGAAACCGGCGCCTCCGGCCTGCGTGACATGGGCAAGTGCATGAATGCGCTCAAGGAGCGCTATCCCGGCCAGATCGACTTCGCGAAAGCCTCCGGCGTCGTCAAGGATTTGCTGAAGTAGGTTTCGCCCGTTCGGAAAAAGTAAAGGCAGGGCAGCCATGGCTGCCCTGCCTTTTTGCTGCCGACGAAGGCGCATTTCGGCGGATCAAAATGCGGTCACACGCAGGCGTTTTTCGGGGGACGTGCCTGCGGGCGTCAGCAGCTTTATGAGAATGTCCGGGCGCTGCCTTTGAATATGTTTTATACCTCGGCGACGGTTGGCTCAAATTACAAAAACATAATTTTTTGTGATGATGCGCTGCCATAAATTTGCCCGAAGCGGGCGACAGCGGCGATGCGGTTTTAGTACGATGGCCTGTGAATATCGGGTATTCCGGTTCTTTGGGTTTGGTACTGACCCCTTTCTGCGCTTATATGAAAGACTGGCCTCGAACAGGTAACCCATGCGATTTTCCAATTCTTTTCTCGATGAGATACGCGACCGCGTGAACATCTCCGATGTGATCGGCAGACGTGTGTCCTGGGATAAGAAGAAGACCAATACGCCGCGGGGCGATTATTGGGCCTGCTGCCCGTTCCATGGCGAAAAAAGCCCGAGTTTTCACTGCGAGGATCGCAAGGGGCGATACCATTGTTTCGGTTGCGGTGTTTCCGGCGATCATTTCCGGTTTCTCACCGATCTCGAGGGGTTGAGTTTCCCCGAAGCCGTTCAGCAGATCGCCGACATGGCCGGCATCTCCATGCCGCAACCCGATCCGCAGGCTGAGAAGCGCGAGCGCGAGCGCACCTCGTTGCAGGACGTCATGGAAATGGCGACGCTGTTCTTTCAGGATCAGTTGCAGACCGCGCATGGTGCGCGGGCGCGGGCTTACCTGCGCGATCGCGGGCTGACTGGGCGCACCATCGAGACATTCAGGCTCGGTTTTGCACCAGATAGCCGCAATGCGCTGAAGGAGCATCTGGCGAGCAAGGGTGTGGCGCGCGAACAGATGGAAGCCTGCGGGCTGGTGGTGCATGAAAACGTGCCGGTTTCCTATGACCGCTTCCGCGACCGCATCATGTTCCCGATCCTGTCGTCGCGCGAAAAGGTGATCGCTTTCGGCGGCCGCGCCATGGCGGCGGATGCAGTGGCCAAATATCTGAACTCCAACGAGACCGAGCTTTTTCACAAGGGCAATGTTCTCTACAATTTCGCCCGCGCGCGGCGCGCCTCGCAGGCTTCCGGCGGCACCGTCATTGCCGTCGAAGGTTATATGGACGTCATTGCGCTTTATCAGGCGGGTGTCGAAAATGCTGTCGCCCCGCTCGGCACGGCGCTGACGGAAAGCCAGCTTGATCTCCTGTGGAAAATGTCGCCGCAGCCGATCCTCTGCTTTGATGGCGACGGCGCCGGTATTCGTGCCGCCAACCGCGCAGCCGATCTCGCCTTGCCGCATATCAAGCCTGATCGTTCGGTGAGTTTTGCGCTTTTGCCCGACGGAAAAGACCCTGATGATCTCGTGCGGCTGGAGGGGCGTGCGCCTTTTGACCGTGTGCTTTCCGAGGCAAAACCGCTCGCGGCGATGATCTGGAGCCGCGAGACGTCTTCGGTGACTTTCGATACGCCTGAAAAGCGTGCCCAGCTTGAAAGCCGGCTGCGGCAGATCGTTGCCGTCATCGGCGACGAGGCGGTGCGGCGTTTTTACCAGCAGGATATGCGCGACAGGCTGAATGCCTTCTTCCAGCCGCGTTTTCAGCAGGGCGGTTCGCAGGGTGGAAATTTCCGCCGCGATGGCCAGCAGGGTAATGGGCGCGGGTTCCAGAGGAACGCTTCCGGACGGGGTGGAGCCATGGCTGCGCCGGCCAGCAACATTTCCGACCGGCTTACCCAGTCGGGTCTGGTCAGGGGGCACCAGACCAAGCCTTCACTTCGCGAAAGCGTTCTCGCCATCACCATCGTCAACCATCCCGAACTTCTGCTTGAGGAATATGACGAGATCGCCGCGATCGATTACGAGAACCGCGATCTGCAACGCCTGTGGTCGACTGTGCTGACCTTTGCAGCGGAAAGTGCGGCCGAGATTTCGCGGGCAGGGCTGATCGAGCGCCTGTCGCAGCAGGGTTTCGAGGTGCTTTTGAAAACCATGGACCAGCAGGTGCGCAATGCGCGCCTGTGGACGGCCACGGAACAGGCGGCGCTGGAAGATGCGCGTGAGGGATATGTGCAGGCGCTTTCCCTGCACAAGAGGACGAAATCCCTGCTCTGGCAGAAGCGTGAGCTGGAGCGGGAAATAGGCGAGGCGACGGACGACGAACGCGGCACGCTTCTGGTGCGGGCGCTGGCCGAAGTTCAGCTGGAAATCGGCCGAATGGAAAATCAGGAAGCGATCATCGATGGTTTCGGCGTCATGTCCGGCCGGGTAAAGGGTCCAGCTGTCGGCCATGGCTGAGGACTGCGGCCAAGAATAGAAAGACGTGTGGGGTTGCCTTTTGCTGCAAGCGCCCTAAATAGGGGGTAGTCTGGTGATAACTCGCAAAATGCGGCCCTTTTTATGAATTTCCGTGGCTGTCTCGCCCTCAAAGGCTTGACGGGGCGGGAAATAGCGGGAATCACCAATTCAGGAATAGTAAGGTGGAATGAGCCTTGGCGGATAGAAATTGCATGAGCAAGCATTTTCGGGTGCACTGTCTTTGCATTCTGCCTGAGGCTGCCGTGGTTAATCGGCAATTAAAGATCACTCCGTTAGGTGTCTGACAGTGATTCGCTGTTATCAGCCGGATGCTCTCAAGGCGAACGGCGATGCGGCGGAACAGGTGTTAGCGTCAGGGAAAGCGACGAGATAGATGGCAACCAAAGTCAAAGAAAACGAAGAAGCAGAAAACGAACGCGACGGTGCGACGGACGGTCCGCTTCTCGATCTTTCGGATGACGCGGTCAAAAAGATGATCAAGGCCGCCAAGAAGCGCGGCTATGTGACGATGGACGAGCTGAATTCCGTCCTGCCGTCCGAAGAAGTGACGTCCGAGCAGATCGAAGACACGATGGCGATGCTGTCCGATATGGGCATCAACGTTATCGAGGACGAGGATGCCGAGGAAGCACCGGGCGAAGCCGAAAGCGACGATTCCGATAACGAAGAGTCCGAAGGCGGCGAACTGGCACCTTCCGGCGGTACCGCGCTTGCGACCGCGAAGAAAAAAGAACCGACCGACCGTACAGACGATCCTGTGCGCATGTATCTGCGCGAAATGGGTTCCGTAGAGCTTCTGTCGCGCGAAGGCGAAATCGCCATCGCCAAGCGCATCGAGGCCGGCCGCGAAACGATGATCTCCGGTCTTTGCGAAAGCCCGTTGACGTTCCAGGCGCTGATCATCTGGCGCGACGAACTCAACGAAGGCACGACGCTGCTGCGCGAGATTATCGATCTCGAAACCACCTATTCCGGCCCGGAAGCCAAGGCTGCCCCGCAGTTCCAGAGCCCGGAAAAGATCGAGGCGGACCGCAAGGCCGCCGAAGAGAAGGAAAAGACCCGCAGACTGCGTGCGCCCTCCGGTGACGAGGATGTGACTGACGTGGGTGGCGATGGCCTTCCGCCGGAAGAGGAAGAAGAGGACGACGACGAGTCCAACCTTTCGCTTGCCGCGATGGAAGCCGAGCTGCGTCCGCAGGTCATGGAAACGCTCGACACCATTGCCGACACCTACAAGAAGCTGCGCAAGCTTCAGGACCAGCAGGTCGAGGCTCGCCTTGCCTGCACGGGAACCCTGTCCTCCGGTCAGGAGCGCCGCTACAAGGATCTCAAGGACCAGTTGATCACGGCTGTGAAGTCGCTGTCGCTGAACCAGAACCGTGTCGACAGCCTTGTCGAGCAGCTTTACGATATTTCCAAGCGTCTGATGCAGAACGAAGGCCGGCTGCTGCGCCTTGCCGAATCCTATGGCGTCAAGCGCGACAGCTTCCTCGAGCAGTATCACGGTGCGGAACTCGATCCGAACTGGATGAAGTCGATTGCCAATCTGGCCGCCCGCGGCTGGAAGGAATTCGCCCGCGAGGAAAGCAACACGATCCGCGAGATCCGTCAGGAAATCCAGAATCTGTCGACGGAAACCGGTATTTCCATCGCCGAATTCCGCCGTATCGTTTCCATGGTACAGAAGGGTGAGCGCGAAGCGCGTATCGCCAAGAAGGAGATGGTCGAGGCCAACCTGCGTCTCGTGATCTCCATCGCCAAGAAATACACCAACCGCGGCCTGCAGTTCCTCGATCTCATTCAGGAAGGCAATATTGGCCTGATGAAGGCGGTGGACAAGTTCGAATATCGCCGTGGTTACAAGTTCTCGACCTATGCGACATGGTGGATCAGACAGGCGATCACCCGTTCGATCGCCGACCAGGCGCGCACGATCCGTATTCCGGTTCACATGATCGAGACGATCAACAAGATCGTTCGCACCTCGCGCCAGATGCTGCACGAGATCGGCCGCGAGCCGACCCCGGAAGAGCTGGCGGAAAAGCTGGCCATGCCGCTTGAAAAGGTGCGTAAGGTTCTGAAAATCGCCAAGGAGCCGATTTCGCTCGAAACCCCTGTGGGTGACGAAGAGGATTCGCATCTCGGCGACTTCATCGAGGACAAGAACGCGCTGCTGCCTATCGACGCCGCCATTCAGGCCAACTTGCGCGAGACGACGACCCGCGTTCTCGCCTCGCTGACGCCGCGTGAAGAACGTGTTCTGCGCATGCGTTTCGGCATCGGCATGAACACCGACCATACGCTGGAAGAAGTCGGCCAGCAGTTCTCGGTCACGCGCGAACGTATTCGCCAGATCGAGGCGAAGGCACTTCGCAAGCTGAAGCATCCGAGCCGCTCCAGAAAGCTCAGAAGCTTCCTCGACAGCTAAGCCTTTGCCTGCTTTAAAATTGAACCCGGTCAGTCACCTCTGGCCGGGTTTTTTGTTTCCCGCACTGGCGATCTCTGCGACAAGCCTTATGTGTGAAAACAAAGCGTTCCGCGTTTTCGGAAATGCTCAGGTTCGATTTGGCTCGATAACATGCAACAGGTTTCGGCAAGCAGATGGCGAGGGAAGGGATGGGCGGTGCCCGTCTCCGTGTTGCTGCATTTGGCTGTGGTCGCAATCTTTCTTTTTGAACTGCCCGAACGCATAGCCGAACCGCAGGAGCCGGAAAGCATCAGCGTCGATCTGGTGCCGCCGCCTGAGGAAAAGAAGCCAGAAGAAGCCAAGCCTCCCGCCGCCGAGCAGGCAAAGCAAGAAAAGCCGCAGCCTCCACCGCCGCCGCCCGCTCCGCCGGCAGAGGAGCCGAAACCTTCGCCGCCCTTGCAGGCGACGCTACCGGCTATCGCCATGCGGCCGGAGGAGACGCAGGCGGACCCAGAGGACAAGCCAGGTAAGGCGGAGGAAGCGGACAAGACCGAGCCTTCCAAGGAGCCTGAAAGCCAGCCTGAAAAGACGGCTGAGGACAAGCCCGCGCCATCTGCCGCCAACGGCGATCTCAAGGCGTCCGCCGAACAGGGAGAAATTGCGGTTTCACCCGTCAAGCAAGAGGCTGAGCCGGAAAAAGCGCCTGTGCCGCAGGAGAAACCGGCTGACGAAAAACCTGCCGAGGTGGCAAAGGAGAAGCCCGCGAAACTTCCGGCCGCCAAACAATTATTGTCTTCGTCGCTGCTTTCTCCGGCCCAAAGACGCCAGATGTTTGGTGATCTGCCGCCCCGCCGACGTATTGTTAATCTTTGCAGCACGGAAGCTCTGGCCCAAATTCAAAATGCGGGTTTTCCTGCCCGTGGTATGATACCGACATCGGATACCGGCCGTAAGATTTCTGGAAGTTCGATCGACGCGACCGGCGGCGCATTCAACGTCGGTGGAACCTGGTATGATGTATCATTTCAATGTGATGTCGATTTAGACAACTACGCCGTCACGGAATTCCGGTTTAAAATCGGGAACGCCATAAGCCCGGAGGATGCGAAAAAGCGGGGTTTCACGCGTTTTCAATGAGGTTGGGTTTTCGGAAGCTTGGGGTCGCCGACGAAGGTTTCTAGCCTCTCCTCCGTCATCCTCGGGCTTGACCCGAGGATGACGTCGAGTTTGGAGCAGTCTCGCCATCCGGCCCAAGAATTCACACCCTCTCCGTATCACCGACCAACAGCCCGATACCCGCCATCAGCGCATCCTCGTCGTACGGCTTCCTGATAACAGGCACGTTGCCGAAGTCGTCAGGCACCATGCTGGCGTCGGCATAGCCGGTGGCGAACAGGAAGGGGATGCCGCGGCGGTGAAGCTCGCGTGCGACGGCGATGGAGGTGTCGGAACCGAGATTGATGTCGAGGATAGCCACATCCGGCACGTAGCTCTTCAGCTTCTCGATGGCCATTGCCGAGGAGGTCGCGGTTTCGATTGTCTTGATGCCGTTGTCTTCCAGCATGTTCTCCACATCCATGGCGATCAGCATCTGGTCTTCTACGAGCAATATTTTCAACGTTTCCTCCCGGTTGGACCGTCTGGGTTGTGGTACGGTGTCATCCTCCGTCTTCATCTCGGAAGCTGTCATGACTGCTGAGATATGGCGGGAGGGCAGGAGAATTTCCGCCTCCAGCCCATCAGGCAAATACCGAATGGTGCTGCGTCCGCCCAGATCGTAGGGGATGCTGCGGCTGATGAGCGCCGTGCCGAACCCGGAGCGTGATGGTGTGGGCAGCTTGGTAGGCAGAGTTTCGCGCCAATGTATCAGGCAATCGCGGTTTTCGTCGACTTCCCAGCGCAGATCCAGCTTTCCGCCTGTCTGCGCGAGCGCGCCGTATTTGGCAGCATTCGTCGCCAGTTCATGCAGTACGAGGGCCATGACGGAAAATGCGCGCGAATCGAGCGTGACCTGTGGTCCGGCGAGATCAACAATAGCCTCGGCTGAACGGTGCGGCGACAATTCGGCGTCCAGCAGGTCGCGCAACGACCCGCCGCCTTCACCGCGAATGATCTGGTCATGGGCAAAGGACAATGCCTGGATACGACCCTTCAGCGCACCGACATATTCCTGAAGGGTTTTACCCTCCTGCGAGGGATTGCCGACCAGCGATTTGATAATGGCGAGAACGTTCTTGACGCGGTGGTTGAGTTCCTCGTTCAGCATGCGCTGGCGCACTTCCGCGCGCTCCCTTTCGCCCGCCATCAGCTCGCTGTGATGGAATGCGACCTCGACCAACGCTATTCTTGCGGCTTCGGCAATTTCCCGGTCCGCATCTGACCATGGCTGCGCCTGCAGGCGCACGGTCTCCTTCCAGATCGCGAAGCTCTTGCGCGGCGTGAGACGATCGCCGAGCGGACCGGTCTCATAGGATTTTTCCGGGTTGCCGGCCCAGTTCAGGTTCTGCACGATCTCCCTGCGGAAAAACAGCAGATAGTCGTTTTTGACCTGCGACAGCGGAATGGCGAGCATTCCGGCTGCGATATCTGCATAAATCTCCGCTTCCGGTATGGCTTGCGAGATGGCATGGGTTGCCCAGACCCTTCCCTCACTGACAGAGGTTACGAAGCGCGCCAGCCTTGGAATGGCATCCGCGGGCGGCGTTGCGCCGTGGCCGTGCCAGTTGTTGTCCACCCAAAGACCGACGCCGTCGCATGGCATCAGATCGGCAAAATCCTGGAAACTGTCGATCAGCAGTTCCTCGATGTGTGCGTGATGGGCGGCGAGCCGGAGGAAGCGGTCGAGAGCGGCATGGGCGTGGTTGACGGTATCGAGTTTGCGCTTCTGCTTAAGGACCTGCAAATGCATGGAGAAAAACTCTCCAAACATTTCTGCGGCGATCCTGACTGACATCGTCAGAACGCGTGGCGAATAATGGTGGCAGGCGATAAGACCCCACAGGGCGCCATCGACGATCACCGAAATCGACATGGAGGCACCAACGCCCATATTGCGAAGATATTCGCAATGGATGGGAGAAACGCTGCGCAAATGCGCGAATGACAGATCAAGCGGTTCACCAGACACATCGATGGCGGGCAATACGGGAACTCGTATTCCGCTGGCGTCGGAGATGATGCGCAGTGTGTTTTTAAGATAGAGCGTGCGGGCCTGCTGCGGTATGTCGCTTGCCGGAAAATATTGTCCGAGAAAGCTTTCCAGTTCCGGCTGCTTTGCCTCCGACACGACCTTGCCTGCACCGTCATCCTCGAAACGGTAGATCATCACCCGGTCGTAACCCAAGGTCGCCTTTACCAGCCGGGTTGTTCTCGAAATCAGGCTTTCGACCGTGTCTGCCTCGCGAATGCGGTCCACCATCTTGCGTGCGGTGCCAAGCGGCTGGGTCTCGCTCCCCGACGGTTCGAATTCGATGATCGTCGTGGATTTATAGCGGTGGAGCGCAATATCGAAGCTGCGACCATCGCGCAGTTCCATATTGGGCAGCATGGCAGGGCGGGTGGTTCTGCCAGTTACCGTGAGTGCGTTGCGAAGGTCATGGACGAGATTTTTACCAAGCACTTCTTCGGCGGTTCTGCCGTTGATATCGCCATCGACGCGCAAAATCTCGCGACAGTTTTCCGAGTGTCGTAGGACCATGCGCATGGCGTTATCGCAAGCGATCAGGCAGCCGTGCGGTTGTATATAACCTGGAATGTGGATGGGTTCGCGGTCGCAATTTGTCAGGTCGACATTATAATCAGTGGATGCCATGAATCTATCTCTCGCACCCTCTGCCTGTCTTGCACTGAAAATAGTTTAGTCGTCCGCAGACGGGAAAGCCTGAATGGTTCATTCTGATAGTGCCAATCCTTCCCCGTTTTTTTGCAACCGTGACGCCGGTATTCCGTTCTATTAAAGGCAGCCGCCATGTCATGGAAGCACGCCTTTTCGCCATCAGTTACAATTCGACATGGTCCAACGTTTGCAGTGCCTAATTTGTTCCGAATTTTCTAAAGGAAATAACGTGCCGCAGAAGAAAATGACCATTACCACCACCCACGGGCAGGGGCTCTACGAATTTACGTCCGAAGCCGAGCGCTTTGTGAAGGAGGCAGGCGTGGACGAAGGCCTTTTGACCGTCTTCGTCAGGCACACATCCTGCTCCCTGCTTATCCAGGAAAATGCCGATCCGGATGTCCGACGCGATCTGGCGATATTTTTTTCCCGCCTCGTGCCACCTTCCGACGATGTCTCCATGCGCTGGGTCGTCCACACGCTCGAAGGCCCTGATGACATGCCTGCTCACATCAAATCGGCCCTGACCGCGGTTTCCATCGGAGTACCGATCAGCGATGGCAGGCTTACCCTTGGCACATGGCAGGGCCTTTATCTTTTCGAACATCGCGACCGGCCGCACCGCCGTGAAATCGTTCTGCATATCTCCCCATGATTCCCGTCAAAAGCCCTGCCTTTTCCTTTCGTTTTCCCGTTAATGTCTCTGAACGTCTGCTGAACATGCGGTTCTGTCGGCGTTCAGGCGGGCGGGTCTAGGGTCTCGTCAATCGCCGGGGGACGTCCCTGCCGGCGCAGAAACAAACGGAGTGAGTTCATGTTCAGCACCTTCGCAAAAGCCGGCCTGGCTGCCCTCATCGCCCTCGGCGGAATTTCCGTCACCGCCCCAGCTGCTTCGGCTGGCCCGGATGTTCAGCTCAGAGTTCAGGTTCAGGATGGATACGGTCATGACAGAGGCCGCGGCCCGGGCTGGGGTCGTCCCGATCGTCCTGGTCCGGGTTGGGGCCGTCCTGACCGCCCGCGTTACGGTTGCTCGCCACGGCTTGCGGAGGAAAAGGCTAGCCGCATGGGTCTTCGCCGCGCGCGCGTTGTCGATGTATCGCCGCGCCGTGTCGTGGTTGCAGGCTTCGACCGTCGCGGCCCTGACCGCATCTTCTTCGCCAATGAGCGTGGTTGCCCGGTGATCCGTCGCTAAACGGCTGATATTGATCCGCGGAAATCCCCCGCCCTTCGCGCGGATCGAAAAAATGCCCCTCGCTTGTTATGACAGGCGGGGGGCGTTTCTTTTTGTGGCCTCTCGGGTGGCGGTTACGCGCAGCCGTTCGGCAAATGCGGGCGGCGGGCAGTGCCGCCGCTCCGACTGTTTTATTCGCCCAGGGCGAAGGTGACGTTGACCACAACGCTGTAGTTGTTCTCACCCGAAGCGATCGGCACGTTGTCGGCCTCCTTCGCCATCGAAGCGCGCATCATGGTCTGCGGCACCGGCATGGGGCGCTGCATGTTCTCGCTGATTTGGATCACGCGTCCAAGCTTCACGCCCGCCGCTTCCGTCAGCGTTTTCGCTTTGGCCAGCGCATCGGCAACGGCTTGCTTGCGGGCCTCGGTCACGGTTGCTTCCGGCTTGTCATTGGTGAAGGTAATATCGCCGCCTTGGTTGATACCGAGCTTGACGGAGGTATCGAGTATCTCGCCCAGCTTCTTCAGGTCGCGTACGCGCACGGTCAGTCCGTTGGAAACTTGATAGCCGGTAATTTCCGGTGCGACGTAAACGCCGTCTTTCGGTTCATAATGCTTATAAAGCGGCTGCACGGAGAAATTGCTCGTCTGCAGGTCGCGGTCTTCGATGGCGGACGCCTTCAGCGATTTCAGAACCTCGGCGAGCGCCTTGGAATTCTCTGTCAGAGCCGCAGCCGCCGTTTCCGCCTGCTTTACGACACTGAATGACAGGATCGCCATATCGGGCGCGATTGCCGATTGACCTTCGCCGGAAACACTGATGGTTGCTTCGCGCGGGGTGGCATCCTGCGCAAGAGCATTACCGGCAAGCGGCATCATTGCTGCTGCGGTCAATGCACTAAGTGCGAAAAGGCGGGCCTTTGTCGTCGTCATGGTGTTTCCTCGTTGATTGTGTCCCTTTGCAGGGTATTGCCTTAGATTGTGAAGCTAATACGGCAACGGCAGCTTGCGATAGCATCAATGGCTTGTCGGGCCGTAAAAATTACGTTAGAGCGTGACCCACCGGATTCGAACCATTGCGAAGCCGGTGTTTCGGATAATTTTTCCGAAAGGGCCTGTAGCTCAATGGTTAGAGCCGGCGGCTCATAACCGCTTGGTTGGGAGTTCGAGTCTCTCCGGGCCCACCATTTTCCTTATATTTTGAACAAGTTGGTGCGATTCCGTATAGCAAGTCGATACATCATCGATCATTGCGCATTCCTTGGATTTTGCTCATCCAACAAAAAATCCGACCAGCCATTCAGACTGATCGGATTGTTCATTACGGATTTTCAGCTATGGGGTCAGTCGCAGACCCGCATGCTTTCGGTGTGCCAGCCGCCATCATAGGAATTGGGAACGCGGCGGTCTTCGAACCAGCAGCGTGGGCGGGGCGGCGGTGGTGGCTCGTAGTAGCGGGGACCGCTGTTGCCGCCGTTGGCGATTGCGCCGCCGATCAGGCCGCCGATAACGCCTGCAGCCAGTCCGCCGGCAATCGCAGCACCATCATTGTGGCGGCGGTGTTCGCGATAGGGCGGTGGGGGCGGGCCGCCACGGTCGTAGCGCGGACGATAGGGATAGTCCTGCGCGGCAGCGGTGCCGTAGGACGCGAAGACGCTGCCGGTGGCAACCAGCGCGGCAAGGGTTGTAAGAATGATCTTTTTCATCGAGGGCTACTCCATAAGCCTGCTTCGGGAGATAGAGGCTCATTATGCCCGCATGATGGCACGGGCCGGCTGAACGGTCCGTGAATATCTCATTTTTGCGATGTTCACATTTTCCACGTTTTTAGAGTCTCAGGGCGAAGCTGGTGCGGCGTTCCGACAAAGAAAAAGCCCGGCACTTGGCCGGGCTCTTTTGCTGACGTTTGACGACGCTATCAGAACTTCACACCAAGGCCGACCTTGACGGTGCTCTGGTCGAAATCGGTGTTGACGCCGAAGATGTCCTTGTCGCCATAGTCATTGTAGCGATATTCAATTCTGCCGAACACATTGTCGGTGAAGGCATAGTCCAAGCCAGCGCCGACGGTGTAACCGTTGAACGTGGTGCTATCCTTGCCGGCGCCAGGCGTTTCGATGAAACCGCGCGTCGCTGTCCAGCCGGCGGTACCATAGATCAAGGCACGGTCGAAAGCGTAACCGACACGGCCACGAACAGAGCCCTGCCAGTCGGTGCCGATGTTCACGCCGGCATAGTCATTGTCGTTCCAGTTATAATCGACATCGCCTTCGATACCGAGGACGAAATTATTGTCGAACTGGTAATTGTAACCGGCAAAAGCGCCCAGAATGCCACCATCGAAACTATCCGACGCGACGGGGCCGCCAGCCGAAAAATCGCCGTTCGCCCAGCCAGCGCCGCCTTGAATACCAAGATACGGACCAGACCAGGTAAATACCGGCAGGGTTTCCTGCGCGACCGGAGGCGCCGGGGTTTCGTAGACGGCATCCGCAGCCATCGCGGTGCTGGCGGACAGGGCCAAGAGTGACGTTACGATCAGCGTTTTCATCGTTTTTCTCCCTGAGCTGATTGACTTCTATAACATATATTAGGTGCATTTAATATGGGTTGGAGATCGGCGGTTCCAAGGGGCAGATTGTTCCCTCGAGTTGCCGGCCTTCCTTGCCCAAATCGCGACGTTTTTTACCGCCCCGTCATGCTGTTCTGATGCGGCGAACGCCTTCAACGGCGTTTGGTTCCTTTCGCCGCCTTGTCAAAGCAACGGAAGCGGGGTCACGCTTGGTTGTCTTGACAGCGAGGGGCACGACCATAGAGTTGTGCCTGTCTGCGGCAATGCCGGTGCTTCGACACCTGGATAGGGCTGATGTTGCGGGCAGGAATGGGCAAGGGAGGACAGGATCGCATGCGGGTTAGTTTTTATGGGGGAGGGGCGACGTGATTGTCGGAGCCGTTCTCAGTGCCATTCTTCTTCTCACCCTCATCGCGTTTCCGCGGCACCTCAAACCGGTCGTCATCTGCCTGCTGTTGATCTGGGGGACCACCGCCGCCTTTGTCATTTACGACTGGCAGCGCGGTAGCCAGCGGCTCGACCATGTCATTGCGACGGCTAGCTTCGATGCGGCGTGCACGGATGCGGCATTGCCGATCCGCGTCAGCTTCCGCAACGACAATAATGTTGCCGTGCAGCGCCTGACCTATACGCTTGAAGGGTTCGAGCCTGCCTTCCGCGCCTCCGTCGCCTTTGATCCCTATCAGGTGAGTGAAAGGCGGATCGAGGCTGGAGAGACATTTGCCGCGTGCCGCTCTTTCCGACTGCGCAACAATGAAACGGTAGATCCGCAACGGCTGGAATGGCGCGTCACCATCGTTTCTGCGGAATTCGATTGAACGGCTGTCGCTGCTTCCGACCCTCACGGTTTCTTGAACATTTTCGTGCTGTCGCCTGAACCCCTTGTTTCGCAAGGGGTTCGTAAAGGTGCCCGCGTCGTTGCCGGCCACGCCGAGGCCGCTTTCGCCGTTGCGGGACTTGTTTTCGCCGATTTGCAATGCCACCTGCCCACCCGTCCGATGAATGTTGCGGGTTTAGGTTTTGCGTATAGTTCTGAAGTTTCTGAAAATTGCCGCCATTGGCCTGGTGGCTCTGCCGGTTCTGGCCGGCGCGCATATGGGCATTGGCCAGCTGACCGGAAATTTTCACGAGGTCATCCCCGGCGAACTTTATCGTTCGGCCCAGCCGAGCGGTAAGGACATCACGGCCTATGCCAAGGCCTACGGCATCAAGACGATCATCAATCTGCGCGATGAAAAGCGTGAAGGCTGGTATGACGCCGAAAGCCAGGCAGCGAAAAACAACGGTGTCCGGCTTGTCGATTATCCGCTGAGTTCAAGCGAGAAGGTCTCGGTGGAGGAAGCGGAAACGCTCGTCGCCGTGCTGCGCAACGCTGAAAAACCGATCCTCATCCATTGCGAACACGGCGCCAACCGAACCGGGCTCGCCTCCGCGATCTATGTGAGCGCCGTTGCCGGCAAAAGCGAGGCTGCCGCCGAGTTCCAGCTTTCACCCTATTACGGACATGTGCCGATCCCGGGTATCGGCCGTTATGAAATGTACCAGTCCTGGGATGATTTCGAGGAAACTATCGGATTTTGAGGCGCCTCGATATGCCGACACCCCGGATTTGATCCGGGGTCCAGCATCATCACGTCCGGTATGACGGAGCGTGTCAGATGCTTCATTCTTGCAGCGGCCTCAATAGGAGCCGCCGCCTTCCTTGATCACTTTCGTCAAACTTCCCGTTGCCGGAAATAGCGGGATCAGGCAGGCCTGAAGCGCGTGGTAGATGTCGCCCTTGCCGGGGAAAAGCGTGTTGTCTGGAATCAGATTTTCCGTCAGCTCCTCGTGCCAGCCGCCATTGTCGTGGTCGATGAAATTGTTGGCGATCGTGCTCCAGATGCGGCGGTAGCTGTCTTCGTAGAATTCGTCCGCCGGCAGATTTTCGTTGAGGAAGTGGGCTGCACCCGCCGCCTCGCACATGGGCCACCAGAGCTTTGCCGTCTTGTCGGGATTGTCGTGCCAGTCGAGCGTATAAAAGAAGCCGCCTTTTTCGCGGTCCCAGCCAAGCGCCATGGATTGCACGAAGAGCGATTTTGCCGCCACCGGCATCCAGTCGTGGCGGCGTTCGCCCAGCACCCACAATTGCAGGATGAGGCGCGCCCATTCCAGCCAGTGGCCGGGAGTGGAGCCCGAGGGGCGGAACATTTCGTTGCCACGATACTCCTTGTCGAGCGTCCAGTTCTCGTCAAAATGCTCCGGCACGCGGAAATCCAGCTCACCGGCGCGGCGACGGATGACGAGATCGGCGATGCGTTCGGCCTTTGTCAGGTAATTGCTGTCGCCGGTCGCCTCATAGGCGGCCATCAGCGCTTCGGTCAGATGCATGTTGGAATTCTGGCCGCGATAATTGTCGATGGGTGACCAGTCGCGGTTGAATTCCTCGGCGATAGCGCCGTGTTTTTCTTCCCAGAAACGCGTTTCCAGAACCTCGGTGATGTCGGCCAGCATCTTGTCAGCAAGCGGGTGGCCGACAGTTTTGGCGGAGGAGGCGGCCAGAAGCACGAAGGCGTGGCCATAACCCTGTTTGGTGGCGTCCACCGGGCCGCCATCGTTGACCTGCCAGAAATAACCGCCGTGCTCGCTGTCACGATGATTGTTCCAGAGGTAGGTCATACCGTGGTCGACGATATCGCCGCAGCCCGGCCGTCCGAGCAGGTGGCCGATGGAGAAGCAATGCACCATGCGTGCCGAGGCATGGATGCCGCGCACAGGATCGTTTTTCTGCAGCGGCGCACCCTTGGCATCGAGATCGAAGAAGCCGCCGGCCGGATTGACGGCGCGGTACTGGAAGAAGTCGAAAAGCCCATCGGCCTGTTTGACCAGCCACTGGCGATGCCATGGCAAGGTGTTCCAGTTCCGGTTGTTGTGGTCGTCCTCGGGCATTTCGTCCTCCATACGGTTTGCTGCTTCGGCTTATATCCTTGCTGCATAAACCTGTCATCTGTCAGTGAAATTTCGTAGTCTGCCGCAACGACGCAAAGCCATACCTATACCTTGAAGATATATTGACATAAACATATCTTTATGTGACTTGACGGCTTGCGATCTTGCAAATCGAAATGAGGAGTGCGCCCGTGTTTGACGATCTGTTCGGCCCTGAAGGGGCAAAGCGCGACGGCGCGGAAATTTTGCGCGCGCTGCGCCAGGCCGCCAGCGAACGTATCCTCATTCTCGATGGCGCAATGGGCACGCAGATTCAAGGACTGGGGTTTGATGAAGATCATTTTCGCGGTGATCGTTTTATCGGCTGCGCCTGTCACCAGCAGGGCAATAACGACCTTCTGATCCTGACCCAGCCGGATGCCATCGAAGAAATCCATTATCGCTATGCGATGGCGGGTGCGGATATTCTCGAAACCAACACGTTTTCGTCGACGCGCATCGCGCAGGCGGACTACGAGATGGAAAATGCCGTCTACGATCTCAACCGCGAAGGGGCGCAGATCGTCCGCCGTGCTGCCCAGCGGGCTGAGCGCGAAGATGGCCGCCGCCGTTTCGTTGCGGGCGCTATCGGCCCGACCAACCGCACCGCCTCGATTTCGCCTGATGTCAACAATCCTGGTTACCGTGCCGTCAGTTTCGACGATCTGCGCATCGCCTATGGCGAGCAGATCGACGGTCTGATCGATGGCGGCGCGGATATCATCCTCATCGAGACGATCTTCGATACGCTGAACGCCAAGGCCGCAATCTTCGCCTGTGAGGAGCGTTTCGAGGCCAAGGGCATCCGTCTGCCGGTGATGATATCAGGCACGATCACGGACCTTTCCGGCCGCACGCTGTCCGGCCAGACGCCGTCTGCTTTCTGGAACTCGGTGCGACACGCCAACCCCTTCACCATCGGCCTCAACTGCGCTCTTGGTGCAGATGCCATGCGTCCGCATCTGCAGGAGCTTTCGGATGTGGCCGACACCTTCGTCTGCGCCTATCCGAATGCCGGCCTGCCGAACGAATTCGGGCAATATGACGAAACACCCGAGATGATGGCGCGCCAGGTGCAGGGTTTTGCCCGCGACGGTCTTGTCAACATCGTCGGCGGTTGCTGCGGCTCGACGCCCGAGCATATCCGGGCGATTGCCGAAGCCGTCAAGGATTACAAGCCGCGCCCCATTCCCGAGCACAAGCCCTTCATGTCGCTTTCGGGTCTCGAACCCTTCGTGCTGACCAAGGACATTCCCTTCGTCAACGTTGGCGAACGTACCAACGTCACCGGCTCGGCCCGCTTCCGCAAGCTGATCACTGCCGGCGATTACACGGCGGCGCTGGCTGTCGCCCGCGATCAGGTGGAAAACGGTGCGCAGATCATCGACATCAACATGGATGAGGGCCTGATCGACTCGCAAAAGGCGATGGTGGAGTTCCTGAACCTCATTGCCGCCGAGCCTGATATTGCCCGCGTGCCTGTGATGATCGACTCATCCAAGTTCGAAATCATCGAAGCCGGTCTGAAATGCGTGCAGGGCAAATCGATCGTCAATTCGATTTCGCTGAAGGAAGGCGAGGAGAAGTTTCTCCAGCAGGCGCGGCTCGTCCACAATTACGGTGCTGCGGTCGTGGTCATGGCATTTGACGAGGTCGGGCAGGCGGATACCTATCAGCGCAAGGTGGAAATCTGCACGCGCGCCTACAAGCTTTTGACTGAAAAGGCGGGCCTGTCGCCGGAAGACATCATCTTCGATCCAAACGTGTTTGCGGTAGCCACGGGTATCGAGGAGCACAATAATTACGGCGTGGACTTCATTGAAGCCACAAAGACCATCCGCGAAACCATGCCGCTGACGCATATTTCCGGTGGCGTTTCCAACCTGTCCTTCTCCTTCCGCGGCAATGAGCCAGTGCGTGAGGCGATGCATGCCGTGTTCCTCTACCACGCCATCCAGGTCGGCATGGATATGGGCATCGTCAATGCCGGGCAGCTTGCGGTTTACGACAACATCGATGCGGAATTGCGCGAGGCCTGCGAAGATGTGGTGCTGAACCGCCGCGACGACGCGACGGAGCGGCTGCTTGACGTGGCGGAGCGTTTCCGCGGCACGGGTGAAAAACAGGCGAAGGTGCAGGATCTTTCCTGGCGCGAGCTTTCCGTCGAAAAGCGGCTGCAACACGCGCTGGTCAACGGCATTACCGAATTCATCGAAGCCGATACGGAAGAGGCGCGCCAGCAGGCCGCCCGCCCGCTGCACGTTATCGAAGGGCCGCTGATGGCGGGCATGAACGTGGTCGGTGATCTGTTCGGTTCCGGCAAGATGTTTCTGCCGCAGGTGGTGAAATCCGCCCGCGTGATGAAGCAGGCCGTCGCCGTTCTGCTTCCTTACATGGAAGAGGAAAAGCGCCTGAATGGCGGTGAACAGAACAAGGCCGCCGGCAAGGTGCTGATGGCGACCGTGAAGGGTGATGTGCACGATATCGGCAAGAACATCGTCGGCGTCGTTCTTGCCTGCAACAATTACGAGATCATCGATCTCGGCGTGATGGTGCCGACGACGAAAATCCTTGAAACGGCGATTGCCGAAAAGGTCGATGTGATCGGTCTTTCCGGTCTCATCACGCCGTCGCTTGATGAAATGGTGCATGTGGCGGCGGAAATGGAGCGGCAGGGTTTCAACATCCCGCTGCTGATCGGCGGCGCAACAACGAGCCGCGTGCATACGGCGGTGAAAATCCATCCGCGTTACGAACAGGGCCAGGCGATCTATGTCACCGATGCCTCGCGTGCGGTGGGCGTCGTCTCCGCACTTCTCTCCGCCGAGCAGAAGCCAGCCTATATCGACGGCATCCGGGCTGAATATGCCAAGGTGGCGGAGGCGCACGCCCGCAATGAGCGCGAAAAGCAGCGTCTGCCGCTTTCCCGCGCCCGCGAGAATGCGCACAAGATCGACTGGTCGACCTATAGTGTCGTGAAGCCGCAATTCTTCGGCACCAAGGTGTTCGAGACCTATGACCTTGAGGAGCTGTCCCGTTACATCGACTGGACGCCGTTCTTCCAGACCTGGGAGCTGAAGGGCCGATATCCCGCTATCCTTGAAGACGAGAAGCAGGGTGAGGCTGCGCGGCAGCTTTATGCCGATGCGCAGGCGATGCTGAAGAAGATCATCGAGGAAAAATGGTTCCGGCCGCGGGCTGTTATCGGCTTCTGGCCCGCCAATGCGGTGGGAGACGACATCAGGCTGTTCACGGATGAAAACCGCTCCGAAGAACTGGCGACCTTCTTCACGCTGCGCCAGCAGCTTTCCAAGCGTGACGGACGCCCCAATGTGGCGCTTTCCGATTTCGTCGCGCCTGTCGATAGCGGCGTTGCCGATTATGTCGGCGGCTTCGTCGTCACGGCGGGTATCGAGGAGGTGGCGATTGCTGAACGCTTCGAGCGGGCTAATGACGATTATTCGTCGATTCTCGTCAAGGCGCTGGCCGACCGTTTTGCGGAAGCCTTTGCCGAACGTATGCATGAGCGGGTGCGCAAGGAATTCTGGGGTTATGCGCCCGAAGAAGCTCTTGCCGGCGATGAGCTGATCGGCGAGGCCTATGCCGGTATCCGCCCTGCGCCCGGTTATCCGGCCCAGCCTGATCATACCGAAAAGAAAACACTGTTCTCCCTGCTCGACGCTACCAACGCGGCGGGCGTGGAGCTGACGGAGAGTTATGCCATGTGGCCCGGCTCCTCCGTCTCCGGCCTCTATATCGGCCATCCCGAGAGCTATTATTTCGGTGTTGCCAAGGTGGAACGCGATCAGGTGCTGGACTATGCGCGTCGCAAGGACATGCCGTTGGTAGAGGTAGAGCGCTGGCTCGGACCGGTGCTCAACTACGTACCGGTAAACGGTGCCGAGGAGATCGACAGCGCGGCCTGACGTTTCGGCCACCGTTGTTGCAATAAAAAGCGCGGGTCCTGCCCGCGCTTTTTTGTGTCGTCGTTGGGCTTACGACCTCAAGGCCGCCAGTTCCTCTATGCCGACATGGCTTTCGATCTCGCTGCCGCGCAGATAGAGGTAAACGCCGATGCAGAAGGCGAGGACGGCGATGAACACCAGATACCACGCATGCGCCATTGGATTGACGGCTAGCGCCATCGTTACGCCAATCGGTGTCAGCCCGCCGAAGATGGCATAGGAGACGTTGTAGGCGAAGGAGAGGCCCGAGAAGCGGACCGAGGCCGGGAAGGCGCGCACCATGACATAGGGCACCGCACCCGCCATGCCGACCGACAGGCCCATGACGCCGTAAAGCACGAACATGGTTTCTAGCGATGTGCCGGCATAGCTGTAGAAAGTGAAGGTGGCGATGCCGAAGAAGATGCTGGCGGCCATGAAGAAAATGCCGGAGCCGACACGATCGATCAATGCGCCGGCGATGATGACGCCGAAGATGAGGAACAGCGTGCCGAAGCTGGTGCCTGCCAGCGCCTGGGTCGGTGTGTAGCCATAGAGCTTCTGCAGGAAGGTTGCCGTCATCAGCGTGGTAACGACGATGGCTGCGGACAGAACCCAGGTCAGCAGCGCGGAAATGATCACGCCGCGCATATGGTGCTTGAGCACGAGGCCAAGCGGAAGCTTGTCCGTCAGCGACTTCGACTTTTTCATCTCCATGAAGATCGGAGTCTCTTCCAGCCAGCGGCGCAGATAGACGGCAATCAGGCCGAATATGCCGCCGAGCAGGAAGGGAATGCGCCATGCATAGGCCGCCACATCTTCTGCCGAGAAGAGGGAATTGATGGCAAAGGCAATCAGCGAACCGAGCATGATGCCGAAAGAGAGGCCGGACGTCAGAAAACCGCAGGCGAGCCCGACGCGGCGAAAGGGCACGTGCTCCGCAACGAAGGTCCAGGCACCCGGAACTTCGCCGCCAATGGCCGCACCCTGCAGCATGCGCAGGACGATGAGCAGGATGGGGGCCGCAACGCCGATGGTGGCATAGGTCGGCATCAGCGCCATGCCGAGCGTCGAAAGCGCCATGAGCAGGATGGAGAAGGCGAAGACGCGTTTGCGGCCATAACGATCGCCATAATGCGCGAGAACGATGCCGCCCAGCGGCCGCACCAGATAACCGGCGGCGAAGATGCCGAAGGTCTGGATCATCACCAGCCAATCGGGCATTTCCGGCGGGAAGAACAGATGGCCGATGACGGTGGCGAAAAACACGAAAATGATGAAATCGTAGAACTCCAGCGCGCCGCCGAGTGCCGAAAGGCCGAGAGTTCTGTAGTCCTGCCTGTTCAGGGGCCGGGCAGTTGCCGGTGTGGTGGTGGGAGACATAAGCCTGCTTCTTTTTCTAATTCACATGTTGCTAATGGGCATGCGGCAAGCGATGCGCGATTTCAAGCCTTATCAGCTCCTAATCGCTCAGGAATTTTGATGGACGATCAAGAAAGCGCCGCAGGAAACTGATGTTTTCCAGCTCGTCATAAAGACGCTCGGTGATGCCGCTCTCGTCGAAGTAATAAATCGTCGCTTCGGGAATGGCTAAGAGCACCGGCGAATGGGTTGCGATGATCAACTGCCCACCACTATCTGCCGTGTGACGGACGAGGGCTGCAAGCTCCAGCTGCTTTTGCGGTGAAAGAGGGCTTTCCGGTTCATCGAGAAAATAAAGGCCGGCGCCGTGCAGGCGCTGCTGCATGATATCGAGAAATCCCTCGCCATGCGAACGCCGGTCTATGACGTTGCTTCTAACGATATGCCTGAAAGTGTCCGGTGTTTCCTCGGGAAAATCTTCGCCTCTTTTCAGGGCTTTTTCCCGCTCCCAGCGAAAGTCATCCAGGGTCTCTTCATTCTGCTTGCGGATGTAGCCAAGCACGTCTTCGGCGCGCATGAACATGCGGATTTTCGGGTATTTCTTGCGGGCGAAATAGAATGCCTTCGCCACGGTTTCCGCATGCTGAAGATAGAGGTCGCCGGCAACCTGTCCATGATTGCCGATGGCATAGGCCGTCATTCCGGCCGCCAGCCCTTCCAGCAGCGTGGATTTGCCGGAGCCGTTATTGCCGGCGAAAAAGGTGATCGGCGTCTTGAATTCGAGGCGTTCCAGCTGGCGCAGCGCCGGAACGGTAAAGGGGTATTCGTCCCTTCGGTCCGGAGTTTCCTTCATGGTCACGCTGTCGAGAAACAGCATTTTCAATCCTCTTTATCGATGCTTCTTTTTCTGTGCGTCCGTTTGCGGCGGAAGAGGAGTATATTATATTGGTGTATATTATAAGTATCAAAATTACATCTGTGTATTTTCAAAGTAATCAAATGAATAGTCATCTATTAAATTTTATATTAAGGCGATTGTAGAAATATATCCCGATATTTTTGTATTGCGGGGAAGATATGAATCAGATTGCGCTGGTTTACGTCGCCATGATATTTTTGTTCGCGTCTGCTGTGGATGCCGATGCCAAGCGTTTTCGGTTTTTTGCGGCGCCTGGCTTCAGTCGCGGTGAGACGATCGACAGGGTCTACGACTTGCCCAATCAAACGACTTTCGTGGTGGAAGGGAAGTTCTTTGACCTCGGCTATCTGAACAGCAGTAGTGGCAACGCTTATGTTCTTTATAATGGCGACCAATACGTGAAGTTGGACGAGGTGGGCCTTAAGGGCATTTCCAGTAGGCTTGGATTTGACCCTACCGTCGAGGACCGCAAAAAACGTGCGGCGGCTTCGGAGGCGGCTGAGCCTATAGGGAGACTGATAGGTGGGTTTGTGCTGCTCGTGGGCCTGTTCGTGCTCCTGCGCAGGGGTATTCGCTGGTACTATCGGTCGGGTAGCAGAAACGCTCGTCTCGAGCGGGAAGATATCGAGGCGGTCGTCGAATTACCGGAACCCCGTCCGCCAACCATACGTCAGCAACGTGCGGCAGTTACCCAGGATTATACGCCCGCTCTCAATGAGGTTGCACCGCCGACCAGAAGACCGGAGGCCGCGCCGAATCGCGCGGGGATGGCAGTCCGGCCGTTCGGACGCAGGAATGCCTGATGCCGTCTAGACAAACGGCATTTTCCGGGACGTTCCGGCTGTGACTGTTATTCGAACCGGTCGATGATGCTGATGCCACTTTCCTGGAAACGGTCCATGGCGGGAAGGGCGGTGATGGCATCGGAAAGGGTGATGTGGCGGCCGATCAGTTTTTCGGGCGCGAGCTTGCCGCTCTCGATCATCGCCAGCATGTCTTCGTAGCGCCATGCCTGCATGCCGTGGCTGCCGTAAATCTCCAGCTCGTGGGCAATCACCCGGGCCATGGGGATGGCTGGCATGGCGTGATCGGCCAGCATCAGCCCTACCTGAACGTGGCGCCCGCGCCGGCGCAGGTTGCTGATGGAATTGCAGCAGGTCTGCGGGTGGCCAAGCGCGTCGATAGAGACATGCGCGCCGCCGCCGGTCACTTCGCGCACCGCCTCCGTGACGTCGGCAACCGAGCGGCTGTTGATGGTAGCGGTTGCGCCGAGTTGGCGGGCAAGTTCGAGCTTGTCTTCCGCAATGTCGATGGCGACGACCTGAGCGCCGAGGCCTGCGCCAATCATGATGGCGGAGAGGCCGACGCCGCCGCAGCCATGTACCGCCAGCCACTCGCCGCCTTTCAGGCGACCCTGGTCCGTCACAGCCCGGAAGGACGTGGCGAAACGGCAGCCGAGACCGGCGGCAGTGGCGTAGCTCATCGTATCAGGCAGATGAACAAGGTTCTGGTCCGCGTAATCGATGGCGACATATTCGGCGAAAGAACCCCAATGGGTGAAGCCGGGCTGGAACTGCGTTTCACACACCTGTTGATTGCCGGAGCGGCATTCATGGCAACGGCCGCAGCCGGAAACGAAGGGAACGGTGACACGGTCGCCTGTCTTGAACCTGGTAACGTTCTTTCCGACCGCAGCGATAACGCCGGCGAATTCGTGGCCAGGGACATGCGGCAGGCGAATATCCGTATCGTGGCCCATCCAGCCATGCCAGTCGCTGCGGCAGAGGCCCGTCGCCTTCACCTCGATGACCACGCCGCCGTCGGTCGGTTCCGGATCAGGCAGGGATGCCACAATCGGGGTCTCGCCGAACAGTTCGTAAAAAAGCGCGCGCATCCTGGCCTCACATCGTCGGTAAGCAGATTTGAATTATACCTGCTCTATCTGCTTCCGACGCTGGAGAAAAGCCATTTAATCTTTGATCACCATAAGATCACCAGCCGCGAATTTAAGCGTTACTTGTTCGCCCAGGGCGGGCGGTGCGGTGCCGGGATCGTTGAACATGTCGAAAGACAAGGTCGAGCCGCCGAGATCAAGACGGGTTCGGATGACCGAACCCAGGAACTGGCTTGAGGTCACGATACCGGAAATAGCCACGTCTCCCTTCGCGTCAGCGCCGAGAGCTCCTGCTTCCGGGCGCAAGGCGAGGGTGATTTTTTCACCGTTTGCAACATCGACCGGCTTGTGGAGCGTCACGTTCTGCTCCCCGACACGGATTGTGCTGGTAGAGGAATCGACGACGGTTGCGTCGATCAGGTTCAGCGTGCCGACGAAGGAGGCGACAAACCGGGTCGCGGGCTTGTTGTAGATATCGAAGGGCGAACCGATCTGGTCGGCGCGGCCGGAATTCATGACAACGATACGGTCGGAGATCGACAGGGCCTCTTCCTGATCGTGGGTCACGAAAATTGTGGTGATGCCGAGCTTTCTCTGGATCTGGCGGATTTCTTCGCGCAGCGATACGCGGATCTTGGCATCGAGCGCGGAAAGCGGCTCGTCCAGCAGAAGCACTTCCGGCTTCGGGGCCAATGCGCGGGCAAGCGCCACGCGCTGCTGCTGGCCGCCTGACATCTGGTAGGGGTAACGATCCGCCAGATGCTCCAGATGGATGAGCTGAAGCATTTCCTTCACGCGTGCATCGATCTCGGCTTTCGGCTTGCCGGCGACTTTGAGCCCGAAGGCGACATTTTCGTAGACGTTCATGTTGGGGAACAGCGCATAGGCCTGAAACACCATGCCGATATTGCGCTGGTTCGGTCTGAGCGTCGTCTGGTCCTTGCCGTTGATGACGATCGATCCGCCGGTCGGGATTTCGAAACCGGCGATCATGCGCAGCACGGTGGTCTTGCCGCAGCCCGACGGGCCTAGAAAGGAGACGAACTCGCCCTTTTCGATGGCCATGTTGAAATCATGGACGACCTGTACGGAGCCGAAGGATTTCTTGATATTGCTAAGTGTCAAAAAGCTCATGAAAATCTTGTCCTCAGGCCTTGGGAGGCGCGCCCTTCTGGTAGCGTGAAACGAGTTGGATCAACCCAAGGCAACCCCAGGTGATGCCGAAGGATATCACGGCAAGTGCAGCCGGTTCATAGGCGCGGTTGGCGCCAAGCAACTGCATATAGGGGCCAAAGGCCGGGCGGTTCAAAAGGGCGGCCATGGTGAATTCACCGATGACGATGGCGAAGGTCAAAAACGCACCTGACAGCACGGCGACCAGAACATTGGGCAGGATGATGCGCGACAGAATGGTCGTCCACCCCGCGCCAAGGCTCTGCGCCGCTTCCGTCAGCGTCGAGACGTCGATGGTCCTCAGACCAGTATCGACGGCGCGGTACATGTAGGGCAAGGCGAGCGTGGCATAACCGAACATCAAAAGCAGGTTGGTGCCGAAGGTCGTGCCGGTCAGCGGAAGCCAGCTAGAGGTGTTGTAAAGCCTGATATAACCGAACACGATGACGATGGCCGGGATGACCAGCGGCAGGAGCGTGATGAATTCGATATAGGGGCGCAGGCCCGGCAGTTTGAGGCGGACCCAATAGGCCGTGGGCACCACCAGCAGCACACCGAAAACGATGGTGAAGAGAGCCATCACCACAGAATAGCTGAAGGTTTCCTGGAAACGCGGGTCGGTGAGCACCTTGCCATAGGCGTCGAAGGAATATTCACCGCGGCGCATTTTCAGCGAGAAGTTGGTCATGCCGATCAGCGGCAGGGCGAAATAGAGCAGGCCAAAGATCAGCGCGCCCCAGGCGAAGAACTTCTTCATTTGAGCCACCTTTCGCTACGGGCGCGCAGCCAGATGTAAAGCGCATTGGCGATGCCGGTGACGACAATCATGCCGAAGGCGAGAGCGTAACCGAGATGCGGATTGCCGAGAACGTCGCCGCGGATCTGCGCGAAAAGCAGGATGGGCACGATGTTGAGCGACGAGCCGGTAAGCGCGATCGCGGTGGCCACCGCACCGAATGCATTGGCAAACAGCAGCGACATGGTGCCAAGCAACGATGGCAGGAGGATGGGGAAGGCCACCATGCGCCAATATTGCACGCCGGTCGCGCCAAGGATTTCCGCAGCTTCGCGCCACTCGCGCTTCAATCCGTCAAGCGCCGGCGTGATGATGAGGATCATCAGCGGAATCTGGAAGAACAGATAGGTGACGGTCAGGCCCCAGAAGGACAAGATGTTGAAGCCGAGGAGTCTCAGATCAATACCGATCTGCGTCTTCAAAAACACGGTGAGTAGGCCGACAGGGCCGAGTGTGGCGATGAAGGCGAAGGCGAGCGGCACGCCGGCAAATTGCGATGCGACGCCCGAAAAGGTCAGGAGCGGTCCGCGAATGCGCTGCGGCAGACCGCCCAGGACCACGGCGGCGGCGACGGCAAAACCAATCAGGCAGCCAAGAGCGGCCGAGGCGAGGCTGATCTTGATCGAAATCCAGTAGGCCGCGAGGATGGACGAGGTGAAAAGCCCGGCGACGTTTTCCAGCGTCAGGCTGCCATCGGGACGCTGGAACGCGCCGACCACGATTTTCATCGTCGGAAAAATCAGAAACAGCAGAACAAAAACAGCAAAAGGTACGACGCCTAACCAATGAAGCGGCAACTTTCTGCCCGCATCGGATGGTCCGCCGGTGTTGGTTGATGGCATGCCTGGTCCCCAAACGCCGTTTTCAAACGGTCTGTCTATAAAGTTCTTTATTATCGCACGTCCGGTTAAAACGGAATCGTCAGACGCACTTTCGATCTTTGTTTTGTGCAATTTCCGGGGGTAAAACCTAGGGAGTTTTACCTGAAATGCTTTCAAAGAAGCACCCCGGCTTTTTGAAAAGCCGGGGTGTATTTTTCAAAGGTTACTTCACGTTCGCGCCGACGACGCTGTCCCAGCCGCCGGTAACGGCGGCCTTGTTGGCGTCGACGTCTTCGAGCGTCGGGAAGATTGCCTTTTCATAGGCTGCTGCCGGCGGCAGGCTGTCGATCAGTTCCTGCGGAACCTTGCCGGCCTTGACCATCGCGTTGAAGCGGATCGGGTGGCAATAACCCTTCAGCCAACCGAGCTGACCGTCGTCTGAATAGAGGTGTTCCATCCAGAGCTTGGCAGCGTTCGGATGCGGGGCGTAAGCGGAAATGCCCTGAACGTAAACGCCGGCCAGAACGCCTTTTTCCGGAACCACGACTTCCGTGGGCGGGTTGTCGTTCAGCGTCTTCTTCCAGGAGAGCGCGTTATAGTCCCAGGCGACGATGATCGGGGTAGCACCCTGTGCCAGCGTGCCGGCCTTGCCGATGACTGGCAGGAAGTTGCCAGCCTTGTTGAGCTCGGCGAAATATTTCAGGCCTGCCTCACCGGCTTCCTTGCCGGACTTCGCACCGCTGGCAAGACCGGCGGCGAGAACGCCGAGGATAGCCTGGTTGGAAGCGCGCGGATCGCCGGCAAGCGCTACCTGACCGGAATATTCCGGCTTCTGCAGGTCGGCCCAATCCTTCGGCACGTTCTTGACGAGGTCCTTGTTCACGAAGAAGGACATCACGCCGTAATAGTCGCCGTACCAGTAACCTTCCGGATCCTTGACGTTGTCAGGAATTTCGTCCCAGGTGGAGACCTTGTAAGGCTGCAGCAGGCCTTCGGCCTTCATCTGCGGGCCGAAAGCGAGACCGACGTCGACAACGTCAGGAGCCTGCGGGCCCTTGTTGTCCTTGTTCGCCTTGACCGCTTCGACTTCATCGGCAGAGCCGGCGTCGGGGTTGAGTTCGTTGACGGTGATTTCCGGATATTTCGCCTTGAAAGCGGCGATGACGTCGCCGTAACCACACCAGTCGTGCGGCAGCGCGACGGTGGTCAGCATGCCTTCCTTCTTGGCGGCAGCGATCAGTTCGGCGCTTGGCGCAGCGGCAGCGATCGCGGTGGAGGCCATTACCAGAGCGGTGGTGGCAGCAAGCAGTCGACGGCAATGAGAGATCACTTTTTTCTCCTCTTCGTGTTCTCGTATTACGGACGCTGATACGGATTCTGGATGAAGCTAATGTGACGGCTGGATTGCAATTTATTTATCCGGATTCCGTCACTTTACGCCCATTTTCCGCCATCACCCGGCTTTGTGCCTGCAATCGCGGGGTAATCCCATCATCATTCGTGTTGGACAGATATGTTCCCCAGCTTGTTTTTATCCCGCTTTATCGCGCTGGTAGCGATTTCAGGTATCCAATCAGCCGGCGGTTTCCGCGTCAAGCACTGTGCCGGCTACTAATGTTCATGTCCGGTCCGGCCTGCGGAACAGACGCGTCTGCTCGAACAGGCCTTCCAGCGCGTTCATGCGCTCCTTGGTTTCATCCCAGGTGCTGCTCTGCACTGCTTCGATCAGCGCTTCGACGACAAACAATGTAACGACCGATGAATCCCATGCCGAGGGGGCTTCGATCTTCACACGGAAGGTGTGCAGCGCGTGGCGCGCCACCGGCGATGTCCACTGATCCGTGAAAAGAATGATCTGTACGCCGTTTGCCTTCGCCACCTCGGCAAGCGTCGTCATGTCGTGCTCATAGCGGCGGATGTCGAAGATCACCAGCACATCGCCGGCGCTCATATTCAACATATATTGAGGCCAGGCGCTGGAGTTGGACGACATCAGCGTCGTCTTTGGCCGGATCACCTGCATATGCGTGAAAAAATATTCGGCAATCGCGCCGGTGATGCGCCCGCCGACGAAATAGATGCTGCGTTTGCGGTCCGAGAGCAGCCTTGCGGCATTGTCGAAGACCGCGGTGTCGAGATCGCTCAAAGTGTCGCGCAGATTGCCCGTTATGGCGTCGGCGAAACGGTTGAGAATATGCAGACCCGGCGCATTGGTTGCCCAGCGGTCATGTTTGGCAACCGGGCCGGAGATCGTCGCTTCCAGTTCCTGGTGCAGATGGGCCTGAAACTCCGGGTAACCTTTGTATCCGAGCTTCTGCACCATGCGCGCCACCGTCGGCGTCGAAACACCCGCATTTTCGGCAATCGTGGTGATGCTGCCGAGACCCGAGACGGGGTAGTTGCCGAGTAGGCTCTCCGCCAGCCGTTTTTCCGAACGGGTCAGCGCGTCATAGTGGGCATGGATGACATCCGACACGGTGGCCGTCGTACTGCGCAAATCTTTCCCCTTCCGGTCTTTTTGCCGGTGTATTGGCGAATATAAGCATCTGTGCCAGCTATCGAGTCAATGGGGAAAATGAAGAGAAAATTTCAAAATTCCATTTGACACTCGCGATAATGTGAAGAATTCTTTTCGTCATCGGCGGGATGGCAGGTTTCGGGGCGGGATGCGTGCATGACGGTGCGTTCACGGTTTTTCACGGAAGCGGAAGGACAGGCTGTCGGCGTCGAGAACGCCGCAGCGAAGGGCGACGTCGTTCTCGTCTGCGAACATGCTTCAGCCACCATCCCGGAAAAACTCGGTACGCTTGGTCTTTCGCCGGACGTGCTTTCGAGCCATGCGGCCTGGGATCCGGGTGCCTTGGCGGTTGCGAGGCTGCTTTCGCAGAAGCTTGATGCCACGCTCATTCATCAGCGGTTTTCGCGTCTGGTCTATGATTGCAACCGGCCGCCGGAATCGCCTTCTGCCATGCCGGTCAAAAGCGAGATTTACAATATTCCCGGCAATCTCGATCTGAGCGATGCGGAACGGTTTGCCCGAACCTCGGCGCTTTACGTGCCGTTTCACGACCGTGTCAGTGAGATTATTGCCGAGCGGCAGGACCGCGGCCGCAAGGTGGTGGTGGTGACCATTCACAGTTTCACGCCGGTCTATCACGGTCAGTTCCGTGAAGTGCAGATCGGCATCCTGCACGATACTGACAGCCGGCTGGCCGATGCGATGCTGGTGGGTGCCGAGGGTTCTGCGCTCACGGTAAAGCGCAACGATCCCTACGGTCCGGAAGACGGTGTAACGCATACATTGCGGCTGCATGCGCTGCCGGACGGACTTTTGAACGTCATGATCGAGATCCGCAACGATCTGATCGCCAATGAAGGAGACCAATCGGCAATTGCCGATTTTCTTCACGAGCTTATGGGGAAGGCGCTCTCATCAATCGATGAGTGAGGGAGCAATGGGGCGGCTTATGGTGAAAACACCGCGGCCGACCGTCAATGAGACTGCCGCAATCGACAAAAGCCGGAACGGCATGAAGCGGCAAGGGAACAGCAGATGCGTGCGGCGCAGTGCGGGAAACCTCCCGGGCGATGCCGGAAACTGGGGGCACAATCGGCCAATAACGGCTGGCTGGCTTTTTTTTCTATTAAGGAGAGAAGGGCATGGACGGTTCATCATCAGGCGTCAGCTACAAGAAGGCTGATGCATCCTATTTCGAAAAACGCGGACTATCCCGATACGCGGGCGTGTGGTCGCTGTGGTCGCTTGGCGTCGGCGCGGTTATATCAGGGCATTTTTCCGGATGGAATTTCGGCTTTTCCACCGGCGGCTGGGGCGGCATGCTGGTGGCGGGCATCATCATCGCCATCATGTATCTCGGGCTGACATTCTCGATTGCGGAAATGAGCCCGGCGCTGCCGCACACGGGTGCTGCCTATTCCTTTGCCCGCACGGCCATGGGCCCGTGGGGCGGTTTCGTCACCGGACTTTGCGAGAATGTCGAATATGTGCTGACGCCGGCGGTCGTCGTTACCTTCATCACCGCCTATGTGAACTCCATTCTCGGCCTCGATCCGGCCTATTCACCCTTCGTGTGGATAGCCTTCTACGCGATCTTCCTTGCTCTCAACGTCTTCGGACTTGAGCTTTCCTTCAAGGTCACCCTTGTCATCACGCTGATTTCGCTCGGCGTTCTGGTGTTTTTCTGGGTCAGCGCCATTCCGAACATGGATTTTTCGCGTTACGCGCTTAATATTGGTGTCGGACCCGATGGCAAGGCTGTGGAGCTGCCGGAAGGCAACGGTTCCTTTTTCCCATTTGGTTTTTCGGGCGTTCTTGCCACGCTGCCTTTTGCGGTCTGGCTGTTCCTCGCCATCGAGCAGCTGCCGCTGGCGGCTGAAGAATCCGTTGATCCGAAACGCGATATGCCCAAGGGTATCATTCTCGGTGTCATCACGCTGATGGTTTCGGCCTTCATGATCGTGCTGCTGAACCCATCACTACCGGGCGTCGGCGCCTTTCATCTCAGCTCGTCGCTTGAACCGCTGCTGGATGGCTTCAAGGCGATCTACGGCGATGGCGGCGTGGTGCTGCTCGGTCTCGTGGCGCTGACCGGCCTGATCGCCAGCTTCCATACGATCCTTTATGCGCAGGGCCGCCAGATCTATTCGCTGTCGCGTGCGGGTTACTTCCCGACCGTGCTGTCGATCACTCATTCGAAATACCGGACGCCATACGTTGCCAATATTGCCGGCGCGCTCGTCGGCCTTGCGGTCATGCTCGTCATCTGGTTCTCGCTGGGTGCGGAACAGGGCGGCAGCATCATCGGCAGCGTGCTTTTGAACATGGCCGTGTTCGGTGCGATGTTCTCCTACATCCTGCAGGCGATTTCCTTCATCCTGCTCAGGAAAAATCTGCCGCATATCGAGCGGCCGTTCCGCTCGCCCTTCGGCATTCCGGGCGCGGTGTTGACAATCATCATCGCCATCGTGACGCTGCTCTATCAGATCCAGGATCCGAACTTCACCAAGGGTGTGCTGTGGGTAGCCGTATGGTTTGCGGTTGCCATTGCCTACTTCGCCTTTGTCGGACGCCATCGCCTCATCCTGTCGCCGGAAGAGGAGTTCGCGCTGGAGCATAAGCAGGCTGCCATGGCAGCGGCGGCTGCAAAGGCCTGATGCTCGAACTGACGGGCGGTCGCATACCGGCCGCCTGCTCGCCACATGAAAAGGGATGGACAAAATGACGAGCTATACATTCGACGCGCTGAAGATGGATGTGGCCGAAGGGCGCATCGACACGGTTCTGGCCTGCCTTGTCGACATGCAGGGGCGTCTGATGGGCAAACGGTTCCAGGCGGAGTTTTTCGTTGAAAGCGCCTTTGAGGAAACCCATAGCTGCAACTATGTGCTTGCCACCGACATGGAGATGGAAACCGTTCCCGGTTACAAATCCTCAAGCTGGGAAAAGGGCTATGGCGACTATACGCTGAAGCCCGACCTTTCGACGCTGCGGAAGGTGCCGTGGCTGGAAGGCACGGCGCTGGTTCTGTGCGATGTGCTCGATCACCACACCCATGAAGAAGTGCCGCATTCGCCGCGCGCGCTGCTGAAAAAGCAGGTGGCGCGGCTGGAGGCGATGGGGCTGAAGGCCTATATGGCCACCGAGCTCGAATTTTTCCTGTTCGACCAGACCTTCGATGCGGCACGCGCCAGCGGCTACAGGGACCTGAACCTCGCCAGCGGCTACAACGAGGATTATCATATCTTCCAGACGACCAAGGAAGAGGACGTCATGCGGGCGCTGCGCAGGGGCCTGCAGGGTGCGGGAATTCCGGTCGAGAATTCCAAGGGCGAGGCGTCTCCCGGTCAGGCGGAAATCAATGTGCGTTATGCCGAGGCGCTGACCATGGCCGACCGGCACGCCATCATCAAGAACGCCACCAAGGAGATCGCCTGGTCGAAGGGTAAGGCGGTGACGTTCCTTGCCAAGTGGAACTACAATGCCGCTGGCAGTTCCTCGCATATCCACCAGTCGCTGTGGAGCCTGGATGGCAAGCCGGCTTTCCTCGACAAGGACGGCGAACACGGCATGTCGGATGTGATGCGGCATTATGTTGCCGGGCTTCTGGCGCATGCCAGCGACATCACCTATTTCCTGGCGCCCTATATCAATTCCTACAAGCGGTTCATGGCTGGCACCTTTGCGCCGACCAAGGCGATATGGAGCCTCGACAACCGCACGGCAGGATACCGCCTTTGCGGCGCGGAAACCAAGGGCATCCGTATCGAGTGTCGTGTCGGCGGGTCGGATCTCAATCCCTATCTCGCCATGGCAGCTCTTCTTGCGGCGGGCATTGACGGCATTGAAAATAAACTCGAACTTGAGCCCGCTTTTGTCGGTGACGCCTATGGCGGGAAGGACGTGCGCGAGATACCCAAGACATTGCGCGACGCGACCGCCTTCCTGGACGGATCGAAAATGCTGCGTGAGGCCTTTGGCGACGACGTGGTCGATCACTATGTGCATGCCGCAAGGTGGGAGCAGGAAGAATACGACCGCCGCGTGACCGACTGGGAAGTGGCGCGCGGTTTCGAGAGAGCCTAATCATTACGGGAAAACATCATGACCATGATCCAGAATATCTCGCCCATCGACGGCTCGGTTTATGCCGAGCGGGAGGCGATGTCGCTGGAATCGGCGCGCGCCGCCGTTTCGAAAGCGCGCAAGGCGCAGAAGGACTGGGCGCGACGTCCGCTTGAGGACCGCGTTCAGCTGGTTCTCAAAGGTGTGGCGCGCCTTAACGAAATGGTGGCCGAGGTGGTGCCGGAACTGGCGCATATGATGGGTCGCCCGGTTCGTTATGGCGGCGAGTTCAAGGGCTTCAACGAGCGCTCCAATTATGTCGCCTCCATTGCGGCGGATGCGCTGGCGCCGCTCGTCATCGAGGAAAGCGGCAATTTCGAACGCCGCATCGAGCGCGAAGCACATGGCGTGGTCTTCGTCATCGCGCCGTGGAACTATCCCTACATGACGGCGATCAATACCGTTGCCCCGGCTCTGATGGCCGGCAACACAGTCGTCATCAAACATGCGGCGCAAACGCTTCTCGTCGGCGAGCGGATGGTGCGGGCTTTCGTCGAGGCGGGCGTGCCTGACGACGTCTTCATCAATGTCTTCCTCGATCACGGCACGACCTCGGCGCTGATCTCCGAAGGCCTGTTCAATTTCGTCAACTTCACCGGTTCGGTGGAAGGCGGCCGAGCCATCGAGCGCGCTGCTGCCGGCACCTTCACCGGTCTAGGGCTTGAACTCGGCGGCAAGGACCCCGGCTATGTGATGGAGGATGCCGATCTCGACGCTGCCGTCGATACGCTGATGGATGGCGCGACCTATAACTCCGGGCAATGCTGCTGCGGCATCGAGCGTATCTACGTCAACGAAAACCTCTATGACGCATTCGTCGAGAAGTCCGTGGCGTGGGTGTCCAATTACAAGCTCGGCAATCCGCTGGAACAGGAAACGACACTGGGGCCGATGGCCAACAAGCGTTTCGCCAAGGTGGTGCGCGCACAGATCGCTGATGCCGTCTCAAAGGGCGCCAAGGCTTTGGTCGATCCCAAGCTTTTCCCTGCCGATGACGGCGAGAGCGCTTACGTCGCTCCGCAAGTGCTCGTCAATGTCGATCATTCCATGGAGTTCATGACCGAAGAAACCTTCGGCCCCGCTCTTGGCATCATGAAGGTGAAGAACGACGACGAGGCCATCGCCCTGATGAATGACAGCAAATATGGCCTCACCGCCTCGCTCTGGACGCAGGATGCAGCGCGTGCCGGGCGTATCGGCCGTGAGATCGAAACCGGCACCGTGTTCATGAACCGTGCGGATTATCTCGATCCCGCGCTCTGCTGGACAGGTGTGAAGGAAACGGGCCGTGGCGGCTCGCTTTCCGTTCTCGGTTTCCAGAACCTGACCCGACCGAAATCCTACCATCTGAAGAAAGTCACGAAATGAATATCGTCGCCAACTGGAGCTATCCCACCGCCGTCAAGCTTGGCCGTGGCCGGATCAAGGAACTGGCGGAAGCCTGCAAGACGCTCGGCATCAAGAAGCCGCTTCTCGTCACGGATCGCGGCCTTGCCAATATGGCGATTACCGCGCATGCGCTCGATGTACTGGAAGAGGCTGGGCTCGGCCGGGCGATCTTCGCCGATGTCGATCCGAACCCCAACGAAATCAACATGGAAGCCGGCGTAAAAGCCTATCGCGATGGCGGCCATGACGGCGTCGTCGCCTTCGGCGGTGGTTCCGGCCTCGATCTTGGCAAGACCATCGCATTCATGGCCGGGCAGACGCGCCCGGTCTGGGATTTCGAGGATATCGGTGACTGGTGGACGCGGGCGGACGCCTCGAAGATTGCGCCCATCGTCGCGGTTCCGACGACGGCGGGCACCGGTTCGGAAGTTGGCCGCGCCAGCGTCATCACCAATTCGCAGACCCATGTGAAGAAGATCATCTTCCATCCTAAGCTTTTGCCCGGCGTCGTCATCTGCGATCCGGAGCTTACTGTCGGCATGCCGAAGGTCATCACGGCAGGCACGGGCATGGACGCCTTTGCCCATTGCCTCGAAGCCTATTCGTCGCCGTTCTTCCATCCGATGAGCGCCGGCGTTGCGCTTGAAGGCCTGCGTCTGGTCAAGGAATTTCTGCCGCGCGCCTATAAGGACGGCACGGATATCGAAGCGCGCACCAATATGATGGCGGCGGCTGCGATGGGGGCGGTTGCCTTCCAGAAGGGTCTCGGCGCCATTCACTCGCTCTCGCATCCGATCGGCGCTGTCTATAACACCCATCACGGCATGACCAATGCGGTCGTGATGCCGGCCGTGCTGCGTTTCAACCGCCCGGCCATCGAAGACAAGATTGCCCGCGCTGCCGCATATCTCGGCATTTCGGGCGGTTTCGATGGTTTCTATGATTATGTGCTGGAGCTTCGCAAGGAACTCGGCGTGCCTGATAACCTGACCGCCATGGGTATCAAGCCTGACCGCATCGACGAACTGGCGGCAGAAGCGATCAAGGATCCGAGCTGCGGCGGCAATCCGGTGCCGATGACGCTGGAGAATACCAGGAAATTGTTTGAGGACTGCTTTTAAAGGGTAGTTATGGCAGCCATGAGATTTTCAGTTTTTTCGCCATTGCTCGCAGTGGCGTTTCTAAGCCTGCCCCTTGTGGCGCAGGCCGCTTCTTTCAGGGAACTTTCCGGTCAGGGTTACAAAGTCGGAGCTCTGTCGAGCAATAAGGCGGGAATCCGGGGATGGAATTTGTCCAGGGGTTCAGACCGCTATTTCTGTGAAATGCGCGCGACTATGGCGTATTCTGGAAAGAACGGCATGGTGTCCTTCACCAGCGCCGGACGCATGATTACGCTTGATCGTGCAACCGTTGAGAAAAGGCTGGGCAGTTCCCTGAACTTGCCGAAGTACGAGGATCTAAAAGCCGGCCGCCTGCGCGCGGACGATGTGGGTTCCTGCCGAAAGCTGGCGTGATCAATCAGATGGCAAAAGTCCGCGATTTATCGCGGGCTTTTTGTTGTCCACACAAACGATCTTAGTCTTTTCTTAACCATGTTCGTTAAGGTTATGGAAAGCACCATGATTGGTTCGGTGCATGAATGAGCATGAAACGGCTCTGATCATCAGGGGATATCATGCCTGTCATTACTTTTGCCAACACCAAGGGCGGCGCGGGAAAAACAACTGCCGTATTGCTTCTGGCAACCGAACTTGCCCGCAGCGGCCACCGCGTAACGGTTCTGGATGCCGATCCGCAATTGTGGATTTCCCGTTGGCACGAATTATCAGGCGAGATTGAAAATCTCTCGGTAATTTCGCATGTCACGATGGCGTCCCTCGAGGGGCATATCCGCGAAAACAATGCCAATACCGACTGTTTCATCATCGATCTGCCGGGAGCGAAAAACCCGCTTCTGACCATGGCGCTTGGTATTTCCGACCATGTGCTGATACCGGTGCAGGGCTGCGCCATGGATGCGCGCGGGGCTGCCGAGGTTCTTGACCATATCGAGTTCCTGAACTGCAAGATGGGCAAGGCGATCGCCCACTCCATCGTGCTGACGCGGGTCAACGCCATGGTGGCGACCCGCTCGCTGCTGCTAGTCAAAATGCTGCTGGCCGAGAAAAACGTTTCGGTTCTGAATACGCCGATTGTCGAAAGAGCGGCCTATCGCGATATCTTCGATTATGGCGGCACGCTTCTCTGTCTCGACAAGGACAAGGTCAGCAATATCGACAAGGCGGTGGAGAATGCGAAAGCATTCGCGAGCGAGGTGCTAGGCCTTTTGCCGAAACGCCTGTCGCGGTTCGGCACGCAACCCGCACGCTTTTTCACCCGCAAGGCGGCTTGAGAACACTGCCAATGCCCGGACTGCTGGAGGTGCGGGCATTATTTTTGCTTGATTTGGAAATAATCATTTCCTATATTGCGATCATGACCGATACCAGCCACACCAATTCCCCGGAACAACGCCATCGCGGCAGGCCGCGCGAGTTCGATATCGACCGCGCGCTTGATGGAGCAATCCGTGTTTTTTCTAGGCGCGGGTATCACGCCACCTCTGTCGGTGATCTTACCGATGCGATGGAACTGGCGCAGGGCAGTCTCTACAAGGCTTTCAAGGACAAGAAATCCATCTTCATCGCGACGATGGAGCGCTACAGGACCTTGCAGACGGAGCGGTTTGAAGCCGCCGTTGCCGGTTACGATACCGGTTACGAGCGTTTGCGAGCCGGCCTGATGTTTTATGCGGAACGGTCGCACGGTGCCACCGGTTCGGATGGATGCCTCGTGGTTGGCGCCGCCGCCGATCTCGCCGCACTAGACGACGATATCGCTGTCGTGGTCGAGCGGGCGGTGAAGGCGAGGGAGCGGATCGTTGCCCGACTGGTGGCTGAGGGGCAGAGGGACGGTTCAGTGCAGTCGAAGACCAATCCCGATGATCTCGCCAGAGCGATGTTGTGCATGATGTACGGCATGCGGGTGGTGGGAAAGACCGGGCGCAGTCTGGAAGAGATGACGGCCGTGGTGGATATCGCCCTGAAACTTGCCGAATAATTTTGTGGCTATTTAGGAAACATTCGTTTCCATATTGGAGAAAATGATGACGACGCGTGTAGTTGAAGGGGAGGATGTTTACGAAACATCCATTTCCCCGGCCCTGACTTTTCTGCTGGCTACCGCCTGCGGACTGATTGCGGCTAATCTTTATTATGGCCAGCCACTTGCCGGCATCATCGGGGCGGAGCTTGGCCTGTCTGCCGGCGCAACCGGTCTGATCGTGACCCTGACGCAGATCGGCTACGGCGTCGGCCTGCTGTTCGTCGTGCCGCTTGGCGATCTGGTCGAGAATCGCAGGCTGGTCGTCAGCACCGTTTCGATGGCGGTGCTTGCGCTCCTCGCGGCGGCTTTTGCCCCGCATGCGGCACCTTTTCTGATTGCGGCCTTTCTGGTCGGTATCAGTTCGGTCGCGGTGCAGGTTATCGTTCCCTATGCGGCGCACATGGCGCCGCACGCTGTTCGAGGGCGGGTAGTCGGCAATGTCATGAGCGGATTGATGGCGGGTATCATGCTGGCGCGCCCGGTCTCCAGCCTCCTGTCGGAAGTGGTCTCCTGGCGCGGTGTGTTCCTGACGTCGGCTGGCGTCATGGCAATTCTCGCCGTTGTGCTCTATCGCCTTTTGCCCGTTCGCGTGCCTGAGGCAAGGCTGGGTTATGGGGCGTTGATGGCCTCCATGGGCAGGCTTGCCGCCCATACGCCTATCCTGCGGCGGCGGGCGATCTATCACGCCTTCCTGTTTGCTGCCTTCAGCCTGTTCTGGACGACGACGCCGCTTTATCTGAGCGGGCCGCATTTCAATCTCAGCCAGGGCCAGATCGCGCTGTTTGCCCTTGCCGGTGCAGCAGGCACCGTCGCCGCGCCGATTGCGGGGCGCATGGCTGACCGGGGCTGGACCTATGCCGCTACTTTTGCCGCGATGGTGGCAGCGGCGCTGTCATTCGCCGTCACGCATCTTGCACCCGAAGGATCGCATCTGGCACTCGGCATTCTCGTGGTCGCCGCCATCGTTCTCGATTTCGGCGTCACCACCAATCTGGTGCTCGGTCAGCGCGCCATCTTCACGCTCGGGGCGGAATTCCGCAGCCGTCTGAACGGCGTCTACATGGCGACATTTTTCATGGGCGGTGCGATCGGCTCTGCCGTCGGCGGCTGGGCCTATTCCGTCGGGGAATGGGGTGCTGCGTCCTGGGTCGGCTTTGCTCTACCAGCGGCGGCGCTGCTTTACTTCCTGACCGAAAAGCGCGGATAACATCCATCAACGAAAAAGCCCGGCGGAATGACATCCGCCGGGCTTTTGCAATTCGTCTTCGCGGTCAAACCTATTCCGCGAATTCCACCACGACGCCGGGGCGGACCATTTTTGCCAGCTCCGTCGCATCCCAGTTGGTGAGGCGGATACAGCCGTGGCTGTTAGTCTTGCCGATCTTCGAGGGTTCCGGCGTGCCGTGGATACCGTAGGTCGGTTTGGAAAGGGCAATCCAGACCGTGCCAACTGGGCCGTTTGGACCGGGCGGAATTTGCAGGATCTTGTCGTTCTGGCCCTGCCTGAAGTTGATCTTCGGATTGTAGGTGTAACCCGGATTAAGCGCGACGCGCTCGACGGTGTGCGTGCCGCTTGGCGAAGGCGTGTCCGTAGAACCGATGGTGGCGGGATAGGCGGCGATCAGAGCACCATCCTCTCCATAAGCGAAGACCTGCTTGATGCCCTTATGCGCGACGATGCGGGCCACCTGTCCCTTTTTGGGTTCCCCCGGATTGACAACCTTGATGATGGTGCCGGGCACGGAAAAATCGATGCCGGGGTTCAGTTCTTTCAGATAGGTCTCGTCCATGTGGAAGCGTTCGGCCAACGCCTCCGACGTGGAGGTGAAGGAGAGGGCGGGTAGCTGCGACTTCTCCGCATAGTCATCCGGAATGGAGGCGACATAGGGGCCGGCTGCATCGGCTGCGGTGATCGTATAATCGACGATCGGCATGCCGCCGGAGGCGCGCAGACGCTCGAGAATGTCCTCGGAATTGTTCGGGTCGAGCTTTTCGCCGGTCATGTCCTGCCAGGCGGCAATCGCCTTGTTGACGTTGTCGCCCATCTTGCCATCGATCACGCCGGGCGAGATGCCTTCGCGGTCGAGGAAGGTCTGAAGTGCCACGATCTCCTGGCGAGACCGGTTGACCGGTGTGGTGACGGGCGTGTGGCGCTCGATCAGGTGCTGCGGCTGCGGAACGGCAGCCGTGGTGCTTTCTTCGGGCATCGGCTGGTTGAGCGGCGCGCTTTCGACAGCGCCCGGGCCGGGAACCGAGCCGGTATAGACATCATCGCCGGAACCATTGCCGCGATATTCGCGGTAATCGCGCACGCTTCCATTATCCTGATAACCGTAATCTCGCTGCGGCTCACGATATTCACCGCCGGGGGCGGGGGGGTAATAGGTTGTGTCGCGCTGCTGTACCTGTTGCCGCTGCTGATAGCCTGACGGCATTTCAGTGGCCAGCAGGTTGCCGTACCGGTCATAAAATACCGTGCGGCCCATATTGTCGCGACTGATGACGATGTCGCCACGTTGGGGCACGAAATCGAGAACACGGCCATCCGGCGTCACCAGAACCGGCTGTTCCTGATAGCCATAACGCTGCTGCGCGCCAGCCTGTAGAGGCGCGCAAACCGCCGCCAAGGCAATCGCCAGACCCAGAGCTGCGTTAACAAACTGTTTCACGATTCTGCTATCCCTTACTTCGTTCACCGATAAACACACCGTAATCTTGACCCTATTGTGAAAAAGGTGAATTCACGGTTAAAGCAATCTTAATTTACGTCACGGTTAGTAGCGTTTCCGTGATTATTGCGCTTTTACTGCCACAGGGAGGTTGTCTTGCGTTCGTTTCAGGCCGGCAAATCGCCACGCATTTTCCTCGATGAAACCTCCGTTTTCGATATTGGCGCCTGTGTTGTCGATGGTATCGACATCGCGCCCGGCCGTGCCATTCCAGATGATGGCGATCCGCGCATCGACCATTCGCTTGAAGGCTTTCTGTTCACCTGCGGTCCCGATCATATCCGCCATCCCGAACCGATCGGCGGTGAGGGCGAGGGGCGTCGATATCCTTTGCATGGGTCCTTCTCCGCGCATCCCGCCAAGATAGTTGCCTTCGACGTTCATGAGTCCAATGCATTGGCGCGTGCCGAGGTTCCCGTGAACCTTGCCGATGGCGGCACGGCCCTTCTCGAGCGGACATGGCGCATCGATGGCGAAAGCGGAGAAGTGAGCCTCGATGACCGGATCGTCAATACGAGTTCGCGGCCGATCCCGGTCTTTCTGATGTACCACATGAATGTTGGCGCGCGGTTGTTTGACGAGGCCGTTCGGCTAGAAGGTGCCATGCTCGATGGCGGTGGTCATGGCTGGCGCTTTGGCGAGGAGCCGGGCACGGTGTTCTGTGTTCCCGCCGGTCAGGACGAATGGGCGGAACTTGCGCTCGGTCCGATTGCTACAATTGGTGGCAAGACGCTGAAAGTACGTTTCGGCACGGAGACGTTGCCCTATCTGCAGATGTGGCGGAACCAGAAGGATCCGGCCAATGTGCTTGGCATCGAACCGGTTTCGCACCGCTGGGTGGGGCGCGGCGAGCTTGAGGCCGCCGGCGAGTTCAATATGCTGCAGCCGGGCGAAAGCCGCTCCTATGGTCTTCGCTTTTCCATCCTCTGAATAGGGGACTGAATGGCGTACCGAATGAAGGCGCCGCATCATTGACGCAAGGGTTTTGAGCCCTTACATCGGATGCGGATTTCAGACAGTGGCGACAGCGTGCCAGCGGCGCCAAGGCGCCGGTTTAAGCGGAGGCATTATTATGGATATCAGGCGCATAGACGACGAATATTCGGTCACGGGACAGATCAGCGTTGCCGATCTCGACGAGGTCAAGGCACTCGGCTTCAAGTCGATCGTCTGCCACCGCCCAGATGGCGAAGAAGAAGGCCAGCCGCTTTTCGCCGATATTGCCGAGCGTGCCGAACAGCTTGGCCTGACCATCGTGCATGTACCGGTTGGCCGCTACGGCGTCGATGCGGATGCGGTTACCGGCATGGTGGATGCGCTTGACGAATTGCAGCGCCCGATGCTCGGCTATTGCCGTTCCGGCGCGCGCTCGACCGCGATCTACGAAAAGACCCACCACCTGCGCGGCTGATTTTCCGCGGATAATTCGATTTTCTAAAGCCAATCAACAGGAGTTTTCCATGACCATCAAGCGTATCGAACCGGGCAAGCGCATGAGCGGCGCCGTCATCCACGGCAACACCGTTTATCTGGCCGGCCAGGTCGGTGAGGGCGTGTCCGTGACCGATCAGAGCAAGTCGGCGCTGGCTGAAGTCGATCGTCTGCTGGCCGCTGCCGGTTCCGACAAGTCGAAGATCCTGCAGACCATCATCTACCTCTCCGACATGTCCACCTTCGGCGAAATGAACGCCGTCTGGGAAGGCTGGATCGACCCGGCAAACCCGCCGGCCCGCGCCACCAGCGAAGCGGCGCTTGCTACTCCGGACTACAAGGTTGAGTTCATCGTTACCGCTGCTCTCTGAGTAACGGTTTGGTTTTGAGAAAAGGCCGGGTTGCGGAATGCAGCCCGGCCTTTTTTGTTGGGAAAATTCGAAACGCTCGTTTTGTCATCCTCGGGCTTGCCCCGAGGATCCAATCACGTATCGCAAATTGATAGGTAGCAGATGCTCGGAACAGGCCCGAGCATGACGGAGGAGAGGCGATTGTCCCAGGTTTGTGAATCGCTTGCGCCCATCACTTCACTGGCTGGGCGAGCGCCTTCTCAAGCTGCTTCAACGTCCTCACCCGTTCTGCAAACCACAGCCGTGCGAGGTCGTTGGCTGAGGCGAGGTCGATACCATCAGGGTCTATGGAAGTGATTTTCCAGCGTGCGGTTTTCGCACCCCCAAGAGCGGCCAGCCGTGATGCCTCGCCCTTGATGGCGTTGAGGCGCGCGGCCTCGTCCGCTGCCGCAGCCATCAGCTGTTCCGCGCCGGAAAGGTCACTGCGCAGATCGGCAGGTGTGATGTTGCTGGCATTGCGGGCAGGGCCACCATTGATCTGCACGCCCTCTGTCCGCAGCCGGTAGAGCCTTGTATCGGGAAGAGAGAGGTAGAGTTTTGCCTTGGGATAGCGGTCGATGTAGCGCTGTCTGGCAAGCGGGATTTCTTCCGGATCGATCAGTTCCGCCTTGCCTACCAGTGTCAGCCGCGGCAGCGTCAGCGCGTCACCCTTGCCGAAGGGGGCAAGTGTCAACGAGATGCGCGGGTCGGCCTCCATGTTTCGGGCATGCAACGTCAGGCCCGCCGCGAAGAAGAACGGTGTACCATCCGGCTCTATGCCGATATTGGTGGCGGTCGTATAGGGATAACCGCTGACCGGATCGAGGGTCGCGAGCGCCGCTGTGCGGGATGTGTGCAGGACATCGCGTGCCACGCGCACGGCCTCGAATGGCGCACCGGCCGAAGGTTCGATCTTTGCGCCGCGTGGGGTGATGACGGGAGGGGCTGCATCCGGCATGTCGTTTCCTAACCTGTATGTTCTAGTCAGGATTTACACCATGCCGGAGCCATGTCCATGCGCAATATCAGGTCCTGCTTCTGATCTGGGTCAGCGTGCGGGTTGGCGTGATCGCTTCGGCATCCAGCTTCACCTCGATAATGGCGGGCTTGCCGCTTGCCCGGGCGCGTTCGAAGGCGGCGGCGAAGTCTTGCGTCTTTTCGACCGTTTCGCCGTGGCCACCATAGGCCTTGGCGAAGGCCGCGAAATCCGGGTTGACGAGATCGGTGCCGCTGACGCGGCCGGGATATTCCCGCTCCTGATGCATGCGGATCGTGCCGTAGGTACCGTTATTGACCAGCACGGTGATGATCGGCAGTCCATACCGCACGGCGGTGATGAATTCCTGCCCATGCATCATGAAGCAGCCATCACCGGCAAAGCAGATCACCTCGCGCTCGGGAAACAGGTGTTTGGCGGCCACAGCCGCTGGCAGGCCGTACCCCATCGAGCCGGAGGTCGGCGCCGATTGAGTGTTGAAGCGGCGGAAGCGGTGGAAGCGGTGCACCCAGGTGGCATAGTTGCCCGCGCCATTGGTGAAGATGGCATCATCCGGCACGTTGGCCTCGATCCAGTCCATGATCGGACCCATCTGCACCGCGCCCGGACCGGTCTGCGGCGGTGTCGACCATGTAAGGTAAGCCGAATGCATGGTGGCCGTGCGGTCCGCCCAGGCGGCGTTATCGGGGAGCGTTACGGAAGAAAGGGCGGCGACGAAACCATCCGGTGAGGCGCAGATTGCGAGATCGGGGCGATAGACGCGGCCAAGCTCTTCGGCTTCCGGGTAGATATGGACAAGTTTCTGCGACGGGTAGGGAATGTCGATCAGCGTGTAGCCGGAGGAAGGCATTTCCGAGAGGCGACCGCCGAGCAGCACCACGAGGTCGGCTTCCTTGATTTCCTTCGCCAAGGCCGGGTTGATGCCAATTCCGACATCGCCCGCGTAAGATGGGCTCAAGTGATCGAACAGCATCTGGCGACGGAAGGAGCAGCCGACGGGCAGTTTGTTCCTTTCGGCAAAAGCCGTGAAGCTTGCGACGCTTTCTTCGGACCAGCGTGTGCCGCCGATAATGAAGATTGGCCGCTTGGCCTCGCCCAGCATTTTTGAGAAAGCGGCGATCTGCGACGGGCCGGGATGCGCTTCGACCGGGGTATAGGGCTTTGCCTCGGGGGCTTCAACCTCTTCAACCAGCATGTCTTCGGGTAACGTCAGCACCACGGGGCCGGGGCGGCCGGAGGTGGCGACGGCAAAGGCGCGGGTGACGAATTCCGGAATGCGGCGCGCATCGTCGATCTCGCCCACCCATTTGGCGAATTCGGTAAAGGCGCGGCGATATTCCACTTCCTGAAACGCCTCACGCTCGCGGGCTTCGCGCTGTACCTGGCCGATGAACAGGATCATCGGAATGGAATCCTGCCTTGCGATATGCAGGCCGGCCGAGGCGTTGGTTGCGCCGGGACCGCGCGTTACCATGCAGATGCCGGGTTCGCCGGTCAGCCTGCCCCAGGTGTCGGCCATCATGGCAGCGCCGCCTTCCTGGCGGCAGACCACGGTTTCGATGCCGCTTTCATAGAGCGCGTCCAGCACCGCCAGATAGCTTTCACCGGGAACGCAGGAAACGCGGGAGACGCCATTGGCTTTCAGCGCTTCGACGATCAGTTGTCCGCCTGTTCTTTTCATTCCGGTTGCTTTCATGGCGTCGTGGTCCTTTCGATGTTTTCCAGTTCGGCCAGCACTTGCGCCTGATGCTCGCCAAGCTTCGGGCTCGGGCGTTCGTAACGCAGCGGCGTCTGTGACATGATAATCGGTGTCCGCACACCGGGGATGACGGTGCCATCCTGCGCCTCGAGATCAACACGCAGGCCGCGTGCCTGAACCTGTGGATCGGCGAACATTTCCTCGATGGAGTTGATTGGCCCGGCCGGTACGGCGTTCTGCTCGCAAGCGGTCAGAAGATCGCGCTTCTGCCATTTCAGCGTTTCGGTGGAAATGATCTGCCGCACCTCTGCCTTATGCGCCACGCGCGCCTTGTTGGTGGCGAAACGTTCGTCATCGGCGGTCGCCTCGATTCCGAGGATCTTGCAGAGACGGCGGAACTGGCCGTCATTACCGACGGCCAGGATGAGAAAACCATCCTCTGTCGGCATGACCTCGTAGGGTGAGATATTCGGATGGGCGTTGCCGAGCCTGACGGGGGCATTGCCGGAAATCAGGTAATTCATATTCTGGTTGGCGAGCACGGCTGACTGCACGTCCAGAAGCGCCATGTCGATATGCTGGCCTTCACCTGACCGCATGGCGTGGATCAGCGCGGCCTGAATCGCTGACACGGAATAGATGCCGGTGAAGATATCGGCAACGGCAACGCCCGCCTTCATAGGCTGACCGTCGGGTTCGCCGGTGATCGACATGAAACCGGACATGCCCTGCACGATATAGTCGTATCCGGCGAAATCGGCATAAGGCCCGGTCTGGCCGAAGCCGGTGATGGAGCAGTAGATCAGCTTCGGATTGAGAACCCTGAGACTCTCATAGTCGAGGCCATATTTGGCAAGCCCGCCGCGTTTGAAATTCTCGATGACAACATCGGCGGTGCGAACGAGCCGCCGCACCAGCGCACAGCCTTCCGCCGTCTTGAGATCGGCGACGATGGAGCGTTTGCCGCGATTGGTGGCATGGTAATAGGCGGCGGAGAGGTTTTCACCATCTGCGCTTTCGACAAAGGGCGGACCCCATGCGCGGGTATCGTCTCCACCTTCAGGGTTCTCGACCTTGATGACATCCGCACCCATATCGGCCAGCATCTGCCCCGCCCAGGGACCGGCCAGAACACGCGCCAGTTCGATGACGCGAATGCCTGATAGTGGCGGTTTCCTGTTCGGCGTTTCGGTCATTTGTCCCCCGGTGTTTTCTGCTTGCCGGTTTATAGACGTCTCCCCGCATTGCCGCATGTGATTTTATCTCATGGACTTATTCCGTTTCGGCAAAGGCTCGTCAGTTGCCAACGACGCGGCCGCACCAGGCGGCGAAATCCGCAGCCACGGCATGCCAGCCGATCTCGTTCAGGGTTTCGTGGCGCATGCCCCGATAGATCGTGTGTTCTACATGGCCGAAACCCGCTTCGCGGAAGCGTTCGGCAAGCCAGACGATCTCCTTGCCGTCATTGGTCGCGGCATCCTGATCGCCGCTGACAAGCAAAATCGGCAGCGTCTTCGGCAGGCGTTCGATGAGCCTCGGCGCACGATAGGACAATTCAAAGACATCCTGCCACAGGGAGACGCTGGCCTCGAACTGGCAAAGCGGATCCTCCACATAAGCGTCCACCGCTGCCCTGTCATGGCTCAGCCAATCCGCATGAGTGCGTTTTTCCGGCATTCTGGCATTCCAGGCACGGAAGGTTGCTTTGGGCAGGATGGCGCTCGGCACATCGGAGCCTTTCAGCATCTTTTCAAGGCGCAGCACGATCTGTGCAAGACGGCCCATGACACCGGGATTGAGGTTGGAATTCCAGATGGACAGACCATCAAAGGCATCCGGATGGCTGACGGCGGTGTTGAGCGCCACAAGGCCGCCCATGGAATGGCCGAACAGGATGACCGGCAGGCCGGGATGTCTTTCGCCGACCATCATGCGCATCGCCATGACATCGGCAACGACCTTGCTGGCTCCGTCCTTCCAGGCGAAGCGACCGAGAGGCGCATCGGCAGCCTTTGTGCGGCCATGGCCACGATGATCGTGGGCATAGACCTCGAAACCCTGCTTAGCCATGACATCGGCAAAACGGCGGTAACGGCCGGCGTGCTCCACCAGGCCGTGGCAAATCATCAGCACGCCGCGCGCCGGAGAAAGGGCAGAGGGCTGGTGGCGAAAGGCGATGGATGCGCCTGATGGAGCGTCGAGCCTCTCAATCCGGCTGAACGTCAAGTCATCCGTCGTCTCATTCATGCTTTCGCCCGTGCCTGCCATGGTATCCCTTGTCATAATCATGGGGTCATAATCGTGCCAGAGGTTGCCCCAAGGTCCTATTTACCCTACATAGCGGCAAATTTCCCGATACGTACTCTTTAAAATCCGATGTGGAGCATTCGCTACAATGGCACGTCAATTCATCTATCACATGGCCGGGCTGAACAAGTCCTATGGCGCGAAGAAGGTTCTTGAGAACGTCCATCTCTCCTTCTATCCCGATGCCAAGATCGGTATCCTCGGTCCGAACGGTGCCGGTAAGTCGACCGTTTTGAAGATCATGGCCGGTCTCGACAAGGAATATACCGGTGAGGCCTGGCTCGCTGAGGGTGCGACGCTCGGTTATCTCGAGCAGGAGCCGAAGCTCGACGAAAACAAGACCGTGATGGAAAACGTCATGGAAGGTGTGGCGAGCAAGACGGCAATCGTCGACCGCTACAACGAGCTGATGATGAACTATTCCGACGAAACGGCGGATGAGGGCGCAAAGCTTCAGGACATCATTGACAGCCAGAACCTGTGGGATCTGGAAAATCAGGTCGAAATGGCCATGGATGCGCTGCGTTGCCCGCCTGGCGACTCGGCAGTAACCGGCCTTTCGGGTGGTGAGCGTCGTCGCGTGGCGCTCTGCAAGCTGCTGCTTTCGCAGCCTGACCTGCTGCTGCTCGACGAACCGACCAACCATCTTGACGCCGAAACCATCGCCTGGCTCGAAAAGCACCTGCGCGACTATCCCGGCGCCGTGATGATGATCACCCACGATCGCTACTTCCTCGACAACGTCACCGGCTGGATTCTCGAACTCGACCGTGGCCGTGGTATTCCCTACGAAGGCAACTATTCCGCCTATCTGCAGGCAAAAGCCAAGCGCATGCAGCAGGAATCCCGCGAAGACGCCTCGCGCCAGAAGGCCATCAGCCGCGAACAGGAGTGGATCGCTTCCAGCCCCAAGGCTCGCCAGACGAAGTCCAAGGCGCGTATCCGCGCTTATGACGAACTGGTGGAAGCCGCTGAAAATCGCCGTCCCGGTGACGCGCAGATCGTTATCCCGGTCGCCGAGCGTCTGGGCCGCGTCGTTATCGAGGCGGAAAACCTCACAAAGTCCTATGGTGACCGGGTTCTGATCGAAAACCTCACTTTCAAGCTGCCTCCGGGCGGCATCGTCGGCGTCATCGGCCCGAACGGTGCTGGTAAAACCACGCTGTTTCGCATGATCACCGGTCAGGAAAAGCCCGATAGCGGTTCGGTGACCATTGGTGAGACCGTGCACCTTGGTTACGTCGACCAGAGCCGCGATACGCTGGCGGGTGACAAAACCGTCTGGGAGGAAATCTCCGGCGGCAACGACATCATCAAGCTCGGCAAGTTCGAAACGAACTCCCGCGCTTATTGCGGCGCCTTCAACTTCAAGGGCGGCGATCAGCAGCAGAAGGTCGGCAACCTCTCCGGTGGTCAGCGTAACCGCGTTCACCTTGCCAAGATGCTGAAGGCAGGCGGCAACGTGCTGCTGCTCGACGAACCGACCAACGACCTTGATACGGAAACGCTGGCAGCGCTCGAAGAAGCGCTGGAAGCCTTCGCCGGTTGCGCCGTTATCATCAGCCACGATCGCATGTTCCTCGACCGTCTGGCCACTCACATCCTCGCCTTCGAGGGTGACAGCCACGTGGAATGGTTCGAAGGCAACTTCGAAGACTATGAAAAGGACAAGGTCCGTCGTCTCGGCCCTGAGAGCATCAAGCCCGGCCGCGTCAGCTACAAGCGCCTGACGCGCTAATCCTGTTCTCGGATCACTTCAGAAAGGCCCGCCCAAAAGCGGGCCTTTTTTGATGCAATAAATGGGGCTTGAGGGGAGAGCGTGGCAAATTGCGCTTGCATCTCGCGTCACGCCGACATAAAGATATCTTTATATGTTGATTAGATTGCAAGGTGCGGCAGACGTGGCGTTCGGTTTGGATAAATTGGTGGATCTCTTGAAGGCGGCCGGCGAGCCGACGCGCTTTCGCTTGCTGGCGCTTCTGGCGGCCGGCGATCTGACCGTCACCGATCTCACCGAAATTCTCGGCCAGTCGCAGCCCCGTATTTCCCGTCATCTCAAGCTTTTGACGGAAGAAGGGTTGATCGAGCGGTATCAGGAGGGCGCCTGGGCCTATTTCCGCCTGCGGCAGGATGGCGAGCCCGCCGTTGTTATCAGGCAGCTGCTGGGCGCCGCATCGCCCTCTGACGCCGTTCTCCAGCGCGACAGCGAACGCCTTGCCACCGTCAAGCGGGTAAGGGCGGAGCGGGCGCAGGATTATTTCAGCCGCAATGCCTCCGCCTGGGACGAGTTGCGCCGCCTGCATGTGAGCGACGAGGCCGTGGAAGGGGCATTGCTGAAGCTGGTCGGAACCACCCCAATCGACTCGCTGCTCGATCTCGGTACCGGGACGGGCCGCATCCTGCAGCTTCTGAGCGGCATCTATCGCCGGGCAATCGGGGTCGATGCCAGCCGCGACATGTTGTCGGTGGCGCGCTCCAATCTGGACAAGGCGGGCGTGGTCAATGCATCCGTTCGCCATGGTGATATTCTCAACCTGCCGCTGGAAGGCCAGGATTTCGATCTGATCGTCATCCATCAGGTTCTGCATTTTCTCGACCAGCCGGAGATCGCGCTTTCCGAAGCCGCCCGCATGCTACGTCCCGGTGGCCGGCTGATCGTCATCGATCTTGCACCGCATTCCTTCGAGCATCTTCGTGATGAGCATGCGCATGTGCGGCTCGGCTTTTCGCATCCGCTTATGGATGAATGGCTGAAAAAGGCCGGGCTCGTGCTCGACCGTGCCGTCGATCTTCATTCTGAACGGGCGTCCGATGAATCCTTGGACGTCACGATATGGGTTGCCCGCGACCAGCGGCTGCTGATGGCAGACGATGTGGTGCAAGAGGCCGTTTTACTTGCTGCCGGGAGGGCATGATATGTTGAGATCGGAAACCGCGCGCCACAATGGCGAAATCCGGGGGGATATCCGGTTATCTTTCGAGTTTTTCCCGCCCAAGAACCCCGAGATGGAGAACCAGCTCTGGGAAACGGTTGCCGAGCTGAAGAAATGGGATCCGGATTTCGTCTCCGTCACCTATGGCGCGGGCGGTTCCACCAAGGCGCCGACGCTGGATGCGGTGCGCCGGATGATCGGTGACAGTCATCTGCCGACCGCCGCGCACCTGACCTGCGTGGATGCCAGCCGTGACGACGTACATCAGGTCGTTGAAGAGTTTCGCAATGCTGGCGTTCGCCATTTCGTGGCGCTGCGCGGCGATCCGTCGACCGGTATCGGCACGGACTACAGGCCGCATCCGCAAGGTTACGAGAATGCCGCCGCTCTGGTGAAGGGGCTACGCGATATCAGCGATTTCGAGGTTTCCGTTTCTGCCTATCCCGAAAAGCACCCGGAGAGCGCCAGCGATGCGGTCGATATCGATATGCTGAAGCGCAAGGCGGACAACGGCGCAACGCGGGCGCTGACGCAGTTCTTCTTCGATAATGACGTGTTCGAGCGCTACATGGAGCGGGTTACGGCTGCCGGTATCACCATTCCGGTGGTTCCGGGTATCATGCCGATCCAGAACCTGACCCAGCTCAAGCGTTTCGCCGGCCGCTGCGGTACCAGTGTGCCCAGTTTTCTGGATGAGCGTTTTGCAGGTTATGATGACGATCTCGAGGGACGCGCCCGCGTTGCGGCGGAAGTTGCTGCCGAGCAAATCGCTGATCTTCAACGGCGCGGTGTCAACGAGTTCCATATCTACACGATGAACCGTGCGCCGCTGGTCGATGCGGTGCTTGAGAACCTCGGTCTTGAGCGTTTGCGCCGCAGCGCCGCCTGATTTCAGATATTCCATTTACGACTGGAAAAAAGCGCAGGCCCGACAGGACCTGCGCTTTTCAAACTCGTGTCATCTACGGTTCTTTTCTGCGTTTGGTCTTCACGTCTCGTCAGATGAAAAGCATCATCGCTACGAACAAAAACGCCAAACCGACTGCCAAGGCATTGAGAGATTTTGTAAGTCCCATGGGTGCCTCCTGTTGTTGACAGGTTCGATAATATGACCGTTTTGTGGCACTTGAAAAGCGGTTTCTGTGATGCGGTGCAGCATGCTTTGTCGCCGCTTAAAAAAGTAATTTCTGTAATTCATTGAAAATAAAAGATTATTTTCTCATCACGCAGTGCTTCATATCTTTAAAAAAAGTAAATGACCGGGGTGTTATCCCCAGTCATCCGGTCGAGATTAACAGTTTAAGCCTTGATTCCGGCCGATAGATTAAAGGCCCGAAGGTGCGATTAACACAGGTTAAAGTGCCTGGAGAAGTGCCTGGGTCGGCCATCCATCCGCAGGGATTCCGAGACGCTGCTGTTCCTTCTGGATGGCGACGCGGGTGCCGGAACCGAGAATTCCGTCCACCTTGCCAACATCGTGGCCGCGCGCTTCAAGCTTGGTCTGCAACTCTTTCATCGTCGCGTCATCGAAGCCCGGATCGGGATTGCCCTTGTTATAAACAGGGGCGCCCATCAGACGGTTGGCGAAATAGGCAGCCGAGGTCGTGTAGATGAACGACTGGTTCCATTCCAGATAGATGTTGAAGTTGGGATAGGTGAGGAAGGTCGGTCCCTTGCGGCCCTGCGGCATGATGAGGGCTGCGGGCAGGGAGGCGAAATTTTTGTTACCGTCGCGCGGGGTCACGCCAAGGGTAAACCAGTCACCGGCGGTAAGCGAACCGCCAAGGCCGGATTTTTCCCAGGGCAGGTTTTCCGGTACGGAAACTTCCTGCATCCAGGGTTCGCCCTTCTTGAAGCCGAGGTGCTGGATGAATTTCGCCGCCGTGAGGATCGCATCCGGTGCGCTGCTCTTGACGTTGACATGGCCATCGCCATCACCATCGATGCCGAAGGCGATGATGTCCTTGGGCAGCATCTGTACCTGGCCGATTTCACCGGCCCACGCACCCGTGTTGGACGTGGGGTCGAGATCGCCGTGCTGGACCATTTCGATGAGGGCCAGCAATTGCGGACGGAAGAGTTCCGGGCGGCGGCAATCGTGCGAGAGGGTCACCAGCGCGTTACGGGTGTTGAAATCGCCCTGGACGGCGCCGAAATCGGTCTCCATGGCCCAGAAGGCAGCAATGACGCCAGCCGGTATGCCGAATTCGTTCTCGGCACGGGCAAAGGTCGACGAGAGCTCCTGCAGCTTCTTGCGGCCGATATCGAGACGGGCCTGGCTGACGGTGCGCTGGGAAAATTCGAGGAAGGTCTGGCGGAAGACGCCCTGTGCGCGGTCACGCGAAAGCACTTTGGGGTCTATCTGCGCGCCGGCCAGCGCCTTTTCGATGGCAGCGGCCGGAACACCCTTGGCAGCGGCCTCAGCCTTCACGCCCTCAAGAAATGCGCCGAGATCACCGCCGCAGGCAACCTGCTTTGGATCGTCAGGCGAGGCCACAGGCGGTGTGGCAAGGGCGGAGCCGGTGGAGAGAAGCGACAGAGCGGCGGCAAAAATGATGCTGCGCGACCGAAAAGTGGGCATGGGAATTTCCTCGATAGGTTGTTAGCCCGCTTTACCCACATGTTTGCGACAAAAAAACGGGTCCAGCGATCTGCCGGTGCAGAAGAACGCCGATTTTTCGAATGTGTTGCTTCTTGGCCGTATTATTTGGCCGAAGCGATCCATTTCCGCCAGTTTTTCTCACTTCCGGCGAAGACATTGATGTCGGTTGGGCCGTTGACACCCGGCACGACGCCGGTGGCCGTATATTGCCAGAAGGCCCACTGCCGGTCTTCGTAAATCTTGGCGGGATGCGCGGCGACGGAGCGCACCCAGAAATGGTAATTCTTGAACTGGCCAACGAGGTTGTCGCGGTGGAAGTCGACCGAGGTGTAGATGATCGGGCGCTTGCCGTAATGGGCCTCGAGGCGGTCGAGGAAACGCTGCATCTCGGCACGGACGATGCCAGGAGCCGGGCGCGTCTTGCAGGTGGGGGAGGAGGGGTTCCATTCCACATCGAGAACCGGCGGCAGGGTGACGGCTTCCTTTGGCACGTTGCTGATGAACCAGTCGGCCTGAGCGTCCGCTGTCGAGCAGAAGTAGTAGAAATGGTATGGCGCGTGCAGGATATCTGCCGCCGCCGCACTGCGCCAATGGTCGCTGAATTTCGGATCGATGCGGTCTGAGCCTTCGGTGGCCTTGATGAAGACGAAGGAAACGCCGGATTTGCGAACGGTCCGCCAGTCGACGTCGCCATTCCATTTGGACACGTCGATGCCATGCACCTCGTGGCGATGCGGGTTGTTCGTGCCAAAATCCTGTGGGTCGGTATCGGAGAATTTCGGCTTGGAAACAGAAGCCGTTTCAAGCAGGTCATAGCTCGTGGACGTACAACCGCCGATCAACAACATAGCCGACAAAAGTGCCGATAGACGCAGCCGCATTGGAACCCTGATGAATTATTGTTGCCCATCCACGGCCGCAAAATGGCGCGCCGCATCTCCCGATTTACCCATAACATGGTAAACAAGCCGTTATGGCAAGAGGCAGTGGCCTTTTTTCGGCTCGCAAGTCGCTGGATTCCAAGAGATTTGCGGTCTTTCAGGCGAGCGAAATGCCTGAGCACCTCACTGGCGTATACTTGTAGGACCGTCGGCTGGCAGCGTCTCGCCCGCATTTGCAGAGGCGAGGCGCCGTAACCCTTGAAGATCAGGCGTCTGTCAGAATGCGGCTGACTTTTGGCTGCACTTCGGCGACCGGAAGCGTGATGACGGCCCGCCAGGCGTAACCCCGGGCAATCTCCTCGAATTCGAGATTACCGTCAAAACGGCCTGCCATGTTGGCCAGAACGTAACGGAGATTGGCGCGGGGCGCGACGTGGAAGCGGGTGAGCCATGCCTGCAAAAGTGCGCGGAACCACTTGGGCAATTGTTCCTGCTGGCCGAAATCGACGATGTGCAGCGAGCCGCCGGGCTTGAGAGCTGTCAGCGCCTGTTCGATCGCCTTTTCCCAGTCCGGTATCATCGAAAGCGCATAGGGGATCATGACTCGGTCGAAACCGTCCGGCTGACCGAATTCTGCGGCGCGGAAAGCGGTGGCGTCGGCCACGCGCAGAACGGGGCGTTCCGTCTTTCCGGTAAAATTCTCGGATGCGGTCAGCAGCATTTCGGCGGAGATATCGAGACCGAACAGTCTTGCTTCCGGAAACTTGCGGCTGGCCAGCAGCAGGTTGCGGCCGGTACCGCAGCCGACTTCAAGCAGCGTGCCACCCTTGGGCACGTCGAGGCCGGAAATGGTCCTGTCGCGGCCCAGAAGGTAATATTTGCGGGTAATATCGTAGATATGCCGCTGGTGGCGATACATGCGGTCCATCAGGCTCGCATGAGCCTCATCCGCAAGGCCGACATTCTCGCCGATGGTTTTCATGCCAGAGCCCTCTGATAGATATGGAAGCCGCCATAGATGGCCGAACGGTCCATGGCGTTGAGCTCATTGGAGCGTTCCACGAGATAGATCCACTGGTTGCGGATATCGGACGAGAGACGGCCTTCGATCACGCTCTTTTCGGCAGCGGTGCGGAAGATGACGCGGGCGCCGGGAGCGGCGGTGCGGCTGATCTGCGACCACAATTCGTTGAGCTGCACGTCCGTCATCCAGTCCTGCGCATCGAGCAGAATGTAGCGATCGACGCCGTTTGCCGGTTTTTTGGAAAGCAGCTCGGTATAGGTGGCGTGGTGCACGGCAACGCGGGCAGTGTTGTCGCGGATCGTCTCGTAATATTCCCGCTTGAGATAAGCGGGCAGGGCACCCTCATGCGGCTCGGGATAACGGCGCGCGAAGGCCTGCCAGGCGAAATAATTGTCGCTGAGCGGAAAGTTGCAGGCAAGCTTTTCAAGTCGCTCCTTGAGGACGGAGGCGACCGTGCCGTCGCTGGAAAGGCTTGCCAGCTCGTCATATTGGCGGGGCGGAATGCCAAGGCCGAACAGCGAACTTTTTCGCTTCGTGAGCCAGCGCACCACCGGCTTGTCGAACAGCGGTGCTACCTTGCTGTCGAAGAACCGACGCTGTTCATCCAGCGTGCGGCTATTGGCCATTTCGGTCAGCTTGACGCCGTGCAGGCGCGCCATAAGGTGGCCGGCGCCGATGAAACGGCCGAGCAGACCGGTGCGGTATATGTTCCTGTCGAATACCGAGATGCGGCGACGGCCGGACAGGGTGCGTTTCGACCAGTAGGCCTTGGTCGTGTCGTCGAGATGGTCGGCGATGAATCGGTCGTAGCCGTGACTATTGCTGCGCGTATTGGCGCGGCCGAACTGGCGAACCACATCCTGATGGGCCGGGAGATGGCGGAAGGCGGCAAGCTTCAGTTTGTTGAGGGCGATGTGATGCGGGTTAAGATCCACCACATCGATGCTGGCAGGGTTGCGGGAGAGGTAGGCCAGCATGTTGCAGCCACCCGAGCCGATGGTGACGATGCGGTGGCCTTCAGCAAGCTCCATCGCTTCCATATCGATTTCCGGGTCTTCCCAGATTTGCGGATAAACCAGACCGGAAAAGAGAACCCCGAAGAACCGTTCGGAAAAACCGCTTTTCGAGAGCGCCTTGTGCTGGAGCAATGCGGACTTCAGTTTCGTATTCTTGCTGAAGCCGGTCTTGGGTGCCGCACTCGTCATATGTTCACCTCTCAATAGATTGAGAGGCGTCTACAGTCACGACGCTACAGTTTGATGACAGGGGTTGTGGGCCGACGTAACGAATCGAAAAGGCGGTGTGAAACCAACTCAGGTCTCAAGCTTAGATTTGGATGCGACGTCATCCTCGGGCTTGTACAGAGGATCCAACCACATATCGTAAAATCAAAAGCTTGCAGATCCCAGGGACAAGCCCGAGGAGACGAAAGTGACGTGCTCGACGTTTTTAAGAAAAGCTGCTTTGCTGCATTGCAGTCCCGGCGCTGCTCAAAGGCTTACTTTCGCAGAACGTGCAGCATGCCCTTGCGCTTGGCGTCGTAATAATAACCGCGTGCATAAAGCCTGACAGCATTGTCCCGGTTGTTGTCGGCAACAAGCCAGGCGCCGCTCAGATATTTGACGGCATATTTGAGGTTGGTTTCGGCGTCGAACAGGCCAGAGGCGGGGCCATCAAAGCCCATGGAGCGGGCCGTGGCGTGCTTGATCTGCATCAGGCCGAAGTGGCCGCCATTATAGGCGCCGGGATTGTATCTGCTTTCACGCTGCACCACGCGATGCACCAGATCTTCAGGCACATTATACATGACAGCGTATTTCGAAATAAGCCCGCTCAGCTTTTCACGTCCGGCCGGCGCGGATTTGTACGGCGCCGTCATCGTTTCGTTCTGCCGGATAGCGGCAAGGGCGGCGTTGGTCGGACCGGCCGCATAGGCCAGAACCGTGCTGTCCGGCTTCGGCAGGGGAATGACTTTCCGTTCCGCGGTCAGTTCGGTACCGATCGACGGCGTTCCGGGCGGCGGCGGTGCGGGCGGGAAGCTGCCCTTGACGGCAACCACCTGCGGCAGGTCGGCGGCAGAGTTGTGGGCCGCCGGTTTCGCGGCGGCACTTGCGGTTTCGATCGCTGCGGCTGCCGGCGTTGCGGCGTGCGGTGCAAGAGCCGCAGCCGTCGTCGGCGCGGCTGTCGTTACTGTTGCCTGCGCGACCTCTGTCTGTTGTTGCTGCGGCTGCATCTGGGTTGGGCTTGCCACTGCCGCTGCAATTTCGGCTGCCGGCGGCAGCGCCACGCGGCCACCCTTGACGGCGGCGACGGTTGGAAGCGATTCGGGCTGGGAAGAGGCTGCCACTTCAGTGGCATGTGCTGCCGGTGCGGCGGTATCAGCCGGGGTACCGGCCGTTTCCGACTGTGCGGAGGCTTGTGCCGGTGCGGTCTGGTTGACTGCGGCTATTTTCGGGCCGTTCGGCCCTTCCTTTGCGGCATATTCGACGCTGGTGCATCCGGCCAAAGCCAGTGCAAGGCCCACCGTGGAAGACAGAAGAAGTGCGCTTCTTCCGCGGAATTTTGCCGAATTTCGCATGTTGCCGCCTTCGTTATGCCTGTCTGTCGATACCCCCGCGTCGAGCGAAGCAGGCAGTGTCCCATCGAGCCTTCATTAACCTATTGTAAGGATAGCGGCAAGCCGGGACGTGGCATCGCGGTTTTTCAGGCGGCGATGCGGCGGTATCCGGCGCTGACGGCACGGCCAGAAATGAAGTGAGTGCGGTATTTCGGCCGGATTTTTTTGTTGCCGGACATGCGGCGCACCAGTGCCAGCGTAGAGCCGGCGAAGAGTGCCTGCGCTGCCAGAATGCCAAGTGCCAGCAACAGGATTGCGGCCTGCGCTACGGCCAGCGTTTCGACCGCATTGCCGGAGGTGGAAACGAATTGCGGCAACAGTGCCAGGAAGAACATGAAATAGCGCGGACGCAACGCTGCAATGGCGTAGCAATCACGCAAAATGCCGCTGGATGATTTGCCGGGCAGATTGTCATTGTCTGCATTGGCTGCCTGGGCGGCGGGGGTGGCAAAGGTCCATAACAGGAAAAGAATCAGCCAGCCGATACCAGTCCACTGAACGATTTCCACAAAGGCATGCGGCAGATAGGCAAGGCCAGCCGCTGGAATCGCGGATATCGTCATGGCTGTGACGATGCCAAGCGAGCCGCCAGTGACGGAGGCAAACACCGTTTTTCTGCCGCGGATAGCAGCATAGGAGGCGACAGAGAATACAAGGGGAGAGGGAAGTGCGAACACAACGGCACATGCTGCACAAAAAACCAGCCACGCCTGTCCAGACATTCTCTTCCTCCTTGCCCTCCCTGTCGCCGCTTTCTCCAGCCTATCGTAAAATTAGGCCGCTGTGAACGGTTGACCGACGTGTTCCATCACTTCGGTAAACCATTTTGCAGACAGGTCGAAATGCTTTCCGCCCTTGATACGCGGAAACTCGATGGTCCGCAATTTACCCTTTTGGTCTTCGTCGTGGCCGGTGACGCCCGAGACCTTGTTCAGCGCGCTTTCGACAGCAAGATCGACCATGCCCTGGATGAGGCGCAGATCGTCGCCATTGGCGGGAGCGGAGCGGGCGAAGTAACCGGATTTCTGGACCATGGAGCGTTCGGCGCCGATGAGGCCGGCGAATTGCTTCTGGAACCAGCCGCCGACATTGATGGTGTCGATCTTCACATGGCCGAAGGCATCGCGCTTGACGGCTTCACCGGCGGCTTCGCGTTCGGCAACGATGGAATCGAGCCCCGCACCTTCGGAAACGAACAACGTGACGTAGCCGTGTTTGTCCATGATCGCCTTCAGCCGTTCGGCTTCCGCTTCGATGTCAAACGCCATTTCCGGCAGGTAGATGCCGTCTATGTTCTTCATCTGCGTGTTCATCATCAGTCCTTCGACATATTCATTGCCGGTGGTCTTCTGGATGTAGGCGCGGGCGGTCGCAGCCGTCAGCCAGCCGCAATGGCGGCCCATGACTTCGTGGATGACAAAGGTCTTCGGCGCAGCACTCTGCTCGTTGCTGACATTGTCGAAGAAGGAAGCGCCCACTTCGGCCGCGGTCCATGCGCCGAGCGACTGCCTGATCGGAACCACGTCGTTATCCACGGTCTTCGGCAGCCCGACGACGGTCAGATCGTACCCATTGGCGCCGAGATAGGCGGCAAGGTCGGCGGCCGTCGTGTTGGTGTCGTCGCCGCCGATGGTGTGGAGAATGGTGATGCCGTCGGCAGCCAGCCGTTCGGCGGCAACGCGCAGCGGATTTTCACCCTCTTTCACCAGCCCGCGCTTGGCACAATCGGCAGCGTTGGTGAGCTTTACGCGGCTGTTGCCGATCGGCGATCCGCCATAACGGTGCAGCAGATGCGCCTTTTCGCGCATGTCCTTGTTGATCTCGATCCGGTCGCCCAGAAGCACGCCCTGATAGCCGGAACGATAGGCCACAATGTCAATATCAGGCGCGACGTCGCTATAACGCTCGATCAGGCCGCCAACGGCTGAAGAGAGACAGGGAGCAAGGCCACCCGCGGTCAGCATTGCGACTTTCTGTTTGGCCATTGTGGCTCTCCTTTGCTTGGATAGAAAGATATGTCTGGCAAATGGATGCGACAGCCACGTGTAGGTGTAAAGTGAATTTATCACGAAAAATGCCGATTTCTCGCGGCTTTTCAGCAGCTTGGGCAAAGAAGCCGAATATAATCGTTTCAATCGCCTCCAACCTTGCACCAGGCTTCGCCGTCTGTGGAAAACCGTTGCTCTCCCGTTTGCCGCCCCCTTGCTCCTGAAGAAAAACTGTCGCAAAAATGAATAAAAGTTAATGCCGCAGCGGCGCCGCGCATATTGCATTCACGGCGATATGCCGTCATGCTTGGCGTCATGATGTTCGATTTCGCCTGTTTGCATATTTCATCCCTGTGGGAACGGCTGCTCGGCGCGATCGGTGACGCGGCAGGCAGCACGCTCGGTCGCGTGGTAGAGGCGATCCGCACCCTTTTCGAGGGAGATCCGGAGACCCGCCGCAAGGTTTCTTTTTCCGTGGCCATTATCGCGCTGTCGGCAAAGATGGCAAAGGCCGATGGTGTCGTGAACGATGCCGAAGTGCGCGCCTTCCGGCAGATTTTCGATTTTCCTGAAGAAGAAGCCAGAAACGTTGCCCGCCTTTATAATCTCGCACGCCAGGACGTTGCGGGATACGAGGCCTATGCCGAGCGTCTTGCCGGTCTTTGCGGCTCCGGCCATGACAATTGCGAGATGCTGGAAAGCGTCATCGATGGCCTGTTCCACATCGCCAAGGCAGACGGCTTGATCCACGAGCGGGAACTGGCGTTTCTCGGCCGTATCGCGGAAATCTTCCATATTACCGAAGATCATTTCGAAACGATCATGGCACGGCACGTTCATATGGATGGGCGCGATCCCTATCGCGTGCTTGGCGTTTCGCCCTCGGACGACTTTCTGGATATTCGCAAGCGTTACCGTTCGCTGGTTGCCGAGCACCATCCGGACAAGCTCATCGCGCGCGGTGTGCCGATGGAATTGCACGCTGCCGCGAATGAGCGTATGGCGGCTCTCAATGCCGCCTATGAGGCCATCGAGAAAGAACGCCGCGTCGCATGAGTGAATTTCTGCCGGATTTCAACCCGGATTTCGGGGGCGCAACCATTGCGCCTTCTCCCAACCATGGCGAAAGACAGGGCGTGGCAGGCCCGGATATCATTCTCCTGCACTATACCGGCATGACGACAGCCGATGGCGCCCTTTCGTGGCTCTGCAATCCCGAAAGCCAGGTCTCCAGCCACTATTTCGTTTTTGAAGACGGGCGTGTCATGCAGCTTGTTGCGGAAACTCGCCGCGCCTGGCATGCGGGCAAAAGCAGCTGGGCGGGGGAGGCGGACATCAATTCCCGCTCTATCGGGATTGAAATCGCCAATCAGGGCCATCCGGGCGGCCTGCCGGAATTTCCGGAAAAACAGGTGGCTGCCGTCATCGAATTGTGTCGCGATTGCGGCCAGCGGTGGTCTATCGCCCCTGAAAGGGTGCTTGCGCATTCCGATGTGGCGCCGATCCGCAAGGTTGATCCGGGTGAAAAATTCCCATGGGACATCCTGTCGCGGCACGGTGTCGGTCATTGGGTGGAGCCTGCGCCGATCCGCGGCGGACGTTTTTTTCAGCGCGGCGATCACGGCCAGCCGGTGGAAGCGCTCCAGTCCATGCTATCCATTTACGGATATGGCGTTGAAATAACAGGCGCATATTGCGAAAAAACAGAAGGTGCCGTGGCCGCCTTTCAGCGGCATTTCCGCCCGGCGCTGGTGGATGGTATCGCGGATTTTTCCACGATCGACACGCTGCATCGGCTGATTGCCAGCCTTCCGAAATTTGCGGCCGTTTGAACGCCGTTTCTGGAAAAGCCTTCCCCGTTTCCCGGTCGCGCAAGTCGATTTTTTTGTTGTGCCACAGTTAATCCGCATTGAGGAAGTCTAAGAGCCGCTGTGGACGCGGTGCTGTTCTTCAGGGGAGCTTGCCGTCAATATCAATCAAGGAGACTGGACGGTAGAAGGTCGTAATCGACTTTCCGCGCGCTGGACGTTTTTATCGTTTCATTGTTCCGGTTATCCGATCTGGAGACTATTTCAACAGATGAACAGAGTTTTTGTTGCTGTCGCAGCGGGCGTTGCTATGCTCGTTTCGCAGGCGGGGATTGCTTTTGCCAAAGACGAGGACGTCAAGACCAAAACCGTGACGCTGGGGACCTTCTTCCGTACGCCCGGTTATCCCGTTCCCGAAAAGAGCCTGCCTTCGTCGCTCAAGAACGACTATTCCGATCTGATCGTCAAATATGCCAAGCGTTACGGCGTCCCCACCAATCTGGCCCATGCCGTCGTTTCTGTAGAAAGCAAGTTCAACCCTAGGGCTCGCGGCAGCGCGGGCGAGGTCGGGCTGATGCAGATCAAGCCGGCAACGGCGCGCATGATGGGCTTTCGCGGCACGACCAAGGCTCTCTTCGACCCCGAGACCAATATTCGCTGGGGCATGCAATATCTGGCAACCGCCCACCAGCTTGGCGGCGGTGAGGTTTGCAGCACGATCCTGCGTTACAATGCCGGCCACGGCGCCACCCGCATGAACCCGGTGTCCAAGCGTTATTGCGGCAAGGTCCAGGCGCTTCTGGCCAGCTGAGGTCTTTTGCTGAAGCGTGTCGTGATGTTTCAGATTGTCGATAAGCTTTAAGTTCTTGTTTTATCGCATCTCGTTATTGCAAAACCGCTGCACGCTCTTGCGCGGCATGTTTCGGACGTCACGAAAATCGATTCCGGTTTATGCGTGCATGCTGTAGTCAGGAGCAAACCTGATGCGGAGCATGACATGCCGGATTTCAAATATATCGTGGTCGGTGCCGGAATGATGGGTGCGGCGGCAGCGAGACACCTTTCGGCGCAAACGGATGGCGTGGCGCTGATCGGGCCGGATGAACCCGCCGATCGCAAGACCCATAACGGTGTGTTTTCAAGTCACTATGACGAGGCGCGCATCACCCGTGGTTTCGATGGCGATCCCGTCTGGGCGGAGCTGGCGCAACGCTCCATCCGGCGCTATGCCGAGATCGAAGCAAAAAGCGGCATCCGTTTCTTCACCGAAGCGGGCTGCCTGTTTACGGGAAAGAGCAAGGGGCTTGCCGGAGACTACGTTTCGCGAGCCTTGGTCTCGACTGTCCGTCTTGGTCTTGGCGTGGAAACGATTGGCAGCGATGCGCTGGCTGGCCGGTTCCCGATGTTTTCCCTGCCGTCGGATCACGACGGTTACTTCGAGGCGCAGAATGCCGGCCACGTCAATCCGCGTGCGCTTGTGAGGGCGCAGTCCACTATTGCTACTGCGCAGGGCGCGCGACTGATCCGCGAGACGGCGGTGCATGTTCACGATACCTCCCAAGGTGTGGAAGTTTGCACCAGGGAAGGGGCCGTACACACGGCCGAAAAGGTCATAGTGGCCGCTGGCGGTTTCACCAACATGGCTGATCTTCTGCCTTCCCCGGTCGATATGGCGGCAACGGGCCGCACCATCGTGTTTTTCGAACTCGACGAAGCAAGGCAGGCCCTCTTCGGCTCTATGCCCTCGACCATCGTGCTGGCGGAGACCGAGGACGATATCGTCTATATTCTACCGCCTGTGCGTTACCCCGACGGCAAGGTCTATCTGAAGATCGGCGGTGAGAGCGAAAAGGGCAGGCTGGAAACGCTGGCCGAAGCAGTCGGTTGGTTCCATTCCGACGGCACGCCGGGCGAAGTGGAATTCCTGACGAAGCGGGCGCTATCGCTCATGCCGGAACTTGCGGGCTGCCCCGTGACCTCTGGTTCCTGCGTCGCATCCATTACCCGTAGCGGTTATCCATATATCGGCTATACGCAATCTTCCAATATCGCGGTTCTGACCGGTGGCAATTTCGTTTCCGCCAAGTCTTCCGATGAAATCGGGCGGCTAGGCGCGGTGCTGCTTCTGGATGGCCAGCTGACCGAGAGTGATTTTGCCGCCGAAATGTCGCCCGTTTTTATCTGACATTCAGCAGCGAAGCGGCTACAAAATCGCGGCTGTATTAGAGCGGGTTGAGGCGAAGAGGGCGGCATGTCGGGACATTTCAAATATATCGTTGTCGGTCGTGGCATGATGGGTGCTGCCGCCGCCCGCCATCTGGCGGAAAACACCGAAGGTGTGGCCCTGATCGGCCCCGGTGAACCTGCCGACATCAAGTCACATCCGGGTGTTTTCGCCAGCCATTATGATGAGGCGCGCATTACCCGCACCATTGATGGTGATGCGGACTGGGCACTGCTCGCCAACCGCTCGATCGCGCGCTACACCGACATCGCAGCAAGGAGCGGCGTGGAATTTTACGCTCCCGTCGGCTGTCTGATGGTTGGGCCTGAACGCGGTTGCGACAATCCCTTTGTCGACAACGTCTGTGAGGCAGCGGCGCGTCTGCGGGTTTCCACGGAAATGCTTGACGACGCAGGTCTGAAAAGCGGCTTTCCCTATTTCTCCTTCGAGCCGGGCTGCGAGGGCGTGTTCGAAAAGGACAATGCCGGTTACGTCAATCCGCGCGCGCTGGTGAAGGCGCAGAGCGTTCTGGCAGACAAAGCCGGCGTTACGCTCATAGACGATATAGTCGTCTCGACGCGGGAAGAGGCTGGCCGTGCACGCGTCGAGACGGCCTCGGGTTCGGTTTATACGGCAGACCGGGTGCTGGTCGCTGCGGGTGGCTTCTCGATCACGAAGGATTTGTTGCCGCAGCCCGTCGCTCTCAATGTCTATGCGCGCACCGTCGCCTTCTTCGAGGTAGAGGAGGCGGAGCTGGGACAATATGCGGGCATGCCGTCGTTGATTTACGAGCCGCGCGACACGACGAAACATATCTATCTCCTGCCGCCCGTCCGTTATCCCGATGGCAGGTTCTATCTGAAAATCGGCGGCGATCCCGATGATAAGAAGCTAGATAGCGATCCCGAAATCCGTGCATGGTTCCGTTCCGGCGGGCGCGAAAGCGTTCGCGACCATCTCTCCGCCATCGTCGGGACCTTGGTGCCATCCATCGACCGGTCGCGCATTTCCACGGCCGCCTGCGTGGTGTCCAAAACGCCGGGCGGTTATCCGGCCATCGGCTTTACTACGTCACCGCGCATTGCGGTTCTGACTGGCGGCAACGGTACGGCGGCCAAGAGTTCCGACGAGATCGGGCGGTTAGGCGCCCTGTTGCTGCGGGATGGAAAAATTGGCAACGACGACTATGCAACGGATTTCAAGCCTGCATTTCTTTGATCTTCCGTTACGCTTTTCGGTGGCTTTCGCCAAAGAACATGGGTATTGACGCCATGCCAGTTGGCTGGGCAGCCGCGCTTTACCAATGTCGAAAGACGGTAAGGTGAGGAAAGTCCGGGCTCCACGGAAATACGGTGCCGGATAACGTCCGGCGGGGGCGACCCCAGGGAAAGTGCCACAGAGAGCAAACCGCCATGCCTGGCATGGTAAGGGTGAAAGGGTGGGGTAAGAGCCCACCGCGCCGCTGGTGACAGTGGTGGCAAGGTAAACCCCACCGGGAGCAAGACCGAATAGGGATGACACGGGGCGCGGGCGAAAGCCTTCGTCTACAGCCGGTTTCCGGGCCCGTCATCCGGGTGGGTTGCGAGAGGCGGCATGCAAATGCCGTCCCAGATGAATGGCTGCCACGTTCCGGGTCAAACCGGGGCCATACAGAACCCGGCTTACAGGCCAACTGGCGATTTTCCTGCCGCTTTTTTCGGTGGCGATCAGCCCTCGATGATATGGGGAACGTAGCGGGAGAGATTTGCGGTGATAGGTGACGCGTCCTCGCGAATCCCGAGCCCGCAGGGCCGATCGGCGACGATCCAGCTTCCTAACACGGCGTATCCGAAATCGCTCTTGAACAATGGTGCGTATGCCTGAAAAACATACCCCTCTTGGCCATAATTGCCGGGGGCCGATAAAATTTCGCGTCGGTTTCGGTAAAGGCTGACATTTTCGCCTTCACGCGAGAGAAGCGGCTTCACCACGTAATCCCGTAATTCATATATTTCAGGATCATCTGGGAAGAAACTCGGGAGCAGATTCGGGTGATTGGGATGCTGCTGCCAGAGCAAAGGCAGCAGGCCTTTGTTCGACAGCACGGCTTTCCAGGCCGGCTCGATGAAAATATCGCCTTGTGCAGGCAGATGCGTGGCAAAGGATTCTCGTAACATGTATTCCCAGGGATAAAGCTTGAAGCAGCGTTCGATGACGCGACTTTGAAGGTCAGCATAACGCCCGCACGCATCGATGCCGATGTCTCTGATATCGAGGAATTGGGCACGGTGGCCCGCCTGAATGGCGCAGTCCATGAGATAAATCGTCGTGCCGCAATCCTCGGCGTTGTCGCTCACCGCCGCGAAATGGAAAATCCTGTCTCGCGAGAATTGACCGAAGGCCTCAATCAAAGCTTCCTGAACCGAGTTGAACTGGTCGGTTTGCGGCGGGAGCGTTCCAAGGGCGACCTGATCGGTCAGCCAGTTATATTGGAAATATCCCGTTTCGAATACGGAAGTGGGCGTGTCGGCGTTGTATTCCAGCAGCTTTGCAGGGCCATGCCCGTCATAGGCAAGATCGAAGCGGCCATACAGGTGGCGGTCGCACCGCCGCCAAGAATTTCGAATGACATCATGGTGATCGCGGGGGATGGCAAGACGGGTTAAAGCCTCCTCACTGTGTACGATGTCGGCGACGAGATCCATGCACATGTCGTGCAGGATCTGGCTCGGTTCTTCGATGTCGCGCTCGATTTCAGCCAGTCCAAAGCAATAGGCTGCATCGTCCACCCAGTAAGGCTCGCCATGCATTTCATGGAAGGAGAAACCGACAGCATTGGCTTTCTCGCGCCAATCCGGGCGCGGCGGGACTGTGATGCGGCGCATGTCAGCTTCCTGAAAAGGAGTGGCCGCCGAATCCACCACGGCCCTTGACGTTCGTTTTGGCGTTGGACGTCTTCACGTCATTCGCTAGCGCGCCTCCTCCTGACGTGATTCCCCCGCCGCCTTGGTCCTGTTCACTGGCCGTCACATCCGGTATGACGAGGTCGCCGTTGCGTTTTCGATAGGCCGACATCGCACCGTTGGAACCCGACTCGCTGTTTTTCTGCCTGCGGCGATAGTTGCTGTAGTCTGCAAAGTTTTCGATGGACCGAGGCATAACAAAACCGGCGGGTGAGGGTGTGAAGACACCTATGCCGGTGGGGTTAGTGGAATTGAGATTTTGTTTCAGCTCAAAGCAGTTTCCCGCGCCGTATTCCATTTCACATGCGACCATATTGAGAAATTTAGGTGCAGTGGCGAGGTGATGTTGGCCGGCGTCTTCGGATGCCGCTTGGCAAGCCTTGGGATAGACACCGGAGGCAACGCATTTTTCAACTGAGGTATAAAGAACCTCTTCCTCCGATGAAAAAGCCATAAAAAGGCCTATTGCGGCAATCGTACCGAGGGCGAGACGCGGATGTTCTGTCACGTCCAAATACATGTCTGTTCCTCAATAGGCCATGCAGGCTGCGTTTAAAATCCCGATGACCACAGCGATGCCGCCGCTCCAGAGCCCGGCCGCAACGTTATCCTCGGTGATTTTCAGGTGCAGGTCGGTCATGGAGAGTTTGGCGATGTAGAATGCGAGAACCTGTACCAGCAGGCCGATCACTGCCCAGACGATATAGTCGGGGAGGCTGACGGAATTAGCCGCCGCCGAGGCGAGCGGCAGGCTGAAGCCGATCAGTGCCCCCAAAAAAGCGACGACGGCGGCAAAGTTGCCGGCCTTGATCAACTCCCCCTCGCGGTGGGGAGTAAGGCGGGTGTAAATAGCGGAAAAGGTTGCCAGGCAGAGCAGGCCGATCAGAAAATAACTTAAGAAGGCAGGTAAGCCTGCCACGTAATTCGGCATTATTGTCTCACAATGAAAAACACAACTTCAGAAATCAAAATCAATTGAAAGTTTAAAAAGTCAAGCGTCGCGGCGTTGTTGTTTGTTGAGAGTGACGGTTCTGGCTGAGCGCAACATGCGCATTGCTTCTGCGTCAAATCGAACCTCTGCAACTGGTCTATCGCTAAATCACACAGATAGCCGTAACGCCAACCAAGCTGGCATTCCCACGGCAGCATCAGAGCGCCTTTTGCGATTTAAGTGGCGCGTGTTCGGCGAGGGTCGCCAAGTGTCTGTTTCGCAAACAAAAAAATGGCATATCGACCCAAGTTTTATTTGTTCCCGCTGGCACATGAGTTCGCGCAGTAAACCATTCGTTAAACTTAACGGCTTATGAATTTCCGATGCGGAGTCGGTATCGTGCCGGCTTCTCCCATTGACGCCCATAGTGTCCCATGGTATCCCAAATGCACACCACACTGGGTCGTGTTTTTGACCCGCAATCGCTGAAACGAGTGAGGAGCCTGCAACGGGCTGCTGCAGGGCATGTCGCCCTGACGCTTGGCGATGTGTCGTGCGTACCGGTGTTGTCTGTGGGGCGGATGATTCGCTTTGCGGAATGCGGTTTTGGCGAGTTGAGTAATGGACCGCTTTTTATCGAACGTAACGAACAGGATCGACGCCAAGGGGCGCGTTTCGGTTCCGTCTCCGTTTCGTTCGGTGCTGGCACAGCGTGGGATTCAGGAGCTTTATTGTCTTCAGGATTTCGCGTTTCCGGCAATCAGTGTCGGCGGTCCGGATTTGCTGGAGCGCTACGAGCGGCAGATCGCGTCCATGGATGCCTTCTCGCCGGAGGCGAACGCAATGTCGCTGCTGGTACACGGCGGCGGCGTTTTCATGAAGCTCGATCAGGAAGGTCGGTTGATGGTGACGGATTTCGTCCGGGAATTTACCGGCATATCCACCGATGTCACCTTCGTTGGACGAGCGGATCATTTTCAGCTTTGGCAACCGCAGGCGTTTTTGGCGGCGCAGGCGGCAGCAAGAGCGGGGCGCGGTTTTTCGGCTGCACGCCCCGCATAGGACGGGGACACGGAATGGCGGCGAATTCTGGCGGGCGATCTTCTGATGCCGGTGAGGGACCTCAGCGTCACATCCCGGTCCTGCTTCGCGAAGTGATCGCTGCGCTCGAACCCGCATCCGGCAAGATCATCCTCGACGGCACTTTCGGCGCCGGTGGCTACACCCAGGCAATTCTCGATCAAGGTGCCAATGTCATCGCGCTTGACCGCGATCCTAACGCGATTGCCGGCGGCCAGGCCATGGTTGCTGCAAATGGCGGCAGGCTTACCCTCATTCAATCGCAATTTTCCGATCTTGCAAGGCACGCGCCGGAAGGCGGTCTTGACGGCGTGGTTCTCGATATCGGCGTTTCCTCCATGCAGATAGACGAGGCCGAGCGCGGTTTTTCCTTCCAGAAGAACGGTCCTCTCGACATGCGCATGTCCAGCTCCGGCGTTTCGGCGGCGGATGTCGTCAATCGCGCCAAGGTCGGCGATCTCATCCGCATCTTCGGTTTTCTCGGCGAGGAAAAGCAGCCGGGCCGCATCGCCCGCGCCATTGAAAAGAGGAGGGCGGAAGATCCCTTCCGCACCACGCGTGATCTGGCGGGCCTCATTGAAATCGTTACGCCGCGCAAGGCTAAAGACAAGATCCATCCCGCAACACGGGTGTTTCAGGCGCTGCGCGTTTTCGTCAATGACGAACTCGGAGAATTGGCGCAGGCCCTGTTTGCTGCCGAGCGGGCCTTGAAGCCCGGCGGCCGGCTGGTTGTCGTCACGTTCCATTCGCTCGAAGACCGCATCGTCAAGAAATTCTTCTCCGAACGTTCCGGAAAGGCGGCGGGTTCCCGCCATCTGCCGATGGTGGAGGACAAGCCCGCCATTTTCGAAAATATCGGCAAGCCGATGGTCGCTGCAAGCGACGAGGAGGCGGAGATCAATCCGCGGGCCCGTTCGGCCAAGCTGCGCGCCGGCCTGCGCACGGCGGCACCTGCCCGGGCGGCAGATTTTTCGATTTTCGAACTTCCCGATCTCGCCAGCCTTGAAAAGATGGGAGGCTGATATGCTGCGCACATTCGATGTCGTGTTGATGGGGGTCATGGTCGCTGCGGCGGTGGTGACCTATTCGATCAAGCACAAAACCGATCTCAAGCTGGAACAGGTCCGCAAGCTCGAGACCGAAATCAAGCTCGAAAAAGACACGATCGATCTTTTGCGGGCCGACTGGGCATTGCTGACGCAGCCGAACCGCCTTCATCGTCTCGTGAATGCCTATCAGGACGAGCTTGGCCTTTCGCCGACGCTGCCGACACAATTGGCGCAGCCGCGCGAATTGCCGATGCTGCGCTCGCAATTGCCGCAGCCGCCCGAGCCGGAAGGCATGAGCGTTGCGGATGTCATCGCCGCTGCCGTCAACGGCTCCAAGCCGGGCGCTACGCTTGGCGGAACTGCCAAGAAAAAATCACCGCCCGCCGGCCAGATTGCCGCCAATGGCGCTCCTGTTCCAACACCGCGGGCGCGTGTTTCCCGTCCCACGGCGGCTCCGGCTCCTGCCGTCGCCGCTGTCGCAGGCGATGAAGATGGCGAAATGGATGAAACCATAACTGGATCGGTGGACCGCTGATGTCTTTTCTCTCCCGCGTCATGGTTCTGAAGAGCAAGGCTCACTTTTCCGCCAGCACCACCGGCATTCACACTGACCATGCTGCTTTCGAGGGCGCTCGCAAGAAGAGGGCGGCCCAGGCGAAAAGCCGCGTCGGTCTCATCATTTTCGGCTTCATCGCCTTTTACGGCGTCGTGGGCGGCCGTCTGGTGCAATATGGCCTTGCCGAGCAGGAAACGGTTTCGAGCATTGCCCCTGCCGACCGGCTGATGGCGTCACGTCCCGATCTTCTTGATCGTAACGGCGAGGTTCTGGCGACTGATATCCGCACCGTGTCGCTGTTTGCGGAGCCGCACCGCATCGTCGATATCGACGAAGCCATCGAGAAGCTGCGCACTGTATTGCCAGATCTCGACCAGCGCGGCACCTATCAGAAGCTTTCCTCCAATTCGCGCTTTCAGTGGCTGCGCCGTCAGTTGACGCCGAAGCAGCAGAGCCAGATCCTGGCGCTCGGCATTCCCGGTGTCGGTTTCCGCCCGGAAAAACGCCGCTTCTACCCTGGCGGGCCAACAGCTGCCCATGTTGTCGGTCACGTCAATATCGACAATCGCGGTGTTGCCGGAATGGAACGTTACGTTGACAGCCAGGGACTGGCCGATCTGACGGCGCTCGGCATGACCAGCGATCAGCCGCTGGAGCCGGTGAAGCTTTCCATCGATCTACGCGTCCAGTCCATCGTGCGTGAAGTCGTGACCTCGGCCATTACCAAGTTCCAGGCGATCGGCGCGGGGGCTGTGGTTCTGGATGTGCATACCGGCGAAGTGCTCGCTATGGCCTCCGTGCCGGATTATGATCCGAACAACCCGGCAGAAGGTGCCAAAGAAGGATGGCTCAACCGCATGTCGAACGGCACGTTCGAAATGGGCTCCACCTTTAAATCCTTCACCATTGCCATGGGTCTCGATTCGGGTCGCGTCCGCCTGGGCGATATGTTCGACGCGCGTTATCCGATCCGCATCGGTGGCTTCACCATCAAGGACTTCCACGGCAAGGGCCGCATGCTCTCGGTGCCGGAAATTTTCCAGTATTCGTCGAACATCGGTACGGCAAAAATCGCCGACACCGTGGGGACCGAAGGACACAAGGAATTCTTGACGCGGCTTGGCCTTCTGACGCGCATGCAGACCGAACTGCCTGAAGTGGCGCTGCCTTCGCAGCCCCGCGAATGGAAGAAGATCAACTCGATCACCATTTCATTCGGCCACGGCGTTTCAACAACGCCGTTGCAGACAGCAGTTGCCGGTGCCGCGCTCGTCAATGGTGGGAAGTTGATCGAGCCGACATTCCTGCCGCGCACGCGCGAACAGGCGGATCAGGTCGCAAAACAGGTGCTGAAGCCCGGCGCCAGCAAGGATATGCGCTTCCTTTTCGAATGGAACGGTGTCAACGGTTCTGGCCGTAATGCGCGCGTCGACGGTTTCAATGTCGGCGGCAAGACCGGTACGGCTGACAAGGTCGTCAATGGCCGTTATGTGCATGACAAGAACTTCAATGCCTTCCTTTCGGCCTTCCCGATGGACGACCCGCAATATGTGGTGCTCTCCTTCATCGACGAACCGAAGACGGACAAGGGCAACGGCGCGGCACTTGCAGGCACCTCGGCTGCGCCGATGGTGCACGATATCATCAGCCGCACAGCGGCAGTGCTGGGCGTGAAGCCGAAGTTCGGCAAGGATGGCTCGGCCTTGCTCGTGTCTTATTGATTGTTAGAGCTTATGGTGTTCCGGCGAATCGCGCCGGGGGGACAAGACGGACACAGTCGATGAATTTGCGAGATATATCCGGGACGGCGTTTCCGGAATTGAATGAATTGCTCCTGTCTGAGATAGGGGCAATCGAAATCGGGGGAATTACCGCAGACAGCCGCAAGGCTGCGCCCGGCAGCCTGTTCGTGGCGGTTGCGGGAACCAAGGCGGATGGCGCGGCCTATGTGAAGGACGCGGTCGCCAAGGGTGCGGTCGCCGTCGTTTCCGGGCATGCGGTGGATGCCGATGTGCCGGTCCTCGCTGTCACTGACCCGCGCCTCTACCTTTCGCTCGCCGCTTCCCGTTTTTATGGAAAACAGCCGGAAACCATGGTCGCCGTTACCGGCACCGCGGGAAAGACCTCCGTTGCCTCCTTCGTGCGGCAAATCTGGGCTTTCGCTGGCCATGCCGCCGCCCAGATCGGCACGACGGGTGTCATCGCTCCCGGCCGCGAAGATTATGGCGCGCTTACCACACCGGATCCGGTGACGCTGCATGCGCTTCTCGCCGAGCTTGCTGCCGAAGGTGTGACCCATGCAGCCATGGAAGCTTCGAGCCACGGCCTCGACCAGCGTCGCCTTGACGGCGTGAAGCTCGCTGCGGCCGGTTTCACCAATCTCGGCCGTGATCACATGGATTATCACCCGACCATCGAGGACTACATGGCCGCGAAGATGCGGCTGTTCGACACGCTGATGGAAAAGGGCGCGCCAGCCGTCATTTTTGCCGACGATCCTTGGTCGGATAAGGCCATTCGCGCCGCCGCGGATGCAGGCCTCAATGTGCGCACCGTTGGCCGGAAGGGCGATTATCTAACGCTGAAGCGTGTAGAGCATTTCCGTCACAAGCAGCTGATCGAAGTGCACCATGACGGCGTGATCCACGAGGTCGACATTCCGCTGGCCGGCGATTTTCAGGTAGCCAATGCTCTCGTCGCCGCCGGTCTTGCCATGTCCACCGGCGTTTCCGCCGCAACGGCCATGAAGGCGCTTGAAAAGCTGATCGGTGCCGCCGGTCGCCTGGAACTTGTGGGCCAGACGAAGAACGGCGCGCTTGCCTATGTGGATTATGCCCACAAGCCGGATGCGCTTGAAAATGTTCTGACCTCGGTCAGGCCCTTCACCTCCGGCCGCATCATCACCGTCTTCGGCTGCGGCGGCGACCGTGACAAGGGCAAGCGCCCGATCATGGGCGAAGTGGCGACACGTCTTTCCGACATCGTCATCGTTACCGACGACAATCCGCGCTCGGAAGACGCTGCAACGATCCGTTCCGAAGTCATGGCGGCTGCGCCGGGTGCGTTGGAAATTGGCGACAGGGCAGAGGCGATCCGTCATGCGGTGTCGCTGCTTTCGAACGGCGATACGCTGATCGTCGCGGGCAAGGGGCATGAAGAGGGGCAGATCGTCGGTTCCGTGACGCTGCCGTTTTCCGATCATGAACAGGTGCGTACCGCGCTGGAAGGATTGAAGATTTGAATTGGTTATGGACAGTCGCCGACATGATCGCCATCACGGCAGGGCGTCCCGTCGGGAACCTGCCGACCGGTATCACCGGCATTTCCATCGACAGCCGGACTGTGAAGGCTGGTGAAGCATTTTTCGCCATCAAGGGCGATAGGGTCGACGGCCATGACTATACGAGTTTTGCTGTCGCCAATGGTGCGGGCCTGCTGGTCGTCGCCGAAGGCAAGCTGCCGGCCCTCGGCCGCCTGACCGTGCCCATGATCGTCGTGGAGGATGTCCTCGCGGCGCTTGGCAAGCTCGCCATTGCGGCGCGTGAAAGGACCACGGCGCGGATCATCGCGGTGACCGGTTCTGTAGGCAAGACGACGACGAAGGAAATGTTGCGGCAGGCTCTGGCGCCTTCGGGCCGGGTTCATGCGGCGGTGGCGTCCTTCAACAATCACTGGGGTGTGCCGCTGACGTTGGCGCGCATGCCCGCCGATACTGAATTCGGCGTTTTCGAAATCGGTATGAACCACTCCGGCGAAATCCGTCCGCTGGTCAAGATGGTACGTCCGCATGTCGCGATCCTTACCACCATCGCGCCAGCTCATTTGGGCAATTTCAAGAACATAGAAGAGATCGCGAGCGCCAAGGCGGAGATATTCGAAGGGTTGGAGGAGGGCGGCTTCGTCATCCTCAACCGTGACAACGCCCAGTTCGAGCAACTTGAAGAAGCGGCGCAGGACCAGGGTATCGAGCATATCCTGACCTTCGGGCAGCATGCCAAGGCCGATTTCCGGCTGGCCGATTTCGAAAGCACGTCCACGGGCTCGACCATCTGGGCGATCCTGAACGGCGAAACGAGCGAATTGCACCTGAACATTCCCGGCAGGCATATTGCCGACAACGCCATGGCGGTGCTTGGCGCTGTTGCCGTCACCGGCGCCAATCTCGACCGCGCTTTCGAGGTGCTCGGAACGCTCGAGGCAGTCAAGGGGCGCGGACAGCGCCATCGCCTGACGATTGAAAGTGGCTCCTTCCTGCTGATCGATGAGAGCTACAACGCCAACCCCGCCTCCATGCGGGCGGCGATTGCCGTGCTTGCGGAAACAGAAACGCAGGGTTATGGCCGTCGCGTTGCCGTTCTCGGCGACATGCTGGAGATGGGCGAATTCTCAGCCCAGCTGCACGAGGAACTGGCCGGACCGCTGCTGGCCGGTGGTATCGAACATGTCTGGCTGGCGGGGGAGGCGATGGCCGCCCTTCGCGATGCGCTTCCGGACAGTGTAACTGTCATCTGGTTCCCGACGACAGCTGAACTTGCCGATTTTGCCCTGCAATGGGTGCAACCGGGCGATGCGCTGATGGTAAAATCGTCACTTGGGCTGGGTTTCGGCAAGATTGTCGCGGCACTGCTTGACAAGTATCCGGCATTCCCCGAGACGGAACGCCAAGTCTGAAATAGCCTTTTGAAAGGGCAATTATGCTGATCTGGCTCGTCGAACTGTCGGATAAAATTCAAGTCTTCAACCTCTTCCGGTACATCACCTTCCGGGCGGGTGCGGCGATGTTCACCTCTGCGTTGATCGTCTTCCTTTTCGGACCGGCGATCATCAATTCGCTGCGCGTGCGCCAGGGCAAGGGCCAGCCAATCCGTGCCGACGGGCCGCAGACGCATTTCAAGAAGGCTGGCACGCCGACCATGGGCGGGCTGATGATCCTTGCCGGTATTCTCGGCGGTTCGCTCCTCTGGGGTGACCTGTCGAACGTCTACGTCGTCGCCGTTCTGATGGTGACGCTCGGCTTCGGGGCTATCGGCTTTTATGACGACTATCTCAAGGTGACGAAGCAGAGCGACAAGGGCTTTTCCGGCAAAGCCCGTCTCGGCATCGAATTCCTGATTGCCGCGATTGCCGTGTTCTTCATGATGAAGGTGGCGCTTGCTTCCGCACCGCATGGCGGCACGCTCGGAAGCTCCATCGCCTTTCCGTTCTTCAAGGAACTCGTGATCAATCTCGGCTATTTCTTCGTGCTGTTCGGTGCTTTCGTGATTGTCGGCGCCGGCAATGCGGTTAACCTGACCGACGGTCTCGATGGTCTCGCCATCGTGCCTGTCATGATTGCAGCCGCCACCTTCGGCGTGATTGCTTATCTCGCCGGTAACGCGGTTTTCGCCAATTACCTGCAGATCAACTTCGTGCCCGGAACGGGTGAGCTCGCTGTCATCGTCGGCGCGGTGGTCGGGGCTGGTCTCGGCTTCCTGTGGTTCAACGCGCCGCCCGCCGCCATCTTCATGGGTGACACGGGTTCGCTGGCGCTCGGCGGCCTCATCGGCTCCATCGCTGTCGCCACCAAGCACGAGATCGTCATGGTCATCGTCGGCGGCCTGTTCGTGATGGAAACGCTCTCGGTCATCATCCAGGTTTTCTGGTTCAAGCGCACCGGCAGGCGCGTTTTCCTGATGGCGCCCATCCACCATCATTTCGAGAAAAAAGGCTGGACGGAAAGCCAAGTGGTCATCCGTTTCTGGATCATTTCCGTCGGTCTGGCGCTGCTCGGCCTCGCTACGCTGAAGCTGAGGTGAGCGATGATCCCGGTCTCGTCGTTCAGAGGTAAGAAGGTCGCGCTTTTCGGGCTTGGCGGTTCGGGCCTCGTCACGGCCCGGGCACTGGTTGCCGGCGGCGCGGATGTCGTTGCTTTCGACGATAATCCCGACAGCGTCGCCAAGGCTGAGGCCGAAGGGATAACGACGGCTGATCTTCGAACGATAGACTGGCATTCCTTTTCGTCTTTCGTGCTCGCACCCGGCGTGCCGCTGACGCATCCGAAGCCGCACTGGTCGGTCGATCTTGCCCGGGCGGCGGGCGTCGAGATTATCGGCGATATCGAGCTTTTCATTCGCGAGCGCCGGGCACATGCGCCGGATTGCCCCTTCATCGCCATCACCGGCACGAACGGCAAATCCACGACGACCGCACTGATTGCCCATATCCTCAAGGCTTCGGGCCGCGATACACAACTCGGCGGCAATATCGGCACTGCCGTGCTGAGCCTCGATCCGCCGAAAGCGCAACGTTTCTATGTCGTTGAATGCTCGTCCTACCAGATCGATCTGGCGCCGACGATCAATCCGACGGCCGGTATTCTGCTCAATCTGACGCCCGACCATCTCGACCGGCACGGCACCATGCAGCATTATGCCGATGTCAAGGAACGGCTTGTGGCCGGCAGTGGCACGGCAATTGTCGGCGTTGATGACAGCTATTCCACGCTGATCGCCGACCGCATCGAGCGTGCCGGCGTGAAGGTGGAGCGCATTTCCAAGCGCAATGTCGTTTCCGAAGGTCTTTATGCCGAAGGCAGCCGCATCCTGCGGGCGCATGGGGGCAAGTCCTCGCTGCTGGTCGATCTCGACGGCATCCAGACGCTTCGCGGCAGCCACAATGCCCAGAATGCAGCGGCTGCAATTGCCGCATGCCTTGCCGTCGGCGTTTCCGAAGAGGACGTTCGCGCAGGTCTCAAGTCCTTCCCCGGCCTAAAACATCGCATGCAGCCGGTCGGTCGGCGCGGCAATGTCACTTTCGTCAATGACAGCAAGGCAACCAATGCCGATGCAGCAGCACCGGCCTTGTCGAGCTATGAGCGCATCTATTGGATCGCGGGCGGTCTGCCAAAGGCCGGCGGCATTGCCAGCCTTGCGCCCCTGTTTCCGCGCATCGCCAAGGCCTATCTGATCGGCGAGGCGGCGGCGGAATTTGCAGCGACGCTCGGCGAAGCCGTGCCTTACGAAATATCCGGCACGCTGGACAAGGCGGTGCAGCATGCGGCGGCGGATGCGGAAAAAGATGCGACGGCCGGCAATATCGTGATGTTATCCCCGGCTTGCGCAAGCTTCGACCAATATAAGAACTTTGAAATCAGAGGTGATTCGTTCGTCGCGCAGGTTGCGGCGCTCGATGGCATGACGATGCTCGTTCACTCTGGAAAAGGGGGCTGAGGCCATGGTAAGCCGAGTTGATCGCGGTCCGGTCGCGGAATGGTTCTGGACCATCGACCGTTTCTTTCTGGCTGCGTTCATCGCGCTGATGGGCATCGGCCTGATGCTGTCATTTGCGGCATCGCCGGCGGTCGCCGAACGCATCGGTCTCAACAGCTTCTTCTTCGTGGAACGTCAGGCGATGTTCATGGTGCCTTCGCTGGCAATCATGATCGGTCTTTCCTTCCTGTCGCCGCGTCAGGTCCGGCGCGTGGCGGTGATGATGCTGATCGCGTCGCTGCTGATGATGATTTTCGCGCTGTTCTTCGGTATCGAGGTCAAGGGCGCACGACGCTGGATTTCCATCGGCAGCTTCTCGATCCAGCCATCGGAATTCATGAAGCCCGCCTTCGTCATTGTCTGCGCCTGGCTGTTTGCCGAACGCGCGCGTCACCCCGAAATTCCCGGCAACCTCTTCGCTATCATCACCTTCGGTATCGTGGCGGCACTTCTGATCGCCCAGCCCGACTTTGGCCAGACCATCCTGACATCGGTGGTGTGGGGCGGCATGTTCTTCATGGCCGGTGTTCCGTGGTTCTGGATCATCGTGCTCGGCGGCCTCGGCGTTCTCGGCATCGTCTCCGCCTATCTGCTCCTGCCGCACGTCGCCGGCCGTATCGACCGTTTCTGGACCGGTGAGGGTGATACCTTCCAGGTGGATACGGCGCGCGAGGCGATCATTCGTGGCGACTGGTTCGGTCGCGGCCCGGGTGAGGGCATCGTCAAGCGTATCATTCCCGACAGCCATACCGACTTCATCTTCTCGGTGGCGGCGGAAGAATTCGGCATTGTTTTCTGCATGTTCCTTGTGGCGATCTTCGCCTTCATCGTGTTGCGCGGCCTCTCGCACGCCTTCAGGGAAAAAGACGATTTCTGCCGCTTTGCCGTGGCCGGTCTGGTCCTGCAGATCGGCATGCAGTCGATGATCAATATCGGCGTTAATCTGGAGCTGATGCCCGCCAAGGGCATGACGCTGCCGCTCATTTCCTATGGTGGTTCGTCGATGATGGCGATCTGCGTCACGGCAGGCTTCCTTCTGGCGCTGACACGCCACAGGCCGGAAAAGAGGGCGCAGGAGCGCAGCTTCTTCCGCGTCGGTTCCGGCGTTCCTGCGGAGTAAATGATCATGAGCAAGGGTATTGTTCTGCTCGCCGCCGGGGGTACCGGCGGCCATGTCTTTCCAGCCGAGGCCTTGGCGCACACGCTGAAAGCGCGCGGTTATCAGGTGCATCTGGTCACCGACAGCCGTGCCGAGCGTTATGCGGGAAAGTTTCCGGCGGAAGAAATTCACGTCGTTCCATCCGCCACCATTGGTTCGAAAAACCCGATTTCCGTGGCGCGTTCGCTGTGGAAGCTGTGGACAGGGCTGCGTTCAGCGCGCCGGCTGATCACGAAGCTGAAGCCGGTTGCGGTCGTCGGCTTTGGCGGTTATCCCACCGTGCCGCCGCTGCTTGCCTCGACCGGGCTTGGCGTGCCATCGATCATTCACGAGCAGAATGCGGTGATGGGTCGAGCCAACAAGGCGCTGGCGGCCCGTGTGAAGGCGATTGCCGGCGGTTTTCTGCCGCCCGCCAACGGCCAATATTCCGACAAGACGGTTGCGACCGGCAATCCCGTGCGCCCGGCGGTGCTGGCGGCGTCAGAGATACCCTATACGCCTTCACAGACCGGCGAGACGTTCCAGCTCGTGGTTTTCGGCGGCAGCCAGGGAGCGCAGTTCTTTTCCAGCGCGGTTCCCGCGGCGATCTGCCTGTTGAAGGACGAGCAGCGCAAGCGCATCGTCGTGACCCAGCAGGCGCGCCCCGAAGACAAGGACAGTGTGATCTCCTCGTATCAGAAGCTGGGCGTGAAGGCGGATGTCTCGCCTTTCTTCGGCGATATGGCCTCGCGCATCGGTGAGGCCGATCTGGTCATCAGCCGTTCGGGTGCGTCGACGGTATCGGAGCTTTCGGTCATCGGCCGACCCTCGATCCTTGTGCCTTATCCGCATGCGCTGGATCACGATCAGGCGGCCAATGCGGCAGCGCTTTCGGCAGCCGGCGGTGCAAGCGTTATCAAGCAGTCGGAACTGTCGCCGCAGAAGCTTTCCGGCCTTCTGTCCTCGGCGCTGTCCGAGCCGGATCGGTTGTCCGCAACGGCGGCGGCGGCCAAGGCGACAGGAAAACCGCATGCGGCGGATGTGCTGGCCGATCTGGTCGAGGCGATTGCGAGCGGAAAGTCCGTACAGGAATTCAAGAAGAACATTGAAGGAGTTGAGGCATGAAGATGCCGAAAGCCATAGGCCTTGTCCATTTCATCGGCATAGGCGGGATCGGCATGAGCGGCATTGCCGAAGTGCTTCACAATCTCGGTCATCGCGTACAGGGCTCCGACCAGGCCGACAGCGCCAATGTGCAGCGTCTGCGCGACAAGGGCATCGAGGTCTTCGTCGGCCACACGGCGGATAATCTCGGTGATGCCGAGGTCGTGGTCGTTTCCACCGCGATCAAGAAGAACAATCCGGAGCTGATCGCCGCGCGGGAAAAACACCTGCCGATCGTTCGCCGTGCCGAAATGCTGGCCGAGTTGATGCGTTTCCGCAACGCCATTGCCATCGGTGGCACGCACGGCAAGACCACGACAACTTCGATGGTCGCGACCCTGCTGGAAGCCGGCAATCTCGACCCGACCGTGATCAACGGCGGCATCATCAACGCCTATGGCACCAACGCCCGCATGGGCGAGGGCGAGTGGATGGTGGTGGAGGCCGATGAATCCGATGGCACATTCCTGAAGCTTCCGGCCGATGTGGCCGTGATCACCAATATCGACCCGGAACATCTTGACCACTACGGCAATTTCGACGCCGTGCGCTCTGCTTTCCGGCAATTCGTGGAGAATGTTCCGTTCTACGGCTTCGGCGTCATGTGTCTCGACCATCCCGAGGTGCAGGCTTTGGTTGGGCGTATCGAAGACCGTAAGGTCATCACCTATGGTGAGAACCCACAGGCCGACGTGCGGTTTTCGAATGTGCGCATCGATGGCACGCGGTCTATCTTCGATGTGGAAATTCGCCGGCGCCGCACCGGCAAGATATTCTCCTTCACCGATCTCGTCCTACCGATGCCCGGTCGCCACAATGTTTCGAACGCAACGGCTGCGATTGCCGTCGCCAATCGTCTCGGTATTTCGGAAGCGGACATCAAGAAGGGCCTCGCCTCCTTTGCCGGCGTCAAGCGTCGTTTCACGCTGACGGGCGAAGCCAATGGCGTGCAGGTCTTCGACGATTACGGCCACCATCCGGTTGAGATCAAGGCTGTGCTCGCGGCTGCGCGCGAAGCCTGCAAGGGCCGCATCATCGCCGTGCATCAGCCGCACCGCTACAGCCGCCTTTCCAGCCTGTTCGATGATTTCGCGCATTGTTTTAACGATGCCGATACGATTATTCTTGCTCCGGTCTATGCAGCGGGCGAAGATCCGATCGAGGGCGCAAGCTCGGAAGCGCTGGTCTCCGCAATCAAGGCTGCCGGCCATCGCGATGCCCGTTTTCTCGAAAAACGGGAAGATCTCGCGTCAGTGGTTGCAGGCATTGCGAATCCGGGCGATTTCGTGGTTCTCTTGGGGGCCGGAAATATCACGCAATGGGCGGCAGCGCTGCCTTCGGAATTGAAGAGCATATCAGGAAAGTCTGAATGAGACAGGTCGATGGGGTTAAATTGCTGGGGAGGCTCGGCGACGGGGTAAAGGAATTGCGGGGACGTCTGACACCGGATGCGCCCATGGACCGCGTGACGTGGTTCAGAGCCGGCGGTCTTGCGGAAGTCATGTTCCAGCCGCACGATACCGACGATCTGGTTACATTCCTGAAAATCCTTCCGGAGGACGTGCCGTTGACCGTGGTCGGTGTCGGCTCGAACCTTCTGGTGCGCGATGGCGGCATTCCAGGTGTCGTCGTCCGTCTTTCCGCCAAAGGTTTCGGCTCGGTGGAGCTTTCGGGTGAAAACCGCATCAAGGCAGGTGCGATCTGCCCGGACAAGCATATTGCCGCGATGGCCATGGATAATGGCATTGGCGGTTTCCATTTCTATTACGGTATTCCCGGCTCCATCGGCGGCGCTCTGCGCATGAATGCGGGCGCCAACGGCGGTGAAACGCGTGAGCGTGTCGTGGAGGTTTATGCGGTGGACCGTCAGGGCAACCAGCATGTGCTCTCCAATGCGGATATGGATTACAGCTATCGCCACTCCGGCGCCGATGCTGGTCTGATCTTCACCGGCGCCCTGTTTGAGGGTTATCCGGAAGACCGCGCGAAGATCCGCGCCGATATGGACGCCGTACGTCACCACCGCGAAACCGTGCAGCCGATCCGTGAACAGACCGGTGGATCAACCTTCAAGAACCCCGAAGGTCATTCCGCCTGGGAGCTGATCGACGAAGCGGGCGGTCGCGGTCTGGTCATCGGCGGTGCGCAGATGTCATCGCTGCATTGCAATTTCATGATCAATACCGGCCATGCGACCGGTTACGATCTGGAGTATCTGGGCGAGACCATTCGCAAGCGCGTGTTCGAGAAGTCGGGCATTCGGCTGGAGTGGGAAATCAAACGGCTTGGGCTATTCATGCCGGGTCGTGAAGTGGAGCCCTTCCTCGGCGCCTGAAATTTGCGATGCCTCGCGATTGCCATGAGCAACTGCGTTAGCCGTTTCATATCTCTCCTGGCAGCACCAAGCGGCCAGGAGTTTTTGTTTCATATCATCCTTGGCGAAGGGTAACGGTCGATCAATAGTTTTTATCTATAAGCAGTATTTAGATTACGGGAGAGGCAGCGTTGCGCCACTCTACTGCTTGGGTGATATTTATGAGCATTTACATTGCCGATCGCGTAAGCGGACAGCTGTCACGTTTTTTAAGCGAACTCGTCGCGATAACGACATTCACCGTGGCGACACCGGATGGATGGCGTCGGCTTGACCCGGTACAGTCATCATTTCGATTGGCTTGCCTGATCGCTTCCATAGCCGCCGTTATCTGTGTCGTTGCGATCCTGACGATGGCGCAGTTGGACCTGGTCTCGGACTTGAGCAATGGGCTCACAATCGGCCTGGTCCTTAGTACGACAATCTCTTTCACCGTCGGTTTTTTAATTTGCTGGCTCAATGCGAGGCAGATGCAGTTACTGATCCAGTCACACGAGCGTTTTGCGCAGCTCAGCCAGACTGATGCTCTGACAGGTCTTCACAACCGGCTAGGTCTTTATTCGAATTGCGTTCACCTGAGCACGCCATATTGCGTCGCATTTATCGACATTGATCATTTTAAGTCCGTGAATGACAGCTACGGCCATTTGGCTGGTGACATGGTTATCTCCAGTGTCGCTAAGACAATTCGGGAAGGTTTCGATGAAGCCGCTCATGTGGCGCGGATGGGCGGTGAAGAGTTTGTCGTTGTCCACACCCTTGCCCCGGACCGGTTCCTGGAACAGTGCGAAGGCATCCGTGAGAAGATCGCGACGACAACGGTTCATTTTCAGGATTTGCAGATCAGGACCACCATCTCGATAGGTGTGGCCTTGCGCGGGAACAGGGAGATTTTTGAGAAGGTCATGCACAATGCGGATATGGCGCTCTACGAGGCGAAACGTAGCGGGCGTAATCGCATCTGTTCGTCGGGCGCGAAAGGTGGCCGTCAAATTATCGCTTGAGGATCATCACAGACGAAAAAAGGCCGCGAAAGGTGATTCCGCGGCCTCGATCTTTTAGTGGCCTGTCGCTCAGACTTCATCCTTGCGGGACAAAAGAATGCAGGCGAGCGTGATGAGGGCGGATACGCAGAGGTAATATCCGACATATCCCATGCCGTAATTCACCTGCAGCCATGTGGCGATGTAGGGTGCCAGCGATGCGCCGAAGATGCCGGCCATGTTGAAGGTGATGGACGAGCCGGTGTAGCGCACCCTTGTCGGGAAGGGGGCGGCAAGCGCCGTTCCAATCAGGCCGTAGGTCATGCCCATCAGCGTCATCGCAAGAGCCGCGAAGATGAAGATCGAACCTTCGCCGCCTGTCATCAGGGTAGGCAGCAGGAACGAGAACAGGCCGATCAGCACCGTCGTCAGGATCAGGATTTCGCGACGGCCGAAGCGCTCAGCGAGCTTGCCGGCGATCGGGATGAAGATGCCGAAAACGATGGAGCCCATGATCTGCACTTCGAGTGCGTCGAGGAACGGGATTTTCAGAACCTTGACGTTGTAGGACAGCAGATAGGCGGTACCGATATAGAACAGCACGAAGGTAGCCAGCGCCACGAAAGTGCCGAGCGCGAGGCTGCGCTTGTGGTTGCGGAACAGTTCCACGACCGGCACGGCAACACGTTCTTCCTTTTCGATTGCCTTCTGGAAGGCAGGCGTTTCGGTGATCGACAGACGAACCCACATGCCAACCGCGATCAGGATGATCGAAGCGACGAAGGGAATGCGCCAGCCCCAGCTCAGAAGCGCTTCCTGCGACATGAAGTGCAGCAGGATCCAGAAGACGCCGGAGGAGAGGAACAGACCGACGGGCGCGCCGAGCTGCGGAAACATCCCGTACCAGCTGCGCTTGCCGGGAGGAGCGTTTTCCGTGGCCAGCAGGACCGCGCCACCCCATTCTCCGCCAAGACCGAAGCCCTGACCGAAGCGGCAAAGCGCCAGCAACAGAGGTGCCAGAACACCGGCTGTCTCATAGGACGGCAGAAGGCCGATCACGACCGTCGATACGCCCATGGTCAGCAGAGCGGCGACAAGCGTAGCTTTACGGCCGACGCGGTCACCATAATGGCCGAAAACGACGGCGCCGAGCGGGCGGGCGAAAAAGGCGATGGAGAAGGTGGCGAAGGATGCCAGAAGTGCCGTCATCGGATCATTGTTCGGGAAGAACAATGTCGGAAACACGAGCACTGCGGCCGTGGCGTAAACGTAAAAATCGAAAAACTCGATGGTCGTGCCGACCAGGCTGGCAGTGAGAACTCGTGCAGGCGAATTTGTCTTTACAACGTTCGAATTGCCAGCTGTCGGCGATACCTGAGATATCGCGTCAGTCATGGTTTTGGTCCCATTTTTGGATGATTGCATGTCATGCCTTGGGAGGCATTGACTGCGTTAACGCAATTTTTGTTCTTTTGGAATGCTAAAAAAGAAATAATGCGGACAATGTGATCGGCTGGTGCGACAGGGACCGCAGCGTGTGCGAGGACGTAGCCTCAAGATTGAGAGACTGATTCAGGCGACGGATTTAAAACGCTGAAACGTCAGATAATTTTCGCTGGGGAAAAGCGTCATCTGTTAACGTTTTCGCCTTGTCTTTATCAGGGTTAGAAGTGTGCGGCACCCTCGTTCTATTTCCGATCATTGAAAACCTGCATGTTGCAATCCGTGCAACTCTCTGATTCCAAGGAGGTAATTCGGATCGATGCTGATTCTTTAACGGAACTGGCATGTTGGGCGCGGCGGTTAACGAAAGTAAACGATTCATTAACCTTAATGGCGTTTAACTGATCTCAAGGATCATGTGCCAGAATCACCGTTCGTCAAATTCGGTTGGTTCCGGTGCGGTTCGTAGCGGAGATTTGGTGTCAGAGGTATCGATGGGCGGCAAGCACGTAGCTGTTCTTTTGGGTGGGTTTTCGTCGGAGCGGCCGGTCAGCCTCTCGTCCGGGAACGCTTGCGCGCTCGCCCTTGAGGGCGAGGGGTACAAGGTCACCCGGGTCGATGTGGGGCGCGATATCGCCGCCGTACTCGGCGAGCTGCGCCCGGATGTCGCCTTCAATGCGCTGCATGGCCCCTTCGGTGAAGACGGCACCATTCAGGGCATTCTCGAATATCTCGCCATTCCCTATACCCATTCCGGCGTGCTCGCTTCTGCACTTGCCATGGACAAGGCGCAGGCCAAGAAAGTGGCTGCGGCTGCTGGCATTCCGGTGGCTGACGAACGCGTCATGAACCGGTTCGAATTCACCAGCGAACATCCGCTTGCGCCGCCCTACGTCGTGAAGCCGGTGCGCGAAGGCTCGAGCTTCGGTGTGGTGATCGTCAAGGAAGACCAGTCGCATCCGCCGCAAATCCTTACCTCGTCCGAATGGCGTTACGGCGATCACGTCATGGTCGAGCGTTACATCCATGGTCGCGAACTGACCTGCGGCGTGCTCGACGGCGAGGCGCTAGGTGTGACGGAAGTGGTGCCGCTGGGTCACAATTTCTATGATTATGACGCTAAATACGCAGCCGGTGGCTCAAAGCATGTCATTCCGGCAGAAATTTCACCAAAAATTTACCAAAAAATTCAAACACTGGCGGTTATGGCGCATCGGGCGATCGGGTGCCGTGGCGTAAGCCGTTCAGACTTTCGTTACGACGACCGCTTCTCAGAAGATGGCGAAGTTATCTGGCTTGAAGTGAATACGCAGCCGGGCATGACGCCGACCTCCCTGGTGCCGGAAATGGCGGCCCATGCTGGCCGCTCCTTTGGTAACCTTGTCAGCTGGATGGTGGAGGACGCTTCGTGTTTGCGGTGACCGGCAAAAAGTCGACGGCAAAAAAGCGCGAGCAATTCGTGGCGACGGCAAATGCCGACGATCGCAGGGTGCTGCCGCGTCCGCTGCGTCGTTTCGTGCGTTTCGGTGTCAGCCTTGCGACCGGACGCATCCACATTCCCGCCCATACCGGCACGATTTCGGCTGTTGCCTTTTACGCGGTGATCGGGCTTTACGGCATGTCGCTTGGCGGACATACGAATATCGTCACCCAGACCACGACCTCGGCCGCCGGTTTTGCGGTTGAGGACGTCAAGGTATCCGGCAATTTGCAGACATCGGAAATCGAAGTCTTCCAGCTTCTCGGCCTTGACGGCAGCACCTCCCTGATTGCGCTTGATATCGATGCGGCACGCCGCAAGCTCGTCCAGCTTCCCTGGGTCGAAGATGTTGATATCCGCAAGGTCTACCCGAAGACGGTTGAGGTTCGCCTGAAGGAGCGTGAAGCTTTCGGCATCTGGCAGCATGGCACGGAACTGTCGCTGATCGAAAAAAGCGGCAGCGTGATCGCGCCGCTGCGTGACAATAAATTTGCCGCCCTGCCGCTGTTCGTCGGACGCGACGCGGAAACGGGTGCTGCCGGTTTCGTAGCGCAACTGGCCGATTGGCCGGAAATTCGCAATCGCGTTCGCGCCTATGTTCGCATTGCCGGCCGCCGCTGGGATCTGCATCTCGACAACGGCATCGTCGTCAAGCTGCCGGAAGAGAACCTGCCGCAGGCACTGCAATTGCTGGCACGGCTCGATCTCGAGGAAAAGGTTCTGTCGCGTGATGTCGCTGCCGTCGATCTGCGTCTGACGGACCGCACAACGATCCAGTTGACCGAAGGTGCAGCAGAGCGCCGCCAGACGGCGGTAGATGCACGCACGAAGGCACTCAAGAAAGCGGAGAAGAACACATGAGCTTTTTTGGTTCTTCCCATTTCGGCCTGCCTCGTCTGAAGCCGCTGTCTTCCAAGCGCAGCCACATCGTCTCGGTGCTCGACATCGGCTCGACCAAGGTCGTTTGCATGATCGGACGGCTGACGCCGCGCCAGGAAAGCGAAATCCTGCCGGGTCGCACCCACAAGGTGGAAATCATCGGCATTGGTCACCAGCGCTCGCGCGGTGTGAAATCCGGCGTGATCGCCGATCTTGACGCGCTCGAAGGCGTGATCCGTCTTTCGGTGGATGCGGCCGAGCGCATGGCAGGCCTGACCGTCGACAGCCTGATCGTCAATGTCTCCGCCGGCCGGCTGGCAAGCGACATCTATACCGCGAGCATCGATCTCGGCGGACAGGAAGTCGAAGCAAGCGACCTGCGCAAGGTTCTGGTGGCGGCGAGCCAGCAGTCTATGCGTCAGGACCGGGCGATCCTGCATTCGCTGCCAACAGGCTATTCGCTGGATGGCGAGCGCGGCATTCGTGATCCGCTGTCGATGTATGGCGATCTTCTCGGTGTCGACATGCATGTGGTGACTGTCGAACGCACGGCGCTGAAGAACCTCGAGCTTTGCGTCAATCGCGCGCATCTCTCGGTCGAGGGCATGGTGGCGACGCCCTATGCCAGCGGTCTTGCGGCATTGGTCGATGACGAGGTCGAGCTTGGCTGTGCGGCCATCGACATGGGCGGCGGCACCACGACGATCTCGGTTTTCGCCGAAGGCCGTCTCATTCATACCGACGCGATCGGCCTTGGCGGTCATCACGTTACGACAGATCTTGCACGAGGCCTCTCGACACGAATCGAAGATGCGGAGAGACTGAAGGTGGTGCATGGTTCGGCTTTGCTGAATGGCGCGGATGAGCGCGACATGATTTCGATCCCGCCGATTGGCGAAGATGATCGCGATCAACCATCGCAAGTTTCAAGGGCACTTGTTACCCGCATCGTGCGGGCGCGTATCGAAGAGACGCTGGAATTGATCCGTGATCGTATCCAGAAGTCCGGCTTCAGCCCCATCGTCGGCAAACGTGTTGTCCTGACGGGCGGCGCGAGCCAGCTGACGGGGCTGCCGGAAACGGCACGGCGCATTCTTGCCCGCAACGTTCGTATCGGCCGCCCCATGGGGGTTGCGGGTCTTCCGGTTGCGGCAAAGGGACCGGCATTTTCAACCGCATGCGGACTGATGATCTATCCGCAGGTGGCGGACATCGAAATTCATGCGGCGCAAGGCGGAATGTTCTCGCCGTTTGGTACGGGTAGCGGCCGGATAGCCCGGGTAGGGCAATGGCTGAAAGAGAGTTTCTGAGTGGCCTCGTGGCGTGAGCCTGAGGTTTCCAAGTTGAGTTTTCAAGAATCGGCCAGCGGGGCGATGCGGCCAGAGAAAGAAGGAATGGTAAAATGACGATACAGCTGCAAAAGCCTGATATCACCGAGCTGAAGCCACGCATCACTGTTTTCGGTGTGGGCGGCGGTGGCGGTAACGCTGTCAACAACATGATCACAGCTGGCCTCCAGGGTGTCGATTTCGTCGTCGCCAACACGGATGCGCAGGCTCTGACCATGACGAAGGCAGACCGGGTCATCCAGCTCGGCGTCAATGTCACCGAGGGTCTCGGTGCCGGTTCCCAGCCGGAAGTCGGACGCGCCGCCGCTGAAGAATGCATCGATGAGATCATCGATCACCTGAACGGCACCCACATGTGCTTCGTCACTGCCGGCATGGGTGGTGGTACCGGCACGGGTGCTGCACCTGTCGTCGCACAGGCTGCCCGCAACAAGGGTATCCTGACGGTCGGCGTCGTTACCAAGCCTTTCCATTTCGAAGGCGGTCGCCGCATGCGTCTTGCCGAACAGGGCATCGAGGAACTGCAGAAGTCCGTCGATACGCTGATCGTCATTCCGAACCAGAACCTCTTCCGCATTGCCAACGACAAGACGACCTTTGCCGATGCCTTCGCCATGGCTGACCAGGTTCTCTATTCCGGCGTTGCCTGCATTACCGATCTGATGGTGAAGGAAGGTCTCATCAACCTCGACTTCGCTGACGTTCGCTCGGTCATGCGTGAAATGGGCCGCGCAATGATGGGTACTGGCGAAGCTTCCGGTCCGGGCCGTGCGATGCAGGCTGCGGAAGCGGCAATCGCCAACCCGCTGCTCGACGAAACCTCGATGAAGGGCGCACAGGGCCTCCTGATCTCCATCACCGGCGGTCGCGATCTTACCCTGTTCGAAGTCGACGAAGCGGCTACCCGTATTCGCGAAGAAGTCGATCCGGATGCGAACATCATCCTCGGCGCAACCTTCGACGAGGCACTTGAAGGTCTCATCCGCGTCTCCGTCGTCGCGACCGGCATCGACCGCGTTGCGGGCGTTGGCGAACAGAACGTTGCCGATATGCGCGCCGCAGCCGCCAAGCCGCTTATCCGTCCTTCCGCGGCCGTTGCTCCCGCTCCGGCCGCAGTTCAGCCTGCACAAGCAGTATCGCAGGCACCAAAGACCGTAGACCAGATCGCCCAGACCATCCGTTCGGCGGAAGCCGAAATGGAACGTGAACTTGGTTTCGCAGCACACCAGCAGCCCTCTCAGGATTTCCGTCCGCAGAGCAAGCTGTTTGCATCCGCTCCGGCTGAAGCACCGGCAGCTCTCCGTCCGGCACAGCCGGTTCAGCAGGCTGCTCCGGCACCGGTTGCCCCGGCACCGGTCTATCACGCGCCGGAACAGGTTGCCGCTCCGCGTCTGCAGCAGCCGCAGGCTCCGGTCTATCAGGAGCAGGCTCCTGTTGCCCGCCAGCCCGAGCCTGTCCGCATGCCGAAGGTTGAGGACTTTCCGCCGGTCGTGAAGGCCGAGATGGATCACCGTGCCCACGCAGCTCCTGCAGCCCAGGAAGAGCGTGGTCCGATGGGTCTTCTGAAGCGCATCACCAACTCGCTTGGCCGACGCGAAGAGGAAGAAGTTCCTTCCGAAATGATGGATGCGCCGAGCATGGCGCCGCAGCAGCGCCGCGCACTTTCGCCGGAAGCCAGCCTCTACGCTCCGCGTCGTGGCCAGCTTGACGATCACGGTCGTGCGACGCCTTCTTCGGCAAGCCACCATGACGACGACCAGCTGGAAATTCCGGCGTTCCTGCGTCGCCAGTCCAACTAACAGCGATTCCGTTCGCCTCTCCAAACGCCCGGGTCACACGACCCGGGCGTTTTGTTTTATTGTGCGTTATTAACAGTAAATTAATTCATCTTTTCAATGGCTTGTGCGTGTAACAATCCGAAACGAACAGTGATTTGTCCTGGCACTTTCATGTGCGTATGTATGAGGCTGGGTAAGGGAAAACATTGACCTCGCCGGTTGTTGAAACCGGCTTGAAAAACTTGAACGGCGCTGAATATACGGCGCGGTTTTCAAAACAAGGCATATACGCATGACTATCGGACTGCTCGGATTTCAGACGACTATCGCAAATGCTGTTCAGCTCAAGGGCATTGGCGTGCATTCCGGCAATCCGGCTTCGATGACGTTCCAGCCCGCAGAAGCAGGAACGGGCATCGTGTTTCAGCGCCTTCATGAAAATGGCAGCGTAACCGAGTTGAAGGCGGTGTCTTCCAATGTCGGCAATACCGATCTGTGCACCGTGCTCGGCCGCTCGCTATCCCAGTCAGTGGCAACGGTCGAGCACGTCATGGCTGCCATCTACGCCATGGGCCTCGATAACCTCGTCGTTGAGGTCGACGGTCCGGAAGTGCCGATCATGGACGGCAGCTCTGCGCCATTTATCGATGCGATCGAATCGGCTGGCATCAAGAACCTTGGTGTGAAGCGCCGCTATATCCGCGTCATCAAGCCGGTGCGCATCGATTCGGGTGCGTCCTGGGCGGAGTTCCGCCCTTACGACGGCACACGGTTCGAGGTCGATATCGATTTCGATACGCCGCTAATCGGCAAGCAGTCCTGGAAGGGCGACCTGACGGCGGATACGTTCAAGAACGAGCTTTCGCGCGCCCGCACCTTCGGCTTCATGCGTGACGTTGAGCGCCTGTGGGCTGCCGGTTACGCACTCGGCTCCTCGCTTGAAAACTCTGTTGTCATCTCCGACGACAATAGCGTCATCAACATGGAAGGCCTGCGTTATGCCAAGGACGAATTCGTTCGCCATAAGACGCTGGACGCCGTGGGCGACCTGGCACTTGCCGGTGCGCAGTTCATCGGTTGCTATCGCTCCTATCGCGGCGGCCACAAGGTCAATGCCAACGCGCTGAAGGCTTTGCTGAGCGACCGCTCGGCCTATGAGATCGTGGAGGCTCCGGCCGCCCGCAACCAGGTACGTGCCCGCGAATTCGTTCCGGTCAACATGCCGGAATTTGCACCCTGGTCCGCTTGAGTTTGTTGCAGGCTGTTGATTGATAGGAAAAGCCGCTCCGTTTCGGGGCGGCTTTTTCACGATGAGGGGCGGGATGTTTTGTCATACCGTCTGATATTCATGCGATTGCATGGGCCGATGCCATAAAAATGCGTTAATGCATCATCATTGCGTTGCCCTGCAGATGCTTTTATGGCTAGAAACGCCAGTGCAAAGCCGATGCTTATGTATTTGCGCGGGAAGTGGGAACTGTCGAATGAAGCATGTAGGGTCTGGTGCAATGAAGGGTACGATGCGGGGGATCGCCGTTTCGTTGATGTTGGTCGGTGCGAGTGTTGCCGTCACGGCCTGCCAGTCCGATCCGGATATCGACATTACCAAGCTCGGCGTCGAGACCGATCCGCCAGACGTTCTGTACAAGCAGGGGCTTGCCAACATGAACGCCGGCAACATGACGGAAGCCTCACGCAAGTTCGAGGCGATCGACAAGCAATATCCCTTCACTGAATGGGGCCAGAAGGCGCTTGTGATGCAGACCTTCATCGCCACGCGCACCAACAAGAACGACGTGGCCATCGCGTCCGGCAGCCGATTCCTGCGCCAATATCCGCGCTCCAAGGATGCCGCTTACGTTCAGTACATGATCGGTCTTGCCTATTCTAAGCAGATTTCCGACGTGACTCAGGACCAGCGCGCCGCGCAGCGCACGGTCGAGGCGATGAGCAAGGTGGTCAACGACTACCCTGATTCGGAGTATGTCGCCGACGCGCAGGCCAAGATCCGTTTCGCCCGCGACCAGCTCGCCGGCCGCGAAATGCAGGTCGGCCGTTATTACCTTGAGCGCAAGGAATATCTCGCCGCCGTTTCGCGTTTCCGTATCGTCGTCGAGCAATACCAGAACACCAACCAGATCGAGGAAGCGCTGGCCCGTCTGACGGAATCCTATTATGCGATGGGTCTTTCCGACGAGGCGCAGACTGCCGCCGCCGTTCTCGGCAACAATTATCCCGACAGCCAATGGTATGCGGATTCCTACAAGCTGCTGAAGGGCGGTGGGTTGGAGCCGCGTGAAAACAAGGGGTCCTGGATTTCGCGCGCCGGCAAGAAGCTTATCGGCGCCTGAGACAGGGCATAGGCCATGCTGGTCCAGCTCTCGATTCGTGACATCGTTCTGATTGAAAGGCTCGACCTCGGCTTTGAGGCGGGCCTTTCCGTGTTGACGGGTGAGACGGGCGCGGGCAAATCCATTCTGCTTGACAGCCTGTCGCTAGCCCTCGGCGGCCGCGGCGATGGCGGTCTGGTGCGCCACGGGGAAGAGAAGGGGCAGGTCACTGCCACTTTCGAAGTTCCGAACAGCCACCCCACACGGCATCTCCTGCGCGAAAACGGTCTGGATGACGATGGCGACCTGATTTTCCGCCGCGTGCAATCCGCAGACGGACGCACCAAGGCCTATATCAACGATCAGGCCATCAGCGTGCAGATGATGCGTCAGCTGGGGCAGCTACTGGTCGAAATTCACGGCCAGCACGACGACCGCGCTCTTGTCGATACCGATGCCCACCGCACGCTGCTGGATGCTTTTGCCGGGCTGAGCGACGATGCCCGTGCCGTTCAGGGTTTCTACCGCACATGGAAAGACGCCGAGCGGGCGTTGAAAACCCATCGTGCCAAGGTTGAGGCTGCTGCCCGAGAGGCGGACTATCTGCGTTCCTCCGTCGAGGAGCTTGAGGTGCTCTCGCCGCGCGACGGCGAGGAGGAGGAGCTTGCCGAACGTCGGGCGGTGATGCAGAAATCCGAACGTATTGCCGGTGATATCGCCGAAGCGAGCGAGTTCCTGAACGGCAACGCCTCGCCAGTGCCCATGATCGCATCCATGATGCGGCGCCTGGAACGCAAGAGCCACGAGGCGCCGGGATTGCTGGAAGACACCGTGCAATTGCTGGATGCCGCGCTCGACAGCCTTTCCAACGCGCAGATGGAAGTGGAGGCCGCACTTCGCCGCACCGAGTTCGATCCACGCGAGCTGGAGCGGGTGGAGGAACGGCTGTTTGCGCTACGCGCCGCCGGACGCAAATATAATGTCGCGGTGCCTGATCTACCGGCGCTCGCGGAAAAAATGGTCGCGGATCTCGCCGACCTCGATGCGGGCGAAGAAAAGCTCGGCAAACTTGAAGCCAACCTCGGCGTTGTGAAAGCCGATTTCGACCACGCGGCCAAATCGCTTTCCGAAAAACGCCACAATGCGGCGAATGCGCTTTCCGAAGCTGTCATGGCGGAGCTTCCGGCGCTCAAGCTGGAGCGGGCACGTTTTACCGTCGAAGTCAGCTCCGACCCGGAGCAAGCGACGGCTGACGGTATCGACATCGTGGAATTCCACGTTCAGACCAATCCTGGAACGCGGCCCGGCCCGATCATGAAAGTCGCTTCTGGCGGCGAATTGTCCCGTTTCCTGCTGGCGCTTAAAGTCGCGCTGGCTGATCGTGGTTCGGCACCGACACTGGTGTTCGACGAAATCGACACGGGCGTTGGCGGCGCTGTGGCAGATGCCATTGGCCAGAGGCTGCGTCGTCTGTCGAAAACCGTGCAGGTTCTGTCCGTCACCCACGCGCCCCAGGTGGCCGCGCGGGCGGCCACACATCTTCTCATTTCCAAAGGCCCCTCCGGCGACGGCACCGAGCGCATCGCCACGCGTGTCGCTACCATGGAGCCGAAACATCGCACCGAAGAAATCGCCCGCATGCTTGCCGGTGCCTCGGTGACAGATGAGGCGAGGGCTGCCGCCGCCCGCCTGCTTGCCGCCAAGGATTAACGGCTGACGGCCACCGCCACGCCGGAGCCGATCATGACGCCGCCCGCCGCCCGGTTCACCCTGCGGACGATTCTTGGCTCACGCAGCAGCTTTCTTGCCCGCACAGCCAGAACCACATGAGCGCCGATCACAACCCCCTCCACCACGACGATGACGGATGCCAGCGCCAGAAGGTGATCGACCGTCAGCGAGGCGCCGACAACGTTCGGTAGCAACGCCACGTAAAAGAGCGGCATTTTCGGATTTCCGAGATTGAGCGCGGTTCCCGTGGCGAATATCGAAAGAAGGCTATGGCGGCCATTCATGGGTTGCAGATCGGGAACCACAGGTTCCGCTGTCCAGAGTTTGAAGCCCATCCAGATGAGATAGGCCGCGCCGCCATAGCGCAGCACCGCCATCACTGTTCCCATTTCGGCTGCGAGGATCGACAGGCCGAAGGCTGCAAGCGTGAGGAATATCAATATTCCTGCCACGGTTCCGGCCCCATAGGCGAGGCCGGAGGCGGCACCATGGGTGATGGTGCGGGCGACGATCGTCATATTGTCCGGGCCGGGGCTGGCCGCGAACACGAAGAAGGCTGCTGCAAAGGCAATGAGGGTGGTGAGTTCCATGGGGGCTCCGGCTTCCGTTTCATCCGGATGCTCAGAATAGCGGATTCCCGCCTGTTGAAAAGCGAGGATAGTTTTGCGTTTGCCAATAATTCGCTAAAAGCATTGCAGATTCATCCGTGAGGCTTCTTCCATGTCGAAAGACCAGATTCCCGTCGAAAACCTGACCGAGCTTGAGGCCTCTTCCGAGCTGGCATTTCTGGCAGCCGAGCTTGCCCGCCACGATGCGCTTTATCATGGCAAGGACGCGCCGGAAATTTCGGACGCGGACTACGATGCGCTGAAGCGGCGCAACGATGCCATAGAGGCGGCTTTCCCGGCGCTGGTGCGGGCCGACAGCCCTTCGAAGAAAGTCGGCTTCACGCCGCTTCCCACCTTCGCGCCCATCGTGCATGCGCGGCCGATGCTGTCACTCGACAATACGTTTTCTGAAGGTGATCTGCGCGATTTCGTCAGTTCGGTTTACCGCTTCCTCGGGCACCTGCCGGATGATTCGATTGCCTTTACCGCCGAACCGAAGATCGACGGACTTTCCATGTCCATCCGCTACGAGAGCGGCAGGCTGAAGACGGCGGCAACACGTGGCGACGGCACGACGGGCGAGAACGTCACCGCCAATATCAAGACCATCAAGGAAATTCCGAACCAGCTGCCTGCCGATGTACCCGATGTGGTGGAGGTGCGCGGCGAGGTCTATATGGCCAAGAGCGACTTCATGGCGCTCAATGCCCAGATGGAGGCCGATGGCAAGCAGACCTATGTGAACCCGCGCAACACGGCCTCCGGTTCGCTGCGCCAGCTTGACGCCAATGTGACGGCGAAACGCAAGCTGCGGTTCTTTGCCTATGCGCTTGGCGAGGTCTCGAATGGCGGCCAGCCGACGCGGATTGCCGACACGCAATATGGTATCGTCGAGAAATTCCGGGAATGGGGTTTCCCGGTCAATCCGCTGATGAAGCGATTCACGTCTGCCGAACAATTGCTTGAACATTATAATGAAATCGGCGTCGCGCGACCCGATCTCGATTACGATATCGACGGCGTGGTCTACAAGGTCGACCGGCTTGACCTTCAGGAACGGCTGGGTTTCCGTTCGCGCAGCCCGCGCTGGGCCACCGCACACAAGTTTCCGGCCGAGCAGGCCTTCACCACGGTCGAGAACATTGAAATCCAGGTAGGGCGCACCGGCGCGCTGACACCGGTTGCGCGTCTTACCCCGATTACCGTCGGCGGCGTCGTCGTCACCAATGCGACGCTACACAATGCCGATTACATCGAGGGTATCGGCAATAGCGGCGAGCGCATTCGGCCCGAGGATCATGATATCCGCATTGGCGATACTGTCATCGTGCAGCGTGCAGGCGATGTCATTCCGCAGGTGCTGGATGTGCTTCTGGAAAAGCGCCCGGCTGAGGCGGTGAAATATGCGTTTCCGGAGAAATGTCCTGTGTGCGGCAGCCATGCGGTGCGGGAGCGCAATGAAAAGACCGGCAAGCTCGATTCGGTCACGCGATGCACCGGCGGTTTCGTCTGCCGGGCGCAGGCGGTCGAGCATCTGAAACATTTCGTTTCGCGCAATGCCTTCGATATCGAGGGATTGGGTAGCAAGCAGATCGATTTCTTCTTCGAAAGCGAGGATCCGGCCCTCTCCATCAAGACCGCGCCTGATATTTTCACGCTGAAGGCGCGGCAGGAGGCATCGCATCTTACCAAGCTCGAAAACATAGATGGCTTCGGCAAGGTCAGCGTCAAGAAACTGTTCGATGCCATCGATGCTCGCCGCGAGATCGATCTGCATCGGCTTATCTTCGCTCTCGGCATTCGTCATGTCGGTGAAACCACGGCGAAGCTTCTGGCGCGTTCCTATGGCACCTATGAGCATTTCGAGGAAGCCATGAAGGCGGCAGCCGACCCGGCGAGCGATGCCTGGGCCGAACTCAACAGTATCGATGGCATCGGCGAGGTCGTGGCGCGCGCCATCATCGAATTCTACAAGGAACCGCGCAATCTCGATGTCATCGACCGGCTGATACGGGAGCTGCGGCCGAAGGAGGCCGAGAAGCCCTCGACCGAAGGCAGCCCGGTAGCGGGCAAGACGGTGGTCTTTACCGGGTCTCTGGAAAAATTCACGCGCGACGAGGCCAAGGCCCGTGCGGAAAGTCTGGGCGCCAAGGTGGCCGGTTCCGTATCGAAGAAGACGGATATTCTGGTGGCCGGGCCGGGGGCAGGTTCCAAGCTTGCCAAGGCGGCGGAGCTGGGCGTTCAGACCATGGACGAGGACGAGTGGCTGGCGCTGATCGGTGGCTGAAGCACCGTCATCGCCTCGCTGTTTTGCGCCGCTATGGGTCTCATCCTGAAACAGGGAACGGGACATGGATGACCGCATCGTCATCTCTACGAAGCACGTTCGAGCGCTGATCGCAAGCCAGTTTCCGCAATGGGCGGGGCTTGATGTCAGGCCGGTGGAACTGAGCGGCTGGGATAATCGCAGCTTCCGCCTTGGTGATGATATGCTCGTTCGCCTGCCGAGCGCTGGCCGCTATGTGGCACAGGTGGAGAAGGAGCATCGCTGGCTGCCGAAGCTTGCGCCTCTTTTGCCTCTTCCGATCCCAAAGCCATTGGCGATTGGTGCGCCGGGACAAGATTATCCGTTTCCATGGTCCGTTTATGGCTGGCTTGATGGCGAGCCTCTCGCCCGGCATCTTGGGCATATAAATCTCGCAACAATAGCCGTCGACGTAGCAGCGTTTTTGAAATCCCTGCAGGGCATCGATGCGACGGATGGTCCGCTTGCGGGCGAGCACAATTTCCACCGCGGTGGGTCGCTTGCAGTCTATGACGGCGAGGCGAGGGCGGCGGCGTTGCGCCGTGCCGATGAGGTCGATCAGAGGCTGGCCACGGAAATATGGCAGCTTGCTCTTTCGAGCAGCTGGCAGGGCCAGGGCGTTTGGGTGCATGGCGATATTGCCGAAGGCAATCTGCTGGTGAGAGATGGCCGCCTCTCAGCCGTCATAGACTTCGGCAGTTCCGGGGTCGGAGACCCGTCTTCCGATCTCATTCTGGCATGGAACGTGCTCGACGCCGAAAGCCGGAACGTCTTTCGCCTGGCGATGGATCTCGACAATGCCACATGGCAGCGCGGGCGCGGCTGGGCGCTGTGGAAGGCGTTGATCACGCTTGAGGCTCAACGTGGACGTGATGAGAAACTGGCCGAATGGTCACGTCGGACCATTCGGGAAGTGATTGCCGATCATTTGTCCGCCTGAAACATCAGCGCAGACGTGCCATGACGTAGGCATCCACATATTTGCCGTCGCGATAGGCATCGTTGCGCAAGGTGCCCTCGCGTTCGAAACCGAGTTTCTCATAGAGCCGGAGGGCGGCGAGATTGTCGGTGAAGACATTCAGTTCGATGCGACGGATATCATGCCAGTTATCGGCCGCGTCGATGAGTGCCGTCAGAAGCCTTGAACCGACGCCCTTTCCGGCGAAATCGTCGTGAACGGACATCGCAAGATCGGCGACATGGTACTGTCTGCCCGCTCTGCGATATAATCCGGCGTTACCAACGAGCTTTCCGTGCCACTCCGCGACGATGACGATGTCGGTAGGGGCTCTGTTTTCTATCGATTTTCTCGTCTTTTCAATCGTCTGGAAAGGCTGCCGAAGGGTGCCGTGCCGGACGCCGGGAAGGTTGAGCATTTCCGTCAAGGCTTCGACGTCTTCAAGCCGGGTCGCACGCAGGACAACGTCCTTTAGATCAAATGGCTTGTTTGTAATATCCGCTGGTTTCATGTTCAGGCCTGTCTCCTTGTGGCGCGTTCGGAGCAGGCGTGACACCCCTGCTCTTATCGGCAGGGGTGGATGTTGATCGCTCAGTGCGCGGACATGCCTTTCCCTGCCGGTTGACCGGTCATCGTCATATGGCGGGTGGTCGTCGTTTTGATAGCGATCATGATGGCGAGAATGCTTTTACGAACTGTCACTGTCAAGCGGGTGCCTTGCGCAGGAAATCTCTTAGTTTTGCCGGCAGCCTGCCGTCAATCGCGGCAAGGCCGGCGGCAATCATCGCCATTCCAGCGAAGTGCTTGATTTCCAGCTGTTCTCCGAGAATGAGCGAACCTAGAAGGATGGCGCTGACGGGAATGAGGAAGGTGACGAGCGCGAGATTGGTGGCGCCGGCAGTTGCAAGGATGCGAAAGAAGATGAGGTAGGCCAAGGCCGTGGACAAGAGCGCGATACCGATGAGTGCGCCCCAGGTGCCGAGGCTCGGCATGGCAAGCGTCCAAGGCTTGTCAATGAGGAGCGCGGCGGGGATCAGCATCAGTGTCGAGGACGATATCTGGCCGGTGGCGGTCATCAGTGGCGGCACGCCCATGGCCTTGAAGCGGCGGCCGAATATGCCCGCGAAAGAATAGGAGATAGCTGCGCCGAGAATGGCAATCTGACCCCAGAGGCCGGAGATCGCACCGCCAAAGGCTGCCGGGCCGATCATCGTCGCCACGCCGGCGAAACCGATGAGAACACCCGCCAGCTTGTTGCCCGTCATCTTCTCGTCGGCTGTGAGGAAATGGGCGACGATGACGGTAAAGAGTGGCGTCGTCGCATTGAGGATCGAGGCCAACCCGCTGGCAATATGGGTCTGGCCCCAAACGATCAGGCAGAAGGGAATGATGTTGTTGAGCAGGCCCATGCCGAAAAAGGCGCGCCATACGGACCATTGCCGTGGCAGATGAAGACCCATGATGCGGCAGACGATCAGCAGTGCCGTGGCAGCGAGGCTGACACGCAGCGTGACGATGGTGACGGGTGGCAGTTCCTTGACGGCAATGCCGATGAAGAAGAACGATCCGCCCCACAGCAGCGAGAGCGCCACAAGCATCCCCCATTCGCTGGCATCCATCTGTTTTTGTATTGCCACCTTCGTCTCTCCCACCGCTGGAAAATTGAAATAGTCACAGAGAACGCCACGTTCAGCCACCCGATATCGGTTGAGTTTACCTCAATCAGTCGTCTGGCAATCTTGGTTCCGTCCGTGCCCGTTGCATCTATTTACTCCTCATATTATGCTGTTTTCAAACGATAGTTTCTCGTCGGATAATTGAGCTCAGCTAAACCATGGTTGCAGAACTCCCTTCCTTGAAAGGATTGCAGGCCTTTGAGGCTGCGGCGCGCTACCGCAGTGTCACGCTTGCCTCCAACGAGTTGAACGTCACCCCCGGCGCGGTCAGCCTGCAAATCCGGGAGCTGGAAGCCCGCCTTGGCGTGCAGCTGTTTGTCCGCAAGCCGCGCAGCATCCAGCTGACGAGGGAAGGGGAGCGGTATTACGGTTCCCTTCGCACCGCATTCCGAATGATGCGCGAGGCGACGGCGGAACTGACGGCGCGATCAGAGATTACGGTCTTGACGTTAAGCTGCACGCCAACTTTTGCGGTGCAATGGCTGATGCCGAGATTGCCCGGCTTTCAGCAACAACATCCGCAAGTGGATGTTCGTATCAGCGTGACGAACCGGCTGGTGGATTTCTCAAGGGACGATGTCGATCTGGCCGTGCGTCACGGTTTTGGTCGCTATGAAGGGCTGGAAAGCATCCGATTCATAGACGACAGCACCTTGCCGGTCTGCTCACCACAACTTTTTGAAAAATATGGCCCGCTTCGGGTGGCCGGTGATCTGAAATGCGTGCCGCTTCTGCACGATGAAAACCGCAACGAGTGGCGGCGCTGGCTGGAAACGGCGGGCGCTACAGAGGTCGATGCTTCCGGGGGCACCGTGTTCATCGACAGCAACGGCGCGCTGGACGCGGCCAAGGCCGGGCATGGTGTTGCGCTGACGCGGCGATCGCTTGTTTCCCGCGAACTTGCCGAGGGAGCGCTGATAGCTCCCTTCGGCACGGACATTGCAAGCACGCTTGCCTATTTCCTGGTTTATCCGCGGCGCATGCTTGATAATCCCGATCTTGTGAGGTTGCTTGACTGGATGCTTGCGGAAGCGGGATCTACCGAAGCCGGTTCTCTTTGACGCCAATCCGGTCTATGCCGGAATGAAACAACGGGAATCACTCTTGAAAACCATCGCCATCGATTTCGAGACCGCCAATGAGGAACGGGGTAGCGCCTGCTCCATCGGGCTTGCGTGGATAGAAGACGGTGAGATCGTTCGCGTCGAGGAACGGCTCATCCGGCCGAAGGACATGCGGTTCTCGCCCTTCAATATTGCCGTGCACGGTATTCGCCCTGCCGATGTAGAGGATGCGCCGGAATTCCCTGATGTGATGGAAGAATTTATCGACGATTTCCACGGCGCCACGATGATTGCCCACAATGCCGCCTTCGATTTCAGCGTCATGCGGGCATCCTTCGACAAATACCGGCAGTCCTATCCTGATCTTTCCTATCTGTGCAGCGTCAAGATTGCCCGCCATGTCTGGCCGCAGCTGGCGTCGCACAAGCTGAATGTGATTGCCCATCACCTCCAGCTGCGTTTCGTGCACCATAACGCCGCCGAAGATGCCGTCGTCTGCGCTGCGGCATCGATTGCGGCGGCCAGGGCGTTGCGCGTTGACCATATCCGCGACCTGCCGGAAAAGATCGGCATGGTTGCCGGCCGTCTCACTTCCACGGGCTATCAGCCTTGCAGCATGAAAAAACGTGTTGTCTCGCGGGTTGCGTAACCGTTCCCCACACCTATGTCTGAAGTAGCATAACGGAGAACATGCGATGACGATGAAAACGCTCTCGGGTTTGTTTGCAGGCTTTCTGGTGTTGTTTCCGGTGACGGTTGCGCATTCGGAGGTCGTCGGTAAGGTCGGTGTCGATTGGATCGGCAACGATATCGTCATCGAGGCTATTGCCGATCCCAAGATCAAGGGCGTGACCTGCCATGTCACTTATTTCGATCGTGGCGTCATCGACCGGCTGAAGAATGGCAATTGGTTTGAGGACCCTTCCAACAACGCCATTTCGTGCAGCCAGACGGGACCGGTCGAAATCGGCGACATCGATCTGTCGAAGGGCGGCGAAGAGGTGTTCCGGCAGGGCATGTCGCTGGTGTGGAAGAAGCTGGTCGTCAGTCGCGTTTACGACAAGGCGAATGACACGCTGATCTATCTGGTCCATGCGCGCGAGCTGAAGGATGGCTCGGCCAAGATGGCGATTTCGACGGTGCCTCTCTATAACCAGCAGGTGACGTGGGAAAAGGGCAAGCCTTGAGGCTTTGCCCTTGGCACTGCTGACACCGTAATTCACCCGCGACGTCATCCTCGGACCTGTCCCGAGGATACAATCACGTATCTCAAAATCGATAGGTTGTAGATGCTCGGAACAGGCCCGAGCATGACGGAGGAGAGGTTTCCGACCCTGCCGTGCCCCTCAGGGCAAGCTGTGGAACCTGCGCGTTATATTATCAAAACCTCACCGGCTCTATTAAGCCGCTTCGCGCGCCAGCTCGTCGGCAATCACGGTGTCGAGGTTGAGGAAGCACACCATGCTCTTTTCCAGCGCCACGATGCCGCGGCAGAAGTTGCGCTGTTCTTCGGGAATGATGTCGGGCGCGGGCTGCAGGTCTTCGGAGCGGATGGTCATCATGTCGGAAACCTGTTCCACCAGAAGTCCGACCAGCTTGCCGCCGATATCGGTGACGATGATGGCGGAGCGCTCGGAGGGTTCGGTCATTTTCATGCCGAGGCGGCCTGCCATGTCGATGACGGGGATGACGGCGCCGCGCAGGTTGATGAGGCCGAGAACATAAGGCGGCGTGTGCGGCATCGGGGTAACCGGCGCCCAGCCGCGGATTTCGCGGATCGCCATGATGTCGATGCAGAATTCCTGACCGCCGAGATGGAAGGAAACGATTTCGAGATATGCGCCGGATTGCTTGATGGCGTTGGACATGACGGCAGGTTTCCTCTGGCGGCTCTTAGGCAGGCCCATGCATGATTGAGCTTTATGCGGTGGCCGGAGTGGACCGGGAGACATCATGTCGGAACTTAAAAACCGCTATGGCCATATTGCACAGCAAGATTTTAAACTTTCCCTAACAATTGGCGGTGCCGCGCTCGCAAAACCCAGTATTTTGGCGGTTTTCGTGCTGGTGCAAACAGGTTATAACAGACGCATGAACGCAATCGTTGCCAATCCGCTGAAGTTTATTCTTGCAAGCCTTGCGGTAGCGGCCTCGCTTGCCGTCGTGCTTCTCGCCTTCGATGGCTGGGTGCGACACGGCACGGATATTTTCCTCTCCGCCGTGCAAAGCGGCATCGCCTGGTGTCTGTAATCTGCCGTCCCGTCCCGGCTTTGTGACAAATCAGCGCGGTTTACGCAAATACGCCCAGTTGATTTGCCGTCGCCACCGCTGTTCGTTATCAGACGGTGGAGGCCCACGTCATGCGGCCGGCCTTCGGGGGTAGGATTAGGACAATGAGAAATATTCGCATCGTATTGTGGGCCGTGGTGGTCGTTCTTGTCGGTGTCGTCAGCTGGTTGACGCTCGAAATGACGAAGACCCGTGAGGAAATGGTGGAAACGGCCTATGGCGTGCCGTTCGAACTCACGGCGCAGAACGGTCAGCCGATCACCGAAAAGGCGTTTCAGGGCAAGCCCACAGCGCTCTTTTTCGGTTTCACCCATTGCCCGGAAGTCTGCCCAACGACGTTGTTCGAGCTGAACGGCTGGATGGAGAAGGTAGACCCGGCCGGCGACAAGCTGCAGGCTTATTTCGTGTCCGTAGACCCCGAGCGCGATACGCCTGAGCTCATGCAGCAATATGTCTCCAACGTCTCGAAGCGGATCACCGGAATCACCGGTCCGGCCGACAAGATTGCCGAAACGCTGAAAGGCTATCGCATCTATGCCAAGAAGGTGCCGGTCGATGACAAGGATCCGAATGGTGACTACACCATGGATCACACGGCTTCCGTCATCCTGCTTGACGCCAATGGTCGTTTTTCCGGCACCATCGCCTATGGCGAGAACCCCGATGTTGCCGAGCAGAAGCTCCAGAATCTGCTGAAGGGTTGAACGAGACGGCATAATTGTGCCTGGCTTATTGGACTGGCGGAGGTTTTGTGGCAAATGCAAGCCTTAAGAACCTTAGCTAGAGAAAGCAGCCTGCCGTGAGCGAAATCCGACTTTACGTCACCACGACCGAAATCAAGGCCGGTGAAATCCTCGATCTCATGTCGGACTATTTCGGCGAGGAGGATGTCGCGATCGCCACCACCGAGGTGGATGAGAAACGCGACATCTGGGAAGCTTCGGTTTACCTGATGGCCGAGCAGGAAGACGAATTCCGCGAGCGCATCGACACCTTGCTGGCACCGGCCTTTCCTGGCCTCGCCATCGAAAAGGAGATCGTTCCCGACATCGACTGGATCGCCAAGTCGCTCGAGGGGCTGAAACCGGTACGGGCAGGGCGCTTCATCGTTCACGGCGCGCATGATCGCGATAAGATCAAGCCCAACGATCTGGCCATCGAGATCGAGGCTGGTCAGGCTTTCGGCACTGGCCATCATGGCACGACAGCGGGCTGCCTTGAGGTGATCGAGGATGTTCTGCGGGCGCGGACCGTGCGCAATGCGCTCGATCTCGGCACCGGCAGCGGTGTATTGGCAATTGCCGTGCGCAAGATGCGCCATATTCCGGTACTCGCAACGGACATTGATCCCATCGCGGTGCGCGTTGCCAGGGAGAATGTGCGGCTGAACGGCATCGTCTCCGGGCTGGCGCTTGAAACCGCTCCGGGTTTCCACTCCGACGCTTTCCGCAAATACGGCCCGTTCGATCTCATCATCGCCAATATTCTGGCGCGGCCGCTCATCAAGATGGCGCCGCAGCTTGTCACGCATCTGGCGCCCGGCGGCACCGTCATCCTGTCGGGAATTCTCGCATCGCAGCGCTGGAAGGTGCTTGCGGCCTATAATGGCGCGCGGCTCTCCCACGTCCGCACCATCTGGCGCAATGGCTGGGTCACGCTGCATCTACGCAAGGACTGACGCTTCAGCAGCATCCGTTTCCGGACAAAGAAAAGGCGGCGCTTTCGCGCCGCCTGAAAACCCGCGAGCATATTGGAGGAGAATCGCTCAAGCGGGTCGACGTATTCCTGTTCCTGCGCGGTGGAGGGAGGATCGCCGCGCCCGAAGTGATCAGAATACGTAGCTGGACTTTGCGGTGCGGCGAAGTTCGGCGCGGTTCATGCCGAGCGCTTCGAGCGACTTGTCGTCGAGGTTGAGCAGGGCTGCGTTGACATGACGGCTGACCTGACGCTCGCGTGCTTCAATGACGCGATCGAAAGCGGTGCGGAGGAAAGATTTTGCCATTGCTTCAAATCCTTGTTTGCCAGGAGAGTGTGTCTCTCGCTGTGTTGGCTTGAAGATAAGCGATGTGTTTTTGTTTGGTTAGGGGTCCTGCCTCAAGGTAGGTATGCGTTTTTCACATGTCTGCGGCTTTTCAATATTACTTATTTAGGGAAAATTGCTCAATTTAGCGGCGTCTTTTCTCGGCCTTTGGGGTAAATGGCAGCGCACGTGCCTGTCGTAATGGTTGATGGCACATATGGCTTGAAACCGGGTTTGCCGGCATGGCATTGTCGTTGCGCGCCAATGATTTGACGGCGTTATCGACCAGCTTTCCTCATGACAGTTCCCGAAAGATGCCCATGTTCCAGACCTTCGAAAACAAATCCGCGCCGCAATTCGGCAAGGCCCGCGTCGAGGCGCTGCGTGCCAGTTTCGACGCCCTTGGTATCGATGGTTTCCTGGTGCCGCGTGCCGATGAATATCAGGGCGAATATGTACCTGAATCATCTGAGCGTCTGTCATGGCTGACCGGATTTACCGGCTCTGCGGGCATTGCGCTGGTAACGCGCGCAGAGGCGGTGGTGTTTGTCGATGGTCGCTATACCACGCAGTTGAAGTCGCAGGTCGATCAATCGGTGTTCAGCGGTGGTGATCTGGTCGGTGCCCCGCCTTCCGTCTGGTTGTCGGGGCACGGGGCTGCGGGCTTTCGGCTCGGGATCGATCCATGGCTGCATACCGGCGCTGAATTGAAGCGGTTGGAAAAGGCGCTTGCGGGGAAGGGCGGTTCCGTCGTCCTGCTCGAAAACAACCCACTCGATGCCCTGTGGCACGACCGCCCGTCCGAACCGCTGGAGCCTGTCGTCATTCAGCCGGAAGCCTTCACCGGCAAGCTGGCGAAGGAAAAGATCGCCTCGCTGGCGGAGACGGTGTCTACCAAGGGAGCCGATGCCCTGCTGGTGACAGATCCGTCTTCCATTGCCTGGATTTTCAATATTCGCGGCAACGATGTGCCGCACACGCCGCATCCGCTTGCCCGCGCCATCATCTATGCGGATGGCAAGGCTGATATTTTTCTCGACAAACGCAAGACCGGTATCGAGGCCGAGGCCTATCTGGCACAGCTGGCGACGCAATTGCCGCCATCGAATATCGCCGATCGTCTGCACGCCATTGCCAGCGCCAAGGGCCGCGTCATGGTGGACGCCGATCTGACGCCTGTGGCGCTGACAGGGGCGATTACAGCGGCGGGTGGCACCTTGATCGAGGAGGCCGATCCCGTCCGCTTGCCGCGCGCGTGCAAGAACGCGGCGGAGCTTGCCGGCTCGGCAGCGGCACATGTGCAGGACGGCGCGGCTATGGTTGAATATCTGTGCTGGCTGGATCGTCAGCAACCGGGCAGCGTTACCGAAATCGCGGCCGTGAAGGCGCTGGAGGCTGCGCGCGCCAAGGTGGGGCAGTCTCTCCAGAATCCTCTAAAGGACGTGTCTTTCGATACGATTTCAGGCGCTGGCGAACATGCCGCCATCATCCATTATCGCGTCACCACCGATACGGACCGGACACTTGGCGATGGTGAGATGTTCCTCGTCGATTCCGGCGCGCAATATGTCAACGGCACCACTGACATCACCCGCACCGTGGCAATCGGCAATGTGCCGGAAGATCAGCGGCGTTTCTTCACGCTGGTGCTGAAGGGCGTGATCGCCATCAGCGACGCACGGTTTCCCAAGGGAACGCGCGGTTGCGATCTCGATCCCCTGGCGCGTATCGCGTTGTGGAAGGCCGGTGCAGATTATGCTCATGGCACCGGCCACGGCGTCGGCTCCTATCTTTCGGTGCATGAGGGGCCGCAGCGTATTTCTCGGCTTTCGACGCAGGAACTTCTGCCGGGCATGATTCTGTCGAATGAGCCCGGTTATTACCGCCCCGGCGCTTTTGGCATCCGCATCGAAAACCTGATCTATGTGCGCGAGGCGGCGGAAGTCGCGGGCGGCGATCAGCCGATGTTGTCCTTTGAGACCCTGACCTGGTGCCCTATCGATCGCAGGCTGGTCGTCACGGCACTTTTGACCGACGACGAACTGGACTGGCTGAATGCCTATCACGCCGGCGTTCTGGAAAAGCTCTCGCCTTTGATCGCGGATGAAGAGGTGAAGGCGTGGCTTGTTGCGGCCACGCAGCCTCTGGCGCGGAACGCTTAAAGGATAGAAAAGTGCCTGATGGCGATAACGATCGCCCAGCCAATGGTCAGCATCGTCAGGCCGGGGAAACGCAGGCAGACCAGAAGAGCGGCCACCATCGCGATCTTCACCTCGTATCCGCCTTCAAAAAAGGCGGGTGCGACAAGGGTCGTCAAAACCGCTACGGGAACGGCGTTCAATCCCGCCTCCATGCGCGGCGGGATTGATTTCATCCGCGTCATCAGAACATAACCGCCGATGCGGGTAAGATAGGTGGCGACGGTGGCGAGCGCGATCAGGATCAGCGTGTCGGCGTGCAGCAGATCGCTCATGGCGTTTCCACCTTGCTTTCAGAATTGGCCTCGCCGGTTGGTTTCGGCGGATAGACGACTGCGACGAGAATGCCGGCAAGCGCGCCGAGGCTGACATGCCAGGGCGAGCCGACGATGTGATAGGCAACGGTTGCGCCAAGAGCGCTTGCCAGCATCACCGGGTAAAAATTCTCCCGCTGGCGGAAGCTCAAAACCATGCCCATGAAATAGATCGGCAAAAGGACATCAAGGCCGATGGCTTTCGGGTCGCCGACGAGATTGCCGAGCGATGCGCCGACAATGGTCATCACCAGCCACAGAATATAGATCGGCGTGGCGAAGCCCATGTACCAGGCGAAACCGACCACGCCGGTGTTTTCGTATTTCCTGACCGACTCGGCGAATTGTGGATCCACCAGCACGAAGAACCCGATGGCCTTTTGCAGGAAAGTCCAGTTGGTGATCATTCTGGCAATGGCGGCCGAATAGAGAATATGGCGAAAATTGACGGCAAACACCGATAGAACGATCAGCCAGGGGGCTACTTTCTGGCCGAATAATTCGATGCCGACCAGCTGGCTGGCACCGGCATAGACGGTGCCGCTCATGATCGTCGCTTCGGCGACGCTCAGCCCGTTATCGACCGCGACCGCGCCGAACAGCGCGCCAAAGGGAGCGGCGGAAAGGGCTATCGGAAAGCCGCTTTTGAGGCCTTCGCGGAAATCTGCATTAGACATTGTTCAGGAACTCCTTGCCCGCCGCTCTATCGCCGTCCCGGCCGGCTGGCAAACAAATTGCATGAATGGATCGATTGATTCCCTTGAAGCTTCCGTTACGGTAACGCCGATACGCGACGTCGGACGGAAGGCCTCACCCGGTTTTTGCTCCCCGCCCAAACGATTGAATAATGGAGGATCAATGCTGGAGAAGCAGGAAAGGGCAGTGCTGGCCGCGCGTGTTCGGGAGTATCTGGCCCGGGAGACCGAAACCGAGATCGGCTTGCTGCAGGCGGAAATCTTCGTCGACTTTCTGGCCGAAGAAGTCGGATATGTCTTTTACAATCAGGGGCTCAAGGATGCGCACGCCGCGATCCTGCGGCGTCTGGAGGATGCGGCAGGCGATATCGACGTGCTGGAGAAGCCGAGGCTGCGATGACCGGCCCTCAGTCGCGTAAAATGTCGCGGCTTTTGAGGATGGTGGCGCCTTTTTCCCGCATGGCCGCAATCGACGCCTGTATACCTTGGGGATCGATGCCGCGGCTGGCATCCTCGATGAAACGAACCTTGACGCCAGGCAGCATGTCGAGGGCATCGAGCACCGAGAAACTGACGCAATAATCGGTGGCGAGCCCGCATATGTCGAGCTGGGTTACGCCTTGGCGTGTCAGATAATCGGCAAGACCTGTCGTTGCCCCCTGATCATTGTCGCGAAAGGCGGAATAGCTGTCGACGGCGGGATTTTCGCCTTTCTGCTGGATATAGTCGAAAGCCTCCGTCTTGAGGTCGGGATGGAATTCCGCATCCGGCGTGCCCTGCACGCAATGGTCGGGCCACATCATCTGCGGTTTGCCGGAGAGTTCACCCATATCGAACGGCTTCTTGCCGACATGCTGCGAGGCAAAGCTACCGTGATTTTCCGGGTGCCAATCCTGCGAGGCGACGATCAGATCGTAACCGCCATTGTCGATCAGGGCATTGGCGACGGGCACGATCCGGTCGCCATCGGCGACAGCCAGATTACCGCCCGGACAAAAGCCGTTCTGGATATCGATGAGCAGCAGCGCCTTCATGATTTGCCTCCCTTATTTCCGGCAGGATGCCAAGCCGGCAGCAACGGATCAAGTGCCCTTACCAGCTTTGTGTGTGCTTGACGGCTGATGGCATAGATTTGCTCCGTCGCAGTCCTGCCGCATTTACAGCAAATTTCCGGCAAAGTCGGAATTTACCTGACGATGCGGCGACGTAAACTTTAAAGGCCGATGACGCCCTGCGGGGCATTTTCCGGGAAAAGGCGATGCAGATGCATGCCCAGCCCGCGCAAGTCATTGTTTTGCCTTCGCCCGATAATGCGCAGACCTTAACGAATTATTTTTGCAGGGACTCGTAAACACTTTGGTTACCATAATTCGTCATGCTTCGAACCAGTCAGTTCCGAAATCGGCCGGGTGTCCACCCGCTGTTCGGATGCCCCAAAATCCCTCCGGCTTTGCCCGGGTGTGCGTGAACGGTTCGAGTAACGAGTATCATGGCGTATTCTGCTGCGGCTTATAATGGCGCCGGTCTTGCCGGTTCGTCTTGCCTCAAGAGAGGCAAATCCTTTTCTCTTGGCCGAATGTCCGCTCTGCTTGGCGGTGGTGCCTTTGCCGGTCTGTTCGCCTTCGCTGCCTTCGCCTCGCTTCACACGATGGCGGCCGCATCGCATGGTGTCGGGCAGTTTGAGAAGACGCTGGTGGCGAGGCTGGAGTCTGGCGAGGCTGCGATTTCCGGCGCAGCCGCACGCGATATTCACGTCCGCAAATTTTCCCGTCTGAGCGACCACAGCCATGGCCCGCAGAAGGCGGTTCGCCTTGCCGGCATCATGCCCGAAATCGGCGAGAAGGAGTTCCGTGAGCGTTTTGGCGCGGCTGCGAACGCGAAGGGGCAGGCGACAGTCAAGGAACTTGCAGCGCTGCGGCCCTCCGCCATCGTCGATTCGGCGCTTGGACGCACCGCAGAGGTCGCCTATCAGAGCGCCGCATCGCAACATCCGGCATTTGAAGTGGCATTAGGGCGCCCGCAGATCGAGGAAGAGGCGAGCAGCCTGCTTCCGGACGACGTCCCTTTGCCAAGCTTCCGGCCCGAGGTTGCGGCTGCCGAAACGGTGGAGCCATCACCCCGCCCCGCCGTTCTAGCGAAGACCGATGAACACCCGGCAGCCGTTGCTTCCGCACCTGCTTTCGATGCGCCGGTGCCTGCGCGTGCACCCCAGCAGCCGCGGCAGGGCACGGCCGGCATGCTCGCCTTTGCAAAACCTAATAATCCGGTGCGCGAGCCGAGCAAGATGGATGCGGTTCCGTGGCCGGATCGCGGCAACGGCACGGCGATCTACGATATTTCCTCCGGCCTGGTTCATATGCCGAACGGCGAAAAGCTCGAGGCACATTCGGGCATCGGCAAGATGCGCGACAACCCGGACTATGTTCATGTGAGAATGCGCGGCTCGACGCCGCCCTCCAGCTATCGTCTGACGATGCGCGAGGCGCGGTTCCATGGCGTCGAAGCAATCCGTCTGACGCCGGAAAATGGCGTCAATCCGCATGGCCGCGACGGTCTTCTCGCCCACACCTACATGCTGGCGAAACGTGGTGAATCGAATGGCTGCGTTGTGTTTCGGGATTACTCCCGGTTCCTTGCGGCCTTCAAACGTGGCGAAGTCAAACGCATGGTCGTGGTGCCGAAGCTGAATGGTGGTCGCCCGACGCTCGCAAGCAGCGGTGGCAAGAGTGGCGGCAAGACCCTGCTGAGCATGTTCTCACGCGATAGCGATACCTGATTTACGCTTTCCCGGACGTAAAACCGCTGCACATTTTTACTGGAGAAATGCCCTAGCGGCCGCGTCGCTGGGTCAGCACCATGCCGGCGAGAATCAGCAGAATGCCGAGTGCGCTCGCCCAGAGTTTCGGCGGCTGATCGCTGAAAAAGTCGAGCACGACGCTTGAGACCATCTGGCCGCTGATGACGAGAAGTGCGGTATTGACCGCGCCGATGCGGGGGATGAGCCAGCTTCCCGAAGCGATGAAGACAACACCGATGGGGCCACCGATGAAGGCAAGCCACGGCGCGTCGGCCGCGCCCGGCGGAATGAGGCCGCCGACGATGAGGCCGATGACGGTCAATACCCCGAAACCGACGATATGGTTCCAGAACGAGGCAATCAGCGGTGAGTTCGACAGGCTGAGGCGGCCGTTGACCTGACGGCTCAGTGCCACGAAGACGCCGCCGGTAAACGCCATGGCTATCCAGACGATCATGCCGTTCTCCCGACAAGGATAATAAGTGCGCTGCCACAGAGAATCAGCGCCACCGCCGCCATGTCACGCAAATCCGGCCGCCGTTTGGGCAGGCCAAACAGGCCGAAGAAATCGGCCAGAAGGCTGAAGATCACCTGTCCGCCCAACCCGAGCGCGATGGTGCCGGAGAGGGCAAGCGGCGAATTGACGGCGGTGGAGGTGAGGATGACGATGGCCGCACCAATCACCCCACCGCAATAGGCCCAGAGCGGCGCCTTCGGTTTGGCCAGCGCACCCGCCTCCGTCTTCGGGCGCATGATCGCGAGATAGATCAGCGCCGCCACCGTGCCGGTGCCGTGTGCAGTCCAGGAGGAGAAAAGTGCGTTTCCGTAATGCGCAAGCTGGCCGTTGAAATGCACCATCAATGTCAGAAGACAGCCGCTTGCGAAGGCGGCGGCAAGGTGCAACGGGTTCAGGCGGGGATGGGTCGTTTCTGTCATGGCCAGCCAAAATATGATTATTCAGCGAAGCGTTACAACATCGGCACCTGAATCGAAATCGATTTGTCAGTTGTTTCCAGAAACATGTGCAACCAGCGCACTCCATCTTCTCACTTAGCGCAGTCTGACATAACATCCGCGAAAAAATCGGCGATCAGCGTGGATACGCCCTTCGGGTTTTCCCAATGCGGATTGTGGCCATGCCCATCGAGCGTAACGGTTTGAGCCTCGGGAAAGGCGGCGGCCAATTTTCGACGATGCGACGCGCCGAAAAGGGGGTCTTCGAAACCGGCGAGGCATAGTACCGGTTTTTTTATTCTGGACGCGCTGTGATGCAGGTTTGTATCCGCAAAGCGCTCAACGACGCCATGCCAGATGGCGGCCGGCATGTTGGCGGCATCCTGTTTCATTTTCGACAAAAAATCATCGTCGACTGGCTGACTGCACGAATACCAGCCGCGCAGAAAGCCGCTATTGGGTCCGATCGGGTCCCGAAGTGCGAGAATATCTCTGGTCAACTGGCTTTCCGCGCCAAAATCCGGCTCAAGCGTTGCCGAGATGAGGGCAAGAGCCCGGATCGTGTCGCCTCGCCGGGCGGCAAGTTCGATAGTGGTCATCGCACCCATGGAGTGGCCGAGCAGAAACAGCCGTGAAATACCCAGGAGCGTTAGAAACCGATCGACCGTTTCGGCGAAATCAGCGACATGCAGGCTCTGTCCTGCCGAGGAAACACCGTGTCCGGGCAGGTCAGGGACGATGAGCCTGTATTCGCTGAAAAAAGGCTCAAGCATGGAGAAGCTGCGGCTGGTGTCCGAAAAACCATGCAGCATCAGCAGGACTGGGCCCGGACCGCCGGTGTCGATGAAAGCCAGCTGGCGACCGCGGGGCAATTCTACATATTGCTTCCGCTTCTCCCAATCATCCTGCAATATTGCTGTCACAGGCCGATCCCCGCCTTTACGGCAGTGAGACCATCCTGCTCGTCGAACGTCGATACGCCCTTCAGCCAGGCGTCCAGTCTTTGCGGCTCATCCTTGATCGCCTGCCTTGCCGCGTCTTCCGGGGACATTCCACCGTTCATGATATAGTCCATGCCCTTGTTCTCGTACTCCACGTCGAATGCGAGATTGTCGAGCAGCTTCGCCACATTCGGGCATTCCTGCAGGTAGCCTTTGCGTACCTGCGTATCGACTGTTGCAGCGCCGAAGTCGGGCCCGTAAAATTTATCGCCGCCCGTCAGGTACTTGATGTCGAATTTGCTGTTCATCGGGTGCGGCGCCCACCCCTGGAAAACAATGAAGGACTTGTTGCGGGCGAAACGGGTTACCTGCGAAAGCATGCCCTGTTCGCTGGACTCGACCACTTCCCAATTGTGCAGTCCCAGTGCCGGATCGTTGACGGCATCCAGCATCAACTGGTTGGAGCCCGGTTCGATGCCGTAGAGCTTGCTGTCGAACTTGTCCGCGAATTTTTGCAGGTCGGAGAAATCCCTGACACCGGCATCCCAGACATAGGTCGGAACCGCGAAAGTGTATTTGGCGCCTACAAGATTGGTTCGGACTTTTTCGACCGATCCGTCTTCCTTGTAAGGCTTGTAGTAGTTCACCATTGCCGGGTTCCAATAGCCCAGAAAGACGTCGAGATCCTTGCTCTTCAGGCTCGTGTAGATGACGTCGATCCCGAGTAGCTGGCTTTGCGGCTCATATCCCAGTGATTTCAACAGCGACATGGCGATGCCGGTGGTGAAAGCAAGATCGTTCCAGCCCGGCTCGGCCAGTCGCACAACCTTGCAAGTTTCAGCATCCGATGCGAGCGCGGAATTGCCGACGGTCGTCAAAACCATCGCGGCCGAAAAAACACCTGCCCATTTTTTCATTGTTCCACCTTTTTTGTCTATTGGGTCATTATACTGACCGGTGGGACAATAATTGATCTTCACGGAAAATTTGTCAATATTGCTCACGCAAGGAGACAAAGATGCGACTGACCAAGATAAGCGATATTCGCCGGGCGGAGCTGAGGCGGGCTGCATTCGAAGTTCTTCAGCGTGAGGGAATGGCGGGTGCCACGCTTGAAAGGGTGGCGGCGCAGGCAGGCGCCTCAAAAGGCATCGTGCTGCATTATTTCGCCAACAAGCAGGAACTGTTCGAGCACGCGATGCGTGAAGCCAATGTGAAGCTGAAGGAGGCCGTGGTGGCGCGCCTCAATCGGGCGGTCAGTCCGCGTGAACGGCTCGATGCGATTATCGAGGCGAATTTCGACGAGAGCTTCTTTCAGCCCTCGATCTGCCACGCCTGGCTGTCGCTTTGCGCCGAGGTTCCGCGCGAGCCGCAGCTCGCCAGGATTCAGAAGGTGATCCATGCGCGGATGCGCTCCAATCTTTTGTCGGCTTTGGCGCATCTCGTGCCGAGGCAAGACTGCGCAACTGTCGCGCTCGGGATCACTTCGCTTATCGACGGCCTCTGGTTGCGCTCAGGATTGCAGTCCGGTGGTTTGACGCGCGAGGAGGCAATGGAGCAAATGCGGGATTACCTGTCTCACAGGTTACCGCACGCAAAAGCTGGCAATCCGTAGGGAACCAGTACGCGCGCTTCGCATTATTCCACCATGAAGAAAACGACGCGCAAACCCTTGAACCGGATGACGATTTTCGTCATTTCGATTTTCACTCTCGCAGCTGTGATCGCCGCGGTCTATCTGGTTGGGTTCACGCCCGGCGAAGTGTAGGCCAGCGCAGTCAATTGCCGGTGGGAACGGTCTTGCCCTTGCCGCGCTCCAGCGCAACGGTCAGCTTGGCAACGCCAAAGCGGAGGCTGCGCATGAGGAAACGGCTGGTTTCCAGAAAAGTGCGGTAGGGCAGTACGGTGAAGTAGCGCCAGCGGGGCAGACGGTATATCCGCAGATTGTTCTGGATCTGGCTTTCCCCGTCCGCATCCTGCGTGGCGCAGAGTGGGTAGATGAAGGCTGCCTTCAGGCCAGCGAGGTATTCCAGGTCGAAGGCAATATCGTAGGCAAGCCGCATGGGGATCAGCTTCGAGATCCATTTGCCGGCGCGGCGGTTGACGAGATATGCGCCCGAACCCTTTTCCCGCGTCAACGCAATTGCGAGTGAGCGTCCGCCAACGAGCTTGCGGAACGGAAACTTGCGACCGTTGCTGACCGTGGTCAGCCGAAGCAGATCCCAGTCGCTCCCGTTCACTATCGCCTCGTCGATTGCTTCCAGGAAATCCTTTTCGAAGACGACATCGTCTTCAAGAATGAGCGCGATATCGGCATCGCTGCCCATGAACCTGTTGGCACAGGCGACATGGCTGAGATAGCAGCCGATTTCCGGCGGCGAGGTGCGGCGGCCATGCATGAGCATATAGGAAAGCTCGCTGAATTCCGGGATAGGATAATTCAGTTCACGGCCATTGACGCCTGGGACCCGCTCTGCCTTCAGCCCGATGGCGTCGAGGCGTGCGTTCATGTCCTCGAGGCGCTTGGTGGCGCTGTCCATATTGATCAGGAAAACGGCAAGCTTGCGCCCGCTTTTCGGTAAAATATGCAAAGCAGTCCTCGCCCGGTTTCTGCACCCTGTTGCAACTCCTTTATTGCAACGGCGTGACGCGGGCTACGGAAAAAGCTGCGTTCGTGCACTCATAGTTGCCGAATCAAACCTTTTCCACAAATCCATCCAGCACACGCTTTTGTCCGGCGCGGTCAAAATCGATGGTCAGTTTGTTACCCTCGATGGCGGAGATGTTGCCATTGCCGAATTTGATATGGAAAACGCGGTCTCCGACCACGAATTTCGACGGTGTGTCGGCAACCGATTTGGCCACCAGTTCGCCGTCGATCGTGCGGGCGCGGGGCCCGCTTTCGCCATAACCAATCCTCTCGACCGCATGGCCGGAGCGTGTGCCCCAGTTATCGCGGGTCGCGTCGGACTTGTTGGCCTGGGCACGTTTCCAGCCGGGGGTGGAGTAGTTGTTGGCGAAGGGCTCCGCCTTGTCGAAACGGGACTGGCCATAACCGCCGCGTCCGCCGTAACCACCGTAATTGCTGTCGGATGCCGCGACATCCACGTGCGCTGGCGGCAGTTCATCGAGAAAACGCGAGGGCAGGGTGGATTGCCACAGACCATGGATACGCCGGTTCGATACGAACCAGATATGGCATAGCTTCTTGGCGCGGGTGATGCCGACGTAGGCGAGACGACGTTCTTCCTCCAGACCGGAGCGGCCGCCTTCGTCCAGCGCCCGCTGGTGCGGGAACAGACCTTCTTCCCAACCGGGAAGGAAGACGGTGTCGAATTCCAGCCCCTTGGCGGAATGCAGCGTCATGATGGAGACGGCATCGAGATTTTCGTTCTGCTCGGCATCCATGACGAGCGCGACATGCTCGAGGAAACCGCGCAGGCTCTCGAAGGCCTCCATCGAGCGGATGAGTTCCTTCAGGTTTTCCAGTCGGCCGGGCGCTTCCGCCGTCTTGTCGGCCTGCCACATGGCAGTATAGCCGCTTTCGTCCAGGATCTGCTCGGCAAGCGTGGTGTGTTCGGTGTTTTCCAGAAGCCCCTGCCAGCGGCGGAAATCCTGCACCACGTCGAACAGCGCCTTGCGCGCTTTCGGTTTCAGCTCGTCGGTCTCGATGATGTCGGTCGCTGCCGCCAGCATCGGAATGTCGCGGGCGCGGGCGTAATCATGCAGATTGCGGATGGTCGTGTCGCCCAAGCCGCGCTTGGGGGTGTTGACGATGCGCTCGAAGGCCAGATCGTCGGCCGGCTGGCAGACAAGGCGAAAATAGGCCATGGCATCGCGGATTTCGAGACGCTCGTAGAAGCGCGGACCGCCGATCACGCGGTAATTGAGGCCAAGCGTGACGAAACGGTCTTCGAACTCGCGCATCTGGAAGGAGGCGCGAACGAGAATGGCCATGTCGTTCAGCTTGTGGTTCTTGCGCTGAAGCTGCTCGATTTCTTCACCGACGGCGCGGGCTTCCTCTTCGGAATCCCAGGCCGCATGCACCACGACCTTCTCATCGTCGGGGCTGCTGCGCTCGGTGAACAGGGTCTTGCCGAGACGCCCTTCATTATGGGCGATCAGATGGCCGGCGGTGCCCAGAATATGCTCGGTGGAGCGATAGTTACGCTCCAGCTTGATGACCTTGGCGCCGGGAAAATCCTTGTCGAAGCGCAGGATGTTGTCCACTTCGGCGCCGCGCCAGCCATAGATCGACTGGTCGTCGTCGCCGACGCAGCAGACGTTTTGCGGCTCGCCTTTGGGGCGCTGGGCAAGAAGCCTGAGCCACATATATTGCGCCGTATTGGTGTCCTGATACTCGTCCACCAGAATGTAGCGGAATTTCTGGTGGTACTCCTTCAGAATATCGGGATTGCGGCGGAAGATGCTGATGGGGTGCAGCAGAAGATCGCCGAAATCGCAGGCGTTCAGCGTTTTCAGCCGGTTCTGATAGGCCGTGTAAAGTTCGCGGCCCTTGCCATTGGCAAAGGCGCGGGAATCGCCCTCGGGAATATCCGGCGGTGTCAGTCCCTTGTTCTTCCAGCCGTCAATCATGCCGGCGAATTGTTTGGCCGGCCAGCGCTTGTCATCAAGACCTTCGGCCTGGATAAGCTGTTTGATCAGCCGCACCACATCGTCGGTGTCGAGAATGGTGAAATCAGACTTCAGGCCGATGAGTTCGGCATGGCGACGCAGGAGCTTGACACCGATGGAGTGGAAAGTGCCGAGCCAGGGCATGCCCTCAACCGCGCCGCCGACCAGAACGCCAATACGTTCCTTCATCTCGCGGGCGGCCTTGTTGGTGAAGGTCACGGCCAGAATCTGGCTGGGATAGGCGCGTCCGGTCGCCAGAATATGGGCGATGCGGGTGGTGAGAACGCGGGTCTTGCCGGTGCCGGCGCCCGCAAGCACCAGAACCGCGCCGTCCAGTGTCTCCACGGCTTCGCGCTGTTCCGGGTTGAGACCGGACAGATAGTCGGGCGTGGGCCGGGCCTGATCGCGTGCCGCCATGGCGCGCGCGGCAATGCCAAGCCCGCCGGCGTTGCCTGCATCGGCATTGTTCGTCGCCTTGCGCGGCGCCTCAGGTTCTTCGTCGAAGAACGGCATATCGTCAAAACTGTTGCTCATGCGGCCCAATGTAGTGATTCGGGATATAAAGGCTAGAACCGTGTTCTGCTTTTATTCCGGTATCATCCGTCAAAACGCCTATTCCAAGACGTTTTTTCGTCTCAGGCCCGCCTGTCGGCATCAAAAGCCGTGTCCACCGGCAATTGCAGCGCCACGGCCAGTTGGTTGGTCTTGGCGGCAAGGGCGATGACGCGCATGAGATCGGCATGCTGTTCGCCCGTCATGCCCTTGGCTTTTGCAGCTGCGGTATGGGAGTGGGCGCAGTAGGAGCAGCCATTGGTGACGGAAACGGCGATATAAAGCATTTCCTTCACCAGCGGATCGAGCGCTGAAGGTGTGGCCATCACCGCCTTGACCTCGGCCCAGGTCTTTTCCAGAAGATCGGGGTCGAAGGCGAGGTAGAGCCACATATTGTTGATGAAATCCGATTTCCGCGTTGTGCGGATATCGTCGAACACAGCCTTGACGCGCGGGTTGGCTTCGGCATTTTCGGCTTTCGTTACGGTGCTCATGCATTCCTCCGGTCATGGCTATTTCAGCTGCAGATTACCGTATTGGCGAATGTTTGCGACAGAAATGGCCGTCAGTGCGCTTTCGACGACAATTCATCACAAATTACAATTATGTAAGGAACGGATTTGTGCGTTGCCTTCGTTAGGGCATGCGGGAATACTTCTACCGTTCCGAAAAGCTCTTTTCGGGGCGGGTTTATGCTGTGCGGATAATCGGAGAATTGTATGCGGGTGTGGAAACAGGTGGGTGTCTGTCTTGCTGTAGCGGGAGCAGGACTCTGTCTTTGGGGGTTTTATTCACCCGAAGCGCGGAATCTGCTCGCGGGTATCGGCATCGGCAAAACACCTGTTGGCGCGGTCGAGGTTGCCGCATCCGGTGCCAGAACACCCGGTTCGTCATCCGGCCAAAATGCCGGCGCCGCACGCCGCGATGGCAATGCGACCCTGGTGGCGATGGCCCCGGTCAAGAAGGGCACGGTCAATGACAGGCTGAACGCCATCGGCAGTGGCGAGGCCATCCAGTCGGTCGTCGTCATGCCGCAGACATCAGGCACGCTTTCGGAAATCCGCATTTCATCCGGCGCCCGCGTCGTAAAGGGGCAGGTGCTCGCGCGGCTCGATGACGAGGAGCAGGTGATCGAGCGGGACAAGGCGCAGGTTGCGCTACGCAGCGCCGTCGAAAAATCGAGTTCCTACAGTAACCTGAAATCCGTATCCCGCCTTGATGTGCTGGACGCGCAGATTGCCGAGGAAGCCGCCAAGCTTGCACTGAGCACCGCCGAGCTGAACCTCAGGCGCCGCGACATCGTCGCACCGATTGAGGGTGTTGTCGGGATCGTGGCCGCCAATATCGGCGACAATGTCACCACGCAATCAACAATCGTCGGCATTGATGACCGTTCTCAAATTCTGGTCAATTTCTGGGCGCCGGAACGGTTCGTAACTGCAATTACCGTCGGAATGCCTGTAGAGGCCACCTCGATTTCACGCCCCGGCGAGACGTTCAAAGGTGAGGTCGAGGCCGTCGACAACCGTGTCGACGCCGCAAGCCGTACCATCCGCATCCGGGCACGGTTTGCTAACGACAAGGATGAGCTTCGGGCCGGTATGTCCTTCGGCGTCACCATGCGTTTTGCCGGAGAGACCTATGCCTCCGTCGATCCGCTGGCCGTGCAGTGGGATGCCGAAGGTTCCTATGTCTGGCGCGTGACCGACAATAAATCGGCCAAGGTGCGGGTGCAGATCGTGCAGCGTAACCCCGATGCCGTTCTCGTGAAAGCGGAACTGGCGGAAGGCGATCAGGTCGTGACCGAAGGATTGCAGCGGGTGCGGGAGGGTGGTGCCGTCCGTGTCGCAAGCCAGCCGAAGCCCGAGGAGGTTGCCAGCCAATGACGACTCAGTCGCCTTCGGGTCAGGATTCCAAGCTCGCCTTCACCGCACTGTTCGTTCGCCGGCCCATTCTGGCAGCGGTTCTCAATACGTTGCTTGTGGTTGCCGGCCTTGCCGCGCTGGTTGGCGTTGAGGTGCGCGAGTTGCCGGATGTGGACCGGCCGTCCATCAGCGTCAGGACGACCTATGAAGGTGCGGCGCCCGAAACCATCGATCAGGAAGTGACGCAGACCATTGAGGGGGCTGTTGCGCGCGTCAGTGGCGTCAAGTCCATCTCCTCCAATTCGCAATTCGGCACCAGCCGCGTAACGATGGAATTCGGCGACAATGTCGATATGGCCGTTGCCGCAAACGATGTGCGCGATGCCATTGGCCGCGTAACCAACCAGTTGCCTGATGATGCTGACGAGCCGCAGATCATCAAGGCGGATTCCGACAGCCAGCCGATCATGCGTCTTGCCGTCACTTCGTCCACGCTCAGCATGGAAGATCTGACCAAGCTGGTGGATGACGAAGTCATCGACCGCCTTGCCGCCGTCGATGGCGTGGCGGATGTGGAGCTTTACGGCGATCAGGAAAAAGTCTTCCGCGTCGATCTCAATCAGGCCGCACTTGCCAGCCGTGGTCTGACGGTGACGGATATTTCCACCGCGCTGGCCAGTGCCGCGCTTGATGTGCCGGCGGGATCGCTGAAAAGTTCGACGCAGGACATCGTCGTGCGCGCGACCGCGAGCCTCACGAAGCCTGAGGATTTTTCCAACCTTCTGATCAAGGACAATATCCGCCTGCGCGATGTGGCAACCGTGATGCTGGGTGCGGATGACGAATCCACCTCGCTGCGGTCCAATGGTGTGCAGGGCGTGGGTCTCGGCGTCATCCGGCAGGCGCAGTCCAATACGCTCAATATCTCCACCGGCGTGAAGGCTGCCGTCGAGGCCATGTCGGCCAACCTGCCGCAGGGTACGCGCATCGTGGTGACCAGTGACGACGCCGTCTTCATCGAAGGCGCGTTGCACGAGGTGGAACTGGCGCTTGGTCTTTCCGCGCTGATCGTGGTTGTGGTGCTCTACCTGTTCCTGCGTGACTGGCGGGCAACACTCATTCCGGCGATCACCATGCCGGTGGCTTTGATCGGCACGATCATCGCCATCTACATGGTCGGATTCTCGATTAACATCCTTACGCTGCTCGCCATCGTTCTGGCGACGGGTCTGGTGGTCGATGATGCGATCGTGGTGCTGGAAAATATCGTGCGCCGCCGTGCCGAGGGCATGGGGCCGCGCGCTGCCGCTGTTCTCGGCACGCAGGAAGTGTTCTTCGCGGTGATTGCGACGACGGCGACCCTTGCCGCAGTGTTCATTCCGCTCTCCTTCCTGCCGGGCCAGCTGGGTGGCCTTTTCCGTGAATTCGGTTTCGTTCTCGCCTTCGCTGTCGGTCTTTCCTCCATCGTGGCCCTGACGCTTTGTCCGATGCTCGCTTCGCGGATGCTGAAAGACGGATTGAAGGAACCCACGGGACCGCTGGCGTGGTTCGGCAATGTCTTTGCCTCCACCTACAAGAAGACGCTTTCCGCCTGCCTCAACAACCCGCTCATCGTCATCATCGTTGCGCTCGTCTTTTCGGGCCTGTCTTGGATTGCCTTCGGCATGATCCAGAACGAACTGACGCCGCGCGAGGACCGCGCCTCGGTGATGATGCGTGTGACAGCGCCGCAGGGTGTCAGCCTCGACTATACGCGCGACCAGTTGCAGCGGATCGAGGAAAATCTCCAGCCACTGCGCGATAGCGGTGAAATCCGCAATATTTACTCTATCACCGGTATGAACGGTTCCTCCAACACCGGTTTTCTGGTGCTGACGCTGGCGCCGTGGGCTGATCGCGACCGCACGCAGAACCAGATTGCCGCCGATGTTACCGCTGCCGCCAACAAGGTGCCGGCGCTGCGCGGCAACGCCATGCAGCCGAACAGCCTGCGCATTCGCGGTGCGGGCAACGGCCTGCAGATGGCAATGGTCGGCAGCAATTATCAGGCACTGACAGCTGCGACGCAGAAACTACTGCTTTCCATGGAGGAAAGCGGCCTGTTCGAAACGCCGCGTTTGGACAACGAGCCCAACCAGGCGCAGCTATCCGTCTCCATCGACCGTGAGCGCGCCTCCGATCTAGGCATTGATATCACCGGCCTGTCACGCGCCATGCAATCGCTGCTGGAAGGACGTTCGGTTGTCGACGTCTTCGTGGATGGGGATGCAATCCCGGTCCGGCTGCTGTCCTCCACCCGGCCGATCAATGACCCGACCGATCTGGAAAACGTCTTCCTGAAAACGGGTGACGGCAAGATCGTGCCGATGTCGGTCATTGCCACCCTGAAGGAAAATGCGGTGGCGCCGCAGCTGAACCGCGAGCAGCAGCTTCCCTCCGTCGGCTTTACCGCCAATCTCAAGGACGGCGTTTCGCTCGGTCAGGCTTTGGAAAAGGTGAACGAGCTCTCACAATCCCTCCTGCCGCCCGGCGCCCGCCTTCTGCCGCTCGGCGAGGCGGCGACGCTTGAGGAGAATTCGAGCGGCATGCTGCTGACCTTCGGTTTTGCCATCGCCATCATCTTCCTCGTCCTGGCCGCGCAGTTCGAAAGTGTCCTGAGTTCGATCATCATCATGTCGACGGTGCCGCTCGGTCTTGCCTGCGCCGTCATCGCGCTGCTCGTCACCGGATCGAGCCTCAACGTTTATAGCCAGATTGGGCTTGTGCTTCTGGTGGGCGTGATGGCGAAGAACGGCATTCTCATCGTGGAATTCGCCAACCATCTGCGTGACCAGGGCGCCACCGTGCGCGAGGCCATCGAAAAAGCCACCAGCATTCGCCTGCGCCCGGTGATGATGACAATGATCGCGACCATTTTGGGCGGCGTGCCGCTGGTGCTGGCGCAGGGAGCAGGGGCGGAAGCACGCATCGCGCTCGGCTGGGTTATCGTTGGCGGTCTGGGTTTTGCCACGCTGGTGACACTTTACATCACCCCGGTCTCCTACCTGCTGATTGCCCGTTTCGCCAAACCGCAAGCCGATGAGGAAATCCGCCTCCACCGCGAACTGGAACTTGCCGCGCGTCGGAAGGCGCTGGAGGAGGACAAGCAGCTGCTTGCGGCGGAATAAAAATTTATGGGCAAGCCCGAGAGCGCGACGTGCTGAGCAGATTGTGGCAGCTGATTAACTCCTGTTCGGGCGATAAATCTGGACGCCTTTATACGATAGTTCAAAGGTTCCAACGCTTACCCTGCCGTTCGCGTCCGTCTCAATCAGGTTTCCTGTTCTGTCATAACTATTGAACAGGCTGGAAATCGTCTGGTCGAGTTGATCTTTGGCTCGCTTTTTCCAGTAGTTATTGGTGTCTTCGAACATTTTAAGAACTACCCGCTGTTTCTCGGTCAGGGTTTTCGGATCGACTCCTTTGGCTTCGATTTTGTGTGTGCTGTTATAAAAATCGATCGCATTCTGTAAGGACTGTATGCTTCCCGGAATGCCCATGGCGGCATAGCCGGGGCTATCAAAATTAGCCCAGTAGGTATTATAGTCGATACCAGCGAGTGCCCAACTCTCTCTCTGTTCTCGCACGGAAGCATTGTGGTATGCTTTACTTAGCTCAGCCTGATATGCCTCTGGCGTTAGATCATGCACGCTTTCTTTCGTCATGCCCTCGGGAACGAAATTGCGAACAATGTCTTCAGGCCGCACACCTGGGGTATGCATGGCGCGGTTGAAGCGTAATTCCTCTCCCCACACATCCCGTTTGCTTGAGGCCGGGGAAAGATTGAGGCTGGTGGTTCGGATAATCTCTTCCATCCAGTCTCTATCCGCCACTGGAGCCGCATTGTTCTTTGCTTCTCCAGCATCGTTACTATCTCTCTTCGGCCTCCCGTCGATCCTGCCTCTCATGTCGTAGGTAAGGTCGCCCGTTTCGTTGTCCGCGCTGGAGGCAAGCAGTGCGGTCAGAGGGTCAACACCATTCGTGGCGCCGGAAGGGCTACTTGCCCGGTTTTTTTCAGGAATGTTTTCGGTCAGCAGTCGAAAATAATTCGATCCTGCAAAGGGCTGACTTATAATTGTAGTCATGTTGAAACCCTGATGTTTGAATACGGACACGTTTCTAGCCCGGCTCCGCATTCCGGTTGTAATTTATATTCATTTATGAGCATCAATGAAGAAATTCACGTATAAGATGTATACGAGCTGGAGCTTGCTCAGGGCTGGCAGTATGTGCATGCGGAAGGCCGTATGAGAGGAGGTTGTTCCTACCGTTCGGGCGGCTGACCGGCTGGACAAAGCCTTAACCTTATCCCATACCACCCAACGGAATTTCGTAACGGATCGAGTCCGTTACGGCGGTATCTTGCGGTGGAGATGGACGATGGCGCTGAAAGATGTGGTCGCGGGAAAACGCAACGAGGAAGGCATCGCGTCGGTGCTTGCAGCGCTGAAGCAGCAGCTGGGTGACAAGCTCCAGACTGGGCAGGCGTTTCGCGAGCAGCATGGCCATACCACCACCTATCTGACCTTGCAGGCGCCCGACGGTGTCGTTTTTGCCGAGAGCGCCGATGACGTGAAGGCCGTGGTGAAAGCCTGCGCGCTCTATAAGGTGCCGGTCATTCCCTTCGGAACTGGCTCTTCACTGGAAGGACAGGTCAATGCGCCTGATGGCGGAATATGTATCGATTTCAGCCGGATGAATCGCATCATTGAGGTAAACGCCGAAGATCTTGACGTGACGGTGGAGCCGGGTGTGACGCGCGAGGACCTTAACGTCTATCTGCGTGATACCGGCCTGTTCTTTCCGATCGATCCGGGTGCCAATGCCTCTATCGGCGGCATGGCCTCCACGCGAGCCTCCGGCACCAATGCCGTGCGTTACGGCACGATGAAGGACAATGTGCTGGCCGTTACCGCCGTTGTTGCCAATGGTGAGGAAATCCGCACTGCTCGCCGTGCCCGCAAGTCGTCGGCCGGTTACGATCTGACGCGGCTTTTCGTCGGTGCCGAGGGCACGCTTGGGGTTCTGACCTCGGTTACGCTGCGGTTGCAGGGCATCCCGGAAAAGATCGCCGGTGGCGTCTGCACCTTCGACAGTATTCAGGCGGCCTGTGACGCCGTTATCATGACGATCCAGATGGGTATTCCGGTTGCGCGCATCGAACTGCTTGATGAAGTACAGGTGCGGGCCTGCAATGCCTATTCCGGCCTGAACTACGCGGAAAAACCGACGCTGTTTGTGGAGTTCCACGGCACCGAAGAGACGGCAGTCCTGCAATCGCAGCAATTTGCAGAGATCGCGGCGGAATGCGGCAGCGTCGATTTCCGCTGGACCAGCGATGCGGCCGAGCGCAACAAGCTGTGGAAGGCCCGACATGACGCTTATTGGGCCTCGCGGGCGCTCGCGCCGCATCTCGACGGTTTGTCCACCGATGTCTGCGTGCCGATTTCGCGGCTGGCGGACTGCGTGGTGGAAACGCAACGGGATATCAAGGAAAACGGCTTTCTGGCGCCGATCGTCGGTCATGCCGGCGACGGCAATTTCCATGTACTCATCCTGTTCGATGGCAAGGATGCCGAAAGTGTCGCCAAAACCGAAGCTTTCGTTGCGCGTCTCAATCGCCGGGCCATCGCCATGGACGGCACCTGCACCGGAGAACACGGCATCGGCCAGGGCAAGATGAGTTTTCTGGCCGAAGAGGCGGGAAATGCGCTGGATGTGATGCGCGCCATCAAAACGTCGCTCGACCCCGATAATATCTTCAATCCAGGCAAACTGTTCCGTCTTGTCTGATCATTCTCACAATTGATTGGTACAAAAGGCTGCTTGCCGTTAAGGCAAATAAGAATAGGTTTGCAGCGTTCGCGAAGGGAGAAGCAGTTCAGTGCTCGGGCGTATTCTGGTTTTTCTGGGCGGACTGCTGGCCGTGGTGCTGTTTTCAGCGCTGCTCATTCCCTATTTCGTTGACTGGACGGATTTCCGCCGCGATTTCGAAGATCAGGCAAGCCGCATTCTGGGCAAGAAGGTGGTGGTGCACGGTCGCGTCGAAGCCCGGCTCCTGCCTTTCCCTTCGGTGACGCTGCATGACGTGCGCGCCGGAACGGATGCGGACGGATCGCCGCTCATTCAGGTGGCGCGTTTTTCCATGGATGCCGAGCTGGCGCCTTTCCTTTCCGGTGAAGCGCGTATCTTCGACATGCGCATCGAGGAACCCAAGGCCAAGATCCGGCTTTTGAAAGACGGCACTCTGGACTGGATGCGCGGCAGCCGGGCGGAAATTCCAGCCCGCACCGTGGTTCTGGAAAGTGTGCAGATCGAAGGCGGGCAGATCGAATTCATCGACGAGCAATCCGGCCGCAACCGTGTTGTGACGGGTCTTAACGCCGACATGTCCGCCAATTCGCTGGCCGGACCATGGAAGGCGGAAGGGCGCGCTGCCGTTGACGGGCATCCAGGCTCGTTCTCGCTGTCGAGCAGCGAGCCGGATTACGCCAATGGGCGCATGGGCCTGCGGATTCGTGTGGTGCCGGATGAACATCCGGTTGAGGTCGATCTGGACGGTGCGATTGCCGCGACTGCGGGAAAGCCCGCCTATAGCGGTTCCTTCGCCTTCAGTTTCCGTGAAGACCAAAAACAGAAGCAGCAGGGCGGGCAATCGCTGTTCTCGTCGCCACGTACCCGCGGCAGCTTCGAACTGACGAATGAAAGCGTGCGCATACCGAGCTACCGCATGGAGCTCGGTGGCAACGAAAATCCTTACGTTGTGACCGGCGAGGCAACGCTGGATACCGGGGCCAAGCCGGAATTCCTGCTGACGGCGGATGGCCAGCAGATTGACGTCAATCGTTTCGCACCGCCCGTCGTGCAGACCGGCAAGACCTCGCGCCAGCCCACCGCCTCCGTGCGCCAGCGCATCGAGGCATTTGCCGCCATGGTCGCCCGCATTCCGGTTCCGCCGGTGCCGGGCAAGGCCAGCATCAGCCTACCGGCGCTGGTTTCCGACGACACGACAATTCGTGACATCCGGCTGGACGTGCGCCCTGATGGCAGCGGCTGGCAGGTGGTTAACGCCGTGGCAACGCTGCCCGGCAGGACGCAGCTGGAAGCCAAAGGTTCCCTGACGCTGCTGGATGGTCCCGCTTTCAACGGCAATCTGCTCGTTGCCTCCAACCAGCCATCCGGGCTGGCAAACTGGCTTTCCGGTTCTGTCGATCCGGCGATCCGCCAGCTCAATGCAGCCGGTTTTTCCGCCGACGTCTCGCTGACGACGCTGAACCAGCGTTTCGACAATCTCGAGCTTGCCATTGGCGACGCCTCTCTGAAGGGGAAGCTGGAACGGCGCTCTGACGGCAAGGCCTCCAATCTTTCGATCGATCTTGCCGGTAACGAGATCGATCTCGACGCCCTGAAGGCGCTTGGCAGCCTGGCGCTCGGCGATCAGGTCGGAAGTTCTGTTCTCGACCATCGCATCGACGCCAAGTTCAAGGCCGACCGGTTCAACATGGCCGGTGTGACTGCAAATCATGTGGAAACCGCCTTCACCATGGCGGGCGGCGTTCTCTCGCTTGAAAAGATGACGGCTGGCGATATCGCCGGTGCCGAAGTCAAGGCGAAAGGGCAGTTGCAGGGGTCGTTGCTGAAATATGCGGGCAAGGGCACGGTGAACCTGCATGCGACGGACATGCAGCCGTTCTTCGCCATGCTGCAGCAGAAATTGCCTGGTCATCCGTTCCTCAGCCGTCTGGCGGCGAGTTCTCCGTGGTACGCCAATTCCGACCTTGCCATGGATGTTTCGGTCAACAGCGAAAATGGCGGCGCCAATGTCGCCGTTTCCGGCACAGTCAACGGCAGCCGTCTTTCGGCCGTGGCCAAGATGCCGGATTTCCTGTCCATCACCGATGATACGGCGATGTCGCTGGAAGGGGTTTTGAAAAACCAGTCGACGGCGATCCTGTTCGGGCAGGCAGGGCTTGATCCCCTGCCGTTCGATGCCGACGGGGAAGGGCTGCTTTCCGTCAAGCTCAACGGCACGCTCGGTTCTCCCGTCCAGACCGATATCCGTTTCTCGACGGAGCGCACGCATTTCTCGATGATCGGATCCTTTGCCGTTGCCGCCGCCAATTTCGGCGAGGGTAGTGCGGATCTGGCGCTCGAAAGCGCTGATATAGAGCCCTATCTCATCATGAACGCGGTTGGCCTGCCGCAGCTTGGTGGTGGCATGGCGCTGAAGGCGAACGGAAAAATGGCGGTGGATGCGCAGAAGATTGCGTTTTCCGCCCTCGGCGGGCAGGCGGGCGGCAACCCCTTCTCGGGCAGTCTGGCGTTCCAGCGCGCGGCCCCCCATTCCGTCACCGGTGATCTTGCCCTTCGGACCGTCGATCTTGCCTGGCTCGGAGATGCGATCTACGGACCGGTGATCGACCCGGAGACGGGCACGCTCAACGCCAAGCCGCTGGCCATGCCGGCTTTCCCGCAACTCAAGGCCTCGCTGTCGCTGAAAGCGGAAAGTTTCGAGGCCGGTCCCTTCGGCACGGTCACGGGTCTGTCGACCAAGATCACGCATGATGATGGCAATCTCGCGCTTGATGATATCGCCGGCACCTTCATGGGCGGAAAGCTGACCGGGCGGCTTGCCATGTCCACAGGCGAGGGAGCGGGCATTTTCCGCACCAAGATTGCGGTGAACGACGCCAATCCCGAGTCGATATTGTGGGCGAATGCCAACGGCCCGGTCGCGACGGGCCGGGTGGCTATCGATCTGACCGCCGAATCGACGGGCAAAAGCGTTGGTGAAATTTTGAAATCGGCAGGTGGCTCGGGGGAAGTGCGCGCCAGCGGGCTTGTGCTCAAAGGGCTTAATCCCGGCGCCTTTCCGCCGATCCTGCAGGCGGCGGAAGGCTTACAGCAGCCGATCGACGCGCCAAAGGTTCGGCCGCTGGTGGATCAGAGCCTGTGGCAGGGCGAAATACCGCTCGGCAACGTAGCCCTGCCATTCACCCTGAATGGCGGCGCGCTGCATTTCCAGAATTTGCGCGCCGGGATCGATCCAGTGACGCTTACCGGAGATGCGACGGTCGATATTGCGGCATCGACCGTGAATGGCGATCTCGATCTTATCTTCAATCCCGGCGCCGAAGTGGTTGCTGGCGCCGAACCGTCGCTGCGTCTCAACTATAACGGTCCGCTCGCCGCACCGGCTTTGACGACCGATGTTTCGGCGCTCGGCAATTATCTGTCACTCCGGGCTTTCGAAAAGGAACGCCGTCGCGTCGAGGCCATGCAGGCCAGCGTTCTCGAGAAGCAGCGCCTGCGTCGTGAAACGGCGCTTTATCGTTCTCAGGCGGCTGAACGTCAGGCTGAAAAGGAACGGGTGGAGGCGGAAGCCAAGGCCAAGGCCGAAGAGGAGGCGCGCCTTAAAGCGGCGGCAGAGGAGCGTCTGCGGCAGGAAAAGGAACAGCAGGAGCGGTTGCAGCAACAGCAGCAGCAACCTGTTCCCGAGCGGCAATCAACGCCGGCCCTGACGGTGCCTCCAACGGAAGATGCGATCAGGCAACTGGCGCCCGAAAACGCTCCGGCCAATCCGTAAGTTTGCTGCGACGACGGCGCGTTTTGATGAGAGGTTAGAGCCCGTGTCTCAGGGCGAATTTTGACGCGGTCCGGACAGCTGCCGCTTCGACCACTTTGCCAAAATTATCCGTTAGCCTGTTAAATCCAGGCTTCACGCTCGCCGAAGGGCGTGTCGGCATCAAAATTCTTGGTACCGATCCTGCTGCTTTCCCCCGACAGGCTGGGCTTGTCCGCGCTGTTGCTTAAGGAAGCCGATTTGTCGGAGCTGTTTTCGAGTGCCTCGAGCTGCGCTTGCAGCGATGCAATAGTACTCTTCAGTTCTTCCTGTGCTTTCGCTTCGGAGGTCTGGGCGAGTTCTGACTGCTTTTCGGCAATCTGCGATTTCAGTTCGGCAACGCTTGAAGACGAGGTGGATGAAGAGGAGAGGACGGAAACAGCGATGCTCGTTCCCGAATCGGCGGAAACCATGGGTCGCCTCGTGGCGTGCGGATGAAAAGGAAAAGCTTGAAAAACAAATCTGGAAGCAAGGCTACGCAGTACTGAAGCGCCTTGCAGTACAAATTAGCGCGCTAATGTTTAATGAATGCTTTCACGACATTATGAGTTTTCGGCAAGAATGTTTGTAGTCGGAGAATGGCTGGATATGAGCCGGCGCATGTGCGCGCCGCTGCAGTGTCATCTTTCGATGCCACCTTGCAGTAAGCTCACTTGCTCTTCAGCCAATTCAGAACATGGACCCGAAGGGATGAGGACAGATTGCTGTCGGCTGGCCGGTTGTCGTCTATTTCCGCAAGCAGGGCGGCGAAACTGATCTTGCGCTTTTCGGCGATGATTTTCAGCTCGTCCCAGAAGGCATCCTCGAGTGAAATGCTGGTGCGGTGGCCGTGCAATGTCGTGGAGTGCTTGCGGATCATCAGATCAATCTCTCCGGCTGGTCCGGTTGGGAATCTGAATCATGTCGCGCCTGCAAGCCTCTGTTTAGCGGTGTTTTTTCCGGTCTTCCGAAAGTTTGCCCGGGCAGGCCGGCTCTTCAATCCCTGTCGGTCCTGTCATCGTCCTTTTCAAGCCGCCCCTGATCGAGCGCCTTTGCGGCTTTTTCGTTAAGGGCCGATGTGAGGTTTTTTTCCGACTTGGTGCGACCGAAAAACAGGCGGTTCTGATCCGCCTGTTTTTCTTTTTCGCTACGGGCTTTCTGCTTCCGGAACTGACGCAGATTGACGATATCGGCGGCCATGCGGATATGTCTCCTTGAGCTTCGCGCGATCGGGCAAAAAGCCGTTATTGCTTCTTGCGGAAGGCATCCAGAGAAACGACGGAGCCTTCCTTCTTTTCCTCGCCGGACTTGGGCGTCTCGGACGTTGTAGCCGGCTTTGCCTCATTGGAAACGGGATAGGCGGTGATTTCGGCCTCTTCCAGCTCTTCCTCGTCTGCCAGGGGCACATCGAACTCAAGCTCGAAATTGACGGAAGGATCGTAGAAACCTCTGATGGCGTTATAGGGAACAACCAGCTTTTCCGGCGTATCCGAGAAGGACAGGCCGATTTCAAAGCCGATCTCCGTCACTTTCAGGTCCCAGAACTGATGCTGGATGACGATGGTCATCTGCTCGGCATATTTGGACTTGAGATGCTGCGAAATCCGCACACCGGGCGCGCCGGTCAGAAATGTTATGAAGAAATGGTGGTCGCCGGGCAGGCGGCCGGTTGCGGCCACTTCACCCAAAACTTTGCGAATAACGCCGCGAAGGGCATCCTGTGCGAGAATGTCGTAACGGATATGATCCTGCCCCATGCGGTCCTGTCTTTCCCTTATTCGAACGTCTTTTAAAGCGCTGCGCACCAAGTGCGCCAAGGACGCTGTAACACTTTGAATCTTTGCGTAATCCGCAAGCCGGGATCAATTTCGATCCTGGCGGCTACGCATTACCCAAGTATACGCAATGTCCTGAACGGCAGCAACGGAAAAGCCGATGCTGTGTGCAAGTCAGCTATCATATAACCAATTCAGGCAAAATGGAGAAGGTGGAGGTTTCTGTTGCCAGGTACCTCCGAACCCCGCCTCACGGGGCTAACCGTGAGGACTTTAGAGCGGAATTCCCGCACCGCCATTAGGCAGCGAGAGCGTATTCCTTAGCGTTGTTGTCATTTGCAACTACACTTGTGACCCGATAACGGCGGTATCATGCCGAGCAAAAGTTCGATCTTTACGCCCTTGTCGATCCTATTTCGCCCCCATCAAAAGCCGGCCTTCATCTTCAAAAGCCGCCGGTTTTTGGTGGAGGCGCCGGGTACCGCCCCCGGGTCCAATAGGTTTATTACACCGACCGTTTATCGCCATAGCCGGGTTGCCCCGGCAAGTTTCATATAGGCGTTTCCCTTGGCCGAGAAAAGGGGCCGATGACAATTCCATGAAAAGATTTCGTGTTTGCCGCCCACAATTTAGACAATTCTTGACGACGAGGGATTGCTGACACATTCTCCCTACAACCGGTCACCACAAGCAACACCGGGCCGGGGACACACGAAGGAGTGGACATGACTGACTATCTCGCAGATGTGAAGAAATACGACGCAGCAGCCGACGAAGCGATTGTCGGCAAGATCGTCAAACATCTCGGCATTGCCCTGCGCAACCGGGATTCATCGCTGGTGTCCGCTTCCGATCCGGAAGAGCTTGCGCGTGTGAAGGCGAACTGGTGCGGCAAGAAGCTTGGCGTGACCGATGACAGCGCCGACAAGGCGATCGATGCAACCGCCAAGGCCATGGCCGCAGACCGCTCCAAGTCGCGTGTGACGTTTTATTATCTGGTGGCCAAGGAACTGGGCAAACTCCAGTCGCTCTGATTTTTTCGCGGGGATAAGCGACCCGCTGGTGATTGGTTCTGTCGCCCTGTGTTATTATATTCCCTTGATATCAGGGAATCGGCGGCAGAACACATGAAACAATATCTCGATCTTCTCCGGCATGTGATGGACACCGGCTCCGACCGCGGAGATCGCACCGGCACGGGTACGCGTTCGGTCTTCGGTTACCAGATGCGTTTCGATCTTGCGGAAGGTTTTCCGGTTCTCACCACCAAAAAGCTGCATCTGCGCTCGATCATCCATGAACTCCTGTGGTTCCTGAAGGGCGACACCAATATCGCCTATCTCAAGGAAAACGGCGTTTCCATATGGGACGAATGGGCCGATGAAAATGGTGATCTGGGTCCGGTTTACGGAGCACAGTGGCGTTCCTGGCCGGCGCCCGACGGCCGCCACATCGACCAGATCGCGCTTTTGATCGAGGCCCTCAAAACCAATCCCAATTCCCGCCGCCACATCGTTTCGGCCTGGAACCCGGCGCTGGTGGACGAGATGGCGCTGCCGCCCTGCCATTGCCTGTTCCAGTTCTATGTTTCGGATGGAAAGCTGTCCTGCCAGCTTTACCAGCGCTCGGCCGATATTTTCCTCGGCGTGCCTTTCAATATTGCTTCCTACGCACTTCTGACGCTGATGGTGGCGCAGGTCACGGGGCTGAAGCCCGGCGATTTCGTCCATACGCTTGGTGACGCGCATATCTACGCCAACCATTTCGAGCAGGCGAAATTGCAGATGACGCGGACCCCCAAGGCCCTGCCGACGATGCGCCTCAACCCGGATGTGCGAGACCTCTTCTCCTTTAAGTTCGAAGACTTTACGCTGGAGAACTACGAGGCGGATTCAACCATCAAGGCACCGATCGCGGTATGAGCGAGCCGCGCATCACCATCATCGTCGCGGTGTCGGAAAACGGCGTTATCGGCCGCGACCTCGATATGCCTTGGAAGCTTTCCACTGACCTCAAGCGCTTCAAGGCGATGACGATGGGCAAACCGCTCATCATGGGGAGGAAGACATTTCTCTCGGTGGGCGAGCGTCCTTTGCCGGGCCGGCCGCACATAATCGTCAGCCGCAATGCCGATTACAGGCCTGATGGCGTGGATGTCGTGTCGTCGCTTGAAGACGCCCTCGCGCTTGGCAAAAGCAAGGCTGCGGAACTGGGTGTGGACGAGGTTTTCGTGGCCGGTGGCGGGGAAATCTACCGTCAGGCCATGCCGTTTGCCGATCAACTTTCCGTCACCCATGTGGCCGTAAAGCTTGATGGCGACACTTTTTTTCCGGAAATCGATCCCGCCGTGTTTGAAAAAATCGAGGAAAATGCCGTTCCCGCCGGGGAAAAGGACAATTATCCGGTTCTGTTCACCACTTATTTGCGCAGAGCCGCGTCAAAGTGAACTATTTACCCTGATTGGGTATTTAGTTACCACCTCTGCGTTGAAACGCGCGCTTCTCCTTCTTATAACGGGTCCATATTCCCGCCGCACGCGAGCAATCGCTTTCGAACGGGATCGGGAGAGGCTTTTATAAAGAGGTATTGATGCCCTGGAGCAATCAGAATGGCGGCGGCGGCCCTTGGGGCGGCGGCGGTGGTGGCGGAAACAACCAGGGCGGCGGTGGCGGCCCATGGGGGCAAGGACCTAACCGGCCTCGCGGCGGTGGCGGCGGCAATGGCGGCCCGCCCGATCTGGAAGAGATCATCCGGCGCAGCCAGGACCGCTTCAAGAATGTCCTGCCGGGCGGGTTCAATGGCGGCGCGATTGCGATCGTCGCTCTCGTCGTTCTGGTTTTCCTCGGCATTCAGTCCATCTACACCGTCCAGCCGGACGAGCGCGGCGTGGAGCTGCGTTTCGGGCGTCCGAAGGATGAGATTTCGATGCCCGGCCTGCATTTCCATCTGTGGCCGATCGAGACGGTTGAAATCGTCAAGGTGACCGAACAGCAGCAGAATATCGGTTCGCGCGCTTCGTCTTCCTCCGCGAACGGCGTGATGCTGACCGGTGACCAGAACATCGTCAACGTGCAGTTCTCGGTGCTCTATACGGTTTCCGATCCGAAATCCTACCTGTTTAACGTCGACAGCCCGGCTGAGACCTTGCAGCAGGTTTCCGAAAGCGCGATGCGCGAAATCGTCGGCCGTCGTCCCGCACAGGACATTTTCCGTGATAACCGTCAGGCGATCGCGGCGGATGTGCGCACCATCATCCAGTCCACCATGGACGGATACGGGGCCGGCATCTCCATCAATGCTGTCGCCATCGAAGACGCGGCGCCGCCGCGCGAAGTGGCCGACGCCTTCGACGAAGTGCAGCGTGCCGAGCAGGACGAGGACCGCTTCGTGCAGGAAGCCAACCAGTACGCCAACCAGAAGCTGGGTGCCGCACGTGGTCAGGCAGCACAGATCATCGAAGAAGCGAACGCCTACAAATCTCGTGTCGTCAACGAGGCAGAGGGTGAGGCACAGCGCTTCATTTCTATCTACGATCAATATCGCACGGCACCTGACGTGACCCGCCAGCGTATGTTCCTGGAAACGATGGAACAGGTCCTGAAGGGTTCCAACAAGGTCATCATCGACGAAAAACAGGGTGTGGTGCCTTATCTGCCTCTGAACGAGATCATGCGCGGCAATCCGGGCGCGGCACAGCAGGGAGGCAACTGATATGAGCAACCGTCTTACGGCCGTTCTTGTCGGTCTCGCCGCCGTGCTTTTCCTGGCCTATTCGTCGATCTTCGTCGTCACCGAGCGCCAGCAGGCCATCGTTGTACGCTTCGGTCAGATCCAGGACGTAAAAACGGCGCCGGGCCTCTATTTCAAGCTGCCCTTCGCCTTCATGGATGCCGATCGGGTGCAATATATCGAGAACCGGGCGCTGCGCTTCGATCACGACAACATCCGTGTTCAGGTTTCCGGCGGCAAGTTCTACGAGGTCGATGCCTTCGTGGTCTATCGCATCACGGATGCCCGCCGCTTCCGGCAGACGGTCTCCGGTGACCAGATGTCGGCGGAATCGCGTCTACGCACTCGTCTCGACGCGTCGTTGCGCCGGGTCTACGGTCTTCGCGGCTTCGAATCGGCGCTTTCGGATGCGCGTGCATCGATGATGCAGGAAGTACGTGACGATCTGCGCCCCGATGCGGAATCGCTTGGCGTCAGCATCGTGGATGTCCGTATCCGCCGCACCGATCTCACGCAGGAAGTCTCGCAGCAGACCTTCGAGCGTATGAAGTCGGAACGTCTGGCCGAAGCCGAGCTGATCCGCGCCCGCGGTAACGAGGCGGCACAGCGTCGTCGCGCTATTGCCGACCGTCAGGTCGTGGAATTCGAATCCGATGCCCAGCGTCAGTCCGAAGTCCTGCGCGGTGAAGGCGATGCGGAGCGTAACCGGGTTTTCGGCGAAGCTTTCCAGCGCGACCCGAGCTTCTTCGAGTTCTATCGTTCCATGGCGGCCTATTCCAGCGCGCTGTCTGGAACCGGCACGACGCTGGTCCTGTCTCCCGACTCGACCTTCTTCCGTTATTTCAACGACATCAACGGTGCTCCATCCACGGCTCCGGCCGCACCTGCCGCACCGCCGGCAAATTGATAACGGATCGAATGATTTTGGAGGGGCCGGTTTTAACCGGCCCTTTCTTTTTGAGCGAATGGCTGGGTGGCAGCAAAGCGGAAAGGGGCAAAATCCTGTTGTCTCGCGCCCGGAAAGGGATATCCGTTTTCGCGCCGATGCTGTAGGCAGTGAGCAAGGCAGCCGGTGCTGTTCACGAAAAGGTATTTTTACACTTCATCATTCCGCCTTATGCTTTGACGATATATGCAGGGAATGACGATTTGAAACGCGAGGACGCTTATGGCCGTGACCCTTCTTTCGCCTTTTCGCAGCAGCATTGCCGCAGTCGCGGGCTTCGCACTTGTGGCGGGTAGCCTTTCGGCACCGGTTGCGGCATGGGCGCAGAGCCATGGGCCGGCATCGGTCGCCGATCTTGCCGCACCCCTTCTTGATGCGGTGGTGAATATTTCGACGTCGCAGAACGTCAAGACTGAGGGCAAAGGGCCTGTGCCGCCGAAACTGCCGGAAGGTTCGCCTTTCCAGGAGTTCTTCAAGGATTATTTCGACAACCAGAAACCGGAAGGCGGCGACAAGGTCAGTTCGCTGGGATCCGGCTTCGTTATCGATCCGGCTGGCTACATCGTCACCAACAATCACGTCATTGAGGGCGCAGACGCCATCGAGGTGATTTTCCCGAATGGTTCGAAGCTGAAGGCAACGCTGGTCGGCACTGATACCAAGACCGATCTTTCCGTTTTGAAGGTTGAGCCGAAGGCTCCGCTGAAGGCAGTCAAGTTCGGCGATTCGCGCAGCATGCGCATCGGTGACTGGGTCATGGCCGTTGGCAATCCCTTCGGCCTCGGTGGATCGCTGACTGTCGGCGTCGTTTCCGCGCGCGGGCGCAACATCAATGCCGGTCCCTATGACAACTTCATCCAGACGGATGCTGCAATCAACAAGGGTAATTCCGGCGGTCCGCTCTTCAACATGAAGGGTGAGGTGATCGGCATCAATACGGCGATCATTTCGCCGAGCGGCGGTTCGATCGGCATCGGTTTCGCGGTTCCGACGGAACTCGCCCAGAATATCGTCGAGCAGCTCATCCAATTCGGCGAAACCCGCCGTGGCTGGCTCGGCGTGCGCGTCCAGCCGGTTACCGACGACGTGGCCGCAAGCCTTGGCATGGAAGCGGCAAAGGGTGCCTTGATTTCCGGCGTGGCCAAGGGTGGCCCGGTGGAAAACGGCCCGATCCAGGCCGGCGATATCGTGCTGAAATTCGACGGCAAGGATATTCACGAGATGCGTGACCTCTTGAGGATCGTGGCGGAAAGCCCGGTCGGCAAGGAAGTCGATGTCGTGGTCTTCCGTGACGGAAAGGAAGAGACCGTCAAGGTAAAGCTTGGCCAGTTGCAGGATGCGCCCGATGAAAAGGCCGCAACCGACGATCCGCAGGCCGAGGACGGTGACGGCGGCATGGTCGTGCCTGATGACAAGGGCGGTTCCGACGATCAGGCGCAGGACCAGACGCCGGAGGTGCGCGAAGCGCCGCAGCGCGTGCTCGGCATGAACCTCGTAGTGCTGAGCAACGAGTTGCGGACGGAGAAGGGCATTGCCGAAAGCGTCGAAGGCGTGCTTGTCGCCAGCGTCGATCAGGGTTCGCCGGCCGAACAGAAGGGCATGAAGGCGGGTGATGTCATCGTCGAGGTTGGACAGGACTTCATGGAGGTTCCGGGCGACGTGCTTGTGCGTGTCAACGGCCTGAAATCCGAGGGTCGCAAGAATGCGCATATGATGGTTGCCGATGCCCAGGGCAATCTGCGCGTCGTGGCGCTGCCGCTGGAGTAAAGCTTCTTTCGCCCGGTTCGGCAGGAATCGGGTGGCTGTGGTTCGGCTTGCTCTCTATTCCTCGGTCTCCGCCAAAGGAGGCCAAGGATATGAAATTATTAGAAAACAAGGTTGCGATCATCACTGGCGCGTCATCCGGCATCGGCCGGGCGACGGCAAGGCTGTTTGCCGAACAGGGCGCGGCCGTCATTATCAACGCGCGTGGTGCCGAGGCACTCGAGGACGTGACTTCCGCCATTCGCCAGGCCGGCGGTCGTGTTCACCCCGTGGTGGGTGACGTCACAGTTGCGGAAACCCATGCCCGTCTGACGGATGCGGCCATGACCGTCTTTGGCGGTCTCGATATCGCCGTCAACAATGCCGGTGCCGTTGGCGCAACAAAACCGCTTGCGGAGATTTCGGTAGAGGAATGGGATCACTGCCAATCTCACTTCCGCATTTCTCAGCGTGCGCAGCCAGATCCCTGCGATGTTGAAGCGGGGAGGAGGTTCGGTCGTCTTCATCTCCAGCTTCGTCGGCACCAGCGCCGGCATACCCGGCATGGCAGCCTATGGCACCTCCAAGGCGGCGCTGATGGGGCTGGTGAAGGGCATTACTGCCGACTACGCCTTCAAGGGAATTCGCGCCAATGCGCTGCTTCCCGGCGGAGTCGATACGCCGATGGCGGGAGATGCGGCCCAGAAGGAGTGGGCTGCAGGGCTGCATGCGATGAAGCGCATTGCGGAACCGGAGGAACTGGCGCAGGCCGCCCTTTTCCTCTCCAGCCCGATGTCGAGCTTCGTTGCCGGATCGGCCCTGTTTGCCGACGGCGGAAATGCGGCTGTGAAATAATTGCCGAACTGGCGGGCGAGGGCGCTACTGTGCCCGTCGTTCCCGCCACTCCGCGAGCGTCAGCGCATAGGTCACATGCGGGCGCAGATGCGGATGGGTGTCTTCCGGGACGCGCGGGTGGTCGAAGTCTCGTGACGGGTCACGCTTGAGGCCGATACGTTCCATCACCCGCGTCGAACGCTGGTTGTCATGGACGGCAAAGGAGACGATTTCCGGCGTTTCCTTTTCGTCAAAAGCCATGACGAGCAGCGATTGCGCGGCCTCGGTGACATAGCCGTGACCCCAGAAACGGGTGGCGAGCCGCCAGCCGATTTCCATGGTTCCGAGCGGAAAGGGCGGATCGAGGTTCATGACCGGCGATATGCCGCAAAATCCCATAACCTCACCGGTTTCGCGCAGTTCCATGGCGTAGAAGCCGTAACCGCTGCCGCGGATCATGCCATTGATGGTTTCGAGAACCGCATCCGCTTCCGCATGGCTGCGGCGGAAGGGAAAAAATTCCATGACCTTTTCGTCGGCGTTGATTTCGCGGAACAGATTGCGGTCGCTCTCCTTCCACTCGCGCAGAATGAGCCTTGATGTTTCGCGGATGATCATGGAACGACAAAATCCGTCTTGCGGTAACCCTGAATATAAAGGAGTGCGGTCAGGTCGCCATGGTCGATGCGCATCTGCGCCTCGGCGGCGACGGCGGGCTTGGCGTGCAGGGCAACGCCCGCGCCGGCCAGATGCAGCATGCCGAGATCGTTGGCGCCATCGCCGACCGCCATTGCCTCGTCCGGCGAGATGCCGAGCTTTGCGGCGATATCGTTCAGCGCATCCACCTTGGCCTGTTTGCCGAGGATCGGTTCGGCAACGGTGCCATCCAACTGGCCATCGGCCTCGCCGAGAAGATTGGCGCGGTTCTCATCAAACCCCAGCATCGCCGCCACCCGGCCGGTGAAGACCGTGAAACCGCCGGAAACGAGGGCGGTATAGTAGCCTTTCGCCTTCATGGTGGCGATCAGCTCCTTGCCGCCTGATGTCAGCGTGATGCGCTTTTCGATGACGTCATCGATGACGGAGACCGGCAGGCCCTTCAGCAGCGCCACGCGCTCGCGGAGCGCCGGCTCAAAAGCGATTTCGCCATTCATGGCGCGAGCGGTAATCGTGGAAACCTTGTCCTTCAATCCCACTTCGGCGGCCAGCTCGTCGATGCATTCCTGACCGATCATGGTCGAATCCATATCGGCGATCAGAAGCTTCTTGCGGCGCTTGTCCTGTTCCTGAACGACGATATCGATCGGCTGGCCCGAAAGCACATCGGCAATCGCGTCACGTGCCTGTTCGGCATCGGTGCCAGAGGGCAGGGCAATATCGCAGGCGATGCCATCGGCCAGCCAGTAGAGACCGGATGCGTTTACGGCATTGGCGGCCGCTTCGCCGAGGGCCGGTGTCAGAACAGGATTTGACGGATTGGCGATAAGCGTGGCAACGAAAGCCATGATGAAAAACCTTGATGAGAATTTTGATGCGATCCTGATAGCCGGCCCGACGGCAAGCGGCAAGTCCGCGCTTGCGCTTCGTATGGCGCGGGAGCGGAACGGTGTCGTGATCAATGCCGACAGCATGCAGGTTTATGACACGCTGCGGGTGCTGACCGCCCGGCCATCCGAGGAAGAAATGGCAGGCGTGCCACATCTGCTATACGGCCATGTGCCGGCAAGCAGTTCCTATTCAACGGGTGAATGGCTGCGGGACATTTCCGCCCTGCTTGTGGATTTGTGCAGGCAGCAGCGTTTTCCGGTCATCGTTGGCGGTACGGGGCTTTATTTCAAGGCGCTGACGGGCGGCTTGTCCGATATGCCCGCCATTCCTGACGACATACGCGAGAGGCTGCGCGCCCGGCTGATCGAAGAGGGGTCAACGGTCCTGCACGCGGAGCTGTCGCAGTGCGATCCCTTGATGGCGCAGGGGCTTCAGCCGGGGGACGGCCAGCGGATCGTCCGGGCGCTGGAGGTCATGGAGGCGACCGGAAAGTCGATCATGGAGTTCCAAAAAGCCAGTGGTCCGATGATAGTTGATCCGGACAGAGCGGAGAAATTCGTGGTCCTGCCGGAACGGCCCGTGCTGCACGACCGCATCAATCGGCGGTTCGAAACCATGATGGAGAGTGGTGCTGTGGAAGAGGTGAAAGCTCTTCTCGCCCTGAACCTTGCGCCTGATGCCACAGCGATGAAGGCGATCGGCGTTTCCCAGATCGCCGATATGCTGGCTGGCGGTATGAGTGAGGCAGAGGTCATCGAAAAATCGGCGGCCGCGACCCGCCAATATGCCAAGCGGCAGATGACCTGGTTCCGCAACCAGATGGGGCCGGACTGGGCACGTATCCAGCCGTAGGGGCCGCGCTCAGTCCTTGCGGTAAAGGCTGCCTAGCGGCTTTTTCATCAGGCTCTCCCGCAGCGAAGGGCGTGTCTCTGAAGGAGGCGGGCCACTCTGTGCCTGCATCTGGAAGCCGACCTTACGCAATTCGTTGACAGCGCTGGTATCCGTTGCCGTTGCGGGCGACTGCGGCGCTAAGGTTGTGCGTCCGGGCAGCATGTCGGGGCGGTAGGGTTCGTATCCCTCTGTCGCCGCCGTCCCCAGTTCGCGTTTCCAGCGATCGACGTCGTCCGCTTCCCTGGGAGCTGACATCGGTTCCTGCATATCGGAGAAGGCCGCTTCGACGCTTTGCTGGAAGCCGGTGATGACCGGCTTGGCTACCGCGCGCATGCGGCTGACGATGGTGTTCAGATCGACTGTATCGGGCGTTTCGTGGGGCGTATGGCTGACTGCGCCGTTTGCCTTCGGCAATTTTGCCGTGGAGACGCGGTCGAAGCGCATGCGCATCGGTACGCCCACCGCCTCGCCAAAGGCGATTGCCTCGCCATTGCCGATGGACGAGAGGAAACTGGTGGTCGAGGTTGAGGCGTTCGGTACGGCGGACAGAATGATCTTCTGGTCGATCTCGTTCGTCAGCCGCATGGCAAAAACGGTCGAGCACTGCGACAGGATGGTCTGGTCCAGCTCACTCGGACGCTGGCTGATGACGCCAAGCGAAATACCGTATTTGCGGCCTTCCTTGGCGATCTGCGCGATCGCCTGCCGGGTCGGGAAAAATCCGCGCTCAGGGTCGGCGGGAACATAACGGTGCGCTTCTTCGCAGACGACAAGCATATGCAGCGAGCCGCGCGCCAGCACCGCGAGTTCGAAGGACATGCGGCAAAGGACGGAGACGACCGAGTTCACCACTTCCGAGGGGATGCCGGACAGCTGGAAAACCGAAATTGGCTTGCCTTCTCCTGGAATACGGAAGATATGCGCCACCGTTTCCAGAATGGTGTCGCTGATCGTATTGCTGGAGAACATGAAGTTATAGCGCGTATCGTTGATGGCCGAGAGAATGCGGCCCTTGAGGGAGCGCAGGGTCGGCTTTTCGCCGCGCCCTTCCAGCCGCCCGATGCGCTCGTCGATGAGGGCGAGAATATCGGCCATGCGGTAAGGTACCGGCGTATCCGGCGTGATCGCGCTCTTGTCGGACGTGCGGCGAACGGCGGAGCCATCTGTGCCGCGAAATGCCTTTTTCGCTTCCGGAATGATGTCGCGAAGGACATCCATCTCTTCCGGTACGGGCTTGCGTCCGCGGAAAATCACTTCCGCGAATTCTTCAAGGCGCATCAGCCAGAAGGGAAGGTCGAGCGTGTCGGTGTCGATGACGACAGAGTGATCGGGAAAGGCGGCCGCAAATTCATTGTGCGGATCGAGAATGAGGACACGCAGCTTCGGGTCCGTCTCGATCGCCTTGTTCAGAAGAAGGGAGACGGCGGTGGTTTTGCCCACGCCCGTCGAGCCGACGACGGCGAAATGTTTCGCCAGCATCTGCTGGATGTTGATGGCCGCGCCAATCGTGTCGTCCTGCGTCAGCTTACCAATGACGCATGTGTCTCGCTTGCCGCTGTCATAGATCTTGGAAAGGTCTCCCGTGCGGATGCGATGCGCGACCGCGCCCAGGTAGGGGTAACGGGAAATGCCGGTGGAAAAACGTTCGCTGCCATCTTCGGTGCGGTAGACTTCGCCAACGAGTTCCACGTCGATCAGCAGCCGGTTCGGCTTGTCCGACGACCAGTGTTCTTCGCCCGTGCGCATGGCATATACCAGTGCGGCGACACGGCTCGTTCCCATTTCGATCGAGATCAGGCGTCCGACGGACCAGAGCTGCGCGACATCGGTTGAACCGATTTCCGTTTCTGCGGCGATTGTCGCATGGGCGCCATCACAGGCGATGACGCGGCCGAGCATGCGGTTAGCCGGCTGCTGGCCGGATCGCCGTTCGTTTTCGTCCATGCGGGACGCTCTATGAAACTCGTCACTATTCACGTCTTATCCCGGTACATGCGGATGATCGCGGTGGTTCGGGCATTATCTGCATCTTTGATTGTAAAAGATTATATTTAACAACCTGTGTATCTGTTGCGTTCGAAAATTTCGTCCATGACGCCTTACGGGTAATAAAAGAAGCCGACTCCGATTTTTTCCGCAATATGCGTTGACGACTGGCGCTTTTCTGGCTAACACTCCGGCCCATGAAAAATCTTAACGTACTTATCGTGGTGGGACGGCGCATGGGCAGGATGGTGTAACCATCCGGCGAAAGCACCCATGCGCTGAACGAGGCTCCTCTAGGGGCCTTTTTTTATGTCTTCAAACAGGCCCTCGGGCTCCTCGATATCCAAAGCCAAAGCGGGATGGAAACAGGCAATGACGGATAAGGATAATACGGAAAACAGCAATAGCATGACAGGTGCGGAGATTGTTCTGAAGGCGCTGAAGGACAACGGCGTCGAGCACATCTTCGGTTATCCTGGTGGTGCCGTGCTTCCGATCTACGACGAGATTTTCCAGCAGGAAGACATTCAGCATATCCTCGTACGTCACGAGCAGGGTGCCGGCCATGCTGCCGAAGGTTATGCCCGCTCCACCGGCAAGGTCGGTGTCATGCTCGTTACCTCCGGCCCCGGCGCCACCAATGCGGTCACCCCGCTGCAGGATGCGCTGATGGATTCCATTCCGCTCGTCTGCCTTTCCGGCCAGGTTCCGACATCGCTGATCGGCTCCGACGCATTTCAGGAATGCGATACCGTCGGCATTACGCGCCCCTGCACCAAGCACAACTGGCTGGTAAAGGACGTCAACGAACTGGCGGGCATTATCCATGAGGCCTTCCGCATCGCACAGACTGGTCGTCCCGGCCCCGTCGTCGTAGATATTCCGAAGGACATCCAGTTCGCCACCGGCACCTATACGCCGCCTTCCGCTGCCATTCAGCAGAAGAGCTACAAGCCGAAGGTTCAGGGCGATCTCAACGCCATTCACGCGGCCATCGAATTGATGTCTAAGGCAAAGAAGCCGGTTTTCTACACCGGTGGTGGCGTCATCAACTCCGGCCCGGAAGCGACACGGCTGCTGCGCGAACTGGTAGAGCTGACCGGTTTCCCGATCACCTCGACGCTGATGGGTCTCGGCGCCTATCCGGCTTCCGGCAAGAACTGGCTCGGCATGTTGGGCATGCACGGTTCATACGAAGCCAATATGACAATGCATGATTGCGACGTGCTGGTCTGCATCGGCGCACGTTTCGACGACCGTATTACCGGGCGCCTGAATGCGTTTTCGCCGAACTCCAAGAAGATTCACGTCGATATCGATCCGTCCTCGATCAACAAGACCGTGCGCGTCGACGTTCCGATCATTGGCGACGTCAGCCATGTTCTGGAAGATATGGTTCGCCTGTGGCGCGCTTTGCCGAAGAAGCCGGAAAAAGCGCAGACCGCGGACTGGTGGCTGCAGATCGAGCGCTGGCGCGCCCGCAACTCCTTTGCCTACAAGAATTCCAATGATGTCATCATGCCGCAATATGCATTGCAGCGTCTTTACGAGGCATCGAAGGGGCGGGAGACTTTCATCACCACCGAAGTTGGTCAGCACCAGATGTGGGCGGCGCAGTTCTTCGGCTTCGAGGAGCCGAACCACTGGATGACTTCGGGCGGTCTCGGTACCATGGGATACGGCCTGCCGGCAGCTATCGGCGTTCAGGTCGCGCATCCGGAAGCGCTGGTTATCGACATTGCCGGTGATGCCTCGATCCAGATGTGCATTCAGGAAATGTCCTGCGCCATCCAGTACGGTCTGCCCGTGAAGATTTTCATCCTCAACAACCAGTATATGGGCATGGTGCGGCAGTGGCAGCAGTTGCTGCACGGCAACCGCCTGTCCAACTCCTATACCGAAGCCATGCCTGACTTCGTCAAACTGGCGGAAGCCTATGGCGCGGTTGGCATGTATTGCGACGATCCGAAGCAGCTGGACGACAAGATCGCCGAGATGATTGCGGTCAACAGGCCGGTCATCTTCGATTGCCGCGTTGCCAATCTCGCCAATTGCTTCCCGATGATCCCATCTGGTAAAGCCCATAACGAGATGCTGTTGCCGGACGAGGCGACGGATGAAGCTGTTGCCAACGCCATCGATGCCAAGGGCCGTCAGCTAGTCTGAGCCGGGAGAGGAAAAGGACATGAACGCACACCTACAACCCACCGGCTCCGCCTATTTCATCCAGAAGGAAACGGCTGCCGTCGAAAATCACACGCTGTCGGTTCTCGTCAGCAACGAGCCGGGCGTTCTCGCCCGGGTCATCGGCCTGTTTTCCGGCCGGGGTTACAACATCGAAAGCCTGACGGTTTCGGAAACCGAGCATGAGGCGCATCTGTCGCGCATCACGATCGTGACGCGCGGCACGCCGATCGTGCTGGAGCAGATCAAGGCGCAGCTGGAACGCATCGTTCCTGTGCACCGGGTGCTCGATCTTACCGTTCGCGCCCGCGAACTCGGTCAGGAACGGCCGATCGAGCGTGAAGTAGCGCTGATCAAGGTCGCCGGTTCGGGTGAAGCCCGCGCCGAGACGCTTCGTCTTGCGGATGCGTTTCAGGCCAAGGTGGTGGACGCGACAGTCGAGCATTTCATCTTCGAAATCACCGGCAAGTCGTCCAAGATCGACCAGTTCGTGGCCATCATCAAACCGCTCGGCCTGATCGAGATCTGCCGCACGGGTATCGCAGCCATGAACCGCGGTTCGCAGGGGATGTGATCCTCCGACTTTCGAATATCCTTGTAATACCAAGCCCGCGGTTCGCCGCGGGTTTTTTTATGGGCTTTGCTCCGGTGAATTGATATTCAACCATATGGTTGACTTTCTAGTCTGGCGGCCTATATTCAACAACATGGTTGAATTATCTGTTCCACATCTCGACACTGTCTTTCATGCCCTTGGCGATGCGACGCGGCGCACGATGCTGCGCGATCTATCCCGTGGCGAGCGAACGGTGAGCCAGTTGGCCGAGCCGTTCGACATATCGCTGGCTGCGGCATCCAAGCACATCAAGGCGCTGGAAAACGCCGGGCTTATCCGCCGTGAGGTAAGGGGGCGCACCCATGTCTGCCGCCTTGCGCCGGAACGGTTGGCAGAGGCGCATGAATGGCTGGATTTCTACCGGCAGTTCTGGAACAGCCGCCTCGATATTCTTGAGCAGATGCTCAGGGAGGATGATCAGGGAAAATCCCCTGCAGATGGAGGAAATGACAATGGCTGATATTGCAATGCCTGACGCCTATGGCCGGCTCGTCGAGCCGACAACCCTGAAGATAGAACGGCTCCTGCCGGGACCAATCGAGCGGGTCTGGGCCTATCTGACACAGAGCGAACTTCGCCGCCGGTGGCTGGCGTCCGGCGAGATGCGGCTCGCGCCCGACGCACCATTTGAACTCGTCTGGCGCAACGACGAGCTTTCCGACCCGCCGGGCAGCCGCCCGGAAGGTTTTTCCGAAGAGAACAGGATGACCTCACGCATCATCACTGTCGTTGCGCCGCACCGCCTCGTCTTCACCTGGGGTGAGAGCGCAGAGGTGTCTATCGAGCTTCAGGCTCTGGGTAAGGAAGTGCTTCTGACACTGGTTCACCGCCGGCTTGCGGATCGCACGACCAAGCTCAATGTCAGCGCTGGCTGGCATGCGCATCTCGACATTCTCGCCGCCCGTCTTCAGGAAAAGGAACCGGGGCCTTTCTGGGATAGCTGGCTGGGGCTGAAAGAGGAATATGAGCGCCGCATACCATAACTCGGTGTAGCTTGTCTGGTAGACTGACGGCGCGGTTCGCTGCGCCGTTATTGAATTGAAATGTTGCAGCCCAAAGCATCAGTTCGCGGGGCTCACACTTCGATTCAATTGCTTGAGTGCCTGATTCCGAAAAACATCTTAATGCTTTGTTAAATCACAGCATTTCCAACGCCGTCTTGCGTGTCGGTGGAGGGAAGGCGGCATCCAGTGCGGCCCAGTCCTCATCGGTGATTTCGAGATCGGTGGCACCTCGGTTCTCCTCCACGCGTGCGGCGCTGGCGGATTTTGGAATGGCGATGACGCCTTCTCTTTCCAGAAGAAAGGCCAGTGCCAGTTGCGCAGGCGTAGCCTGATAGGCCTTGGCGATGCGGATGAGTTCGTGGTTGTTGAGGATGCGCCCCTGTTCGATTGGTGAATAGGCCATCAGCGGCACGCTGTGCCACTGACACCAGGGCAGAAGCGAAAATTCCGGTCCACGCCGGGAGAGATTGTAGAGCACCTGATTGGCGGCGCAATTCTTACCGTCGGGAACAGCGAAAAGCTCCTCCATGTCGTCGGTGTCGAAATTCGAGACGCCCCAGTCGCCGATCTTGCCGGCTTTTTTCAGCTTTTCGAAAGCGGCCACCGTTTCTTCCAGCGGGTGATCACCACGCCAATGCAGCAGATAGAGATCGAGCCGGTCGGTGCCGAGCCTTGCGAGGCTGCGCTCGCAGGCCTCAATCGTGCCTCGGGCGCTGGCGTTCCAGGGATAGACCTTGCTGACCAGAAACACCTCGTCGCGCCGGCCGGCAATCGCCGTGCCCACCACCTCTTCGGATCGGCCGTCTGCATACATTTCGGCCGTGTCGATCAGCGTCATGCCGAGATCGATCGCCTTGCGAATGCTCTCGACTTCCTGCGGAACCGATGATCTCATCTCGCCCATGTTCCAGGTGCCGAGGCCAAGGGCTGGTATCTCTTTTCCGGATGGCAGGGTGACGGAAGGAATGTCGTCATACATCGGTTCGCTCCAGCGGTTGTTGACGGAGAATAGCCCTTTGTTCCGACTTCTCAAACCCGGCATGAAAAGGATCGATCCATCAAAAAATTTGACTACGCCTATCGGTTGATCGGACTGGTTTGATGGTGGTTCGGCGGATAGGGTCTTTTCACAGGAGAGATCATGACTGTCGAAACCCTCGTTGCGCTGGTGCTGTTTGCCTTCACAACCTCCATTACGCCCGGCCCGAACAATATGATGCTTTTTGCCTCCGGCGTGAATTTCGGGTTCCGCCGCACGATCCCGCATATGCTGGGCATCGGGGCGGGGTTCCTGTCATTGCTGATCGGCGTCGGATTTGGGCTTGGCGCGCTGCTGCACTCCGTGCCCTTGCTCTATACCGTGCTGAAATTCGCGGGCGGACTTTATCTCGTCTGGATCGCGTGGAAGATCGGCACGTCCCGCAGCCTGAACGAGGGTGCTGCCGCATCGGCGCCGATGAGCTTTCTTGCCGCCGCAGCCTTTCAGTGGGTCAATCCCAAGGCTTGGGTAATGGCCGTGACGGCGATGGCGACCTATACGGATGAGGGGCAATATCTCGTCACCGTTTTGATCGTCGGCGTGGTTTTCGCCGCAGTCAATCTTCCCAGCGTTTCGACCTGGGCGGGCTTCGGCTCGGCCCTGCGCGACTGGCTTTCCGTTCCCGTGCGGCTCAAATGGTTCAACATCACCATGGCCGTCCTTCTCGTCGTCAGCCTCTGGCCGATGTTGAAATAGGTGTTCTCCCTTCATCCCTGTGCCTGGCGCATGGATGTGGGGTGGGGGTATAGGTTATTCTACGCAGGGAACTGGCGGTAACATTCCTCGGCGATCTTCTGCACCTCGGCGCGCGTCAGTTCGGCAGAAACCGCATAGCCGAGTTCGTTGTCGATCCAGTAAAAGGTCTCGACGCCATCGGCGCTCGCCATGCGGAAGCTGGTGGTGCGGTTTTCCTCGTTGTGGCCGACCAGCACCGTTACCCGACGGCCGGTCTTGTCCTGATACATCAGCATCGCCCCTGGCTTGCCGCTGACGGGGATCAGGCGCCCGCCGACGAGATCATATCCGATCTTGGAAAGATCGGGGATGGCGAAGGGATAACCGAGCCTTTTGCCGAGCCATGTTGCAAGGTGCTGCTGCTGTTCGGCTCCAACTTCAACGGGGTGGCGCACCTCGCTTGCATAGATGAGATAGGCCGATTTCGCCTGCGCGGGAATGTCAGTTGTCAGCGATGCCAGAACCACGTCCTGCGGCGTGGCGAGCGGCGACGGCACAAGCCTGCCGGCTGCCGCACCCGCCGCGAAGATCAGCAACACAGCTGCCGTTCGCAGAAGAACCGGTTTCAGCCGCCACGCGGGCGCCTGTTTTCTTTCGGCAAGCATCGCGGTGTCGTGCGGATGTTCGGCGGCATAGGCGGCGAATGCGGCTCGCAGGGTTTCAGCCTGTTTTTTCCAGTCTTCCACACGCTCCCGCTCCTGCGGCCTTTCGGTCAACCAGGCCTCGACAGCCGCGCGGTCGTCGTCGGACAAAAGCCCATCGACATAAGCGTGCAGATCGTCTTCGGTAATGGCATCGGGCCTTTTCATCGTGGTCTCCGCAGGGGAATGATATTGTCCACCGCCAGGTGCTGGCGCAGGGTTTCGCGGGCGCGGGAAAGTCTGGACATGACGGTACCCACCGGGATCGACAATGTCTCGGCTGCCTCCTGATAGCTGTAGCCTTCCACCGTCACCAGCATCAGCACCGCCCGCATCTCTGGCGAAAGCAGCCCGAGCGCGACGTGCAGCCTATCGTTTTCCAGCGTGTCGCCGAGTGTGTCGGCAACGGCCAGGCTCTCATGGCCGTCGAGACTTTCGGACGGGTGACGTTTCGCGGCGCGGTGGCGGTTGCGATAAAGATTCGTCATTATCGCGTAAGCCCATGATTTCAAAGCCGTTCCGTGCCATTGCCTCTTGTTGGTCAGCGCCTTTTCCACGCAGTCCTGCAAAAGGTCCTCGCCATCGGCGTCGGAGCGGGAAAGGCTGCGGGAATAACGCCGCAGCATGGGTATCAGCGCCAGCATCTCCGCCTCGAAGGAGCCGGCTGCGGGGGAGAGGCTCCCCCGCGTCTTGCCATTCATGCCATCATGGTTTTGCGGCATCCCATACACCGTTCATACCGTCGCCGGTTGCATCGCCTTTTTTCATGTCCTTGGCCCAGTAGTAGAGCGGCATGCCGTCCTTTGCCCACTGCATCTTGCCGTCCTTGCGCGTCACGACGGAATAGGCGCCTTCGGCCTTGTCGCCAGTAGCCGCGAAGAACGGCGGCCAGTTGGTGGCGCACTTGTCATAACAATTGGATACGCCCTTCTTGTCGTTCTTGAAAGTGTAGAGCGTCATGCCTTTTTCGCCCGCAAGCACATTGCCTTTGGCGGTCTTGACCGTTTCGACTGCGGGTGCCGCATAGGCCGTTCCGGCAAATGCCAGAGCGAGGGCGGGAACGATAAAGCGGATTTTCATGGACATATCCTCCTTGGTTCGGGCGGCTTCTGCCGCCAGCACATCAAAAGACACCGCAGGTCACTGCTTTATTCCCTCCGCCGGTGCGATTTTTAAACTTATCCGTTGAGCTAAGTGTTTCGTCGTGATAGTTAGTCTTATGGATAACTATTCAGCCCCACTTGACGATATCTTCCAGTCCCTTGCCGATCCGACACGACGGGCCGTGCTTTTGCGGTTGGGCAGCGGGGATGCGAGCGTCGGCACGCTTTCCGAACCTTTCGCCATGGCCCTGCCGTCGTTCATGAAACACATCCGCCAGCTGGAAGGAGCGGGGTTGATCGTGACGCGCAAGCAGGGCCGGGTGCGGTTCTGCTCGCTGGAGAAACAACGGTTTTCGATGATCGAGGGCTGGCTTTCGCAACAGCATGCCATCTGGGAAGGCCGGACGGACCGGCTTGAACAGTTCGTCATGGCGCAGCAGGACAGAACCTCCGATAAAGGGGAGAATGACAAATGACCGACACTTTCAATCCCGATCTCGATCTGAAGATTTCAAGGATCATCAGGGCGCCGCGCCAGCTGGTCTGGAACGCCTGGGTCGACAAAAATAGCCTCGAACAGTGGTGGGTGCCGCATCCCGGCCAATGCCGTGTCGAGAAAATGGAGCTTTTCCCCGGCGGCGCTTTCGAGACCCGCTACAGCGAAGACGGGAAGGCATTTGGCGATCACATAAGCGGATGTTTCCTGGCGGTGGATCATGAGGAGCGTCTGGTCTTCACCGATGCGCTGACTTCAGGCTTTCGCCCGTCCGCGCGCCCATTCCTCACCGCGGTGATGAGTTTTCGCGATCATCCTGAAGGAATGGAATATGTGGCCTATGCCATGCACAGAAATCCTGGGGATCGCGACAAGCACGCGGAGATGGGCTTTTTCGACGGCTGGAACACGGTTGCCGAACAACTGGCGCAGCTTGTCGAAAGACAGGCGATCAATTGAGGCGCATCAACCGAACAGGGCAATATCCGGCTTGGTCAGCATCAGCCAGATGATGCCGAGAACCGCGAAGAAAGCCGGAAAACCGCAGGCAAACCAGATGCGGTAGAGACGGAACCATTGCGGCGGCAGGGCCTCGTCCGCAGCGACACAATCGCGGGCGATATCGCGTAGCTTGATCTGGATCCACACCACCGGCAGCCAGAAAATGCCGGTGAAGACATAAAGGCAGAGCGAAAGGGCGATCCAGCCTTCGCTCAGCGGCCAGCCGATGATGCGCGCCAGAAAATAACCGGTGACCGGCTGGATGATCGCCGCCGTGGCGGTGAAGATGGTGTCGGCGATGACGACCGTGCCCGAAACATGGGCGATCAGCGCCGGGTTTGCCGTCCGCCGCGCCATCACCATGAAAAACGCTATGCCAGCCCCGGTGCCGAACAGCACGGTTGCGCCGATGACATGGGCGAGCCGCAGAAGGTCTTCAGGTGTCATCAGCGTTCATCCAATGTGGCAAGGGCGACAAGTGTCAGGGCGATGGAGGGCAGGACCTTGACGAGGGGGCCGAGCGGATCGAGCCACAGACCCGGCTCCAGCAGACTGCCACCAGTCAGATAGGCGGCGGTGACCAGGAGCATGGCGATGAGCGCTTTTCTGGCAAGTGGTCTTATCAGGACGGTGACGCCCAGGGCGATATCGATGAGGCAGGTGGCGAGTGTGAGGGTGACGGCTGGCACTTGCGGCATGAAGGGCAGGAAATGCGCGGCCGAGCTGTCGATATCAAGCAGCGGTACGAGGCCGGACAATAGCCAGAACAGCGACAGGCAGAGAATGAGGACGGGTTTGAGCAGATATGATCTGGCAAACCACAGGTCCTGCACGCCGGAAGGGTGAGCTGCCAGCGTGTCCCTCAAGCTCTTGAGCGACGTCGTCGCTTTTGGCGCGCTGTTCTCCGTCACGATACCTTCCGACATCACCCTCATGGCGGTTGAGCGCAACGGCGACCGCCAGCCGAGCTTTCCCGCAATATCCGCCGTGAGGGCGACGGGGCGCATGAAGGCAGTCGGAAGATTTAGCGCGGGAGCAGGGGCGAGGCCGAGCCATTGCCGGTGCGCAGCGACTACGCCTTGCAATGTCAGCGTTTCGTTTGCTGCCAACTCGATATCGCTGCCTGACGGGATTTCGCCATCTATTGCCGCGCTGACTGCCAACGCGACATCTTCGACTGCGACGGTCTGTACAGGCATCTTGCCGTTTACGAGCGGCACAGCGAAGGGGAAGCTTGCAAGCGCGCGCACGAGTGCTGTGCCGCCATGGGCGTTGCGGCCGACAACCAGTGCGGGGCGGAGAATGACAAAGCGCAGACCGCTTGCGGCAAGTGCCACATCGGCGCGGCGTTTGGTGGCGAGGAAGGGCAGTTGGGAAGCGGCTCCGGAAGTGCGGGCCGATATCTGGATCACAAGCTTGCCGCCCGCATTTACCGCTGCCCGGTAGAGCGCCAGCATCGCTTTTTCCTGCGTCGCGGCAAGATCATCCGACAGGCCGTCCTGAAGCGCACCTGCGCAATTGACGATGGCGTCATGGTCGCTAACGAGTGCCGCCCAGTCGGCAGCGCTGGTCATACGCGAGAGATCGGCCGGAACCCAGCTGGCGAAAGGCCATTTATCTTTCGCGCGCGCAATGGTGCGAGCCAGCCCAGTAACGGTGTGACCTTTGCCGTGAAGGCTGCGGATCACTTCGGAACCGATGAAACCCGTTGCGCCCAGAATCAATATCTTCATGGGCGGCATGATACCCGCCATGGTTTAAAAACCAGCCGTGTTTTATTGCCGCATTCTGATGGTGTGATTCATCTTTCGTTCTTTTTCTGTTGCGCACGGTGCTCGAATCCTGCGATGAGGGCGCATGTTATTTTCACCGCAACAGGACGAAGCGCTCAAGGCTGTTTCCCGCTGGCTGAAGGAAGGCCGGACGCCGGTTTTTCGGTTGTTCGGTTATGCCGGAACCGGAAAGACAACGCTTGCCAAACATTTCGCGGAAAATGTCGATGGCGAAGTGCTGTTTGCGGCCTTCACCGGCAAGGCGGCGCAGGTGCTGCGCTCGCGCGGGGCGACCAATGCCCGCACCATCCATTCGCTGATCTACCGCCCGCGCGGCGAAGAGACCGTGGAAGACGAGGAGACGGGCAAGACCTCGGTCGCGCCAATGTTTTCCATCAACCGCCAGAGCCCGCTCGCCAAGGCGGCACTCATCATCATCGATGAATGTTCGATGGTGGATGAGCAGCTCGGCAAGGATCTGATGAGCTTCGGCACGCCGATTCTCGTGCTCGGCGATCCCGGACAGTTGCCGCCGGTTTCAGGCGGTGGCTTCTTCACGGAGCAGGAGCCTGATTACCTGCTCTCCGAAATCCATCGGCAGGCCAAGGACAATCCCATCATCCACCTTGCCATGGATGTGCGGGAAGGCCGCGAGATCATGCGTGGCGATTACGGTGCCGCGCAGGTGATTTCCAAGTCCGAGGTGACACAGTCGCTCGTGCTCGATGCCGATCAGGTGCTCGTCGGCACAAATCGCACGCGCCGTCGTTATAACCAGCGGCTTCGCGAGCTGAAGGGATTTACGGCCGATTATCCGCAATCCGGCGACAAGCTGGTTTGCTTGAGGAACGATCCGGCCAAGGGCCTGCTGAACGGCTCTCTCTGGCAGGTCATGAGTTCGTCGCGCGAGACGGTGAAACCCGGCATCAACCTCATGATCCGGCCTGAAGACGACGATATGGATCGCGGCGCGGCCAAGATCAAATTGCTGAAGGCGGCTTTCGAGGATGTGGAAACGGAAATTCCGTGGACCACCCGCAAGCGTTATGACGAGTTCGATTTCGGCTATGCTCTGACCGTGCATAAGGCGCAGGGTTCGCAGTGGAACAATGTGGTTCTCTTTGACGAGAGCTATGCCTTCCGCGATTCGCGCGAGCGGTGGCTTTACACCGCCATCACCCGCGCCGCAGAAACACTCACAATCGTTCGCTGAGATAGAGCATTTCCGGTGAATAGCGGGACACCTTCAATGCTCCATTTCTTTTGTCTGCGCATTGTCCGGACGGAAAACCGCTGTGTAGTTTTCGTGGAAATGCTTTGTTAGGCGCGGATGACACCGAGCAGAACCGCTTTGGCGACCGCCTGAAAGCGGTTGCTGGCACTGAACTTGCCGATGATCTTCGCCTCCAGTTCGTTGAGGTCGTTACCTGAAAGGCCGAGAGCGCGCGCGAGCCTTACCGGGGCGTACCCCTCCGCCATCAGTTCCAGGCATTTTCGCTCGTTGTCTGTCAGCGCGATATCCTTGCCCGGTGCCCGCTCAGCCGCGTCGAGGCCATCAGCATCGTTATCGGTGGCGAGCAGTTCCTCGATCTGCTGGGCCTGGCGCTGAAGCGTGGAGCGTTCCGCGGTCAGTTCTCTTTTTCGCTGCCGCAGCGCGGAGTGGAATATCTCGTCCGCTTCTTCCTGCGAGAGAGAGCGGGCAAGTTTTTCCATGATGTCTGTAATGGCTGCGACGGAAATGCCGACTTCGCGACAGACATTTATCACCGCCATGCGTTGCACGTTGCGATGGGAATAAACCCGCATCTGGCCGATGCGTTTTGAGGTCAGCAGCGCCTTTTCTTCGTAAAAATGCAGGGTCCGGTGCGTTACGCCGAAAATGTTGGCCATGTCGGCGATGGGAACCGGTTCGGCGGGCAGGGAGGAGGGCAGGCTTATATCCGGTAAAAAGCTGCTGATCCTTAGATTGGGTTTGTCCTCGTCGCCGTGTTCAAACGGCATCCTGCCATTCTGCATCGTTTCCCCCTTCGCGCGTTTTGACAGTGTGCCTGCTTTTTATGGCATTCGTTACTTGTTCCCCACCGCAGATCTGTCTTCTGATCAAGACATTTTGCCGATGCTGCATGAGAACCGTAACCTGTATTGCCTGCTTTCGTTCCCGTATCCTTAAAAAATTTTATCGGCCTCCTTGCGGTCGGCGTCAACCTGCGTGAAACAGGATGTCAATTCCGAACCGGAGCCTCGATGTCATGCCCGCAAAACTTTCCGTCAATCTGAACGCAATTGCCATGCTGCGCAACCGTCGCGATCTCCCATGGCCGGATGTCGCGCATTTCGGGCATATTGCACTTGCTGCGGGTGCTAGCGGGCTGACTGTACACCCTCGGCCGGACCAGCGCCATATCCGCTTTTCGGACCTGCCGGTGCTGCGTGCGCTCATCGATGACAGTTTCCCAAGCGCGGAATTCAACATCGAAGGTTATCCGACCGAGGATTTTCTCGTTCTGTGCGAACAGACACAGCCTGAGCAGGTGACGCTGGTGCCCGACGATCCGTCGCAGGCGACATCAGACCATGGCTGGGATTTCCGCAAGCACGCGGTTTTCCTGAGAGAAGCCGTTGGGCGCCTCAAGGCCGGCGGTATGCGGGTTTCGCTTTTTGCCGATGGTGACGGCGAGCGCGAAGCGGTGGAGCTGGCGGCTGAGACGGGTGCTGCCCGCATCGAGCTCTATACCGGTCCCTATGGCGGCTGTTTTGACGATCCGCAAAAGGGTGACGCGCTTCTGGAAAAACTCGGACAGACGGCGGATTACGCCGCAGCGCTCGGGCTTGCCGTCAATGCCGGGCACGACCTGACTGTAGCAAACCTGCCCAAGCTTATGAAACGCATACCTTATCTTGCAGAGGTCTCCATCGGTCACGGGTTGACGGCGGATGCGCTGGAATATGGCATGGCTGAAACAGTCCGGCGTTTTTGTCGCGCCTGCGGTCAGGCTATTTCATAACCAAAGTCAATTTTTTTGCCTATAATCTGCTTGCGCATGCTCCGTGCGCGAGCTTTTAAAGGCAGAGACACATGCAAGAACATCACGTTGTCGTCGTGGGTGGAGGCTTCGGCGGCTTACAAATGGTACACGGGCTGGAGGGGGCCCCTGTCCGCATCACATTGATTGACCGCCGCAACCATCATCTATTTCAGCCATTGCTTTATCAGGTTGCGACGACGGCTCTTGCGACATCCGAAATCGCCTGGCCGATCCGCCATCTTTACCGCGACCGCAAGGAAGTGACGACGCTGCTTGCGGAAGTGAACGGCGTAGACCGTGACGCGCGCACCGTGCATCTGAGTTCCGGTCAGGTCATCGGCTTCGATACGCTGGTGCTGGCCACCGGCGCCCGTCATGCCTATTTCGGCCGTGACGAATGGGAGCGTGCCGCTCCCGGCCTCAAGACGCTCGAGGATGCAACGACGATCCGCCGCCGCCTGCTTCTGGCTTTCGAGCGCGCGGAACTTGCCACCAGCGAAGAGGAACGGCAGGCGCAGCTGACCTTCGTCATCATCGGGGCAGGCCCGACGGGTGTGGAAATGGCGGGCATGATCGCCGAGCTTGCCCACAAGGCGCTGCCGCCGGAATTCCGCAATGTGGATACCAGAAAGAGCCGCGTGCTGCTTGTCGAGGCAGGTCCGCGCGTTCTGCCGGTTTTTACGGACGATCTTTCGGCCTATGCCAAGCAGGCGCTTGAAAAGCTCGGCGTCGAGGTTCTGCTCGGCACACCGGTGACGGCCTGCACCGATGAGGGTGTGACGGTGGGTGAGACCTTTTATCCGTGCCGCACGGTGGTCTGGGCCGCCGGCGTGCAGGCGTCTCCCGCTGCAAAGTGGCTGAATGCTGCTGCCGACAGGGCGGGACGCGCTATCGTCGGGCCGCATCTCAATCTGGAAGACGACCCCAATATCTTCGTCATCGGCGATACGGCCGCCGTCAATCAGGAAAACGGCAAACCGGTGCCGGGCATTGCACCTGCAGCCAAGCAGCAGGGCGCCCATGTGGCAAAGGTCATCAAGGCGCGGCTATCCGGAGAGCCGGAGCCCGCGCCGTTCCGCTACAGCCATCAGGGTAATCTGGCGACCATCGGCAAACGCGCGGCGGTGATCGATTTCGGCAGGTTCAAGCTCAAGGGCGTGCTTGCTTGGTGGATCTGGGGGCTTGCCCACATCTACTTCCTGATCGGAACGCGCTCGCGGCTGGCCGTGGCGTGGAGCTGGCTGTGGATTTACCTCAGCGGCCAGCACAGCGCGCGGCTTATCACCCAGAAAGAGACGTTGAAGGACGAGGCCTGAGGGCAGGGCGGGTAAAGGAAAGCGCGGGAAGCATTGGCTTCCCGCGCTCGCATTTACGGTCAGTGCGCCAAACCATTCCTCCGTCACGCCGTATTAAGTCCGGGGTGACGGAGTGCGGATGTGGCGAGCTTGTGCCAATCCAAGGCTCAAGCGTCGAGCGATGCCATGTCGATGACGAAGCGGTAGCGAACGTCGCTCTTCAGCACGCGCTCATAGGCTTCGTTGACATCCTGGATGTTGATCGTTTCGATCTCCGAGACGATGTCATGCTCACCGCAGAAATCCAGCATTTCCTGGGTTTCCTTGATCGAGCCGATCATCGAGCCGGAGAGGCTCTTCGCACCGATGATGAGCGAGAAGGCGTGGACCGGGATCGCATGTTCCGGTGCGCCGACCACGACCATGCTGCCCTTGGGCTTCAGGAGGCCGAGATAGGCGTTCCAGTCGATTGCGACACCTGCCGTGCAGATGATCAGGTCGAAGGTGCCGGCCAGCTTTTCGAAGGTCGAGGCGTCGCTGGTGGCGTAATATTCCTTCGCGCCGAGCTTCAGTCCGTCTTCCTTCTTCGACAGGGTCTGGGAAAGAACTGTGACATCCGCGCCCATGGCAGCGCCGAGCTTGACGCCCATGTGGCCAAGACCACCCATGCCGACGATTGCGACCTTCTGACCGGGACCGGCGTTCCAGCGGCGCAGCGGCGAGTAGAGCGTGATGCCTGCGCATAGAAGCGGCGCGGAAGCGTCGAGCGGCAGGTTGTCCGGGATCGACAGGACATAACCTTCCTTGACGACGATCGAGTCGGAATAACCGCCATGGGTGGCTGTCTTCGTATTCGGATCGACATCGTTATAGGTCTGGACGAGGCCGGGCATGTAGTGTTCGTTGTCGAGGTCGCGGGTGGCGCAACCGACGCAGGAATCGACGAAGCAGCCAACGCCGACATGATCGCCGACCTTGAATTTCGTGACCTTGGAGCCAACGGCTTTCACGACACCGGCAATCTCATGGCCGGGAACGATCGGGAAGACGGCATTCTTCCATTCGTTGCGGACGGTGTGGATGTCCGAGTGGCAGATGCCGGCATATTTGATATCGATGACAACGTCGTCATCGTTAGGCTCGCGGCGTTCGAAGGTGAACGGGGTAAGCGGCTTCGACGCATCGGTCGCAGCATAACCTCTTGCAATGGCCATCTGAATATCCTTTCGGGAGTTGGGGACGGCGGAATATGCAATGGAAGCGTGCCGGGGCGTTAGAGCGATCCTCCGAGCTTTTTGCACGATCCTGCAAAAAATTGCGGTGGGCTATTTGCGGAAACTGGCCCGGCTTTCTAGATAATGCAAACAGACACGCTGCTTCCTTCCCTAAAGGGTTTCCCACATGACCATGCCGTTCAATCTCTATCAGGAGATCGCCTCCATCGCCGCACGGCATGCCACCCGGGATGGCGAGGTCCAGACGGCAATCGAAACCCTCGGCATCAGCCGCCGGTCTACACCCAGCGCGCCGTGCCACGGCAGCTATCGTCCCTGTTTGGCAATGGTGATCCAGGGGTCGAAAAGCGTGCAGCTGGGAACGGATACGATCAATTACGGGGCCGGCGACTATCTTCTGACCTCGCTCGACCTGCCGGTTGCCTGGCGTGTAGTGGAAGCGAGCGAGGAAGTACCGCATTTTTGCATCGGGCTTGCGATCGACAGCGAAAAGCTGCTCGACCTTATGAGCCGCATGCCGATCGAGCGCCCTCAGGAGCCGGTAAGCGGCCAGCGCGGCATCGTGGTGAACGCCGCCACACCGGAGCTGCTTGATGCGGCCATCCGGCTGATGCGCCTGCTTGACCGCCCGGCGGATATTGCGGCCATGGCGCCGCTGATCGAGCAGGAAATCCTTTATCGAATCCTGACGGGACCAGCGGGTGGGCAGCTGATGAACATCGTCGCTGCCGGAAGCCACGGCAATCGGATCGCCCGCGCCATCTCCTGGCTGCGCGAGAATTTCGCGCGACAGCTGCGTATCGAGGAACTTGCGGAGCATATCGGCATGAGCGTGTCGTCTTTCCATCACCATTTCAAGACGATCACGGCCATGACCCCCATTCAGTACCAGAAGCAGTTGCGGCTGCATGAGGCGCGCCGGCTGATGCTGCTGGAGCGCCTGGATGCAGGCACGGCCGGCCATCGTGTCGGTTACCAGAGCCCTTCGCAGTTCAGCCGAGAATACAGCCGCTTTTACGGGATGTCGCCCTCACGCGACGTCGACGCCTCGCGTGAGATAAGCGCGGCCGGATAAAGCGGCATTATGGTGCGGCGCATCCTGCTGCCGCATCGCGTCAATTCGTACATCACCGTGAAGAAAGCGCTTGACGGGCAAGCTGCCTCCGCTTAAATGGCGCTCGAACCGTACCGTACGGTACATTAATCGAGCCTCTGGAGTGGAAATAAGTGGCCTCCGACCCGATCACAGCGCAGGAATTTTCGCCGCGCCAGAACGCCGTTCTGGATCAGGCATTGCGTCTTCTGGTCGAGGGTGGCGAGAAAGCGCTGACGACCTCTGGTCTTGCGCGTGCTGCCAACTGTTCCAAGGAAAGCCTCTACAAATGGTTTGGCGACCGGGACGGCCTGCTGGCTGCGATGATCACCTTCCAGCAGAGCAAGGTTCGCACCTTCGAGAAGGCGGGCGATCGCGTGTCTGCGCCGCAGCTTGCCGATCATCTCGAGGTTTTCGCACATGATCTGCTTGATGTGCTGGCGGGCGATGTGTCGCTGGCGCTCAACCGTCTGGCGATAGGGCAGGCGAGCCGTGATGGTTCCAAGCTTGGCGATCTTCTTCTGGAACGTGGCCGTCGCCAGATCGACCGCCGCGCCCGCGGGTTGATCGAGGCGGGTCGCCGTTCGGGTTACCTGCGTTTCGATGACGCCGAAGAGGCGTATCGCAGTTTTTACGGCCTCATCGTTTCGGATCTGCATGTGCGCATGCTGCTGGGCGAGGCGCCTGACAAGGATTTTTCCGCCCGGGCAAAGAAGGCGGTGGTCGCCTTTCTAACACTCTACGGCACGGAAAAGGTACATTCGGAACTGGGCGGCAAGGTCGCCTGAGGTTCCGGTTCACACAGAGACAAGCATTAGGGAAGGACCATAAAATGCGCGTTTATTATGATCGTGATGCGGATCTCAATCTCATCAAGTCCAAGAATGTCGTCATCGTCGGCTACGGTTCCCAGGGCCGCGCCCATGCGCTGAACCTCAAGGATTCCGGCGCCAAGAACGTCGTCATTGCTCTGAAGGCCGGTTCACCGACCGTCAAGAAGGCGGAAGCCGACGGCTTCAAGGTCATGACCGTCGCCGAAGCCGCCAAGTGGGGCGACCTTTTGATGATGGCGACGCCTGACGAATTGCAGGCCGACATCTACAAGGCCGACATTGCCGGCAACATCCGTGACGGTGCGGCGATTGCTTTCGCACACGGCCTCAACGTTCACTTCGGCCTCATCGAGCCGAAGGCTTCGCTCGACGTCGTCATGATCGCACCGAAGGGCCCCGGCCACACGGTTCGCGGCGAATACCAGAAGGGCGGCGGCGTTCCCTGCCTCGTTGCCGTTCACCAGAACGCTTCCGGCAACGCACTTGAACTCGCTCTCTCCTACGCCTGCGGCGTTGGCGGCGGCCGTTCTGGCATCATCGAAACCAACTTCAAGGAAGAGTGCGAAACCGACCTCTTCGGCGAACAGGTCGTTCTGTGCGGCGGTCTCGTAGAACTCATCCGCGCCGGTTTCGAAACCCTGGTCGAAGCCGGTTACGCACCGGAAATGGCCTATTTCGAATGCCTGCACGAAGTGAAGCTGATCGTTGACCTGATCTATGAAGGCGGCATCGCCAACATGAACTACTCGATCTCCAACACGGCCGAGTGGGGCGAATACGTCACCGGTCCTCGCATCATCACCGCTGACACCAAGGCTGAAATGAAGCGCGTTCTTCACGACATCCAGACCGGCAAGTTCACCACTGAGTGGATGCAGGAATGGAAGGCCGGCGGCGCACGCTTCAAGGGTATCCGTCGCAACAACGACGCCCACCAGATCGAAGAAGTCGGCGCAAAGCTGCGCGGCATGATGCCCTGGATCGGCAAGAACAAGCTGGTTGACAAGGCCGTCAACTAAGCTTCATTGCTTGACAGAATATTGGAAGGCCGGGGCGAGAGCTCCGGCCTTTCTGCATTGCGCCTGGCTAGGATCACACGATGGCGTCGGCTTCCTCGATAATGACCGATACGGGAAAGTGATCGGAGAAACCACCGAGATTGACGTTTTTGACTGCATCGCCTTTCGACAGGCCGAAGCGGATCGGCCCCTCATTCTTGCTGTGGCTGACCATGGCGGCAATGGCTTCAATTTTCGCGGTTTCCTCGCGCACCGCGAAGCCGCTGCTCCCGGTCAGAAGCGATCTTGAGACGAGGATCTGGTCGAAGATATTGGCGTCGCCGTTGAAATAGAGCGTGCCATAGATCGTTCTTGCCGTACCGACTGAATCCACCACCTGCTGGCGCAGGTAGTTCCAGGTGAGGTTGTAGAACATTGCCGATTGCGAGCTTTCGACATCGTCGCGCTCGCGGGTGGAATTGGCGTGATAGCGCAGCGATGCATCGGAAGGGTCGTCGTTGAAATCGCCGAAGGCGACGACGGCGATGTCGTTTCCTTTTTCTTCCCTGATCCGCTGGTGCCAGTAGCCAAGCGTCTCACCGGCGGTCATGCGAAAACCGGCGCTTTCCACCGCGCCGCCGGAGCGCGACGGCCAGTGATTGGAAAGGGCGATAAGCTGGCGTCCGCCCTTGGTGATGAAGGTGCATTGGGTAATGTCGCGGGTACCGGTGCGGCGCATCACGAAATGGCTGAAAATCTCGTTTTCGTTGATCAGTAGCTTCTTGCTGTCATAGATGAAGGCCGTATCGATGCCGCGCTGGTCCTTGCTGGAATCTGCATGCACCACACGGTAGGCGCGCTCGGGCATGAGGTCGTTCAGATGTTCCGCAAGCGTCTCCAGAACGAAACGGTTCTCGACTTCGCACACGCCGAGCAGATCCGGCCCGGCGCCGCCGATCTGTCTTATGATCAAACCGAGTTGCCTGAGCTTGGTCTTGAACAGATCTTCGGTCCAGCCTTTGAGATCGTTCTTCAGCCGCTCGGCAATCCAAGGTTCGCGCGCTGGATAACCCTCCGGCGCAAACAGGTTTTCGACATTCCAGAACGCCAGGACATATTGGGTCATGATACCTCACACCTCCGGTTATTTTACAAAACCTAGTGGAAGTTTTTGCCACAACAACTTGAAATTGTCATGACGGGTTTAGCACACGACCAATTTTGCCGTTCGATCTTACTTGCCCGGAGGGATGACGCCCTTCGTCAGCAGGAAGCAGCCGTAAAAACGGGTCTCGCCTGTTGTGATGACGCAATATGCTTTTTTAGCCTGTTCATAGAAGGCGAAGCGTTCGATACCGTACATGGGGGCGGATTTTCCCTCCGCCGCGTCTATTTCCTTCTGCACTTCGACCTGTACGGGTTCCAGCTGGTCCGGCGCGCCCATCACTTCCATGCGTCCGACCGAAGGCTGCAGCGGCGTGTCGAGTGGCAGCACCGAGAGAATCGCCTGCATGGCGCGGGCGGCGGAAATGTTGTCCATGCGCAGCACCTTGCCGACCGTTGTCTGGCGAGCCACCGAATCGGAAGGGAAGTTGGTGTCGGAAATCACCAGCGTATCGCCGTGACCCATGGCGCGTAGGGCGTGAAGGACATCGGCATTCAGCGCCGGGTCGATATTTTTCAGCATGTCGTCAAACTCCCATGATGCTTTCGCCGTGTCGCGGCGCGTGGCCGCAATCCAGCCGGAAAACCTTGCCGCGTCAATCGCAAACGGAAGATTGTGAAGCTTTGCGCAAGGGTGTATTTGGCTTTGTCCGCCAAAGGCGGGCCCAAATGCGGGTAACGTGCAGGGAGGCAGAAATAATTCGAAAAACTGATAAGTCAGTATTGCTGACGTATCGACATTTCTGTAAAGATGCACGCATAAAAACGACACAAGAGGAAACGTACCCATGCTTGATTGGGAACAAATTTTCGCCACGCGCTCTTCGCGCATGAAAGCGTCTGAAATCCGCGAGCTGCTGAAGCTGCTCGAGCAGCCCGATATCATCTCCTTTGCCGGCGGTATTCCGGACCCGGCTCTTTTCCCCGCAGAGGAGTTCCAGCAGGCTTATGCGGAAATTTTTTCGAGTTCGCAGGTTAACTCGGCGCTGCAATATTCGGTGAGCGAAGGTTACAAGCCGCTGCGCGAATGGCTGGCGGGCGAAATGGCCGAGATCGGCATCGAATGCACTGCCGACAACGTCTTCATCGTTTCCGGTTCGCAGCAGGGTCTCGACTACCTCGGCAAGCTGTTCCTGTCGCCGAAGGATACCGCGCTGGTAACCTGGCCGACCTATCTCGGCGCACTTTCCGCCTTCAACGCCTATGAGCCGAATTACGATCAGCTCAATCCCGGCGGCAACCGCACGCCGGAAGCTTACCGCGAAACTGCGGCCAAGCTCGGCGGCGCCGTGAAGTTCGCTTATCTCTCTGCTGATTTCTCGAATCCGACCGGGGAAACCGTTGATCTTGCCGGCCGCGAAAAGGTTCTGGTGCTGGCCGACGAGCTGGATATCGCCGTCATCGAAGACGCCGCCTATCAGTCGCTGCGTTACGACGGCGAGGCGGTTCCGCCGATCATGGCGCTGGACATTGCCCGCTCGGGCGGCATCGAGAACACCCGCACCATCTATTGCGGCAGCTTCTCCAAGACGCTCGCACCCGGCCTTCGCGTCGGTTACATCGTTGCGTCCGCGCCTGTTATCCGCAAGCTGGTGCTGATGAAGCAGGCCGCAGACCTGCATTCCTCGACGATCAACCAGATCGCCATCGAACGTGTCGCTTCGCGCGGCTTCGACAAGCAGGTCGCCAAGATCAAGGCTGCCTACAGCGCCCGCCGCGATGCGATGCTGGCTGCGCTCGACAGATACATGCCGAAGGGCACGCGCTGGACGAAGCCGGAAGGCGGCATGTTCATCTGGGTCACCCTGCCGGAAGGCATGGATGGTGCCGCACTGCTGGCAAAATCCATCGCAACGGAAAAGGTCGCCTTCGTTCCGGGTCGCGCCTTCTTTGCCGATGGCTCGGGCACGAACACGCTGCGCATCAGCTTCTCCTGCGCCAATGAGGCGATGATCGAGGAAGGCATGAAGCGGCTTGGCCGGTTGATCGCGACGGCGCAGGCGGAGACGACCGAAGTGGTTCCGGCGATTTGAGGGTTGCGAGGTTTTCGGCAGCGACGGGGGTGCGGCTTACCACCTCTGTCCTGCCGGACATCTCCCCACAGGTGGGGAGATCGACCCGTGGTGAGGTTTCGCCCATCTCAACGTTTGAAAATTAAGTGACGAAAGAGCGTCTTGCCGATCTCCCTCCTTCTGGGGGAGATGCCCGGCAGGGCAGAGGGGGGTAGGCCCCGGTCTCCACCTTGGCTACCGAGATCACACCCCTAAAATCCTGCCTGTCACATACATGTTATGCAATCATGTTTTAGCGGTCCCATGAAACAACAGGGACTGGACCTATGAAAACGCTGCTTTCCGCTTTTACCGCCATCGTATCGCTCGGCTTCATCGCCACCGCTGCCAATGCTGCCGATCTGGTGCTTTATACCAGCCAGCCGAACGAGGACGCGCAGGCGACCGTTGATGGTTTCAAGGCCGCCAATCCCGGTATCGAAGTCGAATGGGTGCGTGATGGAACGCCGAAGATCATGGCCAAGCTGATGGCTGAGATCAGCGCCGGCAATCCGGTTGCCGACGTGCTCTTGATCGCCGACACCGTCACACTCGAGCGCATGAAGCAGGCTGGCCAGCTTATGGCCCACAAGTCCCCGGAAGCTCAGAACATCGACGCCTCGCTTTACGATGCGGACGGCTATTATTATTCCACCAAGCTCATCACCACCGGCATCATGTATAACACTGCCGCTGCGATGAAGCCGACGAGCTGGAAGGATCTTGCCAAGGCGGAAGCCAAGGGTCTCGTGACCATGCCGAGCCCGCTGACCTCTGGTGCAGCGCTGATCCACGCGCAGACGCTGGCCGCTGCCAACGGCCTCGGCTGGGACTATTACAAGCAGCTGAAGGCCAATGAAGCCATTTCCGGCGGCGGTAACGGCGCGGTGCTGAAGTCGGTTGCATCAGGTGAGAAGGCTTACGGCGTTGTCGTCGACTACATGCCGATCCGCGAAAAGGCCAAGGGCGCCCCGGTGGAGTTCGTCTTCCCGGAAGAGGGCGTTTCGGCCGTGACCGAACCGGTCGCGATCCTCAAGGGTACCAAGCATGAGGAAGCCGCTAAGAAGTTTGTCGACTACGTGCTTTCGGAAAAAGGCCAGCAGGGCTTCGTCAAGCTCGGCTACATCCCCGCGCGCGCTGACGCTGGCATGCCGGAAGGTTTCCCCGCCCGCGACAAGCTCAAGGTCCTGCCGCTCAACGCCGCGGACGCGCTGAAGAATTCCGAGCAGGATCTGAAGACCTTCTCCGATATTTTCGGCTCCAAGGGCTGATATAGCGGCATGTCCCGATCAAGTGCCTATGGAAACAGCCAGCCGCGCTGGCTGTTTCCTTTTGTGGTGAGCGTCGTTTTTGCGCTCAGCGCCCTGCCGCTCGGGCGGCTCGCCTATACCGGGATTGTTTCGTCACTCAATGGTGACATATGGCGATTGCTGGCTGATCCCGCCCTTTGGGATGCGGCGCTGAACACGCTGTCCACCTCTTCTTTCGGCATGCTGATTTCACTCATGATCGGCGGGGGCTTCGCGCTGGCGCTGACGCTTTGCGACATACGCGGCAAGTCGATCTTAAGCTTTCTCTTCATGCTGCCTATGATGATCCCGCCGCAGGTGACGGCGCTGTCGTGGATCGGCATGACCGGCCCGTCGAGCACGCTTTTAAAGGCCATCGGCCTTGCGCCGCCCATGGGCTCGCCGCAGCCGCTCTATTCCATTGCCGGTATCGCGCTTTTGCTCGGCGTGCAGCATGCGCCGCTTGTCTATCTGTCGCTGCGCGCCGGCCTGCTCGCTTTGCCGCAGGATGGCATCGAGGCGGCCAAGCTTTCCGGTGCTTCGCCTCGCCGCGTGCTGTTGGATATCATCCTGCCGCTTTCGACGCCGGGATTGATCGCCGGGGCGGCGATCTCGTTTGTGTCCAATGTCGGCAATTTCGGTATTCCGGCTATCCTCGGTATTCCGGCCTCGACCTTCACCCTGCCGACGCTGATCTACAGCCGCTTCGCCAGTTTTGGTGCGAGCACCTTCGGCGATATCGCCATTCTCTCGACCATGATCGCCATCATCTCCGTGGCCGGCCTTGCGCTGCAAGAGCGGGCATTGAAGGGCAGGGACTATCGCATCATCGGTCTTTCCGGCAAGGCCGCGACTTTCAAGCTGTCGCGCTGGCGTGTAGTGGCTGAGCTTGTCCTTTGGCTCGTGCTGTTCTTCATGCTGGTTGCACCACTTGCTGCGCTGGTGGCAAGCTCGCTTGCCCCCGCCTATGGCGTGCCGCTCAGTCTCAAGACCGCTACGATGCACGCCTATGAGGAGCTACTCTACCGGCAGAGCGTAACCCGCACAGCCTTCCGCAACTCGCTGTTTCTGGCGACGGTCACATCCCTTTGCCTGCTTGCGGTGACGGTGTTGACCGCCTATTTCCTGGTGCGCGGCAAAAGCCGCTTCATGTTCCTGCTGTCGGCGCTGGTGGATATTCCCTATGCGCTGCCGGGTGTGGTGATTTCCGTATCCTTCGTCCTGTTGTTCGCGGCCCCCATCCCGCTGCTCGGCATCACGCTTTACGGCACGATCTGGATCATTCTGCTCGCCTATTTTTCCTCCTTTTTCGCCGTCAGCCTCAAACCGATGGTCAGCGCCTTCCTCCAATTCGATCCGTCGCTGGAAGAGGCGGCAAGGCTTTCGGGCGCCGGTTTCTGGCGGCGGTTGAAGGACATCATCCTGCCGCTGGTCGGGCCTGCGGCTGGCGCTTCCGTCATCCTCGTTTTCCTGATCGCCTGCAATGAGCTGACGGTTTCGGCGCTCCTTTGGTCCGCCGGCACGCAGACGCTCGGTGTGCTCATCTATAACCTCGATGACAGCGGCAGCTTCGATCTTGCCTCCGCACTTTCGGTGCTTGTCGTCATCATGGTGATTTTCCTCATGCTGCTGCTCGAAATTCTGGGGCGCTATCTGCCGAAAGGAGTGGTCCCTTGGCGAAACTGATCCTCAATCGTCTGACGAAAAGCTTTGGAGCCGGGTCGAAACCCGCCGTTGACGACCTCTCGCTCACGGTGCGTGAGGGAGGTTTCCTCGCGTTGCTCGGGCCTTCCGGCTGCGGCAAGACTACGGTGCTGCGCATGATCGCCGGTTTCGAGCAACCGACTGATGGCTCCATCCTGCTCGGCGAGCGGGTGCTGGCCGATGCAGGCAGCATGGTGCCGCCGGAGCGGCGCAACATGGCGATGGTGTTCCAGTCCTATGCGCTCTGGCCGCACATGTCGGTTGCCGACAATGCCGGCTATCCCCTGAAAGTTCGCGGCATTTCCGGAGAGAAATATCGCGAGAAGGTGGCCCAAGCGCTGGCAGCCGTACGCCTTGATGGCTTTGCGGACCGCCGTCCCGCCGAGCTTTCCGGTGGCCAGCGGCAGCGCGTCGCTTTGGCCCGCTGCCTCGTCACCGAACCCGATGTCGTGCTGCTCGACGAGCCACTCGCCAATCTCGACCGGCATTTGCGGCAGGAGATGGAGGAGACCTTTCGCGAGTTCCACATCCGATCCGGCGCGACGATGATCTATGTTACCCACGATCAGGCGGAAGCCATGGCGCTGGCAACCGATGTCGCCGTGATGTCTCAGGGCAAGCTGCTTCAGGTCGCGCCGCCCGCCGAGCTTTATGCACGACCCGAGGGGCGTCTTGTCGGCTCGCTGGTGGGGCAGGGCGCCATTCTCTCCGTGCCGATGCCGGAAGGTTCTTCGCGGGATATTGACTGGGACGCGCTCCGCACAGCGATGGATAACGGTGGGCAATTACCACGGGCGGATATTCTCGTGCGGCCGCAGGACGTGGTGCGGGATGCGGATGGAATCACCTGCACCGTGACCTCGGTTCTCTACGAGGGCGAGCGTTATGCCTTGCGTCTCGACCTGCCGGACGGGCAGGCGCTTCGGGCTTATTCTCGAGAATCGGTTGCGGTCGGTGACCAGCTGCCGGTTGCAATTCGTGCGGCGTGGCGTCTTTAGCATTTGCTTGCACCCTCATCCCTGTGACGGGCACAGGAATGAGGGTGGGGAATATCCCGGCACATAAAATCCGACATCGTGAATAGGGAAATCTGATCGACGCGACAGGCCACTGGCGAGACCGAACGGGAGCGGCTAAGCTCCCATTCCAGCAACAGGAATGAAACATGTCGCTTCGGCTCGCCACCTTCAATATCGAAAATCTTCTCACCCGTTTCGACTTTACCGGTTTTCGCAACCAGACGCGGCGCGACAGGGCGATCCAGCTTTTCGATATCAGGGACGAGGCGACCTATCAGGCGCTGGAAAGTGCGCGGGCAGTCTCTTCCACAGACGATACGCGGCAACTTTCGGCGCTGGCCATTGCGGATGCGGATGCCGACATTCTCTGCCTGCAGGAAGTCGACAACATGGCTGCCCTGCAGGCTTTCGAATATGGCTATCTCTACCGCATGGTCGGCAACGGCTATCTGCAGAAATATCTGGTCGAGGGCAATGACAGCCGCGGCATCGATGTCGCCGTCGTCATGCGCGAGCAGACCCGAGACGGCGACAAGATCGAGGTCATCGACATCAAGAGCCACGCTGCGCTAACCTACCGCAATCTCGATCTCTTCAATCCCGCACTTGCCGCGACCAACCAGATAGACGACAAGATTTTCAAACGCGATTGTCTGGAAATCGATCTGAGGATCGGCGGCAAACCGCTGACGCTTTACGTCACGCATTTCAAATCCATGACCAATGCCCGTGACGCCATAGATGCCCGGCTCGCCACCATGCCGATTCGCGAGGCGGAAGCCATGGCCGTTCGCCGCATCATCGAAAACCGCTGGGGCGCAAACAATACCCGCAACAAGAATTTTGCCATCTGCGGCGACATGAATGATTATCAGGAACGCATTTCGATTTCCGGCGACCGGCGCAGCGGCTACAGCTTTACGCCGGTCGAAGAGGAGCGGAGCGCGCTCGATATCTTCACGGCGGATGATTTTGTGACCAATCCGATGTCGCGCCGTGACGTCATGGATCGCTGGACGCTCTATCATTCGCGCGGGCCACAGGAACAGCATCTCTGCCAGCTCGATTATATCTGGCTTTCCCCGCATCTCGCGCAGATCAATGCGACAAGGGTTCCCGAAATCATCCGCGCTGGCCAGCCTTACAGGACGGTCTTTCCGCCGGGGCAGGAGGTGGATCGTTATCCGCGCACCGGCTGGGACCGCCCCAAAGCTTCCGACCATTGCCCTGTCGTTATGACGCTCGATCTGATCTGACCTGCCGCTCCGGGCTGCCTAGCCGTTGGCGACCTTGGGGAAATAGGTCGCCCACACCCGGTTGCGGCCCGCACGCTTGGCCTCATAAAGCCGGTCGTCGGCAATTGCGATCAGCTCGTCCCAGCTGTTGATCGCACGTGCCTCCTGCCAGACCACGCCGAAACTTGCCGTCAGTGACAGCCCGCTTTGTTCATCAATGACCTGGGCTTCAATCAGCCGGCGCAGGCGGTCGGCGGTGGCGGTCGCCGTCGCGTGGCTGACATCCTGCAACACGACCACGAATTCCTCGCCGCCATAGCGCGCCAGAATATCGTTTTTACGGAGGGCGCCTCTTAAAAGAGTCGCTGTCTTCTGTAGCGCGAGGTCGCCCATGGCATGGCCATAACGGTCGTTGATGGATTTGAAGTGGTCGATGTCGACAATCATCACGCCAAGCGCCTGCAACTGCTCCTCGCCGCTCAATATGGCACGAACGGTCTTTTCCAACGCACGGCGATTGGACACACCGGTCAAGGCATCTGTTTCTGAAAGCGTGCGTAATTGTTCGGCCAGCGCGGACTGCTGCTTTTCCATTTCTTCCTTCTGGCGAAGCTGCTCGCGCAGGAAATCCAGTTCCTCGAACATTTTCTTCACTTCCGGAGCAGCCTTGTCCTGATACAGGGCTCCTGAAAGATCGCCAGCGGCGATTGCGGCGATCTGCGTCTGGACGGATTGCATGGGGCGGAACAGTGCCGTTCTGTAAACCGATGCAAGCCGCAGCAATACCAGAACCGCGATGAGAGCGAGGAGGAGAGACGTTCCACCATAGATCAACGCCTGTTCCTTGTTCCTTTCTATCCTTGCCCGTGTTTCGGCGAGAATAAGGTCGCGCAATGTGCTCGAGGAACGCATGCCCTTGATGTAGTTTTCGGAGAATTCGCGAAGGCTTGGCTGCGCGGACGGCACCACCATCGCAATCGTATTCTGCGCATAGGGAAGCGCCTGGCCGAAATAGAAGATTTCAATATCGCGAAACGCTGCATCGACGCGTGGTGTGGACAGGTAAGCGGCGGTGTAGTTCGTCAGCGACGATTTCAGCAGTGTGAGGCTCTGTATTTCCGTGTCGAATTTGGCGCGGAGGCTCAGCTTGTCCTGCCTGTTCGCCCGCAGGCTCATGACCACGTAGGAACCGAGGCGACCGATCCGGTCCCGCATCACTCCGGCAGTGCCGGTCATGGCGATGTCGATCGCTACATTGGGCGTTACCTTGATGATCGCGCGTGCGGTCTTGCCACGCAGCATGTTGACGCTGTCCGCCGCCTTGAACATCGCAAAAATTGCGTTGGACATTGCCGTGTAGCTCCGCGCGGATTCCGGAAGTGCAGCAACCTGATCGACCGCTTCTCGGGATTGCGCCAGTTTTCGGCGTGTATCGACCAGCGATTTTGCCAATTCTGGCTGCGCGCTGATTTCCGCGGCAAAAGAGTTTTCGAGTTCCACCAGCTTGTCGTCCGTTGCCTTGCGCGCTGCGGCAAGCTCCTGGACCAGTTTTGCATCAGGGGAAGACGCGCCCATCAAATTATTGGCGGGACCACGCTCGGCCGATACCAGCCATGCGGACTGGAGGGCCGTTTCGAAGCGGCTGAGTTGCTGCGCATTGGTCCGGTAGCGTAAGTAACTGGAAACGCTCGGCAGGGCGGCAAGGGTTGCCAACAAGATGGAACTTACCGCTATGACGATCGTACCGGTTAGTTGGATTTTCTGTATGCTTGCGCGCATGCGATGCGTTATTCCCGGTGGGATGGTTATGAATTATCGCCATTTTAGCTGCATCGCGTAAATACTTCGCTTATTTTGCAGGCCTTTTCCCGCGACCTGGTGATTGAAACCCACAGGTACGGTGTGGAAAAGAGGTCTCCCAACGGCGCGCAATCAATTTTTGCTTTACACGAAGTGAGAATCTGATAGTTGGCAAGGCACTGGATTGCCCTTGTAGCTCAGTTGGTAGAGCACCTGATTTGTAATCAGGGGGTCACGAGTTCGAACCTTGTCGGGGGCACCAGTATTTTCAATGGCTTGGCCATTTCCCCGCTATTATTCCTGCATTCGCACAACGCCTATGGCTTGATGTGATATAGCTTGTGCACGATTGCCCAGTTGCCGTCGCGCTCCAGCAAGGACAGGTATTCGCTAAAATCCATGCCGTCGAAACTCGTCGTCAGCTTCACGGACGCGCTGTCGCCTTCCTTGTCGATGCCGAGGATTTCGAAGACGGGGTCGTGATCGGGCAGGCCGCGTTCGCTTTTCCGTATCTGCTCGGCGAAGTCCTCCAGTGAGAGCCATTCCGTTTCACCCTGAAACGTCCCGACGATGCTGGCGCGCGGATCGAAAACATCACGCATCAGGCCTTCATCCGCATAGGCCATGGCGTGCACATAATCCGTCACTGTCTGGGTAATGGTTTGCGGCATCGGATCGTCCCTCCCTTCAGATCCAAAAGCCAAGCTTACACCCGTTGGAGCCGTTCCACCATAAGCACCGTAAAACCTGCGGGTTGCACGGTTTTCCGCATGGGTAGACAGCTTGGCCCGGCGTGTTTTGCCATGACTTTCCACAATTTTGTCCCGCCCGTGATTATAGTCGCCATGGGTCCGACAAATTTGAGGATCAAGGGCTTTTGCGCCGGCGCGGGGGTGCCGCGCGGGCGGAATTCGCTTATGATCTGTGCGCGAGCCGCACGGGGGTGGCGTATGGCATGCGGTAACAGTTTGCGTTTGAAGGTGTTTTAGTGATCGATCCCTATGTTTTGCTTGGCGTGGAGCGTGATGCCGACGAGGCGGCGATCAAGTCCGCTTACCGGAAGGTGGCGAAAGCCGCCCATCCCGACAGCGGGGGCGATACCGACCAATTCGCACGCCTGCAAACCGCTTACGAGCTTTTGAAGGATCCGGTGCGCCGCAAGGTGTTCGACGATACCGGTTACGATCCGCAGCTTGCCGATGCCAAGGACCTCAAAGGCCTGCTGATGCTGGAAACTCTGGTCAACGAATTCATTCTGGACGAGCGCGAGCCCGGCAGCTTCGACCCAGTGGCCGCCATGCGCCGCAAGCTGACCGACGATATCCTGAAAAGCCGCTTTCACATTCTGGAACTGGAGCGTCACCGCACGCGGGTGCGCAAACATATGGACCGGCTGGGCAGAAAGCCGGAGACCGATGTTTTGAGTTCCATGTTGCGTGCGCGCAGCCAGTCCATCGCCGAAGCCATCCGCAATGCGGAAGCGCAGATAGAGGCAATCGAGCAGGCCTATACGATGCTGGAAGGCTATTCCTACGAGCTGGAAAGCATATCGCTTTCCGAACCGCTGCTGAAAGGCGAGGCGGCGGAATAGCCGTTTCCCCCTGGAGTTTTTAGGGACCGTTGACGAGCGCCAGGATGAGCTGATGCACGCGGCCACCGGGCGAAAGCTCGTCCCGGTCGAAATCGCGTCCGCGCTGGCGTTGCTCGTTGGATAGCTCACCAAGCCGCTGTTGAAGGACAACGCGCACTTTCTGGCATTTCGGATCGTTTTCCGCTCTCAGACCGGTGCTGAATGCCTCGATCTTCTGCACCATGTCGAGAATGTGCTCGCCATGAACGCGCTCATGGGTTTCCACACCGGAAATGAAGGTTTTCCAGCTGGCGGCGACCGCGGGCGGCAATCTGGCCGGCGCTTTCGGCCAGGTATAGATGATTGTGAGATTGGGCTTGGCGGTGGCCAGTACGCAGGCACCGTCCGGTTGCGGACGATAATCGCGCCGCCATGTCAGCTTGAAGGTGGTGTGGGCGATGGCCTGCACACCGGCGGTCGGGCCGCGCTCGCCTATGGACTGGTAAAGCGCTCCACCCGTATCACCGCTGATCGCATAGGTTTTTATCTGCTCGGCTGGTTTCCAGCCGGCTGACTGTGCTGATAGCGGAAGGGTGCTCAGCAATATCGTCATAGCGCTGATGGTGAGGGAAGAGAGAGTTTTGGCGGGCACGCATCGATCCTTGGTGTCTTGCGCGCCGAAGATAGGCGAGAGCTGGGCTGCTAGGCAAGCGCCGTGAGAGAGGGATTGTCGGATACTGCGCCGAAATTCCACACACGAAAAACCCCCGCGACGGATCGCGGGGGTCAAGCTTGCGACTGCAGGGGAATCAGTCGTCCAGCTTGTCGTAGTCGAGCTTCGGTGCGTTCTGCAGCGCTTCCTTGGTGGTATCGACATAGGCCTTCCAGGTGCCGTTGTCGTTGTGGACTGCAACCGAGGCCGGGTCGAGCACCACATAGCTCTTGTCGATGCCGAGGAAACCGCCGACGCTGGCAACGAGGCCGATCACCGATTTGCCATCGCCGATGACGACATCCTCGATTTCGCCGATGTTTTCGTTCTGGGCGTTATAGATATCCAGACCGTCGAGCTGGGAGGCGGTGAGGTCGGTTTTCTGGACATTGACGAACTTCAGCGGGCCGTTAGCCTTGGTGCCCATGGTGATGCCGGGACCGGACAAAGTCGCATCGGCGCCAACAGCAGGCGCAGTCGCAGCCGTCTGGGCAAAAGCCACGGAAGAGGAGAGGGCTGCTGCGGCAGCGAGAGCGATGACGTTGATTTTCATGATGTTTCTTCCCTTTGTATGCTGAACGTTTCGTTCGGGGAAGAAACGGTGAAGGCCGGATTTGGTTCCGCGTGGGAGCGCAGGAAATTTTGGTTTATGCTGGTAGCGGGAGCACTGGAACGCAAAATCGGGAGGACGTTATGGCAAAAAACACTGACAGCAAGGAAGCGGAGGAGAATGCACCGTCGGTTCTCATCGATCGAAAGATCGCGGAGCTTGGCGACTGGCGTGGCGAGACGCTTGCTCGCATCCGGGCGCTGATCAGGAAGGCCGATCCGGATGTGACGGAGGAGGTTAAATGGCGCGGCGTGCCCGTCTGGGAGCATGCCGGTATCATCTGCACTGGCGAAACCTACAAGACAGCCGTGAAGACGACGTTTGCGAAGGGCGCATCGCTTGAAGACCCGGCCGGCCTGTTCAATTCGAGCCTTGAGGGCAATACGCGGCGCGCCATCGACTTTCACGAGGGAGATGAGATCGACGAGGAGGCACTGGTGGCGCTGATCCGCGCGGCGGTGGCGTTAAATGTGGCGGGGAAGGCTGGAAAGAAACGCACGGGGAATAAGGCTGGGTAATCGAGTAGGCAGTCAATCTTTCCCAACGTCCGTTGCCTTGTCCCATTCCCCATCGACGAACTTCAGCGCGTCGATAATTGACACTTTCCACACTGACCAGACGTGATCGCCATCGGTGATCCGCAATTGGGATTTGCGATTGTCGGCCTGAAGCGTTTCGTGCAGGGCGATGGCGCCGCGCCAGAGGAAGAAGCCGTCGTCGTCGCCAACTGTCAGATAGGTGGTGGGCAATTCTTGGCTTTCGGCGACGTGCTGTGCAACAAGGGTGAAGACGTTCTTCTCATTGAAGAGTCTCGCATCGAAGGGCGTGCCGAAGGCGCCGGAGAAGTGATCGCCGGTGGAGGGCAGCACGATTCCGCTGGTGACGGTGGTGCGGTCGACGCGGTGGAAGAAGGCGCTGTCCTGAATGAGCTTGAGTTCCGCGGGCGTTTTGTCGAGATCGGAGGCGGGCACGTTCTGCCAGATCGCGCCGGACAGACTGGCGACTGCGCCATAGAGGTCTTCGTGGCCATAAGCCAGATGCAATGCGCCGAAACCGCCCATGGACAGCCCGGCGATGGCGCGCCCTTCGCGATCTTTTCGCACCGGCAGCGTTTTTTCCACCTGATGGCGCAGATCGCCAGTCAGGGCAGTCTCGTAATCGCCGGGACCACCGACAGCGGCCGAATCCACATACCAACTGTTTTTAACGCCTGGCATGACGACAACCAGCGGGCGGATGGTGCCAGCCGCAATCAGCGTGTCCAGCGTCTTTTCGATATTGCCTAGATCCCGCCAGCTGTTCTGGTCACCATCATGGCCGTGCAGGAGATAAAGCACCGGCCAGCCGTTTTCCGGCGGCGTGCCATCCGGTCGGTAGATGTTGACGGGCAGCGGTGCGTTCAGGGCGGCGCTGTGGAAGGTGGCGTCCTCAATCTGCCCGGCAAGGACTGGGCTTGAGAAAAAGACGAGGCATAAGGCCGCCAGATTTTTTCGATGCATGCGGTGTCTATCCAGATTGCGCCGTTGCGCGTCAGCGACCGGGCCGGCCGGTCTTCCCCTTCGTCCGGCTTTTGCGCTTCTGTTCGCCGGCATCCTCATAGGAACCCGCTCCGATCTTGCCGCGCACGAGGGGGCGGGGATCGTCCTTGGTTCGCTCAGGCTGGCCTTCCATGAGCGGTGAGAAACGTTTGCCGGTTTCTGTCTCGGGTTTGCCGGGAACTTCGCCACGCACCGGCTTCTCGGTGCGGCCAACGGTCATCTCGTCCAGCGTGTTCCTGCGGAACAGCGGCTTGCCCGTGTCCGAGCCGGGCCCCATTTCGTCCAGCGAAGGTTTGGCGAAGAGAGATTTTCCACTTTCGTTTGCGGAAGCGGCACCGTCCTCTGTCCCGCCCGATATGTCTCCCGCAGGAGGGGAGATCGACCCGTTGCGCGCGCTCGTTTCTTTTTTCTTGCTTCTGCCGCCACCCTCAAGCGATTTCGCCTCTTCCTTCGCCATCGGGTCGTCCATGACGGCGAGTTCGGTGGCCTTGAGGCGCTTGATTTCGTCACGCAGGCGGGCGGCTTTTTCGAAGTCCAGATCGGCTGCGGCATCGCGCATGGATTTTTCCAGCGCGTTGAGATGGGACTGCAGATTGTTGCCGACCAGATGGCCGCCATCGGCGAAGCCTTTGCCGGAAACGCCTGAAATATCGGCCCTTACGTGATCACGTTCATAAACTGAATCAAGAATATCGGAGATCTTCGCCTTGACCGATTCCGGCGTGATGCCGTGTTCGGCGTTATAGGCCATCTGCTTTTCGCGGCGGCGGGAGGTTTCCTCCATCGCCCGCTTCATCGAGCCGGTGATATTGTCGGCATAGAGGATTACCTTGCCGTCGACGTTACGGGCGGCGCGGCCGATGGTCTGGATCAGCGAAGTTTCCGAACGCAGGAAGCCTTCCTTGTCGGCATCGAGGATCGCGACGAAACCGCATTCTGGAATATCGAGGCCTTCGCGCAGAAGGTTGATACCGACAAGCACGTCGAAGGCACCAAGGCGCAGGTCGCGGATGATCTCGATGCGTTCCAGCGTGTCGATATCCGAGTGCATGTAACGCACGCGAACGCCCTGTTCGTGCAAATATTCGGTCAGGTCTTCAGCCATGCGCTTGGTCAGCACGGTGCAGAGCGTGCGGTAACCCTTAGCGGCGGTCTCGCGAATTTCGCCGAGAACATCGTCCACCTGGCTGCGGGCGGAGCGCACCTCGACCGGCGGATCGATGAGTCCTGTCGGGCGGATGACCTGTTCGGCGAAGACGCCGCCGGCCTGTTCCATTTCCCACGAGCCGGGGGTGGCCGAAACTGCGACCGTCAGCGGCCGCATCGCATCCCATTCCTCAAAGCGCAACGGGCGGTTATCCATGCACGAGGGAAGGCGGAAGCCATATTCGGCCAGCGTCGCCTTGCGCCTGAAGTCGCCGCGATACATGCCACCGATCTGGCTAACCGAGACGTGGCTTTCGTCAATGAAAAGCAGCGCATTATCAGGGATATATTCGAACAGCGTCGGCGGCGGCTCACCGGGATTGCGGCCGGTGAGATAACGCGAATAGTTTTCGATACCGGCGCAGGAGCCGGTCGCCTCCAGCATTTCGATGTCGTAACGCGTGCGCTGTTCCAGCCGCTGGGCTTCCAGCAGGCGTCCCGCCTTTTCCAGCTCGGCGAGGCGAACCCTCAGCTCTTCCTTGATCGACTTGATCGCGCCGTTCAGCGTCGGGCGCGGGGTGACATAGTGCGAATTGGCGTAGATCTTGACGGATTGCAGATCGCCGGTTTTCTGGCCGGTCAGCGGGTCGAATTCGGTAATGGAATCGATTTCGTCGCCGAACATCGAGATGCGCCAGGCGGCATCCTCAAGGTGGGCAGGGAAGATTTCGATGGTATCGCCGCGCACGCGGAAAGAGCCGCGCTGGAAATCCATGTCGCGGCGCTTGTATTGCTGGGCCACAAGGTCGGCCAGAAGCTGGCGCTGGTCCAGCCGGTCGTCCACCTGCATCTGGAAGGTCATGGCTGTATAGGTTTCCACCGAGCCAATACCATAGATGCAGGAAACCGAAGCGACGATGATGCAGTCGTCGCGTTCCAGCAGCGAGCGGGTGGCGGAGTGGCGCATCCGGTCGATCTGTTCGTTGATCGAGGATTCCTTCTCGATGAAGGTGTCGGAGCGCGGCACATAGGCTTCCGGCTGATAATAATCGTAATATGAGACGAAGTACTCTACCGCATTGTCGGGGAAGAAGTTCTTGAACTCGGAATAGAGCTGCGCGGCCAGCGTCTTGTTGGGCGCAAGGATGACGGCCGGGCGCTGGGTTGCCTCGATCACCTTGGCCATGGTGAAGGTTTTGCCGGAGCCGGTGACGCCGAGCAGGACCTGGCTGCGCTCGCCGGAATTGATGCCTTCCACGAGATCGGCAATCGCCGTTGGCTGGTCGCCTGCCGGTTGATACTCCGAGGCCATGCGGATTGTAACGCCGCCTTCGGATTTCGGCGGACGGGCCGGCCGGTGCGGCGTCCACATCTTGCCGTCCTTGAACAGCGGATTGCCGCTCTCGATCAGCGCCGATAGCGCCTCGACGGTGGCGGTGACGGCACCCGGTGCGAGATTGGCCGCCTCCTCCAGGGAAACGTCCATGCCAGCCACGGGATTGAGACCGGCTGCGGCGCGGGTTTTCGGATCGCTCGACGCACCGATGGAAACGCCGCGCGCTGTCTTGGAAGCCGTGGTGTTTTTAGCCGTTTTGTTGGCCGCTTTTTCCGCTTCCTTGCGCGCTTCGATCTCGATCTTCTTGCGGTGCTTGCCAGCTTTCGAGGCGACTTCGCGCTGGGTTTCCACCGAGCCGGCTTCGGCTTCCGCCTCGAGCTGCTTTACCCAATCGGCAACGCTGCCGCTGAGCGGCGCGCCTTCGAACGACGATTGCGGAGCTTCCTCGAAGCCGGAATTCGAGGGTTTGGAATTTTTGGGTGATCTGGCCATGCGCGAAATATGGAGGGAGTCACGCGCAAAGGGAAGGGGAGGCCAAGAAAAAATGAGTACAAAAAGGAAACGAAGCGCGGGGAACAAAATTTGGCCGGATACGTTGCATAGCGGCCGAATACGCTTTGATAGAAACCGGTTCCGTTTCATACGGCGGTAAGTTAAAGCAAAGACAAAAATGACGGTTGCGTTTTCAAACTGCCTTTCGTGACATCCCTCCCTTCTTCATTCAGGAACAATCATGCCGTTCTCGATCAGCCCTGCCCACATCTGGCCTGTCCTGATGCTCATCGTCTCCAATGTTTTCATGACTTTCGCCTGGTATGGGCATCTCAAGCACAAGGGCAGCGCACTCTTCCTTGCGATTGTCGCAAGCTGGGGCATCGCTTTCTTCGAATACATGCTCGCAGTCCCCGCGAACCGCATGGGATCGGAGGTCTATTCGACCGCGCAGCTCAAGACCATTCAGGAAGTTATCACGCTTGCGGTCTTTGCTCTGTTCTCGGTCTTCTGGCTGAAGGAAAGCATCACGATCAACCACGTGATCGGTTTTGCGCTCATCGCTTTCGGCGCGTCCTTCATCTTCCGCTCCTGATCGCCACAGGGCCTTTCTATTGCCGTGGCGGACAGGTTTCGCCACGGCACGAGGAACGGTGTTACGATCCCGTTCCACCATTGGCATAGTCCAACCGCGCCGTACAAATGCGGACGTGGTTCTCGTCCGCCCACTGCACCAGCAATTGCATCGGCACCAGAAACGAACGGCCGAGATTGGTCAGTTCGTATTCCACGCGCGGCGGCACCTGCGCATAGAGCGTGCGGCGAATGAAACCGTCTTCCTCCAGCCGTTTCAGCGTGCGTGACAACATCTGCTTGGAAATATCGTCGATCTTGCGGTTCAGTTCGTTGAAACGCAGCACCCCGCCCTGAAGCGCTTCCAGAACCAGCAGGCTCCATTGATCACCGATGCGATCCAGCACGTCGCGGATGGGGCAGGGCTGGTCGAAGGCGAAGGTTTCCTTGGTTTGCGTATCCGGCATTTTCCCTGCTCTTTCCATTTTCGTGCCCTTTCAGGTCATCGCCGTGTGACCTGATCAGCGTCGGCTGACTTCTTGCAGCCGGGGCTGCGATACCATAGCTTCCCCTAGCGGTCTATTATCTAGACCTACAACGATGCCTATGAAGGAAAAAGCCATGGCTAAAATCGCGCTCATCGGAGCCTCCGGCAATGCCGGATCCCGTATTCTGAAGGAACTTTCCGACCGGGGGCACCAGGTGACGGCGATCGCCCGCAACCCTGAAAAGATCGCCAGCCTGCCGAACGTAGTGGCAAAAAAGGGCGATGTCTTCGATCAGGCAGGGCTTTCGGAACTGCTTAAGGGTCACGATGCCGTGATCAGCGCCGTGCACTTCACTGCGAGCGATCCGGTGACGCTGATCGAGGCCGTCCGTGCCTCGGGCGTTTCCCGTTATCTCGTCGTGGGTGGCGCCGGCAGCCTTGAAATTGCGCCGGGCCAGCGCGTGGTTGACCTGCCGGACTTCCCGGCCGCCTACAAGGCCGAGGCGACCAAGGGAGCGGAGTTTCTGGACCGTCTGAAAGGGGAAAAGCAGCTCGACTGGACCTTCCTGTCGCCATCGGCCGAATTTGTGCCGGGGGAGAGAACGGGCAAATTCCGTATCGGCAAGGACAGCCTTTTGAGCAACGAAGCTGGCAGCCGCATTTCCTTTGAAGACTACGCCATCGCGCTTGTCGATGAAATCGAAAAGCCGCAGCATTCCCGTCAGCGTTTCACCGTCGGTTACTGAGAGGTCTCATCCATGAATTTCATGACACGTCGTCTTGCCATCGCTGCTCTTGCCCTCGCGCCCGCGCTGATGGCCGCGCCCGTTCTGGCGGAAACCGCAAAGCGCGATCTGGTTCAGGAAGAAGCCAACCGCAAGCTGGTGATTGATTTTTACGACACTGTCTTCAACAAGCACGAGGTGGCGAAGGGCGCTGCCGTCATCGTCGACAGCTACAAACAGCACAATCCGATGGTGCCTGATGGCAAGAAGCCATTCGTCGACTATTTCACCGGCTTCTTCAAGGAAAACCCGCAGGCGAAATCCCGGATCGTGCGTAGCGCCACGGATGGAGATCTGGTTTATCTGCACATCCATTCCACGGATAAAGAGGGTGCTCGCGGAGCCGCCATCGTCGATATTTTCAGGGTCACCGACGGCAAGATCACCGAACATTGGGACGTGATCCAGCCGGTTCCGGAAAAGGCTGCAAACAATAATACGATGTTCTAGAGCATTTCCAGTAGAAGTGCGTAGCGGTTTTACGTCTGGAAAATTCGTAGAAACAAACAGTTAGAGCACGTCAAGCAATTCTGTTTCAATAGGACGTGCTATAAGGCCAAGCTTCTGCCAACCGCCCGGAATTCAGAAGGACACGGCCGGGGGATATCTCCCGGCCGTGTTTTTTGTCAGGCAGCGCGTTGCTTTTCGCGGGACTGCACGATCAGATCCAGAACAAGCATCACCAGCAGGCTTGCGCCAACCAGCGGGAACAGGATGCCGCCGATGGCGAGCAGCGCCAGCAGGCCGCGCAAGACGCGTTTATCCTGCGGCAATGGTGGCACGCCGAGCGAACCTCTGGGGCGTCGTTTCCACCACATGATACCGGCGGAAACGGCAAGCAGGACGATGCCGACACAGGCTGCCAGCAACACGATCTGGTTGGCGAGGCCGAATTGCTGGCCCATATGCACGTTGATCCCCCATTCCAGCGCCTTTCCAAGCGGACCGTAGTCGGCATAGCTCATGTCGATCAGCGGTTTGCCGCTATATTGATCGAGATGGACGACGCACTGCTTTGAAAGGTCATCGGGATAGACGGAGCCGCTATAGACGCCTGTCGATTTGGTCGGCAGCACGACGGTATAACCAGGGGCAAGACCGAGCCCGTCGAAACGCGCGATGGCCGCATCTATTCCGATTGGTTGCCCGGTGGCGGATGCGGTGGATTCCGGGACTTTCGCCTGCTCCAGCGACCAGCTGGTCTTGGCCATGTGATCGAGATGTTCGCCGGACATTGGAACATCGGTGCGCACGCCTGCCGGATATCCGAAATTGCTGCCATTTGCCCATTCGTTGACCTTGGCGCCCCACACGCCCGACCAGGGCATTCCGGTGACTGCGAGAAATACGATGAAAAAGCCAACGAAGATGCCGGTGACGGCATGGGTATCGCGCCAGAAGACGCGTTTTTTCGGCGTGCCGCGCACGGTCAAAACACCGCCGCTCTGCTTCCTAGGCCACCACAGATAGATGCCGGTGGCGACGAGCAGGATGGACCAGCCGGCGGCGATCTCGATCAGATAGCGGGTATAGGCGCCGAAATATTTCAGGCTGTGGATGTAGCGGATCGTCCACATAATGGTGCCGCGATCCGGCAGCGAACCGGCAACCTGCCCGGTATAGGTGTTGACGTAGACGGCGCGTTTCCCTGCGGCCGTACTGACGGTAATTTCCGTCGAGGCACCCGGATCGCCTGGCGTGGTGTATTTCACAGCAGTGCCGGGAACTGCCGCAACGGCTGCGGCTAGAATATCGGAGGGGAGTGCTTTCGGCACGTTCTGCGCCACTTCGATGCGCTTCAGGTCCGAATGAATGAGATTGTCGAATTCGTCCCGGAAGAGATAGAGCGCACCGGTGACGGCCAGCGATATCAGAAAGGGCAGTACAAAAAGGCCAGCGTAGAAGTGCCAGCGCCATACGGCGCGGTACAGGTTGACGGACGAGGATTGCGCAGGCGCGCGCTCGCCCTCGAAAGAGGTCGTAACGGACATGGATGTCTCCGCAGAAAAGTTGATTTTCCGGCAGGGCCGGATCGCTCTTCACATTTGCAGAGAGGGAGGCGGTGCGCGTGGGCGCGATTCCAGATTGGGTGGCGGCGGCGGCAATGCCGTGTCGCGGTCGAGAAAGTCGACTTCGACGACCCGGACGATCCCGTCCGCACGCTCCACCGGAGTAACGGGAAGAGCGGCGATGGTAACGGAGGCCAGACGGCAGAGCGTGCCGCAGCAATTGTCGGCGAGCTTGCCCGCAGGGTTGGAGGCCGGGTTCGGTTTGCCCGAACCGCCTTCGGGCATGTGGCTGGAACAGATGATCTCACCGGTCGCCAGCGCGGCTGAGGCCATATTGCCGCTGGTCAGGCCATTCACGAGCCCTTGCAGGAGAAAAAGCAGGACCGCCAGCGTGGCGATGGCGCCAGCCGAACTTCTGTCCTGCATTATCCTGCGAATGAATCCCATTGCAGCGAAATGCCATATTTATCGGGCCGTGTCACCGCGACACGATGGCGAAAGACGAGGCCTGTTTTCAATTATCACCCGGCGTCGGGATGGGAATGTTCAGGCCAGCAGGTCGTAGGTCCGGAATATCCAGACTACCTGATAAATCAGGGCGAAAATGACGAGAAACCTGTGAAAGCGTCGGTTGCCGATGAAAGCTGCCAGTGTGAACAGAACGACGTAAATAGCGGTGCGGATGAGATATTCAGCGCCCAGCGAGGAGAGGTAGTCCTGTCCCTTCAGCAGCGTATCGCCGATATCCGTGACGAAAAGTGCGGCGAGAAACGCGAAGAACCAGCTTTTACGGGAAAAGAAATAGTCCTCGTATCCCTTGTATTCCTTCATGTCTGAGGGGAACAGCAACACGCACAGGAAATAGAACAGCGAGCAGAACAGGATCAGGAACAGGAACGCGCCGAAGCCGAGGACGTGGCTGGTGGCGGAAAGCCGGTGTTCCCACCACCAGAAATGCACGAGCATCAGAAACAGGAACGCCACCCAGCCGATATGCAGGGGATAGATGCGCTCCTTCTTGGGATGCTGCACGAAACCGGCAAGGCCGGTCAGCAAGCGGGCGAGGCTGAGGCCGACCACCATGCCCATGACGGCGCGGATATGCGCATAGGCTTCCGCGGCGTTGACGGCGGCCTCCATCGCACCCTACTCCGTCGGAGGGATGGGCGTCGGCTGCCCGTTTTCGTCCATCGCCACCATGATGAAGGTTCCGGCAGTGACTTTTTCCAGCTTGTCGTAACGGGAGCGCTGCGCCCAGGCCTCAACCGTCAGCGTGATGGAGGTGCGGCCGAGCCGGGCGATATCGGTGTAGATGGACAGCGTGTCGCCGATCTTCACCGGCAACTCGAAAGCCATTTCCTTGACCGCCGCAGTGACCACGCGACAGCGAGACCGCTCCGCCGCGCGGATGCCGCTGGCCAAGTCCATCTGGGACATGACCCAGCCGCCGAAAATATCACCGGCCGGATTGGCGTCGGCCGGCATTGCGAGCGTCCGCAGCGTCAGCTCGCCGGTCGGTTTGATGGGCAGGTCGGTCATGTCGAGATTTGCTCCTTGCGAATGTCAAAGGCGCAGCATGCGTTGCGCTTTGTGATTTCGCAAGGAAGGGTAAGCGTCAGGACGACGCTTTGCCCAGAAATTGCTGCGTTGCATAAAGGGCGATGGCTGCCGCATTCGATACGTTGAGCGATTTGATCTCGCCCGGCATATCGAGACGGGCGAGTGCCGAAACGGTTTCGCGAGTCTTCTGGCGCAGACCCTTGCCTTCGGCTCCCAGCACCAGGGCGATCTTTGCGCCGGTGAAGGTTTGCTCGATGGGGGCGGGGCCTTCCGAATCCAGACCGACCGAGAAGAAGCCAAGCTTGTGCAGCTCGCCCAATGTATCGGCAAGGTTGGTGATCTGGATATAGGGAATGAGTTCCAGTGCGCCGGACGCAGACTTCGCAAGCACGCCTGACTCTGTCGGGCTATGGCGAATGGTGGTGATGACGGCACCGGCGTTGAAGGCGACCGCCGAGCGCATGATGGCGCCGACATTGTGCGGGTCGGTAACCTGATCGAGCACGAGGATCAGCGGGCTTTTCTTCAGCGCATCGAGTTTCTTGACCGGAAGCGGCCTTGTTTCCAGCATCACGCCTTGATGGATCGCCTCGGGGCCGAGCACCTTGTCGATATCCTGCGGTGAGACAATCTCTACCGGGAAGGGCTGCGCATCCGCTTCGCCGATATCCAGACGCGCAAAGGCATTCAGGGTAACCGACAGCTTGATGAGTTGCCGTTCGGGATTGGAAAGCGCCGCACGCACGGTATGCAGGCCGTAAAGATGGACCTGATCCGGCGCAAGCTGCGGCGGCTTCCAGTCTTCCGCGCCACGATTCCGGCGCTTCGGCTGCTGCGGGGTCGGAATTTCGCCCCTCTCGCGTTTGGCATCGCGCACGGCACGGCGCAGGGTGGCGTAGTGCGTGTCGCGGGTGGATTTGTCGTTTGGATCGTCTTTGCTCATGGCGCCTTATATCTCCGGGACGCGACGCACACCAGCCCCCGCGATAATCCACAGGCCTGCAAAGAGGTTTGAATTTTTTCCCGAAAATTCGTGAAACGGCGTGTTGACAGAAGCGAACGAGGCCGTCATATACGCGCCACAGACGACGCAACGGCGCTTCGCCGGAGAGAAATCTGAAGAGCTTGGTTGCTCGATCCTAGCAGATAGCTGGAGGGATGCCCGAGTGGTTAAAGGGGACGGACTGTAAATCCGTTGGCTACGCCTACGTTGGTTCAAATCCAACTCCCTCCACCATTCTGCGCAGGATCAAAATCACCACCGCGGGTATAGCTCAATGGTAGAGCAGCAGCCTTCCAAGCTGAATACGCGGGTTCGATTCCCGCTACCCGCTCCAAAATTTCTCAAACAGATCGATAATTTTGCCTCGCGCCGATGTGCAACCTCCAATCAGCGTTGGCTGTTTTCAGCTCGCCTCCAAGGCCGACTGAATCCGCATTTTCTCTGCGTCGAGCTCGCTTAACCTCACCATATGCGCCGTAATTTTCTCAAAGATCGAGGTGCGATCCGCTGTCGACAAGCGTTCAGTGTGGCGCAGGGCAGTAATGACCTCGATCAGATCAAGTCGCTCTTGCTCAAGTTTTTCAAGATTCCACATCATCGCGTTTCCTCGCTGGCACGCGCTTCAAACGGCCAACCCGGATAAAGGTTCAGGTCAAAAGAATTTAAAGTAAATTTTATCTTATTGGCTGGGACGCGGTGCGCTGCGGCACGGCTGAATCAATCCGGAGAACGACATTGCGTCCGGATGCCGGCGGCTGCCATATAGCTGTTGTCGGTTGGATGGTATGATGCGTAACGCGCTGCACACCATTTTACGTGGTTTATTTCCGATTCTGAGAGGGCGTAACCGTTGGATGACGCCTCTTCACCCTTGCCCGCGGCAAAGGCGGATGCGGGATAGCCGCGACCGTCGGAATTCTGCGCCTGCTCCTGTTGTTCGTAGGCCGGCTGTATGAGGCTCAGCGCACTGGCGGGCAAGGTTGAAGCGGTAGATATTGCGACGCCAAGAGCGAGCGCGGAGATAGTCTTCGGCATCCTCAACATCGATAAATCCTCGTTATTCGTTCGAGATGCTAACGAAAATTAAGGAATTTCGTTCCGATGCATGGTTGACGTCACACGAATACGTGATTCGTTGGGCGGTGCTGCCGTCGTTCGCGTGGCAAGGCGGAGATGCCTCTGGCGGCGGGCTGATTGTGGATATCCGTGGTCACTGAGTGATGCCGTCCTCACCGCGAAAACGCCACGCCCGATGAGCACATTTTGCTCCCCGCCAATTCGACTTTGAGTGCTTGTTGCACTGCTCGTTGACAAGCGGAAAGTCCGGTCGGATAGTCTTCCGGCAATCATGCACACGGGAGTCTTCGATGATCAACAGGGTTGTAATTCTCTCATCCTTAGCGCTGCTCGCATCGGCGGCGTTTGTCTCCCCCGCAGCGGCGCTCACCATGAAAGAGTGCAGCGTGAAATACCAGGCGGCGAAAGCCGACGGGTCGGCGAAGGACGTCAAGTGGAACGACTATCGCGCCAAGTTCTGCGGTAGCGACGCTGCTGCCGAGAGCGCGGCCGACGACAAGCAAGTTGCGGCTACCACCGACAAAGAACCCGAAAAGGCGACGATAAAGGCTCCTAAGAGCGTCGTATTTCCGAGTGCTGTCGATAAGAAATATTCAAGCGAGACTCCTGGCAAGGCCCGCCTGAAGACCTGCGTCGATTCTTATCGTAAGAACAAGGATGACGGCACGCTCGGCGATCTCAAGTGGATTCAGAAGGGTGGCGGTTACTGGAGCCTGTGCAATACGGCTTTGAAGAGCTGACGCGCTTTTTTGGGGCGGCGGCTGATCGCCGTTGCCCCAGCAATGACGAGTCATCAGACATCATACCGAAGGACTTAATTTGTCGATTCGGTTGACCGGAGCGTGTCTGAGCCACGTCCAGAACGACGTGCGGTTTTTCCTGTGCCCTGCAAATCCTGCGGCGAGCGTGGCCCAGCGTTTTCACGCTTACCGGCGGGTTGATATTCACATGGTCAGGCAACCCCGGTTTCGGGCGGGTAAAATCTGCGAATGGTTTGCGATTCAGCATCTTGATAGAAAGAGTTGATCTTGCGGCTTGATCCGCATCCAGCAATCAAACGGTTACGGCTGTCCCTTGGCGGCTGGCCGGCAATGTGGGCGGATGACCAGACGATTTCGAAACTACCTCGCCGTACTAGCCATATCATTACTGATGTGGACGTTGGTGCTTGGCGTCATTTATTGGCTGTTTCGATAGGTCTTGCCGCAGCTTCCGCGCCGAAATGAACCCGCTTCAATCGGCGGCATAACCAGGACATGCCTTCGCGGCTGATATTCGGCAAAACTTGCCAACAAAGAATGGACGTTGCCCCCGAAGGAGCGGCGGCAGGGCGGTTTTGGGAAACCTTGCCATGCCGCCGGTCAGCGTTGAATTGCGCGCAGCGCGTTCAGCCTAGAACGAGCGCTGTTAAGAGCGCCAGCAGGATTAGTGAGCTTGCAACAGCGCCCAGCTTCATCCTGCGAAGGCGGCGGGTGCGACCGCCGGTCCAGTCATAAGCCATTGGCAGCTTTACCTTTCTTTTTATTTTTATGACTTATTAACTAGCTCACTAGGCTTGCCCGTGGCTGACCTCAATTGCCAAAATCCATAGGCAAAAAATCACGATTTCCCTGTCTTATCCGAATGTTGCAGCGGACGCGGAGACCGATTCCCCTGTGCGCCGATTTCACCTGCGCGTGCGCTTGCAATGCTGCGCAGGCAAGGGTGCATTTGTGTGGGTATGAAAAGAAAAGGCCTGGAAACTCTCGTTTCCAGGCCTTTCGGGACGAATATGTGACTGCCAGTCTCAGCCGAAATAAGGCTTGATGTAGGGTAGGACTTCGATCACGCCGTGATACAGCATGTTGAGCGCCACATAGATGATGACCATCAGGCCAAGATACGAAATCCAGCGGTAGCGGTGCAGCAACTTGGCGACGAAATTGGCGGCCAGTCCCATGAGGGCAATCGAGACGACGAGGCCGATGATCAGCACCGTGACATGGTCCTGCGCGGCACCGGCGACGGCAAGCACGTTGTCCAGCGACATGGACACATCGGCGATGACGATCTGGGTTGCGGCCTGAAAGAAGGTCTTGTGACCTTTGGTCAGGTCAGCCTCTTCGTCCGTCACCTCGTCTTCGATGGAGCCTGCGGCTTCGCGCAGTTCGGACCACATCTTCCAGCAAACCCAGGCAAGCAGAAGCCCGCCGAAGAGCTGAAGCCCGACAATGGAGAGAAGCTGCACGGTGACGGCGGCAAAGCCGATGCGCAATACGGTGGCGGCGATGATGCCGACCAGGATCGCCTTGCGGCGAAGATGGGCGGGAAGACCGGCGGCGGCAAGGCCGATGACGATGGCATTGTCGCCTGCGAGAACGAGATCGATCGCAATGACTTGCATGAATGCCGTGAAGCCGGCGGCTGTGAAGATTTCCATTGAGCGGTCCTGAAACGGATGTAATTTCGCGCCGGAAAGCGCGGCTGATCAATATGTGGCATAGAGGTTTTGCGCCTGGGCGCATCGTCCCGCTCGCCCGTCTCCCCCCGGAGATGAAATTTCCTTAAGCCATGATGAGGGTCCAGGTAAAGAAGTTGTGATAAAGAAAAAGCTTATTTAACGATCCGATTGTGCGAAGAGGGGTACAGGCAGGGTCCCGTCCGTGCGTCCCGTCTGCCCGCCGCGTGGGAAGGCTGAGCCAGCTTTGAATATCGCGCGGAACGCACCATATATGCACCTTGAGGCGCGCCTTAGGCGTGCGCGACCGTGCTTTGACAATTAAGTCTTGCGCATTCGCTTACAAAGCCTTAAACGGCGACACCAAACCGGTTCGCCGGGAAAACTACTTCACGTTCACAGGAAGCAATTCACATGGCAAAGAGCAAGTTTGAGCGCAATAAGCCGCACGTCAACATTGGCACGATCGGTCACGTCGACCACGGCAAGACGTCGTTGACTGCTGCGATCACGAAGTATTTCGGCGAGTTCAAGGCGTACGACCAGATCGACGCTGCTCCTGAAGAAAAGGCTCGCGGCATCACGATCTCGACGGCGCACGTCGAATACGAAACGCCGAACCGTCACTACGCACACGTCGACTGCCCCGGCCACGCCGACTACGTGAAGAACATGATCACCGGTGCTGCCCAGATGGACGGCGCGATCCTGGTTTGCTCTGCAGCTGACGGCCCGATGCCGCAGACGCGCGAGCACATCCTGCTTGCTCGCCAGGTTGGCGTTCCGGCGATCGTCGTGTTCCTCAACAAGGTTGACCAGGTTGACGACGCCGAGCTTCTCGAGCTC